>JASJDM010000094.1 GCA_030065125.1 Lysobacterales bacterium | reverse complement strand
ACTGGTTCCACCACCCTGGGCGCGTCGGGGCCAGGCGACTGCAGCGTGCTGGCGAATCTGTCCGCTCCGGCCGACGGCTTTATCGATGTCGAGGGCGCCATTTACTCCTTCTTCTGCTTCGGTGGGTCCGGCGGTTCCCAGTTTGAAGATCAGACCCTGGAAATCCGGGCCAATGATGTTCTGCTGAAATCCCTGACCCCACCGCAGAACGGGTTGTTCCTGGCCACGCCCGTGGACCTGAGCATGGAGCAGATCCTGGGCGACCTGGGTCTTGCCCCAATAGCGGACCAGACCTTCACCCTGACGGTGAACCGCATTGCGCCTGCCTGCCAGGGAGACTACGGCACCAGCCCCTACCCGCTGTTTCGCGCCGAGGTGACCACCATCGGGCCCGAGGCGCCCGAGGTTGAAATCGACCTGGCTTCAGAGCTCGCCTATTGGGAGACGCATCCGTTTGCGGTCGTGGTCGGGCTGAACGGTCTGGTGGACAAAGGATCCCCACCGGGCGGTGCCGCTGTCAGCCTGACCGCGGTTGGTGCAACCCTTGATCCTGCCGCCGGCGAGACCGACGACCAAGGCCTGTTCGAATCCACCCTGATCATCGACCACCAAGCCACGGAAGTGGTATTGACCGCAACGGTCTCGGCGCCAGATTATCCGACGGTAACCGTGGAGCACGCGGCTTCAGTCCTGCGTGGTCGCGTGGTAGGAGTGGAAAACCGGTCTGAAGCCAGGGTCTCGGCCTCGGCCGGAGCGGCCGGTTTGGTGAGTGATTCAGACAGACTGGACGCGATCTCGGATAACTTCAGCAGCTTCGCTGGGAGCCTTTCTGCAAGTGCCGGGAGCGACGAATACAGTGCGTCAGCCTCCAACAGTTTTGCCCTGATTTTTTTGCCTGGACTCGGGGAAGACGAAATCCTGAGCGTCGCAGCCAATGGCTCGACCAGCACCATGGAATCCCAGGAGCACCCACAGGCAGACCGTTCAAACGCGAGCGCCATCACCGACCTGGACTTCTTTTTTGACGTTGTTGACCATCCGGTTGTTCTGCACGCCCAGGGCAATATGAGCATCGTCCCCGCCGGGCGCGTCCAGGACAGCCGAATATGGATCTTCCCCGACGGAGGGAGTCCCAACGACAACGTCCTGGATGATCCCGGCGCGGTCCACGCATTCACCCTGGACGATCGCGTGGTGCTGGAACCTGGCCGATACAGGTTCGAGCTGGAAAGCAGTCCCAATACTGGGTTTAGCCAGGAGGCCCCAGTGTCCGCCAGCTACAACGTGAATGTGGAGTTCAACCCGCCCTGGGGTACCGACGGTGGCTAGCAGCGTGAGGTCAATTCAATAACAGCGCAACCCAGACCGGCATTACAGCGAAGGCCATCAGGGTCTGAGCGGTAATGATCGACGCCATGGTTTCGGTATCTCCACCAAGCTGGCGGGCCAGGATATAGCCGCTGGGAGCGGTGGGGGCCATTAGCGCCAGCAGCACCACGGCCGCGGCCAGCGGGGCCAATCCCAACATGCTGGACAGGGCCGCGCCCAGCGCCGGCCGCCACAGGAACTGCACCAGCGACGACAGGCCGATGGGCCCGAGATGCCCGCCGACAGATGACAGTCGCAACGCCGCACCAACCGCCAGCAGGCCCAGCGGCAGGGACGCCCTGCCGACGATTTCAATCACGTCGGCGGTGACTCCCGGCAGTCCCAGGCCGCTCAGGCTCAGCGTCCAGCCCAAGGTGCAGGCGATGATCAATGGATTGAGCGCCACTGCCCGCAGCACGCTGAGCCAGCCGCTGCCGCGAAGCCGGCCCCACACGGCGAAAGCTGCCACGCTTAATACGTTGGCGATAAGGCTGAAAAAACCCGCTACCACCGCGCCCAGTGCCAGTCCCTCGGCACCATAAAACGCCTGGGACACGGCTAGGGCGATATAGGTGTTGAAGCGGACGCCGCCCTGGAAAATCGAGGTAAAGGTGGCGCCGTTAACCCACCCCCGGACCCGGTACCAGGTCACCAGCAGGGCGGCGGCACTGCACAGGCAGACCAGCAAGATGATGAGCATGTCGACCCAGGGCACCCCGTCCAGGTCCTGTTGCGCCAGGGAATGCACCAGCAGCGCGGGGAACAGGATGAAATAGGTCAGTTTCTCGATCCCCGCCCAGGCAGACGGCGGCAGGAATCGAAACTGGTGCAGGCAAAACCCCAGGGCAATGAGGGCGAGAACGGGCCCAAGGGCGGAGACAATGGCCGAGGCGCCAATCAGCGCCTCAAACCTCAACCATCATGAAATCGTCCCTGGCCACCCGGAACTCCTTCGGTCAAAGCAGATAGGTTTGCACCGACCGCGATGCCGGTCAACGCCTCAGGGCGGATCCATGCAGGTATCGTAGATGCCCACGCCGAACACCATCCCCTGAAGCATCTGCGCCACGCCTTTCCACCAGCCCGCCTGGTTGAAGTGACCGACCCCGTTCCAGAACCCGTTGAAGTCGCTGGGCGCGCCGCTGAACTGGGACACGTCGTAGGCATCCCTGACCAGCTGGCAGTATCCCAGGGTCGGCTCGATTTCGTGAGCCATCAGCAGCAGCGCGGCGGTGTGGGGCTTGGTGTGGAAACCCATGGCGGTCATGTTGTCCGAGTCCGGGTACGCGGTACAGGCCACCACCGACGTTCCGCCGGCACCCAGCTGGCAGTCGATTCCCGCCGCCCAGTCGCCGTTCAGGTCCAGGGCGCCGCCGGCCAGCTGGGCGATGCCCTGCTCGTACAGCACCCGGGGCGAATCCACCAGGGCGCGCCGGACCGACCCGCCGGCCGGGTCGCCGTAGTTGCGCCAGTAGCGGTGGAAAAAACCGTACATCAGGGCATTCTGCATGAACTGCTGGGGGGCGAAACACTGGGTCAGCGGACCGGACAGATCCCCGTTGAGACCGGTATTGAAGTTGACCTCACCCTGACACAGGATGCCCGCGGCCAGGTTGTCCCGGGCCAGCTCCTCCATCAGCTGATGCAGCCGGCTGTCGCAATCCTGTCCCTGCTGACCCGGCACAAACTCGGCACAGTTGGCCAGCAGCTCAAAATGCTGGATCACCTGGCGGGTGATGTTGATGGCGTTTACAAAGGCCTCGCGGCTGGCCTCGGGCACGGCCGTGTCATAGCGGTTGATGGCGGTTCGCCCGGCCTGGGCAAACCGATCCCGCAGGGTGGCGCTGGGCCGTAATACGTAGCCCAGGTCGAATCCCATGTCGTAGGTATAGTCGTCCGACCCGAATGCCGATCGATGCCACTGGCCGCCGGCGGTGCCGTCGGCTTCACAGTCCTCGAAGTTCGCACACCCCGGCCCGCCCGACGTGACGGCAAAGCCGGCCCGGGTGCCGTGGTTGTTCTGGCCGGTATTCAGGTAGGCCGAGTGCATCTGGGTGCGCACGCCGGCCAGAGCAAAATCCCACAGCCACTTGGGGTCGCCGCTGCGCAGGTACTCAACCAGCTCGTTGCCCGCGGGATCCCAGTAATTCATGCCCGAGCTGATGTCGTTGGGCCGACCCGCGTCCACCGCAAACGGATCCGACGAGCCGGTATCGGGCCACAGCTGGGAGCCGTAGGAGGCATTACGATCATGCTGGCCACCCGGCAGCACGGTTTCGTCGTGCAGCAGGTTCATCCAGGCCAGGTAGTTGGACTTGATGGTGGATGGCTGCTGGTTACCCAGGGACGGAAACACGCCGCTGGCATTGACCGCGTCCACCGGGGCACGCATCAACAGCCCGCGCTCCAGCATCTGGCGGACTGAATCACGCCGGCCCTCCACGAACTGGGCTGGCGTTCCAGGCAGCATTGCCGTGGGCGCAATGGCCAGGTGGGCCTCGTTCCAGATACCTTTGCCCTCACCCACGACCAGGGTGTCGCCCACAAATTCCAGCCGCAGGACAGACCCGTCCGCGGCCAGGGACTGGGGTTCCCGGAAGCGCATCCATGGCAGCGTGGCGGCGGCAGCCCAGGATCCGTCCGACACCCCTACTACCGGACGCCCAAAATATTCGGCGGTCTCCGAGGGATTACCGTTCAACTCCACCCGGGCCCGGCGGCGCCAGTTCGATGCGTCACCTGAACCACGCTGCTGGCTGACCCGGATCAACCCGCTGTCGGAGACTATCGCCTGGTCGCCGGCACCATGGGCCATGGATGACTGCAGGTTCAGGGGGATGGACCAGCTGACCTCCCGCACCCGCAGGGTCTGGTCGGTAAACGGGCCACTGAGGGCGTCGGAGCACTCATTGCGGAATTCAAAGCTCAACCCCAGGTCGCGGCTGGCCCGAAAGAACGTGAACACGGCGGTGTACCCCAGGGACTCATAGGGTGCCGTGGTGCCGGGTGTGCAGACAGAGTCACCTCCGGGATCGGGGAAATGGCCCCGCACCAGCACTGAAGCCTTGACCGGTCCGGATTCCACCACCTCGAAACTGCCGACATCCACCATCACCGGGCCGGACGACGCCACGGTCGCCTGGACCGCTTCAAACGAGTCGGCGAACACCCGGTCCGGATCGGCGGGCCGGGCACTGGCGGCGCCGATGGCCACATCAGCGCCGGCCGCGTTGACGAAAACCAGCCGCGGGCCGGAACCGGCGCTGTCCTGGTAGACGCTCACACGCCCCGCGCCATCGTTGTCGATATCCGCCGTTATGCTCCTGATCAATCCCGGCAGCGCAGGGTCCAGCATGAAAGTGGCCAGCCCGGTGTCCACCCGCCAGCCATCGGCTTCGGGAGTCAGTTGGACTGCAAATGGATCTGCAGGCGTCGGGGCAGCGTCATACAACCGCAGGGCGTAACGGGTCAGCCCGGACGCCGCCACCCGTACCGGCGCGGCCACCTGGAGCCAGCGTATGGGCAAAGCGGTATTGCCAACCGGCCCGCCCCATCGGGACAGCACGTTGAACTGGGCCGCGATGATTCGGTCTCCGGGCCCGACCAGGGCCAGGTTGCCTACCTCGGCCAGCCCCAGGGACTCAGGCAGCGGAACGCCGGAATATGCTGTTTCGCTGCGTTCTGTCGGAAGGTCATTGCGAACCTCCAGACACATCAACTGCTGGAAAAGCCCGGCCGGTGCCGTGCCCAGATCGCCGCCCAGCAGGTCAACCGGTGACAGCCCCGCGACGCAATCTCCGGCCGTGGCCACCCCGACGTTAACCAGCATCAGTATTCCCAGCAGCCGCTGATCCGCTACTCCCATTGGGTATGTCCCCTTTAACGCCTGTCCCAGGATTAAGAATAGACCTCCGCCGCCGGCCAACAAGGCCAGCCGACCGGCGGTGGGATTTTGACGACCAGTCCGCCGGCGGCTGAAGGAAAACTGCGACTGGCATAAACCCGGAGCGGCCCCATATACACGGGATGTTCAACTGGTTCCGTCAATGGAAACGCCGCCGCACCCTGCGGGATCGCCCGATCCTGGACGTGGATTGGAATGCGACCCTGGAGCGCGTTCCACTGGTCAAGGCCCTGAGTGTGGATGAGCAGGCGCGCCTGCGCGCCATGGCCACCTGGTTCCTCGACGAGAAGGACTTCTACGCCGCCGGCGACCTGGATCTGACCCACCCCATGATGCTGACCATCTCGGCCCAGGCCTGCCTGCCGGTGCTGGATCTGGGATACCACTGGCTGGACGGCTGGTACTCCATCTATGTCTATCCGGGGCATTTCCGGACCCGCAGGGAATACCGGGATCAGCACGGCATCATGCAGTCCGACCACCGGCGACTGGCCGGAGAAGCCCATTCCGCCGGCGGCATCGTCCTGTCCTGGAACGACGTGGTGGACCACGTGGCGGTGGACGACGACGGCGACAACGTCATCATTCACGAAATTGCCCACAAGCTTGATATGCGCAATGGCCACGCCGACGGCTTTCCGCCGCTGCGCCGCGGCATGGATCACGGCCAGTGGTCCCGTGCCATGCGGGAAGCCTATGACCATCTGAACCGTGGCGTTCGCCGGGGCGATCCGGAGATCGATCCCTATGCGGCGACCGAGCCGGCAGAGTTTTTTGCGGTCACTTCCGAGTACTTTTTCGAAGCCCCACAGACCCTCCAGCGGGTATATCCCGAAGTCTATCGTCAGCTGCACCGCTTCTACCGCGGCAACATCGCTGCCTGAACCGGTTATCATGCCGGGATGAGTCTGGACGGCGACAGCTTTCGCGAAATCATGGGGCACTTCGCCACCGGCGTGGCGGTGGTCACCACGGTGACGGAATCCGGTACCGATGCCGGCATCACCGTCAACAGCCTGGCCTCGGTCTCGCTGCAGCCACCCCTGGTGCTGTGGAGTATCGGGCGGGATTCTGCCTGGTTCGGGCAATTCAGCCGCTGCCTCCGATTTGTCGTGCACATCCTGGCGGAAGACCAGCAGACGCTGTCGGACCGGTTCGCCCAGGTCGGTGACAATCTGTTTGAGGGTCTGGAACTCGACCGCAGCCCCGAGGGAATCGCCCTGATTCGCGGCTGCCATGGGAGCCTCAATTGCCGTAGCGCCGCCCAGTACCCCGGCGGCGACCACGTCATTCTGCTTGGGGAAGTGGAGAGCATGTGCACGGCCCGCGACACCCGACCACTGATCTACCACCGCGGCGGCTACTGCGGGCTGGCCCATGGTTGAGGTCACCTATTACGTCGCCATGAGCCTGGATGGTTTCATTGCCCGCAGCGACGGCAGCGTCGACTGGCTGGCCCGGGTGGAAAAGGAAGGTGAGGATTACGGGTACACGGAGTTTTTCGCTTCCGTGGACGGGCTGCTCATGGGCGGCAACACCTACCGGCAGGTTGAAAGCTACGGCCAGTGGCCCTACGGCGACAAGCCGTGCTGGGTCTGGACCCACCGAACCATCACCCCGGCGGCGACGTCGATCCGGGCCACCGACGAGCCGCCGCTCCAGGTTATCCAAATGGCCGCCGACCTGGGATTGAAGCACCTCTGGCTGGTGGGCGGCGGCCTGCTGGCCGAAGCGTTCCATCGCGAAAAAGCCATCACGCGCTACGTGCTGTCGGTGATCCCGGTCATCCTCGGCCAGGGCATCCCGCTGCTGCGCGGGAGCAGCATTCCTGCAGACCTGGTGCTGGAGTCCAGCGAGACCTTCACCGGTGGCATCGTACAGCTGGTGTTTGCACCAGAACCCGCACCATAGGAACCATGGGACCGCCCCCTGGTCCCGGGACAATTCGAAGAGTCACAGTGAGCTCAAGTCCATCGAAAATCGGCCGATACCATTCAAACCCATTGAGGTCCGCCAGAAATCATAAAAAGAGGCCCGGGTTGCATGCTGGACACCGTCATACTCAGTACCTCCCTCGCTATCCAACTGGCGGCCGCACATGTGGCCATCCGCCTGATTCCGGTGACCGGTCACCGCATTGCGTGGCTGGCCATCGCCTCGGCGCTGCTGCTGATGGCAGCGCGTCGAGGCATCACCCTGTTCGGGCTGCTTCAGTCGGGACAGCGCCTCGACCTGGTGGCGGAGTTTGTCGCCCTGGCAATCTCCGCATTGCTGCTGGGCGGCCTCCTCGGCATCCGACCGATACTGGAATCCCAGCGCAAGGCCAATCGGCTGCAGAGCCGCCTCGGACGGCTGCTTGACAATACTCTGCACGAGATCTACCTGTTCAGCGCATCGGACCTGCGGTTTTCCCAGGTCAACCGCGGCGCGAGGCATAACCTTGGTTACAGCCTCGACGAAATGCTCAAGCTCACGCCGGTGGATCTCAAGCCCGATTTCGACGAGGACGCTTTTCGCGCAATGATCGAGCCGCTGCTTCGGGCTGACACCGATCGACTGCTGTTCTCGACCGTACACCAGCGCAAGGACGGCTCGACCTATCCTGTGGAAGTTGATCTCCAGGTGATCCAAGAGGAGAAAGAACCGGTGTTTGTCGCCATTATCCAGGATGAGACCGAGCGGCAACGCGCCGAGCAGGCCCTGGAAGAGCGCGAGGAGCATTTCCGGTCACTGATCGAGAACATCTCGGATGTGATCACGGTGATCGAGCAGGGCGGGCGCATTGTTTACCAAAGCCCGTCGGTTGAGCGAGTGCTGGGCTTCCGGCCGGATGAACGTGAGGGCCAGAGTGCCCTCCAGCTCATCCATCCGGAGGACCAGAAAAAGGTGGAGGATACTCTGGCGCTGCTGTTTGACGACAAAACAGTGGGCAAACTCGGCTATCGCCTGCGTCACAAGAACGGAACATGGCGCGACTTCGAGGCGGTTGGCCGGGTTACCACCAGTCCGCAGGGCAAACCCCAGCTCATCGTCAATCAGCGTGACGTCACCGAACGCCTGAAATCAGACGAAGTGCTTCGCCAGACACAGAAAATGGAAACCATCGGGACCCTGGCCGGCGGCATCGCTCACGATTTCAACAACCTGCTGATGCCCATGATGGGTTTTTCCGAGTCGCTGCGACCCGCTCTCCGGTCTCAGGAAGACATCCAGAGGCTGGAGGAGATCATCAGCGCAACCAGCCGGGCCCAGGAACTGGTCGATCAGATCCTGGCTTTTTCACGCCAGACGAAACCCGACAGGAGACCCGTTTCGGCGTCTGACGTGGTCAACCAAGCGCTGGGACTGGTACGGTCCTCGCTCCCATCCAACGTTGCGGTTGAAACCCGTTTTGGCCCCGGCCTGGAAAACATCCTTGCAGATCGAACCCAGGCTCACCAGGTCATCATGAATCTCTGCACCAACGCCCACCACGCCATGCCTGACGGTGGGACGCTTTCCGTTGCGGCAAAAAACTTCGTGGTCACGCCTTCCCACGCCGACGATTACCCGAACCTGCCGCCCGGTGAATATGTGCGAATCCAGGTTTCGGACACCGGTCATGGTATGGATGCGAGAACCATGGAGCATATCTTTGAGCCCTTTTTCACCACCAAAAGCGTCGATGAAGGGACCGGGCTGGGCCTGGCCGTGGCCCACGGCATCATGGCGGAACACGGCGGCGAACTGACGGCTCAAAGTCTGGCGGGTGAAGGAAGTCAGTTCTGCGCCATTTTTCCACGGGCCAGGCAAGCCCCTGAGCCAGAGCCCGCGGTGGAGACCATCATTCCCGGCGCGGAACGGGTGCTGGTGGTGGACGATGAAAACAGCGTGGCCAAGGTGCTCCAGGACATGCTGAGCACTATGGGTTATTCCGTGGTCTCTGTCACCGATTCTCAGCAGGCCCTGGCACTGGTCAGGGACAGCAATGAGCGCTTCGATTTGGTGATCACGGATCAAACCATGCCGGTGATGACCGGCATCCAGATCGCCAACGAATTGAAGTCAATCCAACCCGACCTGCCAGTGCTGCTCATTTCCGGCTACTGTACGGAAATTGATCCTGCCGATTACTCGACCCTCGGCATTGTTAACAGGATTTCCAAGCCAATCCAGGCGGCTGATCTGAGCCGGGCAGTGCGCGACGCGCTCGCGCTACCCGCGTGATCAATTGGAATAACGGGTAGAGAGTGACCAGTTGACGCCCGGGAAATCCCCTGGCCCCGGCCCAGCAGCGCCACGGCGCCCTGAATCGCCTCTTCCTGGCCGCCGCTGATGAGCGACCAGGCCATGGTGTCCATATTCGCCATCTGCCTGATCAGGCTGAGGGTGCTGGCTCGAGCCCACGAGGAGGCCCTGGAGTTGGCGAACCAGACCGTGAGCGAACTCCCGCGCAGTTAGTCCCTGCCGGCAGGCTCTGCATCACCAACCTATGTAAATCTACGCAATTGATTTGCTCCGGAATCGGCATCACCTCTTGAGTACGGAAGTGACGGAGGAGCATTGCCGTGGCTGGAAAAACAGCTGTCGCTTTCTACACCAAGGGCGGCGCCACAGAGGGGTACGCCCAGATGATCGCCGAAACCCTGTCCGCCGCGGGATTCGACGTTGACCTGATCAACCTGCGCAAAAACCGTAACCCGGATCTGTCCCCTTACCCGAACATTGTTCTGGGCACCGGCGTTCGTATTGGCCTGGTCTACAGGATCGGGAAGCGGTTTCTGCGGCGAAACGATTTCAGCCGCAAAAACCTGGCCATTTTTCTGTCCAGTGGCATCGCCATCGAAGACGCCGAAAAATCCAAGGACAAATTCCTGGTTCCGTTGATCCAGAAATACCATCTCGATCCCATTCTGTTCGACGCCCTGCCGGGCCAGATGCCCGACGACAAAAACGTCACCGTTGAGCCGGAAAAAGCCAGGGACTGGGCGCGAAAGCTGGCCGCGCTGCTGCAGGCCAGATCATAGCCGGACAACTGGACTCCAAAGTTACCGCAGGCAGTTCCAGTGCGCGGGCCGCCACCCCCGGTCCGCGCCCTGCATCGGAGGTGACAGCTCGGTCAAGGTTGGCGGGAGAACCGCTCCGGACAGTCAGCCTGAGGCCAGGCCAAAGCGCTGGCGCAGGAAATGCGCAATGCCTTCCTCGTCGTGATGACCTATGACGGCCGTTGCCGCCGACCGCACCCGGGGCTTGGCGTTAGCGGGCGCATAGCTCTCGTCGGCTGACGCGAACATGCTCAGGTCGTTGTCGCTGTCGCCAAAGCAGATCACCCGCTTGACCTCCAGCATGTCGCGCAGGATGTCCACGGCGCCGCCCTTGCTGGCATCGCTGTGGTGCACGTCGATCCAGTACAGGTTGTTGCCTTCGAAGGCGGGCCCCGAATACGCTACCAGGTGATCTTCATCGGCCACGAACGCCGCGATTCTCTCGATGCGGTCCTGGGGGCCGATGGCGCTGATGTTGGATATATCAGCGTTACCCGGCAGCGCCGAGATGGGGTGAACCGGCAACCCGCGCCCATCCAGGTAGAGCCCCTTCAGTTCCTTCTCCGCGTCGCTGTGCAGGGGGGCGTGATATACCGCGTGACCGTCATGGCCTTCCAGGGTAAACACAAATGGCGCGATCTCGCTGTCCAGGCAGGCCTGGGCCACGTGGGCCAACTCGTCAGGCGTCAGGACATTGCGATGGGTAAACCGGGCGGCCTCGGGATGCCAGATCACCACGCCGTTCTTATAGACCTGGGGCAGGTCAAATCCATGTCCGCTCAGCAGCTCCCGGGAAGCATGCAGGGTTCTGCCGGTGGCCACCGTGTAGGCAACACCTTTGTCAGCCAGCATCGCCAGCGTGTCGCGGGTGTAGTCGGTGATAACCGACTCTCCGTTCAGCAGCGTTCCATCGAGATCAAATACAACGAGTTCCATGGTGGATTGTTCCCTGGCGCAAAGGCCTGATCAGATTACTCCGCTTGTGTTGATGCTGTTGTAGTCAATCCGCGCTGAAGAGCGTGTGAATCAGGTTGAATTGACCTGATTCACCACCTTCAATCTCAATCGCGCTCGTCGGGTTCTTCGTGGTTGGTGTCGCGTTTTACGTCCGCGCCGTCCAGCAGCCCCAGCGCCTTGGCGCGCCGCTGCCACAGGGCACGGGCCAGGGACTGCATGTCCTCCGCGTGGTCCAACTCGTCCACGATCTCCATGCCCAGCAGGGTTTCAATCACGTCTTCCATGCTGACGATGCCGGACATGCCGCCAAACTCGTCCACCACCAGGGCCAGGTGCTGGCGGTCATCCAGGAAGCGGCGAAACAGATCAGGGACGTAAACCGTGCCGGGAACCACCATCAGGTTGCGGCCAATCTCCTTGAGATGCGTCTGGCCCTTGTTGTTGACCATGTCGGTCAGCAGGTCGGTTTTCAGGACAAAACCCTGGATATGGTCTTTGATGCCGTCGCTGAAAATGGGGATGCGGGTGAAGCGCAGATCCGGGTGTTCCGCCAGGAAGTCCGCCACGGTCTGCTCCTCGGGCGCGGTCACCACCACCGTCCGGGGCGTCATGATGTCTGAGACCCGCACGCTGCTGAACTTCAGCAGATTTCCGATGATGTCGGACTCCGCGGTTTCGATGACGCCTTCCTGCTCTCCCAGCTGGGTCATGGCAAGAAAGTCCGAGCGGGTCAACACCGGGGCATCCTTGTCGCGCTTGAGAAACTTGGTCACGGACTGGCTCATCCAGACCAGGGGCGCCAGCAGCGCGATCAGCACCCTCAGGCATTGAACTGTGAAGGGCGCCAGCCGTTGCCAGGAATTGGCGCCGATGGTCTTGGGGATGATCTCGGACAGGATCAGGATTCCCAGGGTCATCACCACTGGGACCACCAGAGTGGTCATGATCGGGTTGGCTTCAGCCCAGATCTTGTTGGCCTGGCTGCCCACGCCAATGGCCCCGACGGTGTGGGCGATGGTGTTCAGAGTCAGTATCGCCGCCAGCGGGCGGTCGATGTTTTCCTTGAACCCCTGCAGCTGGCGTCCCGTGGCGGAACCCTGCTCCATGCGGGCCTGGGCGTAAGCCGGTGTCACGCTCAACAGGACAGCCTCCCACAAAGAGCAGAGAAACGACGTCACTATGGCGATCGAAAAGAAAACCAGCAGCAGGGTCACGGCAATATCACCAGCCAAAAACTGTTACATAGGGGTCCGGGCAGGAAAATTCACTGGTTTCCTCCCAGGACTGGACGGCTAAGCACATGGACTCAACTGTCGCGCTTTTTCCAGTGAGCCACAAGATTGTCCATGGCCCGTTGCGACATCTGCCGGTTTCGCCGCCGCGCCAGCGGACCGAGCAGGGCCAGCGGGCCGTGCAGGCGGTAGCGCAGGGTCCGGGTGAATCGGCAGCCCCCCGGGGCGTCTTCCATCCGGTAAACGAAGCTCAGATTAACACCCCTTCCGGTGCCGTGGATTTCCCA
The DNA here is from genome assembly GCA_030065125.1 of Lysobacterales bacterium. Lineage (GTDB taxonomy): Bacteria > Pseudomonadota > Gammaproteobacteria > Xanthomonadales > SZUA-38 > JASJDM01. The sequence goes on along the minus strand of JASJDM010000094.1, from coordinate 15,022 downwards.
CAGTCCCGGTCGCTCCGACCGGACTACCCGGTAGCTGAATCGCCGCCGGATACGCAGCGGCGCCCACCCCAGCAACTGGATCTGGAATTCTTCCTCGAAGGCGTCACCAACGGCCAGGGTATCGGCATCATGGCTGGCGCCAACCGAGTTCGGGTGCCACTCATGCCAGCGGCCTGGCTGGGTCAGGTAGTCAAAAAGGGCGTCAGGTGTGCAGTCCAGATTCGCACTGTGAACCATCTCCTGTTCATTCATGGCATCGCCCCGCTGGGGTGGGAAGGGTTGGCATCACGATAAATTAACACCCGCCGATGGCTGGATGGTTAAAGTACGGCTATTCTTGCGCTCAGACACAATCGGAGTTGCCGTCAAGGGAGGACAACACATGCCGTTTGGCCCCGCATTTTCACCTGGACACCGGCCCATGGTAGCAGCGCTGCTGTACCTGACCTTTGCCGCCCAGGCACAGGTTACTCCCGACACCACCAACCAGCTCCCGAACCCGGATTTTTTTGGCACGTCCGGGACACTGGCGGGTGACGCCAGCGGATCGGCGCCGGCCCAGTGGCGCGCATTTGGCGTGGGCGGCAGCATGGTCTCCAGCGGCATCGTGCCGCTGGCCCCGGATATCCTGTTTCCGGGAAGCCCTGCTGTGAACGCCGTGAGCTTCACGGTTGACAGTTTTGGCTCGCCTGGGATGTCGGACGCCGGCTTTGACACCTCACCGGTGAGGTTTTCGCTGTTGGGCAACCGGCCTTACGTCGGTTCGGTCTACCTGCGCACCTTTAATCAGGATGATTCTGACCAGAGCGTGACCCTGTCCCTGCCGGTATTCGATCAGACAGGCACTTTTACCGGCATGTCCACCAATATCGTGGTCACCGCCACCAACACCTGGACCGAGTTCAGCACCGGCAGCTTCCAGGGCACCGATGGCTTCACTGCCGAGTTTGCCATCCGCCTGAACCAGGGCGGCAGTTTCAACAGCGTGCTGATCGCTGCGCCCCGGGTTGATGCCCAGCCGCTGGAGAACCGGGTGCCGAATCCCGGATTCCAGGGAAGCGGCGGCACGGCGGAGGGCCTGGTCACCGGCGACGTCCCGGATTTCTGGCGCGCTTTTGGCCTGGATCCGGATACCATCAGCCTGGAGGCAGTTCCCCTGATGGCGGATGAGCTGTATCCCGGCAGTCCGGCGACCAATGCCATGAAAATTACCACCTCCAGTCTCGCTGGCGCTGGCTTTGATCATGAAACCTCGAAATTTTCCCTGGAGCCGGCCGACCGAAACACCTGGGCCGGCGTCTGGATGCGGTCCGACAACATGGGAAATTCAAGCCAGGACGTCAACGTGGCGGTACCGGTTTTCGACGACAGTATGTTCCTGGGCCGCCAGCCCGGGTCTTTTTCAGTCACTGTGACCGGCGATTGGAACTACTTTGGCGGCCCGTCGTTTTCCGAGGTGCCCGGTACTTTTGCCAACATTGCCTTTCGGCTGGTGGAAAGCGGAATGGAAGATTCGATCCTGATTGCGCTGCCGCGGATCAACGGCCTGAAGGACGAGGTGTTTGAGAACGGTTTCGAATAATGCTGTGCCAGTCCCGCCGCCGCAGCCGGGCGGCGGCGGGCTGACATTCTAGTTATTGTCCGCTCTTTGGAGGCTGAACCCCGGTCGCTCGGTCAGGAATTTGCGGATAAAATGCTGCGTGTTGGCATTCACCGGAGCACTGAGTTGTGCATCGTTGGCTGCCTCGTTCACCACTTTGTCCAGTCGGCGGATACTCGCCGGGTAAGCGTTTGTCATATCAAATTCCATCGCGAACACCCTGTTCTGCCCTGTCCCTAAATCTTTATGTTCAAGCGGTTGTCAGCGCGCCTCTTCCGTGTTGGCCACCCACCGGGTGTTGCTGACTTGGAACACAGAGTGCCAGACGGAAAAAATTCCGGCCATCCCTGCTCTAGTGATTTTTTCCTCATGGATTTGACCAGCGTGTCACGGAATCCGTGACCCCCGGACTGCGGTATCTGTTGGCCGAAAATCATTGCAGGACGCGCTTTTTGCCATAAACTGCCGCCAAACCGTAGCGCTGGGGCCGCAGAAGCGGCTCACCGGCGTCGTTTAAGAACCAAGCGGGAACGCATCATGTCCTCCAGACCCACGCGAATGAGCGGCGTACTGGCCCCCGTCATTACCCCCTTTGACGATGACCTGAAACCGGATGCCCGGCGGCTGATCCGGCACTGCCGCTGGCTGTTGTCCCAGGGCGCAGGCCTTGCGGTTTTCGGGACCAACAGTGAAGCCAACTCCATGTCGACAGCGGAAAAGGCCGATCTGCTGGAAAGCCTGGTGGGATCCGGTCTCGACCCGGCCCGGATGATGCCCGGCACGGGGTGCTGTGCGCTGACCGACTCTATCGAACTCACACGCAAGGCCGTGGAACTGGGCTGCGGGGGCGTGCTGATGCTGCCGCCGTTCTACTACAAGGGCGTTTCCGACGACGGGCTGTTCGCCAGCTACTCAGAGATCATCCAGCAGGTTGGCAATGCAGACCTGCAGATCTACCTGTACCACATCCCACCCATCGCCCAGGTGGGCCTGTCCGTGGGTCTGATCGAACGCCTGGTCAAGGCTTACCCCGACAACATCGCGGGCATCAAGGACAGCTCCGGCGACTGGCACAACACGGCAGCGATTCTGGACCGGCAGTGGCCCGACTTCCGCGTGTTTCCCGGCAGTGAGGTATTCCTGCTGCGGGCCATGGAATCCGGTGGCGCCGGCTGCATTTCCGCCACCGCCAACATCAACCCCGGAGCAATCAACGAGCTGTACCAGCGCTGGGACACGGTGCGGGCGCCGCAACTGCAGGATCAACTGAACCGGGTTCGCCAGCAGCTCAAAGGTGTGCCCATGATTGCGGAACTCAAGGCCGTGGTCGCTCATTACACTGGTGATGATGCCTGGCTGCGGGTGCGTCCGCCCCTGGAGTCACTGTCGAAACAGCATTCGAAACCCCTGCTGAGCGCATTGGAAGAGCTCGACTTTGAGATGCCGGGGCTGGCCGGCTGCTAGAAGCCTACGGCGCAGACTACTGGATCACCCGAAACCGTCCAGAACCGTGCGGGATCGCCCGGGTACGCACCATCGCGGTGCACCACCGCCAGGCACAGGCCCTCTAAAACATTGATTTTGAAAAAATAAATAAGTGGCACGATTAGTGCTCTGTGTTCCGCTGTGTCAGCAATCATCCAATCGTGAGGAACACAAAATGAGAACCATACTGAAACTTTCTCTGCTCCTGATTCTCCTGTGTGCCAGTGCCGTGGCCCAGGCTCAGTGGTCGGCCAATCTCGGCTATGCCAGCGAATACCACTTCCGCGGTATTTTCCAGGCTAAATCCTCCGCCAGCGGCGGATTCGACTACGAAAACAACGGCTTTTACGTGGGCACCTGGGCCGCGGACGTCGATGACGGCCTGGAAGTGGATGGCTACTTCGGCTACGGCGGGGAATCCGGCGATTTCAGCTACAGCGTTGGCTTTACCGGGTACTTTTATACCGGAGATTTCGACGACACCTATAAAGAAATTAACCTGGGTGGCGGATATGGCATGTTCTCGGTCGAGGTAGCCGTGGGCGAGTACGACAACTTCGATGGGCCGACCCAGGACTACACGTACTACGCCCTGATGCTGGAACACAACGGTTTCTACGGTAAGTACGCCGGATTCTCCCAGGACTTTGACGGTGAATACTTTGAGTTCGGCTGGGGCACCACCATTTCTGAGATCGATTTTGGTGCATCCCTCATTCTGGCCAACGACGACCTGATTGGCGACGAAGACGAAACCCTGGTGTTCACCATCGGCAAGTCTTTCGACCTCGAGTAAAACCAGCCCGAGAGAAAAATCGAGAGTGCAAAGAGGTCAGGGTTCGCCCTGGCCTCTTTGTTTTGTCCCTACCTGGCTTTTTCTGCTGCCGGCCAGGACCCGTTTGACTCCATACCCGCTTGCCTGCAGGCTTCTCCGCCATAACAACCCGACGCCACCTGGCGGAGCCGAATCGTGAACTATCTCAGCCTGGCCCTTACGGGCTTCCTGCTGCTTTGTGCCATGGCGGTCCCAGCGGCCGACAAGACCACAGTGATCCTGGGCGGATCCCTGGTCAACCTGGACGGCGGGCCTGCCCTGGAAAACAGCGCCGTCGTGATTCGCGACGGGATCATCGAAGCGGCGGGGCCGGCCAACACGGTGCCCATGCCTGACCAGGCCCGGGTCATCGATGCCAGCGGCACCTGGCTGATTCCTGGACTGATGAACATGCACGTCCATCTGGGTCTGGTGCTGCCGGGGAAAATGGCGGTGGAGCTGGCGGACGAATCCGAGGCGGAGCTGGCCCTGCGCATGGCCGCGGCGGCCCGGGAAACCCTGCAGGCCGGCGTTACCACCATTCGCCTGCCCGGTGAGCAGCGGCACGGCGATCTTTCCTTAAGGAAGGCTATCGCCCGTGGCCACGTCCCGGGCCCACGAATCTACAGCGCCGGCGAGGCATTGCGAATTACCGGCGGCCATGGATCCGAGCCCGACGTCACCTACCACGACGGACCGTACGAACTGATCAAGGCCGCCCGGCGGGAGATCAGCGCCGGGGCCGACTGGATCAAGATCATGATCTCCGGTGGCATAGCCACCGATGGTGGCGACATCGCCCAGGCGCTGATGACGCCGGAGGAAATCCGCGCCGTGGTGGATGCCGCCCACCGCCTGGGCGCCCGGGTCACGGCGCACTCCGGGTCCCCGGCCGCTACCGTAATCGCGGTGGATGCCGGCATTGACGGTATCGAGCATGGCTATTTCCTGGACCGCCCCACCCTGCGCCAAATGAAAAAAGCCGGGACCTGGCTGGTCCCCACCATCGTGGTCAGTCAGCCGGCCACGGCCGATTTCTACCAGAGAATCGGTTCACCGCCCTGGTACCTCACGCGGCTGCAGTCGGTGGGCAAAGCCCACTGGCGCGCCCTGGAGCTCGCTATTGAGGAAGGCGTGTCCATTGCCCTGGGCACCGACCAGCTGCCGGCGGAACCCAATGATGGAACCACCGCCACCGCCCGCGAGGCGCAGTATTACGTGGAGGCTGGCATGTCTCCGACCCAGGCCCTGCGTGCCGCCACTATCGAGCCAGCCCGCATGCTGGGAGCCGATGACGTGCTGGGGTCGCTGACCGTCGGCAAACATGCCGACCTGGTGGCCCTGGGCGCCGACCCCATCGAAGACATCAAGGCCCTGCGGGACATTCGACTGGTCATCAAAGGAGGTGCCGTGTACCGCAATGAACTGGAGGACACGCCGTGAGCCCTGACGACCGATTCGAACTCTGGGACCTTCGGGTCGAGGTGGTGGGTGATTCGGAAAACATGGTGTGCAGCCACACCGTGGGCGACTACTTCGAGGTGTCCGGAGAAAACCTGTCCCTGCCTCCGGGCCAGTCCTTTTCCATCTACGCCCTGGCCGCATTGCTGCCGCTGATCCCCGCCAAGCAGCGCATGACCGACCCCAACGACTGGATGACAACCGATGCCGAGGTGGCCTGCCCCGATCCTCACTGCGGCGCCCGCTTCCGGATCACGCGAACCGGTAAAACCAGCTTCAGACACGCCGAGACTACAGTGGTGCCTCTCCACAACAGCGACGGTCATGAGTGAAGTCCAGCGGGTGGAGCTGGTGCCGGGCTACAGCGTCGCCCGGATTATCAACGGTTGCTGGCAGCTGACCCCGGATCACGGCGGTGGACCCGGGTCGGAAAAGGAGATTTTTCGAATATTCAGCGAGATGGTGGAGCTGGGCTTTACCACTTTCGACTGCGCGGACATCTACACCGGGGTGGAGGAACTGCTGGGTCGATTCCGCAAAACCCTGGTCGACCCCGGCGTCATCCAGGTCCACACCAAGTTTGTGCCGGACCGAAATACCCTGGGCCAGCTCACCGCGGCGCAGCTGGAAGCCGCCGTGGATCGGTCGCTGCGGCGCCTGGGTGTCGACCAGCTGGACCTGGTCCAGTTCCACTGGTGGAACTACGGGGTACCCGGAATGGAACGCATGACCGATGTGCTGCTGGCCGCCCAGCAGCGCGGCAAGATCAGGCTGTTGGGCGTCACCAATTTCGACACCGGCCACGTTCGCCGGATGCTGCAGGCGGGCCTGCCCCTGCGCACTCTGCAGGCCCAGTACTCGCTGCTGGATCGGCGACCTGAACGCCACATGACACGATGCTGTGAAGAAACCGGAGTGGCCCTGCTGCCCTACGGCGTGTTGGCGGGAGGTTTCCTCAGCGAGCGCTACCTGGACCAGCCGGCCCCGGACCGGATGAATCGCTCGCTGACCAAGTACCGGCTGATCATGGACGAAATCGGCGGCTGGGACCGCTTCCAGTCACTGCTGGCGCTGCTGGTGGAAATCGCCCGAGCCCACCAGACCACCGTTGACCAGTTGGCCGCCCGCTGGGTGATGGATCAGCCCGGGGTGGCCGCCATCATCCTGGGCACCGGCCACCGCTCCCGTGCCCGGCGTAACCTGTCCCTGGCGAGCCTGGAGCTGCCCCCCGGAACGCTGGCCCCGCTGCAGCAGTGGCTGGCGGATACGCCGATACCCCCTGGTGACATGTATGAGCTGGAGCGGGCCCCCGATGGCCGTCACAGCGGCATCATCCGAACAGAGCTGAATGCCCTGGAGGGCCCGGCATGACCGTGACGGGCACTCGCCAGTGGTCTTCCCAGCTGGTGTTTCTGGCCGCCGCCGTGGGCAGCGCCGTGGGCATTTCCAACGTCTGGAAGTTCACTTATGTCGCCGGTCAGAACGGCGGCGGCGCCTTCGTGCTGGTCTACGTAGGGGCTATCGCCCTGGTCGCGTTGCCTGCGCTGATTGCCGAGTTCCTGGTGGGTCGACGCGGCGGGGCCAGCGTGGTCAAAACCATGGACATCCTGGCGGAGCGGGACGGCATCAGCCCCCTGTGGCGCCACTACGGGCAGATGGCGGCCCTGGGTGCGTTCATTGCCCTGAGCTTCTACGCCGTCATTGCCGGCTGGACCCTGGATTACTTTTTCCAGGCGGTGACCCGCGGATTCCAGGGGACCACAGCCGAGTCTTCGGGTGCCGCGCTGGGTGAACTCACGGCCAGCCCCGGCCGCATGATGATTTCCCAGCTGGTCTTCCTTGGGCTGACGGCAGCCACGGTGGCAGCCGGCGTGCGCCGCGGGCTGGAGCGGGTGTTGCGCTGGCTGACGCCGGGCCTGTTCATCATCCTGCTGATTCTGCTGGGCTATGCGATGGTCGCCGGCGACTTTGCCGCCGGCGCGCGCTTTCTGTTTGTCCCCGACTTCTCCCGGCTCAACGCCCAGACCGTCCTGATGGCCGTGGGCCAGGCCTTCTTTTCCTTGGGGATAGGCCTCGGCGTGCTGCTGACCATCGGGGCCTACATGGACCAGAAAACCTCCATCGTGCGGGCCGGGATCATCGTGGCAGCCGCTGACGGTGGTGTCGCCCTGCTGGCCGGGCTGGCCATTTTTCCGGTGGTGTTCGCCAACGGACTGTCGCCCGCCGAAGGGCCTGGTCTGATTTTCGCCACCCTGCCCGTGGCCTTCGGCCAGATGCCGGGTGGGGCTGTGCTCGGGCCGCTGTTCTTTGTGCTGATGGCGGTAGCGGCATTGACTTCAGCCATCACCATACTGGAAACCGTTGTGGCCACCCTGGAGGACTATACCGGTTGGTCCCGGGGCAGGATCGTCACCGTATGTACCCTGCTGCTGTGGGTCGCGGGACTGGGCACGGTGTTCTCCTTCAATACCCTGTCCGAGTTTTACCCCCTGTCCTTCATTCCGGCGTTTGAGACCAGGCATATCTTCGACACCCTGGACTACATCGTGTCCAACTTCATGATGCCACTGGGCGGCATGCTGATCGCCCTGCTGGCGGGTTGGGGGCTTTCAAAGAGCGCCACGCTGGACGAACTGCACGGGCATGACGGACTGGCTTTCAGGGTCTGGCGATTGCTGGTTCGGTTTGTTGTTCCGGCAGCCATTGGCATCGTATTTTTTGTAAACCTGTAGGGTTTGCTGTTTGCTTCCGCGGAGAGGAAAGCGGACCTGGCCGGCCTAATCCGGTACTGCAACATGCTCAATGCGCTGCTGCGCTGCCCACTCGTTGATCGGGTCGATGTAGTTACTCACGATCTCCGCCATCTCCGCCTGGCGCTGCTGCCACTCGGCCTGCAGGTCCTGCATGCGGCTGCGGGCGCCCGCGGTGACTGGGGCACCGGAGCGGTCGATGACGTCCATGACGAATCGCAGCTGACCATCCAGCATATTGGGCCAGGCATCTTCGTCCTCGTAGGTCTCGTGTTTGAGCTGGGTCATGCGGGCTTCCCAGGCATTGATGTCGGCAACAGCCGCGGACGCCAGCCGATTCAGCTCGGCATCGTCATGCTGCTCCAGCAGGGTCCGGATCTGGGCCCGCGACCCGCGCAACTGGTCCAGTGCCGTCAGCACCCGATTCATCGTGCCCTTGATCTGAACCAGGGTATCCGCCCAGTCCAGGACCTGTTCGTCGGTGGCGAAGCTCCGGGGATCTTTAACCACGGTCACCGGCACCGAACTGCTGGCGCCTCCCACCGATATCCGCACGGTATAGGTGCCCGGCGCCACGCTGGGCCCGTTGTAGCCGGCGTGCAGCATGATGTTGTCGATGCAGCCGATGTCATCGCTCTTCATGTTCCACCCCCAGCGATTCAGCCCCTGCTTCCGACCGGGATTGCTGATCTTGAACGGCCGCCGCGGATCCATATTGCCGAGTCGACAGCGGTCCTGGTCGGATTCTTCGGAAGCGTAGGCGCGCACCAGAGCGCCCGTGGCATCCAGCACCTCGATCTTCAGCACTTCACCGTCAGCGGGCGCTTCAGACAGGTGGTAAAAAATCGGAACGTCCGGGCTGGGATTGGCGCCCTCCTCACCGTGGGCGCGGGATCCCGGACGGCCCATAACCGTGGCCGGCGGTGTGAACAGGTGAACCGGCGCGTCAGCCGGGGCAGCCGCTGCCTGGCGCAGCACAAACAGATCGTCCAGCACCCAGAATGCCCGGCCCTGGGTGGCCACGGCCAGACCGTCCTGCCGGGCCCGCAGGTCGGTGATGGGTACCGCTGGCAGGTTCAGGTCCAGGGACTGCCACTGACGGCCGTCGTCAAAGGACACGAACAACCCTTTTTCAGTGCCGGCGTACAGCAGGCCTTCCGTGACCGGGTCTTCCCGCACCACCCGCACGAAGGAGCCGTCCGGGAGGCCTTTGTCAATCCGGCGCCAGCTCTGGCCGTGATTCCCGGTGCGGTAGATGTAGGGTTTGAAATCGTTGAGCTTGTACCCGGTCACCGCCAGGTACGCTTTGCCCTCGGCGTGGGGGCTCAGATCGATGGCATTGATCATGGCCTCGCCCCGATGGGGAGGTGAGATGTTTTCCCAGTTCTCACCACCGTCCCGGGTCAGGTGAACCAGGCCGTCGTCAGCCCCGACCCAGATGGTGCCTTGCTGGTTGTCTGATTCAACGATGTACAGGATGGTGTGGTAAAACTCCGCCCCCACGTTTTCCGGCGTCAGCGGGCCACCGTTGCGGCCCAGGCGCTCGGGTATGGCCCGGGTCAGATCGGGGCTGACTTCCTCCCAGTTCAGCCCCCGGTCGGTGCTCTTCAGCAGCATCTGCGTGCCGTAGTAAATGGTGGACCGGTCGTGGGGTGAGGTGATCACCGGCGGATTCCAGTTGGCCCGGTACTTGAGGTCCCTGGAGTCCATGCCGAACACCAGTTCCGGGTAGGGAATGATGGACCGGGTCTTGCGGTTGTCATGGTTGTACTCGGTCAGGGTGCCGTTGATGGTGGTGGCATAGATGAGCCGGGGATCGTCCGGATCGAAGGCAATATGGGCGCTTTCGCCACCGCCGACTGCGTAAAAGTCCTCCCAGCCGATACTGCCGTCCCAGGCCCAGGCGGCGATGGAGACCGTCGAATTGTCCTGCTGTCCGCCGTAAAGGCGGTAGGGGGTCTGATTGTCGGTGATGAGGCGATAGAACTGGGCCGTGGGCTGGTTGTTGATGCTGGACCAGGTCTTGCCGCCGTCAAACGTCACCGTGGCGCCGCCGTCGTTGGCATTGATCATGATGTTGCTGTTACTGGGATTGATCCAGTGATCGTGATGATCACCGTGGGGTGTACTGATCTTCTCCCAGGTCTTGCCGCCGTCAATGGATTTCATCAGCGGCACGTTGAGCACCCAGACCGTGTCGGGGTCCCCCGGGTCCGCCCGCAGATGAATGTAGTACCAGGCCCGGGAATGCAGCACCCGGTGGCCATTCATCAACTTCCACGAATTGCCATAATCATCACTGCGCCACAGTCCGCCCTGTTCCGGTTCCGATTCGATGATGGCGTACACCCTTGAAGGCTGGCTGGCGGAGACGTCCACGCCGATTTTGCCCACCAGGCCCGGCAGGCCACCGCCCAGCTTTTTCCAGGTATCGCCACCGTCGGTGGATTTGTAAATGCCGCCGCCTTCGCCACCGGATTTGATGAACCAGGGCTTGCGCCCGTGGTGCCACATTGCGGCATAGAGGATTCTTGGGTTCGTGGGGTCCATGGACAGGTCCGACGCACCGGTGTCAGGATTCACCTTCAACACGTGCTCCCAGGTCTGGCCTCCGTCACGACTGCGGTAAACTCCGCGCTCCTCATTGGGCGACCAGATCTGACCCTGGACCGCCACGTACACCAGGTCGGGATTGGCCGGATGAATCTCGATATGAGAAATCTGCCCGGCCTTTGGCAGTCCGACAAAGACCCAGGTTTTGCCGGCGTCGGTGGACTTCCAGACGCCTTCACCCTGGCTGGTGGTCACACCCCGGATCGGCGACTCGCCGGTTCCCGCGTAAATCACGTTGGGGTCGGATTCGGCCACCGCCACGGCGCCGATAGTCCCCACGGGAATCTGCCCGTCAGAGATGTTCTCCCAGGTGACCCCGGCATTCTGGGTTTTCCACACGCCACCGCCGGTTGCGCCCATGTAATAAAGCTGGGGATTGTCCGCCACCCCGGTCACGGTGGTGACCCGCCCACCCCGCCAGGGACCAATCAGCCGGTACTCCAGGCCCTCGAAAAGCGCGGACTCAACAGCCACGGCCGGGCTGGGCACAAACGCGGAAGCGGCCGCTGCCAGAGCGGTGACTAACAATAATCTCATGGATGGCTTCCCTGGGTTTTGGCGCTAGTATAAGTCGCTGGGACCAACAAACCATCCGAGTTGTCCGGAGGAACAAAAATGAAGCCCATGCTGATGTTCGTGGCCCTGGTCATCAGCGCAGCTGGCAGCGCCCAGGAACCTGAGCCTGATGGACTGGCGGCCGGACCCATGGTGGGCTATTCCACCATGGGCGAGGTGGCGGTGTGGGCACAGACCCGGCGTGGAGCCTCGGTGCAGCTGCGCTACTGGCCGCAATCCGATCCGGACCAGGCGATGCTGAGCCGGACCAGGTTGTCATTCGCGGAAACCGGCTTCACGGTGCAGCTGACCGCCACCGGACTGGATCCAGGCACCCGCTACGGTTACGAGGTGCTGGTGGATGGCAGGCCGGTTGCCCGCGCCTATCCACTGGAATTTGTCACCCAGCCGTTATGGCAGTGGCGTGGCGACCCGCCGCCGTTCCGGTTTGCCCTGGGCTCGTGCAATTTCGTCAACCAGCCGGAGGTTGACCGCCCCGGCGGGCCTTACGGCAACAATCACCACATCTTCCATTCCGTCTACGAGGCCAACCCCGATTTCATGCTCTGGCTGGGAGACAACACCTACCTGCGGGAGGTGGACTGGAACTCCCGGAGCGGCATTTACCGGCGCTACAGCCATGACCGTGCGCTGCCGGAACTCCAGCCGCTGCTGGGGTCGGTGCATCATTACGCGGCCTGGGACGATCACGACTATGGCCCCAACGATGCTGACCGCTCCTACTGGCTGAAGCAGGTGACACGCGAGGCCTTCATGGACTTCTGGGCCAACCCGAATTACGACGTCACGGGCACCGGCGGCATCACCGGCACCTTTAACTGGAACGACGCCCAGATTTTCCTGCTGGACAACCGCTGGTTTCGATCCAACAACGACCGCGTTTCGGGGACCCGCCAGGTGTTCGGGCCGGCGCAGGTTCAATGGCTGCTGGACGCCCTCAAGTACAGCAAGGCCACGTTCAAGTTCGTAGCCACATCCACCCCTTTCCTGTTTGACCACATGGAAGGGGAAAACCACATTCTGATTGCGCCGGAAGAGCGCAGTGAGCTTATTGCCGCAATCACCGCGGAAAAGATCCCGGGGGTGATTTTCCTGAGCGGCGATCTGCACTACAGCCAGTTTGTTGAAGTCCAGCGGCCCGACGCCTATCCCCTGTATGAGTGGACCGTTTCGTCCCTGACCGCCGGCATCAGCTCGCCGCCGGATCCGGCAGGCCTCAACGTGGTCCCGGGCAGCGTGGTGACGGCCCACAACTTTGGCCTGGTGGATATCACCGGGCCCCGCGACAATCGGGTGGCCCGGCTGAAGATAGTGGACCATCGCGGCAAAACGCGCTGGGAACGCACTATCCGTGCCGCGGAGTTGTGCCGCCCCGCGGCCTGCGAACTGGGCTACTGAGATGGGCAATGATCCACCGCAGGAGCGAAGCATGGATACGGGATTGCTGAAGCGAACTACCTTCATCGTCCGGGACGCCGAAGCCTCGGCGGCCTTCTACCAGGCGGTGTTCGGCTGGACCGTCTGGTACGACAACGTGGTCAAGGCAGATCACCGCTTTCCACCGTCCGGGGCGCCCGATATGGCGGAGGTCCGGCTGATCATCCTGCAGGCCCTGGATCCCAGGATTGGCAAGCTGGGGCTGCTGCAGTACCTGGACCCGCCCTTTGACGAAGGCACTCCGGTCCATCGCACCAGGGTGCGCATGGGCGAACCCATCCTGGTGGTTGAAACCGATGACGTGGACGGGGTTTACCAGCGGGCCACCGAACAGGGGGCCAAGGCGGTCACGGCACCGGTGGACTGGGAAGTACCCGCCCCCGACGGGCAGTCCACCATTCATTTGCGCACGATTTCCCTGTTCGATCCCAACGGGATCTACATGGAAGTGAGCGCACATCCCTGACATGGGTCTGCGTTGGCTGAGTCTTCTGCTGTGCCTGGCGCCTGCGCTGACCGGCGCCGAGGTTCGCCGGGACTATGTGGACGGCGGCAGTGGCCAGCTGCATATCCGGATCAGCGGCGATATGGGGAAAGCCACCCGGGACCGGCCCGCGCTGGTGCTGCTGCACCAGGTACCCAATTCGTCCCAGGTATTCGAGAGTTTCATGCCGCAGATGGCTAAGCGCGGCCCCGTGATCGCTTTCGACCTGCCGGGCTTTGGCATGTCCGACCCGGTGGCAGACACCATTGAAGCCTATGCTGAGGCCATTCTGGCCGGTCTGGACTACCTGAGCGTGGATCGCATCGACCTGCTGGGGTATCACACGGGCGCCGCCGTGGCAGCGGAGATGATCCGGAAAAAGCCACAGCTGGTTCGCCGGCTGGTGCTGGCGGCCGTGCCCATTCTTACCTCCGACGAACGCCAGCGATTTGCCGCGCTGCCGCCGATTCCATTCGACCCATCCGGTGACTTTGCCCGGACCGAGTTTCAACGGTCCATGAAGTGGCGGGGACCTGGGCAGACCGTTGACAGCGTCAAGCGCACCTTCGCAGAGAAAATGCGCCCCGGCGCCCGGGAACGTGGTGCCACCGCCGTGGTGGCCTACGACCTGGCGGCTGTACTGCCTCAGATTGCCCGCCCTACCCTGGTGCTGCGGCCCAGAGACGACTTATGGGAAGCGACCCTGCGCGCCCGGCCGCTGCTGCCGGATGCTGAATGGGTCGACCTGCCGGACTACGGCCACGGCCTGTTCGAGGTGGCCTCAGAGCTGTTGGCGGAGTTGATTGGAGATTTTCTGGATTAGGCCGGCTATTGAATCCCATCAATCGGCGTTCAGCCGAATGTAGTTATGGATGACTTCGTTCAGGTTGACGGCCTGGTTCGTCCTGCTGGACGACGACTGTGAGGACTAATGGGCTGCCTCGACTAACTCCAGCAAAAACCCCCTCGGCGTCATCAGGCTGGCCATTCGGCAATCGCCCCACAACGGGTCCCGGACGGCCACGGGTGGACCGACCACCGCGGCGCCGCATTCCGCCGCCCGCTCCAGCACGGTGTCCATGGCCCGGGTAGAAAATGTCCAGACCCCCACACCGCGGCTGGGAGGACGCACCGGCGTCGGGTTTTCGAGGCCGATGTCGCCGAAGTCCAGCATGACCAGGTAGGCGGTCTCGGTCCCGGGAGCATAGATCTGGATAAATCGCATGCGGGTATCCGGCGCCAGCCCCAGTCCCCCGGCGGGACCCGAGCTGGTCAGCCACAGGTCCCGGCGCACCTCGAAGCCGAAAGCGTCCCGGTAGAAGTCCAGGTCCGGGTCGGCGCCGTTGACCACCTGGGCGGAATAAGCTGGTCCGCCCACCACTCGACCGGCTTCAATGGGGCCCACCGGGGGCAGGTCTTCGGGCCGCCCCACGGCCAGTCCGTAAACACAGTCCGGCGCTTTGAAATGGGTTTCCAGGGCTTCGTAGGGTGTGCCGTCGGGCCGGTTGAGTTCGATGCTGGTGATGCCGGCGGTGGTGTCCACACCGCGCTCCGCCGCCCGGGCCACCAGGGCTTCCATTTCGTCGTGATTGCGCACCGCGAATCCCACGGACAGACCGCCGTCCAGCCGCACCTCCATGTCCGGACGCACCAGGGGCTGGCGGTCGCCGACGGCCACCACGCGCACCCGGGGCACCTCGGGCTGCTGTCCCCGGGCATAGTGCTGCACAGTCATTGGCGATGAATCGTCCAGCCCCCACAGCCTGGCGTGCAGCTCCGCCTGGGGGTCGGGCTGATTGAAC
>JASJDM010000093.1 GCA_030065125.1 Lysobacterales bacterium | reverse complement strand
ACCTCCAGCTGCACCTGGGCCCAGCTGGTCTCGATCTCTTCGGCGGTGCCGCCGACCTTGAGCTTGTAGTTGTTCAGGTTCAACTCTTCCGCGGGCTGCATCAGCAGCTGGGACACGCTGCGGGCCGCTTCGTGGGTTTCCAGCATGCGCGGCTGCCAGCGGCCGAACACCTTGGGGTTGTCGGCGTAAGCCTCGGTCATGCCGGTACGGATGAACGGGAACATCAGGGAGCAGGCGCTGACCATGCTGGACGCCTTACCCAGGTTGACCTTCAGGATCTCCGGCAGGCGCAACACCGCCCAGTTGGCAAGTACATAACCGGGCACCGCGATGCCGGGTTCAATGGCCTGCATGGAAGATACGTACAGCAGCTGCAGCGGCTGTTGGTGATACACCGCCTCACCGGCCCACAGGTGGGTCCAGGAGAAGAATCCATCAATTTTGGTGTCGATGACCCGGCGGGATTCGCTCAGGTTGTCCATAAAGGTGCGGCGCACCCTAGCGCGTCGCTCGGCGCGACTTTCGCCTTCCTTTTCCGGCAGCGCCCGACCGTAGCGGTATCCCTGTTCGGTGAGCCCGGAATTGCACACGATGATGTCGGGGCCTTTACCACCCATTTGCTCGATGATGTAACTGCGCGAGGCCCACAGATCCGCCAGGCTGGTAACGTCAGCCTGCAGGGCAAATGCCGACGCACCTTCCCCCCGCACCGCATCCACCAGGTCGAAGGCATCCTGGTAACTGCTGTGAAAATGAATGCCCACGGATTCAGCACCGTTGGCCGCCGCTGCCAGGGCCAGTGCCTGGCCGATACCGCCGTCCTTGCCGGACCCGGTGATCAGGACCCGCTTGCCACCGAACGCCCGGGCGTAGTCTTCGCCAAAGGCGAAGCTCGAGTAATCTGCCGTGAATGCCATGGCGGCACCTCCCTAAATAACTGGCAGTGAATCTATCACAGCCAAACTGTGGGCAAATTACGACAATAGTCGAGAGCCGGCATGATTGGGGTCAGAGTAAAGGGACAGAGTAAAACAGGTTTTACTCTGTCCCTTTACTCTGACCCCGGTAGCGGGTGGGGTCGGGCAGACCGGCGTCAGCAAACCCCTGCCGGCGGAAGCGGCAGGAATCGCAGCGGCCGCAGGCCCTGCCCTGGTCGTCGGCCTGGTAGCAGGATACCGTCATGGCGTAATCCACGCCCAGCTCGGTTCCGCGCTGGATGATTTCCGATTTGGTCATCTCCACCAGGGGCGCGCGGACCTTGAGCTTTGACCCCTCTACGCCGGCCTTGGTCGCCAGATTCGCCAGGGTTTCGAAGGCGGCAATGAACTCGGGCCGGCAGTCCGGATAGCCGGAGTAGTCCACCGCGTTGACGCCAACAAAAATGCTGCCGGCCCGGAGCACCTCGGCATAACCGAGGGCCAGGCCCAGCATGATGGTGTTGCGCGCTGGAACGTAGGTGACCGGAATGCCCGATGGCTGGTCCTCGGGAACGTCGATGTCGTCGGTCAGGGCGGACCCGCCAATGGCCCGCAGATCGATCCGCAGCACCTTGTGGTCGCTTGCACCCAGCGCCTGAGACACCTGCTCGGCCGACGTCAGTTCCGAGCGGTGACGCTGACCGTAGTCCACCGCCAGGGTGTGGCATTCCAATCCCTGGCTGAGGGCAATGGCAAGGGTGGTGGCCGAATCCAGGCCGCCGGACAGCAGAACAACGGCTCTGTCAGACATCATTACAGCTCATCGGCCGGGCTGGTCACCCCAGAGAACCTTGTGCAGCTGCAGCTGCAGACGCACCGACGGCTGCTCCTGCAGGATCCAGCCGGCCAGTTCCGCCGGATCCAGCTCTTCGTAGCTGGGGGAAAACAGCACTTCCAGCCCTTCCGGCAGCTGGTGCGCCTGCATGATGTGGCAGGCCCAGTCGAAGTCCTCCCGGCTGCAGATCACAAACTTGAGCTGATCATGGGCCGTAAGCTGCTCCATATTGGACCAGAGATTGCGGTGGCTCTCGCCCGAGGCCGGGGTTTTCAGATCCATCACCCGGCTCACCCGTGGATCGACTTCGGAGATATCGATGGCGCCGCTGGTTTCCAGGGAGACCTGGTAGCCCTGATCGCACAGGCGCCTGAGCAGATCGATGCAGCGCTTCTGGGACAGCGGCTCACCGCCGGTCACCGTTACCCAGCGCGCCTTGTGGCGCTCTACCTCGGCCAGGATCTGGTCGAAGTGCATCCACTGTCCGCCGTGGAAAGCGTACTCGGTGTCACAGTACCGGCAACGCAGGGGACAACCCGTCAGCCGAATGAACACCGTGGGCCAGCCCACCGAGCGGGATTCGCCCTGGATGGAAAAGAAGATCTCGGTGATCTTGAGCTGGTCGGTCCGGGGTTCGGCACCCGCCTGGATCTCCGCTTGTGGGGCAGTTTCAGTCACCTGTGCATCATACCAATCCCGGCCATTCCAGAGGTTAAGAAAAAGTCACCCCGACGCGGCATGCGAAAAACTGTCAACTATTTTGTGCGGTTTTGGCGGGGGCCGTCGTTGAACAGTTTATGAGACGATTGAAACCATCAAAATCCGCGGGACCTGCTCCCGCGCGGGGGACAACTATGAATCGCACGGGCTGGGTGTTGCTGCTGCTGGTACTGGGAACATCGCCGCTGATGGCGCAGGACAGCGCAAACTTCGTGAACTGGGAGAACCACCCGGTTCACGCCATGGACCTGAGTCCCGACGGGACCCTGCTGGCGGTGGCCCATACCGCCGACGCCCGGGTGCAGCTGTTTGATGTCAGCACCGGCACCGCCGTGTTTGCCGGGAGCGTCAGCGTGGGGCTGGATCCGGTTTCGGTGAGGTTTCGGACCAACGGCGAGCTGTGGGTAGTCAATCACATATCCGACAGCGTGAGCATCGTTGACGTGGCCAACCGGCAGGTGAAGGCCACTCTAGCCACCCTGGACGAGCCCTATGACGTGGTGTTCGCCGGGACTGGTGGAAGGGCTTTTGTCAGCTGCTCCCAGGCCAACAGGATTCAGGTGTTCAACCCCGCCAGCCTGGGCAGCCCGGCCCAGGTGGTGGAACTGAACGCGGAAGACCCCCGGGCGCTGGCGGTCAGCTCGGACGGCGCCACGGTTTACGCAGCCATTTTTGAATCCGGCAACGCCACCACCATCGTGGCCGGCGGCACCGAGACCAGCGACTACCCGCCCAACGGCGCCCGGGAAGCTTCCGGCCCCTACGGCGGCGTCAATCCACCACCCAACAGCGGCAACGGCTTTTCCCCCGAAATCAATCCGGACCTCTCCCTGGAGCCCCTGGTGGGGCAGATCGTGCGCAAGGACGATGCCGGCAACTGGATGGACGACAACAACGGAAACTGGACCAACCTGGTGTCCGGCAGCCAGGCCGGACTGTCCGGGCGCGTCACCGGATGGGATATGCCCGATCGCGACATCGCGGTCATCGATGCCAACAGCCTGTCCGTCAGCTACATCTCCCGGTTGGGCAACATCGGAATGGCCCTGTCAATCAATCCGGCTAACGGCAGCCTGCTCTGGCTGGGGACCGACGCCACCAACGAGGTGCGCTTTGAACCCAACGTCAATGGGACCTTTCTGCGGGTTCAGAGTGCCCTGGTCACCCCCGGTGGACAACGCTCGGTACTTGATCTGAACCCCCACCTGGACTACGCGCGGCCCACCGTCGCCCAGAACCTGCGGGATCTGTCCCTGGGGGACCCCCGGGGCGGCGCCTGGCTGGCGGACGGGTCAGCGGCATTCGTTGCGGGCATGGGATCCAACAACGTCATCACCCTCAACGCGGATGGCAGCCGAAACACAGACATTGAACCCATCGAAGTTGGAGAAGGCCCGGTGGCCGTGGTGGTGTCCGCCGACCAGCAACGGCTGTTTGTCTGGAACCACTTTTCAGCCGAACTCTCGGTGGTGGATATCGAGGCAGGCCAGGAGCTCACCCGGATCGCGGCCCATAATCCGCTGCCGGAAGCGATCCGAGCCGGACGCAAACACTTTTACAGCACCCACGAAACCTCGGGGCTGGGCCACCTGGCCTGTGCGTCCTGCCACGTGGACGGCAAGAGCGACCGCCTTGCCTGGGACCTGGGCGACCCCGCCGGTGAGTTCAAGTTCTTTAACCAGAACTGCTCCACCAACCGGGTCGGCAGCGTCTGTCGCGCGTTCCACCCCATGAAAGGTCCCATGGTCACCCAGACGCTGCAGGATATCATCGGCAACGAGCCGTTCCACTGGCGCGGCGACCGCGACGGTATCGAAGAATTCAACCCCGCCTACATGGTCCTGCAGGGTGATGACGAGCAGCTGAGCGAAACGGAGATGCAGGAATTCGAAGACTTCCTGGATACCATCACCATCCCACCGAACCCGTTTCGCAATTTCAACAACAGTCTCAAGAGCAGCCTGCCCCTGGACGGCCATTTCACCACCGGCCGATTCGGTCCGGCCGGTCAGCCGCTGGGAAGCGGCAATGCGGTGCGCGGACTGGATCTGTTCATCAACGAACCCCTGGTGCCGGTAGACGGCGCTGATCCAACCGGCTGCAACACCTGCCACACAACACCTACCGGCATGGGCAGCAATGGCACCCTGGTTGATACGTTCAACGACGGAGTACCCATCGGCGGCCAGAACCTCCCCACGGGACCCAATGGTGAGAATCACCTGCATATCTCCGGGCTTGGCACCGTGAGCGGCGGTGATTTCAAGGTGCCGCAACTGCGCACCCTGTATGAAAAGACCGGCTTCGACATGGACAACGCACAGAGCCGCGCCGGCTTTGGCTTCCTGCACGACGGCAGCGTCGACACTCTGGCGGAGTTCGTTGCCCTCGGCGACTTCATCCCGTCCTCCGACCAGGACGTGGCAGACCTGGTGGCATTGATGCTGTCCTTCAGCGGCTCTGACCTGGGTGCCGGCAATGCTGCCCACAACAACTTCCCGCCACCCAGCCAGGACACCCACGCCGCCGTAGGCCGTCAGGTCACCGTATCGTCCGCCAACGTGCCCGGCCGGGTCAATGAAATGCTGTCGCTGGCTGACACCGGCGCCATAGACGTGGTCGCCCACCTGTCCGGCAGCAGCTGGCTCTATGACGGCGGCAACTTCGTGGCTGCCGACGGGTCAGCACCGGTTGCGCTGGCTGCCTTGACCGCCGGCGCTTCAGGCGCGTCACCCCTGACCCTGACCGCGGTACCCCGAGGCAGCGGCCTTCGTCTGGGACTGGACCGGGACGGTGACGGTGTGAGCGATGGCGTTGAGAAGCAGCAGGGTTCCGACCCGGCTGACCCGGCCTCCAGCACCTTCGGTCCCGACCAGGGACTGTGGTTCAACCCGTCCCGCCAGGGGCACGGCATCGACCTGCAGCGATCGGGCAACCTGCTGGCCGGCACCTGGTACACCTACCTGGATGACGGCACCCCCACCTGGTACCAGGCCGTGGGTGAATTCCAGGGCACCTCCTGGACCGCCGACCTGCTCAGCTACCGGCTGCTGGAAGACGGCAGCCTGGAAGGCACCACCGTGGGCACCATGAACTTCGAGTTCACCAGCCCCGGCGCCGCGACCTTCAACTGGACCCTGGGTGACCGCTCCGGCAGTGAACCCTTCGAGCGCTTCGCCTTCTCCAACGACCGCACCCTGCGCCAGTACACCGGCCTGTGGTTCGACCCGGCAGAACCCGGCTACGGCCTCACCATCGACACCCGCGGGGACGTTCGCGTGGTGGTCGCCTACTTCTACGACGCCAACAACCAACCCCGCTGGACCATCGGCCAATCCACCAACAGCCAGACCGGCGCGGTGGACATGCTGTCCGTCAACGGCTTCTGCCCGGACTGCCAGTTCGTTCCAACCAGCACCGCTGCGGGTGGAGCGTTGACGTTGAGTTTCGAGGAGTTTGAAAGGAAGACGGGGCTTGAGATGGCGGTGGATTATCCGGATGTTGCGGACAGCCTGTTTGAGCGTAATGCTGAGATGGTGCCGTTGAGTGATAAGCCGGTGGATTTTGAAAGGTAGAACCTTGGGGAACGGCTGCTTTGCAGCCTGGGGAACGACCGCTGACGCGGTCTGGGAAACGCTCGCTCACGCGAGCTGGGGAACGCGCCCTGCGGGAGCTGGGGAATGGCCGCTACGCGCCCTGAGGAACGCGCGGTAACCGCGTTGAAAACGCGCGAATTGCGCGCTGGGGAAAAAAGCGAGCGACAGCGGGGGCATTCAGCCAATTGAAAACCTGATTGGGGCTGGGAAAATCTGAGGCGAAACACACCGGCGATGCGAAGCGAGCCGACACATCACAGCTCGCGAAGCGAGCGTTTCCCAGCGACCGAAGGGCGCGTTCCCCAGCTCGCGCAGCGAGCGTTCCCCAGGCTGCAAAGCAGCCGTTCCCCAGGAATCAGTTAATGTGCCCTTCTATGCGCATCGTCCGAAGCCGATTCTCCGCCAACCTAGACACCGTCGTTCCCGGGAACTGCTGCAGCACCTCGTTCAGCATATTCTCCGCGGCATCCCACTGCTTCAGCTCGTAGTAGGTGAAACCCAGCTTGAGCTTGGCGTCGGGGGTCTTGTTGCTCTGGGGGAAGCGGGCAATGAGTTGCTGGAAGGAGTCCAGCGCAATGCGGTAATTGCCGGTGACGTAGTAGGACTCACCCAGCCAGTACTGGGCATTGTCGGCGTACTCGCCGCCGGGGAAGCGGTCAACAAACGCGTCGAACAGGCGGGCTGACTCGGCGTAGCGGCCTTCTTTCAGGGCCGCAAAGGCCGCGTCATAGGCATCTTTTTCAGCAGCCGGGTCCAAAACCGGCTGGATATCCTGGTTGGGGTCGGCACCCAGGCCCGTGGTCTGCAGCTGGGCTTCGATAGGGGGCCGGACCTCGGGCCGCTCCTGGCTCACAATTTCCCGCACCGGCTGTGTTGAGGGCGAAGGGCCGGGGTCAAAGGGAACCGGCCCCGCCTGCACGGGCTGACCGGCAGGTTGGCCCATCCCGGGGGTCATGGGACGGGTGACGGGCAGGCCATCAGGACCCAGTTGAACCGGTGCCCCGCTGGACAGCCGTTGATCCAGGTCCAGGTACTGCTCCCGCTGGCTGGACCTGAGCTGCTCAATCTCAAAGGACTGCTCTTCCACCAGTCCGCGCAGCTCCCGGATCTCCTGTTGCAGCTCGGTGATGGTGATCATCATATTGGCCAGGGTCTGGCGCGCGTCGGCGTCATCCACCGCTGCACCGGTACCGCTGCCGAGCTGGCGCTCCAGCCGCTCTACCCGGTCAGACAGGGTTTCGCGCTGGCGCTGGGCGGTGGCGGGAGCCGTAAAGACAACGGCAGCCAGAGCGGCTGCCGTCAGTCCTGCGAAGCTGGTTCGTCGAATCATTGGACGCGGGTGTAGACGATCTCCACCCGGCGATTGCGCGACCAGCAGCTTTCGTTGCTGCAGGTAGAGACCGGGCGTTCCTCGCCGTAGGACACCACAGACAGCTGGTTGGAAGCAGCGCCCTGGGCGTCCAGCAGACCCATGGCCGAGTTGCCGCGACGCTCGCCCAGCCCCAGGTTGTACTCCCGGGTGCCGCGCTCGTCGGCATGACCTTCCAGGGTAACCCGCGCGCCACCGTTGGCCGCCATGTAGGTGGCGTGGGCCGACAGGATTTCCCGGTATTCCGGCTTGACGTTGGACTTGTCGAAGTCGAAGTAGATGACCCGCTTGGACAGCAGGTTGCGGGGGTCATCCAGGCCTTCCTTGCTGGTGTAGTCAGTGGGGCCCTGGTAGCCGGTGGTTTCCACCACAGGCTCCGGTTCCGGCATGGGTTCCGGCGTCGAGGTATCCTCAACGGGTGCAGTTTCCTTGCTGGCACAGGCCGCCAGGCCCAGGGTAATCAGTGCCACTAAGACCGTACGGGTCACATTCGTCATCTTCCAAGTCCCCTTAAGAGATTGCATCAACAGTTGGGTTATTGTCTGAGGGGCGACCATGCCGGCTCGCGGATATGGCCGTCCGAATAAATCAGCTGGTGCGCGGTATGTCCCGCAGCCGCAGCACCGTACACCGGAACCGCGGATAATACACCTTGCTGTCCTCGTCTTGAAGCGTAGAGCACCATCCTACCATTGGGCGCAAAACTGGGCGACTCGTCCAGCGGGCCGTCGGATACGATCTGCATGAGGTAGGTTTCGCGATCCATCAGGGCAATTCGGTAGTCCTCGGCGGTGCCGCTGACCAGCGCCACCCGGTCGCCGCTGGGCGACATGGAGGCGCGGGCGTTGTAGTCCCCCTGGCGGGTGACGCGCTGGGGTTTGCCGTCACCGCTCACCGAGACCTGGTACAGCTGGGGCTTGCCGCCGCGGTCCGAGGTAAACACCAGAGTCTGCCCGTCCGGGGCCCACACCGGCTCGGTATCGATGGCCCAGTGGTTGGTGATCTGGCGGAGACGGCGGCTGCTGAGGTCCATCACGTAGATCTCGGGATTGCCGGTACGCGACAGGGTCAGGGCCAGGCGCCGGCCGTCGGGCGAAAACGACGGCGCGCCGTTGATCCCCCGAAAGCGGGCCACCTGCTCGCGCTGGCCGGTGGCCAGTTCCTGGATGAAGATGGACGAGTTGCCCTGCTCGAAGGATACGTAAGCCAGCCGGCTCGCGTCCGGCGACCAGGCAGGCGACAGCAGCGGCTCCCGCGAGCGCACGATGGGCTGGGGATTGAAGCCGTCAGCATCGGCCACCATCAGCGAATAGCTGGTGTTGTCACCCTCGCCTTCGGCGGTGATGTAGGCAATCCGGGTGCGGAAAAACCCGGGCACTTCCAGCAGCTCTTCATATATGGTGTCGGCAATGTGGTGGGCGGTGTAGCGCAGGCCGCCGGCGCGAGCCCCGAAAACCAGGCTGGTGAGCGCTTCGCCGGACACCACGTCCAGCAGGTGCATGCGAATCTCGTAGCCGTCCAGCGGGCTGCCCGTGATTTCACCGATCACCAGGTAGTTGACTTCCAGGCGCCGCCACAGGCCGTAGTTGACGTCGGGCAGCCGCGAGGGCCGCTCCACCATGTCGCGCAGGGGCAGCGGGTTGAACTGGCCGCTGCGGGCCAGGTCATCACTGATGACCTTGGACATGTCGGTTTCGCCGGGCACGCCGGCAGCGCTCCACAGGAACGGGACTACGGCGATTGGCGTGGCCGCCTCGCCGGCGGGGGTGATCTGAATGATCAGCTCATCGTCACGGGCCGCAGCACTGGACATCAGAGCCGCCGCCAGGGTTACGGCCAGGGTCACTCTCAAACACAGCTGCATCACGGTCATCGTCAATCCACCAGAAATTCGAAAGTCAGTTGCCGCCGGAAGACTTTTTCATAACCCTTGTAGGGTAACGGTTCCGAACGGAGCACGGCATCCACGATGGACCGTTTTGTGACCTCGTCCACATTACAGCCCGCCACCAGCGATGCATTAATGACATCACCACCGGGCAATTGGTTCACCCGGACCTGGCAGCGCTCGCCTTTTTTGGCCGTGGGCGGCTTTCTCCAGTTCTGCCGCACGATAGCGGCAATGACCGCCACCCACTCCTGCTGCAGGGTCAGCTCCTGGGCCGACTGCCGCTCCTGGTTCTCCAGGGCTGCCAGCTGCTGCATCCGCTCCAGCTCAAGCTGCCGCTGGCGATCCAGGTCCTGCTGACGCCGGCGATCCTGGGCCTGCTGGTACTCGCGCTCCTGCTGGATGCGCTGGTTTTCGATCTCCTGGCGCTGGCGGCGCAGGTCTTCCTTCTGCTGCTCCAGCTGCTTCAGCCGCTCCTGTTCCCGCTGCTGCCGGATGCGGGCGGCTTCTTCGGCCTGGCGCCGCTGCTCGATGGCTTCCTGCTCCCGGCGCTGCTGCTCCACCTCCCGCTTGCGCTCGGCCTCCTGCTGGCGCCGCCGCTCGGCGGCGGCCTCCCGCTGGGCGTTCAGCTCTTCCTGGCGCTTCTGCTCACGGGCCTCGACGATGGCCGAGGTATCCACCACCACGGCCTGGATGGTGGGAAACTCCGGCTTGATGGTCTTACTGGAAACTGACAGCCCGAACACCATGATGACCCCGAACACCGCGTGGATGCCGAGGGACTCCAGCACCGCCACCGTCCGGTCCATGGCCAGGGACTGGTTCACGGCTCCTCGGTCTCCAGGGGATCGGACATCAGCCCCACCTGGGGCACCCCGGCCTTCTGCAGCGCTACCATGGCGGCGTATACGCGGCCGTAGTCGACGCTGCGGTCCCCGCCGATCAGCACCTGGATATCCGGATTGCGCCGGACAAAGGCCGAGACCTTTTCGATCAGGGATTGCTCGTCGATCAGCTCAGCCACGCCGTCCAGGGACAGGTACAGGTCACCGTTGGCGCGGACGTTGACCACCACGGGTTCATCGCTCTGCTGCTCCATGGGCGCCGCGTCGGCCTCGGGCAGCTCAATTTCCACGCCCAGCTGCAGCAGGGGCGCGGTGATCATGAAAATGATCAGCAGCACCAGCATGACGTCGATGTAAGGGACCACGTTGATCTCCGACATCGGTTTGCGGCGTTTGCGGGTCACTTCAGTCCTCGAGGTCCGCCTGGCGGTGCAGGATGGTGGAAAACTCTTCCTTGAAGGTGTCGTAACGACCCTCCAGCCGCTCCACCTCGCTGGAAAACTTGTTGTAGGCCACCACCGCCGGTATAGCGGCAAACAGACCCATGGCGGTGGCCACCAGGGCCTCGGATATGCCCGGCGCCACCATGGCAATAGTGGCCTGGTTAACGCTGGACAGGGCCTGGAAGGAAATCATGATGCCCCAGACCGTTCCGAACAGACCTACGTAGGGGCTGGTGGACCCCACCGTGGCCAGGAAGCTCAGGTGCTGTTCCAGCCGGTCCAGCTCACGGGCCAGGGCCACCCGCATGGCGCGTTCGGACCCTTCCAACAGCCGGGTGGCGTCCTGGCGGCGGCCCTGGCGCAGGCGGGCGAACTCCCGGAACCCGGCCTCAAAGATGGATTCCATGCCACTGACCTGGGCTCGCTCGCCGCTGATTTCCCGAAAAAGCGCGGCCAGGTCCACCCCGGACCAGAAACGCTCCTCGAACTCGTCAGCACGCTTGCGGGCCCGGGAAATGATCTGGCGGCGGCGAAAAATGATGATCCAGGAGGCAATGGAGGCGCCCAGCAGGATCAGCATGACCGCCTTCACCGGCAGACTGGCCCCCAGGACCAGTTCAATCAGCGACAGCTCAGACTGCATGGGTGGTGTTCCTGTTTTCTTTATTATTGTTTGGCATTGTGAATCCAGAGATGACGGGCATGGGTTATTTTGCTGTTAATTTTATGTCAAAGCCTTTTTCAGCTGCGGCGGAAAGCGTATCGGCGTCCATTTCTCCCCGTCCAGGCAGGCAGCTTTCAGGGTGGACTTCAGCACCGGCGCGCCGTCGGCCACCCGGTTGATGTCCTGGCCCAGGGTCATGCTGGCGCCGCCGCGGCCCAGCATGGTGACGGTGACGTCCAGCTCATCGTCCAGCCGGGCCGCCTGGATGAAGTCCGCCTGCAGATTTTTGACCACCAGAACGGCGCCGATATCCTGCTGCATGCGGCTCTGGACGATACCTTTCTGCCGCAGCCATTCGGTGCGGGCACGCTCGAGAAAGCGAAAGTAGTTGGCGTAGAACACCACACCCTCGCCGTCGGTGTCTTCCCAGTAGACCCGCACCCGCCAGGTGAAATCCGGGACCGGGCTGTCAGCCATCGAACAGGTCACCGCCGTGGCCGTTGGGTTTGGTCAGGCCAAAATGCTGGTAAGCCTTGGAGGTAACAATCCGGCCCCGGGGCGTTCGCGCCAGGAAGCCCTGCTGGATCAGGTAAGGCTCAATCACGTCTTCGATGGTGTCGCGCTCCTCGCTGATGGCGGCCGCCAGGCTGTCCACCCCCACCGGGCCGCCGTCGAAATTGTCGATCATGATTTTCAGCAGGCGGCGGTCCTGAGCGTCCAGTCCGGACTGATCCACCTTCAACATATCCAGGGCGGCACAGGCGATGTCCCGGGTCACCTTGCCGTCACCCTTGATCTCGGCGTAGTCCCGCACCCGCCGCAGCAGGCGATTGGCAATGCGCGGAGTGCCTCGTGATCGCCGCGCCAGTTCCTCGGCGCCGACATCATCGCAGGACACGCCCAGGATCCCGGCCGACCGCTTGACGATTTCCGTCAGTTCGTCAACCGAGTAGAACTCCAGGCGCTGGACAATCCCAAAGCGGTCCCGCAGGGGTGAGGTCAGCAGTCCGGCCCGGGTGGTGGCGCCAATCAGGGTAAACGGCGGCAGGTCCAGCTTGATGGAGCGGGCGGCCGGCCCCTCGCCGATCATGATGTCGATCTGGAAGTCTTCCAGGGCCGGATACAGGACTTCTTCCACCACCGGTGACAGCCGGTGAATCTCGTCCACGAACAGCACGTCCCGGGGCTGCAGGTTGGTCAGCAGCGCCGCCAGGTCGCCGGCCCGCTCCAGTACCGGCCCGGAGGTCTGTTTCATGTTGACCCCCAGCTCGTTGGCCACCACGTGGGACAGGGTGGTTTTGCCCAGCCCCGGCGGGCCGAAAATCAGCACGTGGTCCAGCGCGTCGCCACGACGGCCCGCGGCCTGGATGAAGATCTCCATCTGCTCCTTGACAGCAGGCTGGCCCAGGTATTCCTCCAGGCTGCGCGGGCGCAGGGACAGCTCCGCCTGGGCTTCCTCGTCACCCGCCTTTGGGTCCAGCAGCCGCTTCTTGTCGTCGCCAGGATTTTTCTCTGAATCTTTGTCGTTATCGTTGTCGTTTTCGGAGGTCATGGGGTGCCCCGTTCGTCAGGACGACTTCACCTGGGACTGCAGCGCCTGGCGTATGATTTCCTCGGCGCTCAGCTCCGCGCCGCCGGATACCTGCCGCACCATACGCGAAACCTCTGCGGGTTTATAGCCCAGGGATTTCAGGGCCTCGCTGGCCTCGGTTACGGGATCCCTGGACCGGCCACCCGGGTCGATTCCGGGCAGCACCGCGGGGGCGCCGCCACCCAGGTCGGTGATGCGGTCGCGCATCTCCACGATCAGGCGCTCGGCGGTTTTCTTGCCGATACCGGGGACCCGGGTCAGGGCCGCTGTGTCACCTTCGTTGACCAGCCGTACGAACTCGTCCACCGACACGCCGGACAGGATGGCCAGGGCCAGCTTGGCGCCGACGCCGCTGACCTTGAGCAGGCTGCGGAACAGGCTGCGGTCGTCAGCGCTGAGGAAGCCGTACAGGCTGTGGCCGTCTTCCTTGACGATCAGGTGGGTCAGCAGGGTCAGCGGCTGGCCCTGGGCCGGCAGGTCGAAGAATACCGACAGGGGTGCCTCGACCTCGTAGCCCACGCCATTAACGTCGATCAACAGCCAGGGTGGCTGCTTGTCTTCCAGGGTACCCCGCAGCCGTCCGATCACGCCCGCACTCCGCCAAGACGAACTGCACTTTCCCGGTGATGGGCGTGGCAGATAGCGACCCCCAGGGCATCGGAGGCGTCAGCTTCCATCTCCGTGCGGATGTTCAGCAGCACTCCCACCATGTGGGCGACCTGGGTCTTGTCGGCGCTGCCTTTGCCCACCAGGGCCTGCTTGATGGAGCGGGGTGAGTATTCGGCAATAACGCAGTCCCGGGACAGGGCCGCGCAGATGGCGGCGCCCCGGGCCTGGCCCAGCTTCAGGGCCGACTCGGGGTTACGGCTGACGAATACCTGCTCCACCGCCACTTCCTCGGGCCGGTACTGTTCGATGATGTCCACGATGCCGTCAAAAATAGCGCGCAGCCGCAGGGGAAACGTCTCCCGACTGACCTTGAGGGCATGGTGATGGATGTGGCGCAGCTGGTTGCCGCTGGATTCGATGATACCGATCCCCGTTACCACCGAGCCAGGATCGATGCCCAGGATGCGGGTCAAGGATTCTGCACCATCAGGCGGCCCATCAGTCGCTATAGGCCTCGGCCGGGATCTCGGCGTTGGAGTAGACGCCCTGGGTGTCGTCCAGATCTTCCAGACGGTCCAGCATGCTCAGCACCTTCTCTCCGGCCTCGACATCCAGTTCCACCTGGGTGGCCGGGCGCATGGTGACCTCCGCGTCAGCGGGCTCCAGGCCGGCTTCGCGCAAACCGTTATTGACCGCCTCGAACTCGTCGGGGCCGGTGATCACCTCGACAGCGCCATCGTCGTCGCTGGTGACGTCCTCGGCCCCAAACTCCAGGGCCACCTCCATAATGGCGTCTTCGTCAGAGCCCGGGGCAAAAGTGATCACACCCTGCTTGGTGAACAGGTAGCTGACCGATCCGTCGGTACCCAGGGTTCCACCGTGCTTGGTGAAGGCGTGGCGCACCTCGGCCACGGTGCGGTTCTTGTTGTCGGTGAGGCAGTCCACCATCACCGCCACGCCGCCCGGCGCGTATCCCTCGTAGCGGATTTCCTCGTAATTGACGCCTTCCAGTTCGCCGGTGGCTTTCTTGATGGCGCGCTCAATGGTGTCCTTTGGCATGTTGGCGGCGTTGGCCTTGTCCAGGGCCAGGCGCAGCCGGGGGTTGGCGTCGGGATCGCCGCCGCCGGCCCGGGCCGCCACGCTGATCTCGCGGATCACCCGGGTGAAGATCTTGCCGCGCTTCTTATCCTGGGCCTTTTTTCTGTGCTGGATATTGGCCCATTTACTATGACCTGCCATGGCAGTTCATCCTCCTGAAAGATCCCGGGGATTTTATCACCCTCCGGGCCGTCTCATTTGCTATAGATCGAATACGTCCTGAGTCGGAGCAGCAGCGCCACAATACATGCAGCGACGGTGCCGGCGGTGCAGAACCCGATGGCAGCTGGCGCATTCCTGCACCTGGGCGGTCATCCTGCCGTCGGCAGTGCCGTCGCGCAGGTCCACCTCGCTGATCCGCTCCAGGATGTCGCTGTCGTCCAGGTCGGTTTTTTCCCGTACCAGTTCCCACAGGGCCTGGCAGGTCAACGCCAGCTGGTCCACCTTGCCCTCCAGGTCGGCCAGGGACTGGGCGGTGCGGTCTGACTGGCGGGCGGCCCGGGCAGACTGGCTGCGCGCCAGCTTGTTGTCCTCGCGCTGGTACATCCGCCAGAGCAGGTTCATGAACTGGCGCCGGGCTTCTTGATGACGTTGATGCTCAGCTCACGCAGCTGCTCGGTGGACACGCTGGACGGCGCCTCGGTCATCATGTCCGAGGCCGAGGTGGTCTTGGGAAACGCGATGACGTCGCGGATGGACTCGGTGCCGGCCATCATGGCGGCAATGCGGTCCACCCCGAAGGCAATGCCGCCGTGGGGCGGGCAGCCGTAGCGCAGGGCCTCCAGCAGAAAGCCGAACTTGTCCCGGGCCTCTTCTTCGCCGATACCCAGCAGCTCCAGCATGGCGGACTGCATGGCCTGGTCGTGAATACGAATGGAGCCGCCGCCCAGTTCCCAGCCGTTCACCACCATGTCGTAACCTTTCGAAATAGCCGCGCCGGGATCATTGGCGACCTCTTCGGCATCCGTGCTGACCGGGGCCGTGAACGGGTGGTTCATGGAAAACCAGCGGTGCGCACCCTCATCCCACTCGAACATGGGGAACTCCAGCACCCACAGCGGCCGCCAGCCGGATTCCAGCAGGCCCAGGTCGCGACCCACCCGGTTGCGCAGGGCGCCCATGAACTCCGACACCACGCGATAATCGCCGGCGCCGAAAAACAGCAGATCGCCGTCAGCGGCCCCGGCGGCCTGCAGGATGCCGTCAATGGCGGTGGGGTCCAGGAACTTGACGATGGGCGACTGCAGGCCCTCGGCGCCCTGGCTGATGTCGTTGACCTTGATCCAGGCCAGGCCCCGAGCGCCATAACGCGCCACGTAATCGCCGTAGCCGTCAATCTGCTTGCGGGTCAGGCTGGCCCCGCCCGGGGCCCTGAGCACGGCCACCCGGCCATGGGGATCGTTGGCGGGACCGGCAAACACCTTGAACTCCACGTGCTTGAGATGCTCGGCCACGTCCACCAGCTCCAGCGGGTTGCGCAGGTCCGGCTTATCGGAGCCATAACGGCGCAGGGCCTCGGCGTAACTCATGCGGGGGAACGGATCCGCCAGCTCCGCGTCGATGGTGCCCTTGAACGCCTGGCGGATCAGGCCCTCAGCCAGGTTGAGCACGTCTTCCCGCTCCACGAAAGCCATCTCGATATCCAGCTGGGTGAATTCCGGCTGGCGGTCGGCGCGCAGGTCTTCGTCGCGGAAGCAGCGGGCGATCTGGTAGTAACGGTCCATGCCCGACATCATCAGGATCTGCTTGAACAGCTGGGGCGACTGGGGCAGTGCGTAAAACTGTCCCTGGTTGACCCGGCTGGGCACCAGGTAGTCCCGCGCACCTTCGGGGGTCGCCCGGGTCAGGATGGGCGTTTCGATATCCAGGAACTCGTGGCCGTCCAGGTAGTCCCGCAGGGCACGGGTCAACCGGCTGCGCATGCGGATAGCGTGCTGCATCTCGTCCCGGCGCAGGTCCAGGTAACGGTAGCGCAGGCGAATTTCCTCGTTGGCGTTTTCATCCAGCTGGAACGGCAGCGGCGCTGCCGGGTTGAGCACGTCGACGTGGCTGGCCACCAGTTCGATGGCGCCGGTCGCCAGCTCCGGATTGACCATGCCCTCGGGGCGCCTGCGCACCTTTGCCACCACCCGCAGGCAGTACTCGTTGCGGGTACCCTGGCTGGCGTTGAAGGCCTCCTGCTGCTCCGGCTCGATGACCACCTGCACTTTGCCGGTGTGATCGCGCAGATCGACAAAAATCACCCCGCCGTGATCCCGCCGGGTATCCACCCAGCCGCATACCGTGACCTCGGAATCCGCCAGGCTATCGGTGACCTGTCCGCAATAATGAGTGCGCATGGTTGTTCCCAAAATTTCTCTTGTTTGTGACCCAGGGAGCGGGGATGCTAGGCCCTCTCTGGACCCGCCGCAACCCGCCTGGATCCGCTCCTGCCAAAAAAAAGCCCGCGTCCTGATGGGCGCGGGCCGTGAATTGCTGTACTGCCGCAATCAGGCCGCGCTGGCAGCCGAATTATTTCCATTAGACTTATTGGAGTCGCCCCCGGATTTGCCGCCGGATTTGCCCCCGGATTTGCTTTCCGACTCGCCGCCGGAGCCGGACTTGCCGGATTTTTCGGCCGACTTGCTGTCGGACTTGCCGTCCTTGCCGCCGTCCACCAGGTTCTTCTTGGAACCGGACTTGAAGTCGGTCTCGTACCAGCCGCCGCCTTTCAGGCGAAAAGCAGCCGCAGACACCAGCTTTTTCAGTGACGGCTCACTGCATTCCGGGCAATCCGTCAAAGGGTCGTCTGAAAACTTCTGGATGGCTTC
Organism: Lysobacterales bacterium; assembly: GCA_030065125.1. Classification (GTDB taxonomy): domain Bacteria; phylum Pseudomonadota; class Gammaproteobacteria; order Xanthomonadales; family SZUA-38; genus JASJDM01. The sequence goes on along the minus strand of JASJDM010000093.1, from coordinate 10,073 downwards.
CAGCTCGTGCTCACACGACTGGCAGCGATATTCGTAAATCGGCATGGGACTTCTCTTCCGTTCCAGGCCACGCCGGCCTATCTGTCCAAACCCGTCAAAATAGGGCCTTCAGCTCACTGCTTCAAGTTTCGGCTGACCTTTGCTGAAGTTGAGCTGACCATCGGCCACATCTACAGCGACCACGTCTCCGGCAGCGAAATCGCCGCCCAGGATGCTCTGGGCCAGGGGATTTTCCAGCTGCTGCTGGATGGCGCGCTTCAGCGGTCGGGCGCCGTAGACGGGATCGAATCCAGCTTCGCCCAGGAGATCCAGGGCGGCATCGCTGATCTCCAGGGTCAGGCCGGCCTCGGCCATGCGGCGGGCCAGCTGGGTCACCTGGATCTTTGCGATCTGCCGGATCTGGTCCTGCAGCAGCGGATGGAACACCACCATCTCGTCCACCCGGTTGATGAACTCGGGCCGGAAGTGCTGCCCCACGATCTCCATGACCGCGGCGCGCATCTGGTCGTACTGTTCATCACCCTGGTCATCAATGGCCAGGTCCTGAATCACGTGACTGCCCAGGTTGGAGGTCATCACCACGACGCAGTTGCGGAAATCCACGGTGCGGCCCTGTCCGTCGGTCAGGCGGCCGTCGTCCAGCACCTGCAGCAGCACGTTGAACACGTCGGCATGGGCTTTTTCCACCTCGTCCAGCAGGATCACGGAATAAGGCCGGCGCCGCACGGCTTCGGTCAGGTAACCGCCCTCCTCGTAGCCCACGTAGCCCGGCGGCGCGCCGATGAGCCGGGCCACGGAGTGCTTTTCCATGAACTCCGACATATCAATGCGCACCAGGGCATCTTCGGTGTCGAACAGGAACTCCGCCAGGGCCTTGCACAGCTCGGTCTTACCGACGCCGGTGGGGCCCAGGAACAGGAATGAACCGTTGGGCCGGTTGGGGTCGGACAGGCCGGCCCGTGAGCGGCGAATGGCGTCGGCCACCGCCGACACAGCCTCTTCCTGGCCCACCACGCGATGGTGGATCTCTTCCTCCATCCGCAGCAGCTTGTCACGCTCACCTTCCAGCATCCGCGATACCGGAATACCGGTCCAGCGGGCTACTACCTCGGCGATTTCCTCGTCGGTGACCTTGTTGCGCAGCAGCTTGGCTTCCCGCTGCTCACCGGCCGCGGCTTCTTCCAGCTGTTTTTCCAGGGCAGGAATCCGCCCGTACTGCAGTTCGGACATGCGCGCCAGGTCCTGGGCCCGCATGGCGGTCTCCAGTTCGATGCGGGCCCGCTCCAGGTCTTCTTTTATGCTGGTGGCGCCCTGCAGGCTGGCTTTTTCCGCGCGCCAGATTTCTTCCAGGTCGGAAAACTCCCGGTCCATCTCGTTGATCTGGGCTTCCAGTTCAGCCAGGCGTTTTTTCGACGCCTCGTCGGATTCCTTGTTCAGTGCCTCGCGCTGGATCTTGAGCTGGATCAGCTTGCGCTCCAGGCGGTCCATCTCTTCCGGCTTGGAGTCGATTTCCATGCGGATGCGGCTGGCGGCTTCGTCCATCAGGTCGATGGCCTTGTCCGGCAGCTTGCGGTCGCTGATGTAGCGGTGGGACAGGGTCGCCGCGGCCACGATGGCCGGATCGGTGATGTCCACGCCGTGGTGCACCTCGTAACGTTCCTTCAGCCCGCGCAGGATGGCCACGGTGTCTTCCACGCTGGGCTCACCCACAAATACCTTCTGGAAACGTCGCTCCAGGGCGGCGTCCTTTTCCACGTGCTTACGGTACTCGTCCAGGGTGGTGGCGCCGATGCAGTGCAGCTCACCACGCGCCAGGGCGGGTTTAAGCATATTGCCCGCATCCATGGAACCCTCGGCCTTGCCGGCTCCCACCATGGTGTGGATCTCGTCGATGAACAGGACGATCTGGCCCTCCTGCTTGGACAGGTCGTTGAGCACGGCCTTGAGCCGCTCCTCGAACTCACCGCGGAACTTGGCGCCGGCGATCAGGGCGCCCATATCCAGCACCAGCAGGCGCTTGTTTTTCAGCCCTTCGGGAACCTCACCGTTGACTATGCGCTGGGCCAGACCCTCGGCAATGGCGGTCTTGCCCACGCCGGGCTCACCGATCAGCACCGGGTTGTTCTTGGTCCGGCGCTGCAGCACCTGGATACAGCGGCGGATTTCGTCGTCCCGGCCAATCACCGGGTCCAATTTGCCCTGCTCGGCCCGCTCGGTCAGGTCGATGGTGTACCGCTCCAGGGCCTGGCGCTGGTCCTCAGCGTTGGCGTCGTCGATGGACTGGCCGCCGCGCCACTCGTCGATGACCTTCTCGATGGCGTCGCGGTTGGCGCCGGCCTTCTTCAGCATGTCGCCCAGGTCGCCGCCGGCATCCAGCGCAGCCAGCACGAACAGCTCGGACGCGATGAACTGGTCGTCCCGCTTCTGGGCCAGCTTGTCACACAGGTTCAGCAGCTTGCCCAGGTCATTGGAAATATTGACCTGGCCGGCGTTACCCGACACGGACGGCATACCGTCGATCTTTTCCCCCAGCTGGGAGCGCAGAAAGTTGACGTTGATCCCGGCCTGGGCCAGCAACTGGCGGACGATGCCGCCCTCCTGGTCCAGCAGCGCCACCATCAGATGGGCCGGCTCGATCATGGCGTGATCCCGCCCCACGGCCAGGGACTGGGCATCCGCCAGGGCCAGCTGAAACTTGCTGGTCAGCTTGTCCATTCGCATTGCAATACCTCGAAATTCTTGCCTTCCCCGCGGGGAATCATCTGCAGGTTGAGGTAGAGTCAAAAAAGCCGTTTTTCAAGGTAAGCTGCTGAATTTGAAGGAAGGAATGGCCTCCTAACGCAGCCACACCAGGGTGGCCATACGGCCGGTCTGCCCGTCGCGCCGAAAAGAGAAAAAGCGCTCGGGTTCGGAGTGGGTACAGTAGTCACCGCCGGTCACCACGCTGACACCGGCCCGCTGCAGCCGGCGCCGGGCCAGGCCATACAGGTCCATCAGCCAGTGCCCGGGCCGGGTCGCGACAAAACAATCCCCGTCTTCGGGCACCTCCCCGATGGCGGCCGAGCGAACTTCTTCCCCGACCTCATAGGCCCCGGACCCGATTGCGGGGCCCAGCCAGGCCACGGTGCGGCCCACGTAGCCCGGCATGGTGACTAATGTCTGCTCGATAATGCCGGCACAGAGACCGCGCCAGCCGGCGTGAACCGCGGCAAGCGCCTCGCCGGAATACAGCAGTACCGGCAGGCAGTCGGCGGTCAGGATGGCCAGCACGGTACCGGTGTCGGCGGTCCAGCTGGCGTCGGCTTCGGGTTCGCCCGGGCCGGCTTCCACGCAGCGGGTGCCGTGTACCTGGCGCAGCCAGCAGGGTTCGCCGGGCAAACCAGCCTCCAGCCGCAACCGCTCCCGGTTGGCGGCTACGGCGTTGGGATCATCGCCGCTGCCGGCGCCCAGGTTGAACGAGTCGAACGGCGCCTGGCTCACCCCGCCGGTTCGCAGGGTGCTGATTGCGGCTACCGACGCCGGCACCGGCCACTGGGGTTCAATCCAGCTCATGGTCGCTGGCTGGGTTCCTGGTCCAGGGCCTGGATAAGCTGACCCATGTCCTCAGGGACGGCTGCCCGGTACTCAACCGGTTCTCCCATTGCCGGATGGTGGAACGCCAGCCGGGCGGCGTGCAGAGCCTGGCGGCCGAATCCACGCAGGGCGGTCTGCAGCGTCTCTCCGGCCCCCGCCGGCAGGCGCAGGCGTACGCCATAGACCGGATCGCCCACCAGCGGGTGATGCACGTGGTTCATATGCACCCGGATCTGGTGGGTTCGCCCTGTTTCCAGGTGAACGTCCAGCAGGGTGAAGTCGCGGAACCTGCGGTTGATGCGGTAGTGGGTCACCGCCGGCTTCCCCAGCTCGTGCACGGCCATTTTCTTGCGGTCTCTGGGATGCCTGCCAATGGGCTCATCCACGCTGCCGCCGCTGACCAGGGCGCCATACACCAGCGCCAGATACTGGCGACTCATGCTGCGCTGCTGGAGCTGCTCCACCAGGCTGGCGTGAGCACTGAGAGTCCGGGCCACCACCATGATGCCGCTGGTGAGCTTGTCCAGCCGGTGCACAATGCCGCAGCGGGGCACCGCCGCCAGCTTCTCATCCAGGAAAACCAGGGCATTCTGCAGGGTGCCCCGGGCGTGGCCCGCTGCGGGATGCACCACCAGGCCCGCTGGTTTGTTGATGACCAGCACGGATTCGTCCTGGTGAACAATGTCCAGCTGGATGGGATCTGCCGGCGGGGCCTGGTCCGGATCGACCGCGTCCAGCGCCACCGAGAGGTGGATGCTTTCAGCGCCTGTCAGCTTGAACCCGGGTTTGACCTGGCGCCCGTCCACCAGGATGTGTCCCTGGCGCACCCAGCGCTGCAGCCGCGCCCGGGAAAACTCCGGGAACATCGCTGCCAGGCACTGGTCCAAGCGGTTGCCGGCGAATTCCGGCGTTACGGCAACGGTTTGTTCAAGGGTTTCGGGCATGCTTGATGGATTGATTTTGGGTATGATGCGCCGCTCTACGTGGCCGGTGCCAGCGATAACATGATTTCAATGCTCTCATTCAGACACGCAATACTACTGTTGTTGGTGAGCCTCGTCGCCCTGACGGGCTGTCGCGGCGACGGCGACGTGGTGGAAGACGAGAGCATCACCGCCGTGGAACTCTACGAGAACGCCAAGAAGGCCATGAACAATGGCTCCTACGAGCGCGCCATCCGCCAGTACCGCCTGCTGCAGTCCCGCTTTCCCTTCGGCCGCTATGCCGAGCAGTCCCAGCTGGAACTGGCCTACAGCTACTTCAAGAACTTTGACCCGGAGCTGGCCGACGCCACCCTGGACCGATTCCTGCGTACCTACCCCACCCACCAGAACGCCGACTACGCCTACTACCTGAAAGGGCTGATCGGCTTCTCTCGCAACCGCGGGGTGCTGACCCGCCTGCTGGGCATATCCACCAGCAACCGGGACCTGGAGTTTGCCAGGGATGCCTTCCGCTCCTTCGGTGAGTTGATCCAGCGCTACCCCGACAGCCGCTACGCCGAGGATGCCAGGGACCGCATGCTGTACCTGCGCGATGAGATGGCGGCCTACGAAGTGGAGGTGGCGCGCTATTACATGCGCCGCAAGGCTTACATCGCGGCCGCCAACCGGGCCAAGTACGTGGTGGAAAACTACCAGGAGGCGCCCCAGTCCGGTGATGCCCTGGCCATCATGACCGAGGCCTACGAGCTGCTGGAGTTTCCGGAACTGTCCGAGGACGCCTACCGGGTCTTGCGGCTCAACTATCCCGAACACCCCTACATCACCGGGCGTTACGAGAAGGAAAGCCTCCTGCGCCGGCTGTGGCCCTTCGACTGAGATTCAATCCGTCCCCAGCAGGGCATACCGCACCGCCGCCGGGCCGCTGACGCTGCGCTGCCGCAGCAGTTGGTAGCGTTCCAGGAAGCCACCGGCACAGCATTCGGCGACCGCACCCTCCTCACATCGCGGTACACCCGCGATACATCGGTCCATCCGAACATCGTCGCCGTCGGCGCAAACCAGGAATCGCTGGGAACAGCTGGCCAGGGCGGCCTCACCGGCGGGAATCGCCGGCAGTGGCCCCAGGTTGACCCGGCGATCACCGCCGGATGATTGTGGCCGATGGCCTGAAACCGCCCTGTTGCGGGTGGACGGCGCCTGTGGCGCTGCACCCTGCTTTCGCAGCCATTCCCTCAACCGTGCCTCGCTGAGCGAACCCCCGCCACTGCGCAGGGCCGCCGCCTGCTCCCCGGGACACGGCTGGTCCTGGAAATGCACCGATCCTTCGTCCGATACGCAGCGGAATATATCGCCGGGCGCCGACAGCAGGACAGCCAGCAGCCAGCCCGTCATGAGAGGATTGGCCTGATGGCAGTCATCTCTGGTCTCTTGTTGCCCTGCATGGATTGACTCCCGCTGAAACCGCGCTCTGTTATATTGTCGCTCCTTCGCATCCGGCACAAACCTTTCGGAGAACAATAAATGAGCAGTCGCCTCCTCTTTTCCGCCCTGATGGCCTGGTCCATGGCCTGGTCGTCCTCCTGGGCCGACACCCAGATCATCTACGCCGGCACGCTGCTGGCAGTGCCGCCGGAGGCACCGCGCGCCAACCAGACCGTGGTCATCGAGGATGGCGTGATCACGGAAGTCCGGGATGGGTTTTCAGCCCCGGACGGATTCGAGGGCGGCGTGGAAGTGATCGACCTGCGCGACCATTTCGTATTACCCGGCCTGATGGACATGCACGTGCACCTGCAGTTCGAAATGGGGCCCCAGCGCGACCGCGACCGCCTCAAGATGCCGAGCCAGCTGATGCAGATGCGCTCCATCATGTACGCCATGCGGACCCTGGAGGCGGGCTTTACCACCGTCCGCGACGTAGGCTCATCCAGCCAGGAAATGTACGCCCTGCGCGACGCCATCAATAACGGCTGGATCGACGGTCCCCGCATCGTCGCCGCAGGGGGCGTAGGCATCACCGGCGGCCACGCCGACATCAGCGGCGTCAGCCCCGACCTGATGGACTACTGGACCGGACCCAACATCTGTAACGGCCCCTACGACTGCCGCCGGGCCGCGCGCAACGTGATCAAGTACGGCGCCGACCTGATCAAGATCACCTCCACCGGCGGGGTCATGACCCAGCGCGCCACCGGCACCGAGCAGCAGATGGAGGCCGACGAACTCAGCGAAGTGGTGCGCGCCGCGGCCCGCATGGGGCGCAAGGTGGCCAGTCACGCCCATGGCGAAGACGGCATCATTGCCGCCCTGGAGGCGGGGGTCGCCAGTATCGAGCACGGCACCTACACCGGCCCCACGGCCATCAAGCTGTTCAAGAAAACCGGCGCCTACCTGGTGCCCACCCTGCTGGCCGGCGCGACGGTGAAGCGGGCTGCCCAGGAATCCGACTTCATGCCCCAGGCGGTGCGGGACAAGGCCATCCGCGTGGGCACCGACATGCAGGGCAACTTCGAACGGGCCCACAAGGCCGGCGTCAAGGTGGCCTACGGCACCGACAGCGGCATTTCCCCCCACGGCACCAACGCTGACGAGGCCGTGCTGATGGTTGAGGCCGGCATGAGCGAAATGGAGGTGATCAGGTCTGCGACGGTCAACGCCGCCGACCTGCTGGACATGTCCGCCACCATCGGCACCATCGAACCCGGCAAGCAGGCCGACATCATTGCGGTCAGTGCCTCCCCGCTGGAGAATATCGAGGAACTCAAGGACGTGGACTTCGTGATGAAGGGCGGCAAGATCTTCAAGCAGTAAGGGGCATCGCCGCCGCCGACGAGGTTCGTCATCTCGCGAGCGACTGGAACGTTATGTTATAACGTTTGTCTATACGCTACAGAGTTTCAGGAGCCTTGAATGGTATCCACACCGTCTCACCGGCACTTACCCATGGGCGGCGAAGGCAGAGTCAGGTCGATTGCCGACTGGCTCGGCATCGCGGCGTCGTCCGCCTGTGCCCTGCATTGCATTGTGGTGCCGACGCTGCTGGTTACGGGCACCGTGCTGCCCGCCTCCATTTTCGCTGACGGTGGTTTCCACCTGGCAATGATCTGGATCATCATACCTGTGGCCGTTCTGGCGTTTGGGATCGGGTGCTGGCGCCACAAGGACCGATGGGTGATGGCACTTGGGCTGATTGGCGTCTTGGGCATGGTGTCATCAATCACGGTGTTTCGCGACCTTGCCGGCGAAGCCGGTGAGCGCGTGGCTACATTGCTGTCCGCCGCCGTCCTGATCGTGGCGCACTATCGCAACTACAAAATCTGTCGATCAACCGGCTGCACGCACGAACCCGTTTGATTCCAGGCCCTGGCCGGCAATGAGCCGACCGCAGCACGCTATTATTGATGTCGTTCCCAACTGCCGTAACTCAGACGCTGCAAAACCCCATGGGGTTAAAATCGGCGAGACACATTTGAGAGGTATTCAGGGATTGAATAAGAGCCCGACGACCGAACCGCCACTCCCGGTGAAGTGGCGCAAACTCGCCGAAACCTGCAGCCATGCGGCGGGTGAGCGTTTGACGCCGGCCAGGCTGGCGGCCTACGCGGAATTGCTGGCCACCGAACGCCCGGTTTCCGCTTACGAACTGATTGCACTGCTGGAAGACCGGCAGCAGCGAAAAATCGCCCCGCTGACCGTCTATCGGCACCTGGACTTTCTGACACGAGTGGGTCTTGTCCATCGGCTGGAATCGACCCAGTCCTACTTGCCCTGCGACCATCCCGAGCACGCACATGAAAGCCAGTACCTGCTCTGTTCCTCCTGCGGGCAGGCCGATGAGGTTGAGTCCAAGCCGCTGGAGTCCCTGGTGCGCAAAATTGCTGGTGAAAGGGGGTTTCAACCCGAGAATACGGTGGTCGAAATCAAGGGGCTCTGCGCGAAATGCTCGGCTGGCAAGTCTGGCTGAGGGATTTGTGGCGCCACTCAAGACCCTCGGGTTTTTGCCGCTGGGACGGTAGCGCTACTGAGCAATTGGCAGGAAGCCAAGAAAGATTTGCTACAAAGATCGGCCCTGCGCTGGCAAATAGTTGGTCCCGTACTCCTGATGAACAGCGTCGTTGTTGCGGCTTTGGCTTTTTCGAGTTGCGTTCTCGGTGGCTTTGGGTCAAGAACTGCCAGAGGCACTTCGAGTGACTGGGCAATAGCATGGAGATTATCCCAGTGTCCCCAATCGCTTCTCAGCAAAAAATGGAAGCGCAGAAATGACTGCCAGGTTACGCATACCCAATCGGTCGGCAAGGCGACTTTGGCTCTCCGTACAAGGTCTCTCTGAAACGCCTACCGGCCCGCTTAATCTCGACGCCATCATCAGGCGCCTGGGTTTTGTTCAGCTCGATACCATTCGCGTCGTGACGCGGGCCCATCATCATATTTTGTGGAGCCGGAATCAGAACTATCGCGAACCCATGCTTTGGAAGCACCTGGCTCAGGACCGAGGCGTATTTGAGCACTTCACCCATGACGCGTCCGTCATTCCGATGGACTTCTATCCCATGTGGACACGCCAGTTTCGACGCCTTGAGAAAAAGCTCCGAGCTTTGAATTGGCATAAGCGCATGCTGCCCGAACCAGAGTGGAACGCGATGAAAGCCCGGATTGAGGCAGAGGGCCCGCTTTGTACAAAGGCATTTGACACGAAAACCCAGGCCAGCAAAGCCATGTGGTCGCGCCCACCCCACAAGATCACGCTCGATTACCTCTGGTATTGCGGCGAGCTATCCACGGCGCATCGAAAAAAATTCACAAAATTCTACGACCTGACTGAGCGTGTTGTTCCACGACGCTATCGAGAGCAAGACATCGCGGATGAAGCGCAGATCGATTGGCTATGCAGATCCGCGTTGGATCGAATGGCTTTCGGAACGGAAGGTGAAATTCAAAGGTTTTGGGATGCCGTCGACAATTCGGAAGCGAAAGCCTGGGCCGCGCAGCGTTCCGACGAACTCATACCTGTCGAGATTGAAGGTGCTGACGGCACATGCCGGCCAGCGTTTGCCCCCGCCAACGTTGAGGCGCGTCTGGAGGACCTGCCGGCACCAACGAGCCGGCTTCGCATACTCAATCCGTTTGACCCTGTGATTCGGGACCGTGCGCGTCTTCGACGACTTTTTGGCTTCGAGTACACAGTCGAAATGTTCGTTCCTGCTGCAAAGCGTCGATGGGGATACTACGTCTACCCGTTGTTGGAGGGCGACAGGTTCGTTGGGCGCATAGAAGTCAAGGCAGAGCGTAAAGCCAGACAGCTGAAGGTGTTGAACCTTTGGGTCGAGCCGAAAACCAAATGGACCGAGGCCCGGGCAGCGAAGCTCCAATCTGAACTGGACCGGATGGCGCGCTTCATATCGCTCAGCGAGACCGTCTGGTCTGCCCGATGTTCGAAGTGAATCGGACTCTGTTTTCAGACATTAAGCTTGGATAAACGTGGCGGGTTTTATCCACGTTTCCGCGGTGACTTTCTGGTCAATATTGATAGGTATTTCAGTGTGTTAAGGGTATAAT
>JASJDM010000092.1 GCA_030065125.1 Lysobacterales bacterium | reverse complement strand
GCCGAGGTTCAAACCCTGTTGCTGCTAACCGTGAAACTCGGCCTGTCCGGCAGCGATGTCGACGATTTGATCGAAAAAACAGAACGGCTGTTCGCTATTCTGGCCGGCCTGATCAATCAACAAAGAGCGCAGAAGACTTAGTCAACCCAATACACCTAGTCACGGAGTCACGGAGCCACCTAGTCACGGAGTCACGAAGCCCCAACCGCCCCCCAAACCGCCAGCGCATCCGCGTGCTCCCACACATCGTGCACCCTGAGGATCGCAGCGCCATTGCGCACCGCCATCAGGCCGGCTGCCAGGGTGCCCGGCAGGCGCCTTTCCAGTTCCCGGCCAAGCAGATGCTGGAACATCGATTTCCTGGACACCCCCACCAGCAGGGGCAGCTCGAAGGCCGCTGTCAGCGAGGGCAGGCCGCGCAGCAGCTGCAGGTTGTGCTCCAGGGTCTTGCCGAAACCAATGCCGGGGTCCAGGATCAGACGGTCCCGGGGGATCCCAGCCCGTTCACAGGCCTCCAGGCGCGCTTCGAAGAAGCGACAGACGTCGGATACCACGTCGTCATAATGAGGTGACGCCTGCATGGTTCGTGGCTCGCCCTGCATGTGCATCAGGCAGACCGGTACGCCGCATTCGGCCGCGGCGTCCAGCGCCCCCGGCTGGCCCAGGGCGCAGACGTCGTTGATCATGCCTGCCCCAGCCTGGACCGCCAGGCGCATGACCTCCGGCTTGCTGGTGTCTACCGACAGGATTGCGTCCAGTGCGCCCAGGGACTGGATGACCGGAATGACGCGCTTCAGCTCCTCGGCTACCGGCACTGCTTCGGCACCGGGCCGGGTGGACTCACCCCCCACGTCAACCAGGGCCGCGCCTTCTGCAACCAGCCTTTCGCCCTGGCGTCGTGCCGCGCCAGGCTCGATGAACTGACCGCCGTCAGAAAAAGAGTCAGGGGTGACATTGAGCACCCCCATGAGAGCGGGGCGCGACAGGTCCAGCGTGCGCGCCCCGGGGAATGCTGACTCGAGCTTAGAGTTGCTCGGCGGGACCACCAATCGACGGATCGCTCGGCTTCTCGTTCGACTTGACCGCCGAACCGCCGTCTTCGCCATCACCGTCACCCGGGCTGTCCCACCAGTCAGAGGGTGGTCCGGGTTCGCGCCCTTCCATGATGGCGTCGATCTGATCAGAGTCGATGGTTTCGTACTTCATCAGGGCGTCCGCCATCATGTCCAGCTTGTCACGATTCTCTTCCAGCAGGTTGGTCGCTGTGTCGTAGGCGTTGTCGAGAATGTGACGAACTTCGGCATCGATGGTGCGGGCCGTTTCCTCGGCCACGGTCTTGTGCTGTGTGACTGAGCGACCCAGGAAGACTTCTTCTTCCTGCTCACCATAGACCACGGGGCCCAGTGCATCGGACAGACCCCAGCGCTGCACCATGTTGCGCGCTATGGCCGTGGCTCGCTCGATATCGTTGGAGGCACCGGTGGTCACCCGGTCTTTCCCAAAAACCAGCTCCTCGGCAATTCGCCCGCCGTACAGGCTGGCCAGCTGGCTGGTGAGCTGGGTCTTGCTCTGGCTGTACTTGTCTTCCTCGGGCAGGAACATGGTCACGCCCAGGGCCCGACCACGGGGGATGATGCTGACCTTGTAAACCGGATCATGTTCCGGCACCAGCCGGCCCACGATGGCGTGCCCTGCCTCATGGAACGCGGTGAGACGCTTCTCGTCGTCACTCATGACCATGGAGCGGCGTTCAGCACCCATCATGATCTTGTCCTTGGCGCGCTCGAAGTGATCCATTTTCACTTCCTTGGCGCTTTCCCGGGCGGCAAACAGGGCAGCCTCGTTGACCAGGTTGGCCAGGTCTGCACCCGAGAAACCGGGCGTGCTTCGAGCCAGGATTCGTGCATCCACATTGGATGCATAGGGCACTTTGCGCATGTGCACCTTGAGGATCTGCTCGCGGCCGCGAACGTCCGGCAGTGGCACCACGACCTGGCGATCAAAACGGCCAGGACGCAATAGCGCCGGATCCAGTACGTCGGGACGGTTGGTAGCGGCGACAACGATGATGCCTTCGTTGCCCTCGAAACCGTCCATTTCCACCAGCAGCTGGTTGAGAGTCTGCTCGCGTTCGTCGTGACCGCCGCCCAGTCCGGCACCTCGATGGCGACCGACGGCGTCGATCTCGTCGATAAAGATGATGCAGGGAGCATGTTTCTTGGCCTGGTCGAACATGTCCCGAACCCGGGACGCGCCCACGCCGACAAACATCTCGACGAAGTCTGAGCCCGAGATGGTGAAAAACGGGACCTTGGCCTCGCCGGCGACTGCCCTCGCGAGCAGCGTCTTACCGGTTCCCGGCGATCCCACCATCAACACGCCTCGTGGAATCATTCCGCCCAGACGCTGGAACTTGCCCGGGTCGCGCAGGAAATCCACCAGTTCGGTGACTTCCTGCTTGGCTTCTTCGACACCGGCCACGTCGGCAAAGGTCACTTTGACCTGATCTTCGCCCTGCAGTCTTGCGCGCGACTTGCCGAATGACATGGCGCCCCGGCCACCGCCGCCGCCCTGCATCTGGCGCATGAAGAAGATCCAAAGCCCGATCAGCAGCAGAAACGGGAACCAGGAGATGAAGATGTCCACCAGCAGCGAGCGCTCCTCGGGCGGCTTCACCTCGACCTGCACGTTGTTGGCGAGCAGATCATCGATCAGCGCATTGTCTTCCGGCGCATAGGTTTCCAGGACGCGCCCTTCCTTGGTCTCGTAGGTAATGACCCGGGCACCGGTGGGTTGCTCCTGGATCATCACAGACTGCACCTGGCCGGCACGGACTTCGGCCAGAAATTCCGAGTAGGCCGGGCTGCTCTGGCCCGCCGTCCGCGGTGAGAAGGTGTTAAACACCGACATCAGCACCACCGCGATGATGATCCAGAGCACCAAATTCTTAGCCATATCGTTTCTCAACTGCGTTACCTCACGGACGCCTTTCTATGCCGCCAGGCGCTTGAACGGCGCGCAACACCGGCAAATTAAGCCTTGGCAGAGTAGCATCGGCTAGGGCCGAAAGCCACGTGCCAGAACGTACACTTCCCGGCTTCTGGGCCGGGACGCTTTGGGTTTTTCGACGGAAACCCTTGAAAATCGCTGGCGGCAATCCGCCATGAATGCGTCAAATCCTTCACCCTGGAAGACCTTGCAAAGGAACACGCCTCCGCTGCGCAACCAGGATCCGGCGAAATCCAGCGCCAGTTCAGCCAGATACATGGCCCGGGGCTGGTCAACCGCCTTCATGCCCGAGATATTGGGCGCCATATCGGACAAAACAAGATCCACCGAGGTTCCCTGGAGCCTGGCCTCCAGCTCTGCCAGGGGCCCGTCTTCAGTGAAATCGCCCTGGATGAACTCGACGCCCTCCAGTGGCTCCATATCCAACAGGTCCAGCGCCAGCACCTGTCCTGACTGCTTCAGCCAGCGCGCGACCAGCTGGGACCATCCACCCGGGGCAGCACCCAGGTCCACCACGACCATGCCGGGTCGAACCAGGCGATGCTTCTGCTGCAGCTCCTCCAGCTTGAAAGCCGCCCGGGATCGGAATCCCTGCTGCTGGGCGCGGCGAACGTATTCGTCGTCAAAGTGCTCTTTGAGCCAGCGCTTGCTGCTTTTTGATTTGCCCATTGTTCGGTTTAGAGATTAACGTTTTTGCGGTGTGCGGTGTGTGAAACTTCGTGGCTAGGTGACTCCGTGACTAGGTGGCTCCGTGACTAGGTGACTCCGTGACTCCGTGACTAGGTGTCGGGGTTGACTTAACCGGCCACTGATTTTTGCTCCGTGACTAGGTGACTCCGTGACTCCGTGACTAGGTGTCGTGGTTAACTTAACCGGCCACTGATTATCCAACGGATTACCAGCGGAGAATCAGAGCCTCTACGATGCTTGTCCCCAATCACCCACGGAGCCACGGAGCCACGGAGCCACGGAGCCACGGAGCCACGGAGCCACGGAGCCACGGAGCCACGGAGTCACGGAGCCACCTAGTCACGGAGTCGCCGTCAATGGCATAGTACGCAGCCATGATTCTAAGCAACAAACAAACCCGCTACCTGCGTGGGCTGTGCCATGGCCTCAAGCCGGTGGTGATGGTGGGGCAGAATGGCCTGACGGACTCGGTCATGCATGAGCTGGAACAGGCCCTGGACCACCACGAACTGGTCAAGGTCAAGCTGCGCGGCGACCGCGACAGCCGCCAGCAGTGGATCGAGCGCATCACCGAGGCCTCCTCCGCCGTGCTGGTGCAGCGCATCGGTCAGGTAGCCTGCTTTTTCCGCCGCAATCCCGAACAGTCCCACATCGAGCTGCCACGCTGATGCAGCTGACTGAACATCACGCCGGTGACGTCAACGTCATCCGATCTTATGCCCCGGGTGCCGCCCGGGTCGGGGATGAGGTATTGAACGGCAGCCTGCTGCTGTCCGCGTCCCGCCTTGTCCACCCATGGGACTACAAGGCCGTGTCTCAACTGGACCACTCGGCGGCCGAGGCGGTGCTGAGGTGGGAGCCCGAACTCGTGCTGATCGGCAGTGGCGGCAGACTGGAGTTTCCGCCCGGGGAATTCATCGGCGCGCTGGTCAATGCCGGTGTGGGCTACGAGACCATGGTCAGCGATGCGGCCTGCCGCACGTATAACGTACTGGTAACCGAAGATCGGGCAGTCACCCTGGTCCTGATTCAGCCCTGAAGCTTACCCCCCGTAAGGCGTCGGCGTCAGATCAATCCAGCAGCGGTGTTTCAGTGACGCCGTCTGACAGCGAAATCTTGCGCAGCCGGCGCAGGGCCTGGATCTGGATCTGGCGCACCCGCTCCCGGGTCACACCCAGGTCGTTTCCGACCTCGGCCAGGGTCTGGGAGCGGAAGCCGTGCAGACCGAAACGCCGCTCCACAACTTCCCGCTCGCGATCAGGCAGGCGCTCCAGCCACTCATCCACCTGGGCGCCGAGTTTGGAATCAGCCAGCAACACCACGGGATCCGGGTTGTTGTCGTCGGCGATAGCGTCCAGCAGCAGGCGGTCGCTGTCGGGGCTTACCGGACCGTCTATGGAAGTCGTGCGCTCGTTGAGCCGGAATAATCGGTCTACCTCCTTGACGGTCTTGCCCAGGTGCTCAGCGATTTCTTCCTTGGTCGCCGGATGATCCTGGGTTTGCCCCAGTTCCCGCACGGCCCGCAGGTAACCCGCGATTTCGCGTATGACGTGAATTGGCAGACGCACCGTACGAGCCTGGTTCATCAGGGCGCGCTCCACCGACTGGCGGATCCACCAGGTGGCGTAGGTGGAGAAGCGGAATCCTCGCTCGGGGTCGAATTTTTCCACCGCCCGGATCAGACCGATGTTGCCCTCTTCGATCAAATCCAGCAGCGGCAGGCCGCGGTTGACGTATCCGCGGGCAATATTGACCACCAGGCGCAGGTTGGAGCGGATCATCCGGGTTCTTCCCGAATCGTCACCATTGTGCCAGGCACGGGTGTACTCCACTTCCTGCTCCGCGGTGAGCAAGGGCGCGAGTCCGATCTCTTTGAGATACATGGACGTTGAATCAAAGACCGCCTGATCTCCGGACAGACTGGTAGTGTCTGTGTCCGGCGATTCCGTACTTTGCCGGCGTTTTGAGGCCATCCTTTTGTGCCTCCTATACTGCTTTCCCAGTATTAAGCTAACTCAATCACCTTGAAATCTTTGTTAACGCCAGGCGCCTTTTAGTTCACTTTTTGTCCACACTTGCGTTTCAGCCGTCGCGGCTGGGCAGAAATTTGAGCGGATCAACCGACTTTCCGTTGTTCCGGATCTCGAAATGCAGCTTGGGCTGGTCCGTACCCGTATCACCCATCTCCGCGATTTTCTGCCCCTGTCGCACGGTGTCACCCTCTTTCACGAGCCGTTTGCGGTTATGGCCATAGGCGCTGAGGAAACGCTCATCATGTTTGATAATGATGAGCTCCCCGTAGCCCACCAGCCCGGCACCGCTGTAGACCACCTCACCCGAGGCAGCGGCCTGGACTGCCTGACCCGGCCGCCCGCTGATGTCTATGCCGTTATATCCAGAACGGTCCTGGGAGAACCGCATGAGGAGTGACCCCGACGTAGGCCACTGCCAAGATATCGAAGTTTTTGCCGCAGCGGAGGGTTTGGCCGGCGTTGAACCGACCGACGGGTTGACCGGCACGACAACCGGACTTTTTCCCGCGGGGCTGGAAGACCTGGACGACGGTTTGCCGGGACTGGCCGATGCGGGCGGGCTGGTTCTGGCCACGCGGCGGGGCGCAGGTGGTGCCGACAGCCGAAGCTGCTGCCCGGGATAGATCAGGTAGGGTTTGCTGATGCCGTTCCAGCGGGCCACGTCGCGGAAATCCAATCGGTAGCGCCAGGCAATGGCATACAGCGTGTCCCCTTTTCTGACCGCGTGGCGGGAAGGAATCTGCGCAACCCTGCTGGAGCGCGGGTAGGTGCTGGAAGAGCGATCATAGATGGGCGCAGGCGACCGGGGCGCGCAGGCAGTGAGAGACGCCACCAACGCGGCAACGAGGCATCCGGCAAGCCGCGTCAGCACCCGCATAACCTGGGACGGCGGCGGAGCACGGTCACCTCAGGGCCAGCCATGCCAGCACCACGGCAATAAGGGCCACCACCAGCCAGCCCAGCCACTCCACGTGCCTGCGAATGCCGTCAGCCATGCGCTCACCGCCCAGCACAATCAGGCCGGCAACCAGGAAGAAACGCCCACCCCTTCCCAGAATCGAACCCAGTACATAGGGCAGAAACGGCATGCCGGCCACCCCGGAAGCGATGGTGAACACCTTGTACGGAATGGGCGAAAAACCCGCCGCCAGCACGACCCAGAAGCCATAGGTCTCGAAACTCTGCTGGGCCATCTCGAAAGCGTGGGTGTAGCCGGCGCGTTCGATCAGCGGCTCCATCAGAGTGAAGGCGTAATAGCCGAGCAGGTAGCCCACCAGTCCGCCCACAACTGACGCCACGGTGCACAGGGCGGCAAACGCCCAGCCACGCGCGCGTTGGGCCAGGGTCATGGGAATCAGCATGACATCCGGCGGCACCGGAAAAAACACGGATTCCGAAGCGCTCAAGCCCACCAGGTAGTACGGTGCATGGCGATGGGCCGACCACTTCAGAGCCTTGTCGTAAAGGGGTTCAAACAGCGCCATGTTGCGCACCTGGGCCTACCACGAATGGCTCCTGGGCTTGTCCATGCCCGGCAGCAGCGGCACGAACGCAACGCCGCCGAGATCCTCCCGCTCGAATCGATCCCCCCGGCGGGTGTACTGCAGAAGCCGCTGGACCGAGTTTTGCGGGCCCACCGGTGCCACCAGGATGCCGCCGTCAGCCAGTTGCTCGAACAGGGGCTCGGGAACTTCGCCCGCCGCTGCCGTGACCATGATGCCGTCATAGGGCGCGTTCTGGGGCCAGCCCTGGTAGCCGTCACCCTGCTTGGCCCGGATATTGCGCAGCCCGCTCTGGCGGAACCGGCGCCGGGCCTGTCGGGACAATTCGTCGATTCGCTCGATGGTGAAGACCTGGTTGGCCACGTGGGACAGGACCGCAGCCTGGTAGCCGGAACCGGTGCCCACCTCCAATACCTTCTCCAGCGGGCCGCGGGTCAGCAGGGCCTGGGTCATCAGGGCCACCACAAAAGGCTGTGAAATCGTCTGGCCGCGCCCGATGGGCAGGGCCGTGTCCTCGTAGGCCCGGGTCGCCAGTGCTTCGTCCACAAACAGGTGACGCGGCACGCTGGCGATGGCGTCCAACACCCGCGGGTCGGATATACCGCCGTCTGCGAGCCGACGCACCAGGCGGTCCCGGGTGCGCTGGGACGTCATGCCGATTCCGCTGGACACCATCATGACTGGTTCAGGAGGGCCACCCAGCCGCTGACTTTTTCCAGCGCCTGGTAGCGGGTCAGGTCCACGTGAATTGGTGTGATGGAAATATAGCCGTTGCGCACGGCGTGGAAATCGGTGCCGGGTCCGGCGTCCTGCTCCCCGCCAGGCGGGCCAATCCAGTAGACCGTCCGCCCCCTTGGATCCAGCTGCTCCACGTAAGGCTCAGCCCGGTGCCGGTGGCCCAGGCGGGTCACTTCGAAACCGCTGATTTCCCGCCATGGGAGATCCGGAACGTTGACGTTGAGAATGGTGTCCGCCGGGAGCGGATCAGATTTCATCCGCTGCACCAGCCGAACCACGGCTTCGGCAGCCGTGGTGAAGTGGGTGGCTTTGCCGCGGTAAACCAGGGATACAGCGATGGCCGGCAGACCCAGAAAACGGCCTTCCATGGCAGCCGCAACGGTACCGGAAT
The DNA here is from genome assembly GCA_030065125.1 of Lysobacterales bacterium. Taxonomy (GTDB): domain Bacteria; phylum Pseudomonadota; class Gammaproteobacteria; order Xanthomonadales; family SZUA-38; genus JASJDM01. Next base: position 19,144 of record JASJDM010000092.1, on the reverse strand, counting down.
AAATGACGTCGTCACCCAGGTTTGCGCCGTTGTTGATGCCCGATATGACGATATCGGGTTCCGGATCCAGCAGGCCGGTGAGTGCCAGGTGGACGCAGTCCGTCGGGGTTCCCTGCACCCGGTAGCGATTATCCGAGTGTTCCAGCACCCGCACGGGGTGATCCAGGGTCAGGGAATTGGAGGCACCGCTGCGATCCCGATCCGGCGCCACCACCGTCACCTGCCCCAGGTCCGCCGCGTGTTTCTCCATAACCCGCAGGCCGGGAGCATCCAGTCCGTCGTCGTTGCTTAGAAGTATCAGCATGTTCCCTGTAGCAAAGCCCGGCCAATGCCGCCGGAGAAGGCGGATTATATACTTGAAGTGGCGGATGTCGGGTGACTCTTTGGCTCCGTGACTCCGTGACTCCGTGACTAGGTGACTAGGTGACTAGGTGACTAGGTGATTAGGATGCTGTGTTGGAACGAAGCATAGCGGCCCTTGCAGCGCCGCTGATCAAGTCTTGTCGCATTAGCTGCCCATCGCCCGGGCCCGCTCTTGCCTAGTCACGGAGTCACGGAGTCACGGAGTCACGGAGTCACGGATGATCCATCGACGCCGCGCTCACGCTGGCTCCGGACAATAATTTGGGCATAATCGATCAAACAGCCCGGACCCGACGCCCGTGATCAGTAACGACGACCGCGAAATCTTCCAGCAGGAAATGGGGGACGTCCAGCCCCTGCGGCAGGACCGTGTGCATCACGAATCTAAACGTCCGTCCACTCGACCGCGGCAGCTGCAGGAATCCGAGGCGTCGGTACTCGACGAACTGCGCGGCGAGTTGGACTGGTCCAGCGCGGAAACCGGCGAGGAGCTCAACTACCTGGCGCCCGGGCTGCAGCACCGGATTCTCAAAAGACTGCGACGCGGCCAGTACAGCGTGGGGGCCGAGCTGGACCTGCACCATATGAACGAAGAGGCCGCTCGCTCCAGCATTCTCTCGTTCATCCAGGAGGCGCGGCGGCGGCACATCACCTGCGTCCGCATCGTGCACGGCAAAGGCCTGCGTTCAAAGTCCGACGGACCGGTATTGAAGCGGCTTACCGACAGCCTGCTGCGGCGTCACAGCGATGTGCTGGCGTTTACCTCCACGCCACCCCACGACGGCGGCACCGGCGCGGTCTACGTACTGCTGAAGAGATAACCGATCGACCTGTACGCCTGGCAGGGGCAGCATGCCGCGATGAAGACTATGATGGCGTTGAGAATCGTGATCAGGTGATCCCGTTCGCTCACGCTCACTCCGTGATTAGGTGATTAGGTAACAGCAGTCCATGGTTTTCCGGGATCTCTGCGTGACACACAAGCCTTGTCAGTGAAACTGATACCCACAGTACGGGCAACCGTTCTGGTGCTGGCCGGGCTCTCAATCCTTGCCCTGGCCATGGGCTGGCTGATGGGACTTGAAATGGACCTGGCGCGCCTGCTGAGTGAGGCGCGACACTCTCCCCAGCTCTTTTGGGGCGCTGCCGTCATCTATGCCCTTTGTCTGGCCATACCCTACATGCCGGGGCTGGAACTCGGCCTGCTGATGATGGTGGTTTTTGGTCGGCCGGGCGTCGCCGTTGCTTACCTGGGTACACTGGCCGGCCTCAGCCTGGCGTTTATGGCCGGCCGAGTGATTCGAACCCGGGCTGCCCGATCACGCCGCTTCTCAGGCTGGGTGACCCGATCTGAATCCTGGGATACCGACAGCCATCGGGTGCTGCTGGGAAATCCCCTGTCCAGGCGCATGACCCGATACTTCAGTCATCGTGGTGGCGTGGCGGACTATCTTCTACTTGGTTTGCTGTTGAACTTGCCGGGCAACTGGGTGCTGGGCGGCGGCGGCGGCATTGCGCTGGTCAGCGGGTTGACCGGCCGTCTGCGCTGGGGTGGCTTTTTCCTGACCGTGATGCTGGCCACCTGTTTCATTCCCATCCTGGCCTACTTTGGCGTGGTGGAACTGGAGCGCTGGATCAGTCTGCCGGGCACTGCACCGTAGCCTGAATATTTCATGAGTTGCCGGAATGGCCGGTTGATGTCACGAGTGCAGGTTGGCCGATCGCGCTTGAGGCATAGCCCCGCTATGGCGGAACTCATGAATTATTCAGGCTAGACCCCTCGTCCAGATCCACCAGTTCGCGCAGCACCGAGGTGGCAAATTGCCCCCGGCCCAACTTGAATCGCAATACCAGGTGTTGCCCTTCAAAAGCGTATGCCGGCTCCCGAGGGCGCAGGCGCAGGCGCCGCCTTGAGGATTTCATTCCTGCCCGTGCCAGGCCCGCTGCGAGCACCGAAAATGAGCCGACGACCTGTGCTTCCAGCCGCGCGACTTCGTCGCCGACCCCGAATTCGCCGTCGCCAGGCAGGGGACCGGTGGGATCGATTTCGCCATCGCGGCAGCGCTGCAGCAGATCCTGGGATTCCGGCTCCGGTCCAAAGACAGAATCCGACTCCGACAGCATCCAGACCTCCCCGGGCGCACCGGTGTCCCAGTTTTTCCGCCTGACCCGCTCTGCCAACACCTGGTTGAACAGCCACGATCGCGCAGTGGAATGCAGTAGGCCGGATCGGAAGCGATCACGAAGTTTAATCTCCCCGGCATAAAACTCACGGGCCTGGGCCAGGTTGTTGCCGTTCCGGCCGAAGCGCTGATCACCGAAGTAGTTCGGAACCCCCAGGCGGGCCTGCTCGATGCGCTCGGCCAGCGCGTCGCGGTCTCCGCGAAAATCCCTCAGGGTGATTTCAAATGCGTTGGCCCGGTGGCTGCCTCGGCGCAGCTTGCGATGGTGGCGCTGAATACCCAGCACCCGGACCCCCGGCGCCAGCTCCGCCGGCAGATCCGGTGTCGGCTGGCCCGGCAGGTGAATGCTGAAAGTCTGGCGGGCCACGGCCTGCCGATCCTTCATGCCCGAATAGCTGACCCGTCGCTGGTTGATGCCGAGGCGTTTCGCCAGCTGGCGGGCCACGGCCTGGGTGTTGTGCTGGGACTTTTCGATGTCCACCAGGGCGAACTCGCCGTCACCGCTGGCTTCGAAGCCGAGGATTTCCTGCACCCGAAAATCTTCTGGCCGGGATTTGAACCAGGCCTGGCCACAGGGAAGCCCCATGGCCCGGGGCCAGTCAGGAAGCTGCATCGGGATTAAGCGTCAGCGGCCGGCGGGGTTTTCCACCACCTGGTAGAACTCTTCGTCCGGGGACACGAGGCCCAGCTCGCTGCGGGCAAGTTCCTCCACAGCCTCCAGACCGGTTTTCAGATCTTCGACCTGGGCCTGGAGCGCCTTGTTGCGCTCCAGTAGCTGTTCATTCTCCTCGCTCTGGGCCGCCACTGCGGCCTCCAGCTGCCAGGTTTCTCGCAGCCCGCCGGTGCCGAACCAGAGCTGAAACTGGAGCAGGACCAGCAGCGAAATCAACAGGATATGAACAACTTTCATTTTTTTATTGTAGCCCGTCCCGGCCCGCTGAGAAACGAAGCGGGTTACGGCGTGTCCAGTTGCAGCCGCGGAAAGGCCGCCGCGCCCTGGTAGCGGGCCTGGTCGCCCAGCATCTGCTCGATGCGCAGCAGCTGGTTGTATTTGGCCACCCGGTCCGACCGACACAACGAGCCCGTCTTGATCTGGGTGGCGGCGGATGCTACCGCCAGATCAGCGATGGTGGTGTCCTCGGTCTCGCCGGACCGGTGGGAAATCACCGACTCGAAATTGGCCTCACGGGCCATGGCGATGGCGTCCAGGGTTTCGGTCAGGGTGCCGATCTGGTTGAACTTGATCAGGATGGCGTTGGCCACGCCTTCATCGATGCCCCGCTTGAGGATGGCGGTGTTGGTCACGAACAGATCGTCACCCACCAGCTGCACCTGATCACCCACGGCTTCGGTCAGGGTTTTCCAGCCGTCCCAATCACCTTCGTCCATGCCGTCTTCGATGGTGATGATGGGGTACTGGTCCACCCAGGAGGCCAGGTAGTTAGCGAAATCCGTGGAGTTGAAGCTGCGGTTCTCGGACGCCAGCACGTAGGCGCCGTCCTCGTAGAACTCGGAACTGGCCACGTCCAGACCCAGGAACACGTCACGGCCGGGACCGTAGCCGGCCTTCTCGATGGCCTGCAGAATCGTTTCCACCGCCTCTTCGTTGGAGCCCAGGTCCGGAGCAAACCCGCCCTCGTCACCTACGGCGGTATTCAGGCCTTTTCCCTTCAGCACCGACTTCAGGCTGTGAAAAACCTCCGTGCCGCAGCGCAGCGCCTCGGAGAAGGAATCAAAACCTACCGGCAGGATCATGAATTCCTGCATGTCCACGCTGTTGTCGGCGTGGGCGCCACCGTTGATGATGTTCATCATGGGCACCGGCAGCATGGGCTCCACTCCTGGCTGGGCCAGGGAGCGGAACAGCGGCACACCCTCAGCCGCTGCCCGGGCATGGGCCGCCGCCAGCGAAACGCCCAGCAGGGCGTTGGCGCCCAGCTTGGATTTGTTGTCAGTGCCATCCAGGTTCAGCATGGCCTGGTCCAGGGCGCGCTGGTCATCCACCGGCATCCCCACTACGCAGTCGCGCAGGGCGCCGTTGGCGTTGGCCACGGCCTTACGCACGCCTTTGCCCAGGTAGCGTCCGGAATCTCCGTCACGCATCTCCAGGGCTTCACGGGTGCCGGTAGAGGCGCCGGAGGGCACGGCGGCGCGGCCGGCGGCACCGGACTCCAGGGTGACTTCACATTCCAGGGTGGGGTTGCCGCGGGAATCCAGGATCTCCCGGGCCTGCACGTTGGTAATCTGGTTCATGGGGTTTCCTCAGGGGGTATCTAGATATTGATCTTCGAGATAAGGCCGGCTTTTCACCGCCCGATCCAGTTCAACAAGTTGCTCCAGCAGCGCTTCCATCCGGTCCAGAGGCCAGGCGTTGGGGCCGTCGGACAGGGCCTGTTCAGGCCGCGGGTGGGTTTCGGCGAACAGCCCGGCCACGCCGACCGCCACAGCGGCCCGGGCCAGTACCGGCACGTGCTCCCGCTGGCCGCCGGAACTGGCGCCCTGGCCGCCGGGCAGCTGCACGCTGTGGGTGGCGTCGAATACGACCGGGCATCCTGTTCGGCGCATCACCGCCAACGCGCGCATGTCGGACACCAGGTTGTTGTAGCCGAAAGAGGCGCCGCGCTCGCACACCATGATCTGATCGTTACCGGTGGAGCGGGCCTTGTCTACCACGTTGGCCATGTCCCAGGGCGCCAGGTACTGGCCTTTCTTGATGTTCACCGGTTTTCCCTGGCGGCACACCGACAGGATGAAGTTGGTCTGCCGGCACAGGAATGCCGGGGTTTGCAGCACGTCCACCACCGCGGCCACCTCGTCCAGGGGTGTGTCCTCGTGCACGTCGGTCAGCACCGGCACGCCCAGCTGCTGCCGGGTTTTTTCCAGGATGGCCAGGCCCTGTTCCATGCCGAGCCCGCGAAAGCTCGACAGGCTGGACCGGTTGGCCTTGTCAAAAGACGACTTATAGATGAACGGCACGCCCAGGCGGCTGGTAATTTCCTGCAGGCGCCCGGCGGTTTCCAGGGTGATCGCCTCGGACTCCACCACGCAGGTCCCGGCAATGAGGAACAGCGGCTGGTCGGCGCCAGCCTCGAATCCGCACAGCTTCATGAGTTGACGACTGCCGCCCGCCGGGTTCCTTTGCTGGCCCGGGCCGCGTTGATGAATCCCTGGAACAGCGGATGACCATCCCGGGGCGTGGAGGTGAATTCCGGGTGGAACTGGACCGCCACGAACCACGGATGACCGGGGATCTCCACGACCTCCACCAGGTTTTTGTCCTCGGACAGGCCCGCCAGACGCAAGCCGGCATTTTCCAGGATCTCACGGTAGAAATTGTTGAACTCGTAACGGTGACGATGGCGCTCTTCGATCACGTCTTCGCCGTACAGGCTGCGGATCAGTGACTCGGGCTTAACCCGGCAGCGCTGGGCCCCCAGGCGCATGGTGCCACCCAGGTCGCTGTTTTCGTCCCGGGTTTCCACTTCGCCGTTGGGGCCGCGCCACTCGGTGATCAGGCCGATGACAGGATGGGCGCAGTCCGGATCCATTTCGGTGGAGTTGGCATCGTCCAGTCCGCACACGTGACGGGCGAAATCCACTACTGCCACCTGCAGGCCCAGGCAGATGCCCAGGTAGGGAATTCCGTTTTCCCGGGCATAACGGGCCGCGGCCACCTTGCCCTCGAAGCCACGCTCGCCAAAACCGCCGGGGACCAGGATGGCGTCGGCGCCGGCCAGGCAGCTGACGCCGTCCACCAGCACCCGGGCAGAGTCAATTCGCTTGATGTTCACCTGGATGCCCTGGTGCAGGCCGCCGTGATGCAGGGCCTCGGTCAGCGACTTGTACGCATCGGAGTGCTCCATGTACTTGCCCACCATGGCCACGGTGACCTCGGACTTGGGCCACTTGGTGGCCTCGGCCACTGCCTGCCACTTGGACAGGTCCGCCTTGCCGGCCTTCAGGCCCAGCCGCTCCACCACGATGTCGTCCAGCTCCTGGGAGTGGAACCACAGCGGCAGCTCGTAAATGTTGGGCACGTCCACGGCGGAAATCACCGCGCGCTCCTGCACGTTGGTGAACAGCGCAATCTTGCGGCGCTCGTCATCGGACAGCGTCTGTTCGCAGCGGCACAGCAGCACGTCGGGCTGGATACCGATGGAACGCAGTTCTTTCACCGAGTGCTGGGTGGGCTTGGTTTTGATCTCGCCGGCGGCCTTGATGTACGGCACCAGGGTCAGGTGCAGGAACAGGGCCTTTTGTGGCCCGAACTCGACACCCAGCTGGCGGATGGCCTCCAGGAACGGCAGGGACTCGATGTCACCCACGGTGCCGCCGATCTCGATCATGGCCACGTCGAACCCTTCAGCAGCCTTGTGCACGCAGCGCTTGATCTCGTCAGTGATATGGGGAATGACCTGGACCGTGCCGCCCAGATAGTCACCCCGGCGCTCCTTGCGGATTACGTTTTCGTAGATCTGGCCGGTAGTGTAGTTGTTGTCCCGGCTCATGCGGGTGGACACGAAGCGCTCGTAGTGACCCAGGTCCAGGTCGGTCTCGCAACCGTCTTCGGTGACGTAGACCTCGCCGTGTTGATAGGGACTCATGGTGCCGGGATCCACGTTGATGTAGGGATCCAGCTTCATCAGGGTGACCTTGAGCCCCCGGGATTCCAGGATCGCCGCCAGGGACGCCGCCGCGATGCCCTTGCCCAGTGATGACACCACGCCGCCGGTAACAAATATCAGTGCAGGCATTCTCTATCCGCCTCGAAAACGCAAATTTAGTGATTTATCAATTGCTTACAAGGAAGGCACAATCACGTACGAGATGAATTGTGCGAGGGGAACGCCGTCTTGCAGGCAGGGCCCGTTGTCTTGTAACGGGAGCACATTATAGCCCCTGCTGGGGTCCGGTTCTATGCGCAGGGCCCGAATTTGGCGGTCATTTGACCTGAATCCTGCGCATTGCACTGCATCCATGACCAGCGACATTGGCGAGCGCCGCAGCCCGGTGCCACCATGGCGTCGGGATATCTGGGAGAAAAGCCATGAAAAAGACTGTTGCCGTGACCCTGTGGCTGCTCGCGCTACTGCCCTTTTCCGCTCTTTACGCCGGTTCCGAAGCCATCGAAAACGCGGTGGACCATCCGGACCGCCCAACGGCCGACCGGGACCGTGACGACACCCGGCAGCCCGCCCAGGTGCTGGGTTTCCTGGGCATCGAACCCGGCATGCACGTGCTGGACCTGTTTTCCGGCGGCGGCTACTACACAGAAGTGCTGTCCCGGGTGGTGGGGCAGGACGGCGCTGTAATGGCCCACAGCGTGGCCGCCTACGAGAACTTCGTCGGGGCCGAGGCCCTGGAAAAACGTTACGGCGGCAACCGCCTGCCCAACGTCATTCGCCAGACCGCGGAAATCGCTGACATGAAGCTCAAGCCTGAACACTTCGACGCCTGCGTGATGATGCTCACCTACCACGACATCTACTACCGACCCAACGATGGCAACTGGGTCAACATCGACGGGCCGGCCATGCTCAAGAAAATCTACGACGGCATGAAGCCCGGCGGCGTGGTAGGCATCGTGGACCACGTGGCTGCCGCCGGCTCACCGGCTGAGGTCGGCAACACCCTGCACCGCATCGACCCGGCCATCGTCAAGGCCGAAATGGCCGCCGCCGGTTTCCAGTTCGCCGGCGAAGTGGACTACCTGCGCAACCCCGAAGATGATCACAGCAAACCCATGTTCGATCCCTCCGTGCGCGGAAAAACCGACCGTTTTGTTTACAAATTCAGCAAGCCTGCCAGCTGAGTCGAAGCCGCCGGGGGTCATGGCGACCCCCGGTGCAGTCATTCCAGTTTTCCAGCTTCATCCCGACGATTCCTGATCTCCCGAGCCACTCAGGAACCCCCGGCTTGCGGCCCGGCGGCGCTGGACCGATCGATTCTGCTCCATCTGCTGCATGATGTCTTCGAACCAGGGGCGGTCGCTGACGACGGCAAACAGCGGTTCAGCACGATCCCACTCAACACCCAGCCTGCCGGCGGCCAGCGCCCGTCGCAGCCACCGCTCGGCCCAGACATCATCACCGTCGATGGCGGCCAGCCCCGCCAGTACCCAGGGATGAATCCAGTCCGCACTGCCCCGGTCCAGTGCCCGGCGCGCCTGGGTGGCGGCCTGGTCAAACAGCGCCCGCGCCTTGCCCGGGTTGCCGTCCACCAGTTCCAGCAGACCCAGGGAGGTGCGCGCGCGGTTGTCTCGGGCATTGATCTCCAGGGCCCGGGTCAGCAGGTCGCGAGCCAGCGTCCGGTCGGTCCGACGCAGGGCAACGATCCCCGCCTGTCTCAGGCAGGCCTGGCAACCGGGGTGACGCTCGATCATGGCCTGCATGCGGCTCATTGCCGATACCAGCTCCCCTGACAGCAGCTCATCCACGCTCAGGTGGTACTGGGGCAGCCACCACTGGGGGCGGCGCGCCGCCAGTTCGCGCCAGCGCTGGCGGGCCGGGTCCTTGAACCCCAGTTCCCATTGATAATGCGCCAGCTCGACATCGATGCCGACGGAGGCTGCGGAGGATTGCTGCAGCAGGGCAAGGGCCTCCAGGGGTTGGCCCCGGCGATGCGCCAGGTCCGCCCTCCATCGAAGCACTGTGCTGCTGTCGGGCTGGGCAGCAACCGCGTGCTGCAGCAGGCCCGCCGCCGTATCAAACTGACCCTGCTCCATCTCCAGAATGGCCAACGCCACCAGGGCCGGGGACTGGTCCGGATCCATGGCCAGGGCGGCCTGGGCATAAGCATGGGCCCGGTCGCCTGGCTCTGCGCCTGCACCCCACTGAACGGCGGACAGGGCCGCCATGGCATAGGCCGCGGCAGCCAGCGCGCCGGCACTCTCGGGTGCTTCCTGGACCACCCGCTCAAGCAGGCCCAGGGCGCGCTCGATGTGCTGCGGCTCATCCCGCCGGATGAGCTCCACGGCCTGCCGATAGATCTCGTGCAGGGCGGGCCGGGATGTGGCCAGCTCCGTCGCCGGGTCGAAGTCGGCAAACAGCTGCGCAGGTTTCGGCTGCGGGGGTGCGGACGGCGTTCGATCAGGGGCAGCTACCCAGGCAAAAGCTGCCATCGCCACCACCGACGCCGCTATCTGCAGGCGTCGGCGAAGCCGCGGAGTCAGCCGGGACCGGGCTGATTGCGGCCGTTGTCCGTGGACCAGCTCGACCTGGGGCACCACGCAAAAGCCGCGGCCCACCGAGGTGCGGATGTAGCGGGCATCGGTGCTGGTGTCGTCCAGCGCCCGCCGCAGCACGTTGACCTGCTGCTTGACGGTCTCCTGGGTGACCTTGCTGTCGGGCCACACCTCGTCCTGCAGCGTCTGGCTGCTGACCCAGTGGGGCGCGCGCTGCAGCAGCTGCACCAGCACTCGGTAGGACTGCGCCGGCAGTTTCACCGGGTTCCCGTCCCGGCTCACTGAGCAGGATCGGGTGTCGATCACCAGGTCCAGACAGCGGTATACGGGGTCTTGGGAAGCGGAATCGGCCAACGGGAGAGGCTCCAGCACGTTAAGAGCGCCGGATTATACCCGCGGTTCGACGGATTTCCGTGAAGATTCAGCGGCTTCCCTGGATCCGCCCGGCCGTGTACCGGCAAACCAATATGTTGGGACCGGCGACTGCGTTTCCCCAATATATTGTGAATCCGACGCATCCTTGCAAACTGCCGGAAAAACCGACAATATCCGGCCGTTCACTGCCTCCGGCGCTGGCCTTTTCCCACCGACCTGTCGGGCCTCGGAACTGCCGCCTGGAACCATCACATGAGCCCTGAATGAGCCAATACAACGCTGAAGACATCGAAGTCCTGTCCGGGTTGGAGCCGGTACAGCGCCGGCCCGGCATGTACACCGACACCAGCCGACCCAACCACCTGGCCCAGGAAGTTATCGACAACAGCGTGGACGAAGCGGTGGCGGGGCACGCCAGAACCGTTGAGGTCACGGTCTACACCGACGGGTCGGTGGAAGTCATCGACGACGGCCGCGGCATGCCGGTGGATGTCCACCCCGAGGAAGGCGTGCCGGGGGTCGAGGTGATCCTGACCAAGCTGCATGCCGGCGGCAAGTTCTCCAACAAAAACTACCAGTTCTCCGGTGGCCTGCACGGGGTTGGCGTGTCAGTGGTCAATGCGCTGTCGTCGAAGCTGGAAATCTGGGTCAAGCGCAATGCCCAGGAACACCACATGAGCTTCGCCCACGGCGAAAAGCAGTCCGAGCTGGAGGTAATCGGCAGCGTCGGCCAGCGCAACACCGGCACCCGGGTGCGTTTCTGGCCTGAGCCGAGCTACTTCGACAGCCCGCGCATTGCCCTGAAGAAACTGCGCCACGTACTCAGGGCCAAGGCCGTGCTGTGTCCGGGCCTCACTGTCAAGCTGAAGGATGAGAAGACCGGCGAAACCCAGAGCTGGTTTTACGAGGACGGCCTGTCCGACTACCTGGGCGGCGCCATGGAGGGGCTGGAAATCCTGCCGCCGGACCTGATCGTTGGGGAAAAAGACACCGAGCACGAGGCAGTCACCTGGGCCCTGTGCTGGGTGCCCGGCGGCCAGGGCGCGGAGCTGGTCCAGGAAAGCTATGTGAACCTGATCCCCACCGCCCAGGGCGGCACCCACGTCAACGGCTTGCGTACCGGCCTCACCGAGGCCCTGCGGGAATTCTGCGACATCCACAACCTGCTCCCCCGGGGTCTGAAACTGGCGCCGGAAGATGTCTGGGACCGCGTCAGCTACATCCTCTCCATCAAGCTGGAGGACCCGCAGTTCTCCGGCCAGACCAAGGAACGCCTGTCCTCACGGGAAGCCGCCGGCCTGGTCATGGGCGTGATCAAGGATGCCTTCAGCCTGTGGCTGAACCACCACGTGGCCCTCGGGGAGGCCATTGCCCAGCTGGCCATCGCCAATGCCCAGAAGCGGCTGAAAGCGGCCAAGAAGGTGGTGCGCAAGAAGGTCACCACGGGCCCGGCCCTGCCCGGCAAGCTGTCTGACTGTACCTCCCAGGAAACCGCCCGAACCGAGATTTTCCTGGTGGAGGGCGACTCCGCCGGCGGCTCGGCCAAGCAGGCCCGTAACCGCGAGTTCCAGGCCATCCTGCCCCTGCGCGGCAAGATCCTGAACACATGGGAGGTGGAATCTTCGTCAGTGCTGGGCTCCCAGGAGGTCCATGACCTGGCGGTGGCCCTGGGGGTGGACCCGGGCAGCGACGACCTGGACGGTCTGCGCTACGGCAAGGTCATCATCCTGGCCGACGCCGACTCCGATGGCCTGCATATCGCCACCCTGCTGTGCGCCCTGTTCCTGCGCCACTTCGAGCCGCTGGTGCGGGACGGCCACGTGTTCGTGGCCATGCCGCCGCTGTTCCGGGTGGACGCCGGCAAGGACAAGTACTACGCCCTGGACGAAACCGAGCGCGACCACATTATGGACCGCATCCGGAGGGACAAACCCAAGGTCAAGATCTCGGTCACCCGCTTCAAGGGCCTGGGTGAGATGAGCCCGGCCCAGCTGAAGGAAAGCGCCATTGAGCCAGACACCCGGCGGCTGGTGCAGCTGATCATGGAGCCAGGTGACAAAACCCGACCGTTGATGGACATGCTGCTGGCCAAGAAGCGGGCGTCCGACCGCAAGTCCTGGCTGGAGAAGAAAGGCGACCTGGCGGACGTTTGATCCGCCCCACTGAATGACAGTGAACTAACCGAGCACTGATTAAATGTCACAAGCCATAGAAGCACCCCCCGGCGGATTCGAGCAGATCCCGCTCAAGGAATACGCGGAAAAGGCCTACCTGGACTACTCCATGTACGTGGTGCTGGACCGGGCTCTGCCCAGCATCGCTGACGGGCTCAAGCCGGTGCAGCGCCGCATCATCTACGCCATGTCGGAGCTGGGCCTGTCGGCGGCCTCCAAGCATAAGAAATCCGCCCGCACCGTGGGTGACGTCATCGGCAAGTTCCACCCCCACGGCGACTCCGCCTGCTACGAGGCCATGGTGCTGATGGCCCAGCCGTTCTCCTACCGCTACCCGCTGGTGGACGGCCAGGGCAACTTCGGCTCCATCGACGACCCCAAGTCTTTTGCCGCCATGCGCTACACCGAGTCGCGGCTGTCACCCTACGCCAAGGTGCTGCTTTCTGAGCTGGGCCAGGGCACGGTGGACTGGCAGCCCAACTTCGACGGCACCATGGAAGAGCCCATGCTGCTGCCGGCTCGGCTGCCCAACCTGCTGCTCAACGGTGGTTCGGGCATCGCCGTGGGCATGGCCACCGACATCCCGCCCCACAACATGAAAGAAGTGGCGGCCGCCTGCATCCGGCTGCTGGGATCACCCAAGTCCACCGTGGACGAGCTTTGTGAGCACGTCAAGGGCCCCGACTTCCCCACCGGCGCGGAAATCATTACCCCGCCCGAAGACATTAAGGAGATGTACCGAACGGGCAACGGCTCCATCAAGCTGCGTGCCGTGTGGAAGCGCGAGGAGGGCAACATTGTCATCACCGCCCTGCCCCACCAGGTGTCTCCCGGCAAGGTCATGGAACAGATCGCAGCCCAGATGCGGGCAAAGAAGCTGCCCATGCTGGACGACATGCGCGACGAGGGCGACCACGAGAACCCCACCCGGCTGGTTCTCATCCCGCGCTCCAACCGGGTGGACGTCTTCGGCCTGATGAGCCACCTGTTCGCCACCACGGACCTGGAGCGGAATGTAAGGGTCAACCTCAACGTCATCGGCATCAACGGCCGGCCCCAGGTCAAGAACCTGCTGACCATCCTCAAGGAATGGCTCAGCTTCCGCACCGATACCGTCAAGCGCCGGCTGCAGTGGCGGCTGGACAAGGTGCTCAACCGGCTGCACATCCTGGAAGGCCTGCTCATCGCCTACCTCAATATCGACGAGGTGATCCAGATCATCCGCGAAGAGGAAGAGCCCAAACCTGTTTTGATGGCGCGCTTCAACCTTACGGACATCCAGGCTGAAGCCATCCTGGAACTCAAGCTGCGCCACCTGGCCCGGCTGGAGGAAATGAAGATCCAGGGCGAAAAGGACGAGCTGGAAGCCGAACGCCAGGAACTGGAGGCCACCCTGGGCTCCACCCGCCGGCTGAAAAAGCTCATCGCCGACGAGATCGCTGCCGACGTCAAGCAGTACGGCGACGACCGCCGTTCGGTGATCACTGAGCGGGAAGCCGCCCAGGCCATGGACGAAACCGCCCTGATCCCCACGGAACCCCTTACAGTCGTGATGTCCAAGCGCGGCTGGGTGCGCGCCGCCAAGGGTCACGAGATCGACCCCAGCACCCTCAACTACAAGTCTGGCGACGGCTACATGCACGCGGCCCGGGGCCGCAGCAACCAGCAGGCCGCCTTCATCGACTCCGCCGGCCGCAGCTACTCCCTGCCCTCCCACACCCTGCCCTCGGCCCGCAGCCAGGGTGAACCCCTGACCGGCCGCTTCAGCCCCGCCGCTGGCGAGGAGTTCAGGGCCGTGGTCATGGGCAAACCCGAAGACACCGTCCTGCTGGCCTCCAGCTTCGGCTACGGCTTTTACACGAAAGTGGAAAACCTCTACGCCCGCAAGAAAGCCGGCAAGGCCGCACTGACCGTGCCCAGGGGCGCCAGGGTGCTGACACCCTGCATGGTGGACGACCCGGCCAACGCCTATGTGGTGGCTGCCACCTCGTCGGGCTACCTGCTGGCCTTCACCCTGGCCGACCTGCCCGAACTCAGCCGCGGCAAAGGCAACAAGATCATCAACGTCCCGCCCAAGCTGCTCAAGGCAGGCGAAGAAGAAGTAGTATCGGTCGTTGCCATCCCCGAAGGCGGCAAGATCCTGGTGTGGGCCGGTCAGCGCTACCTGCGGCTCAAATGGAGCGACCTGGAACACTACAGCGGCGAACGCGCCAAACGCGGTCGCAAGCTGCCGCGGGGATTCCAGAAGGTGGATCGGCTGGAGCCCGAGTTATAACAATCCGCCGGCGCAGCCGGCCACCTAAAAACGTCTTCCTGAATTCGATCCCGGATCAGGTCCGGGATGACATTTTGAAGCGCCCTTCGGGATGTTTTTTGAATTCAGGATCCATCTGAATCTCCGAAGCCGCCTTCGTTGACACCTGCACTTCACCGGAGCGCAACCATCGTCCGTGACACCATCGGTATTCCGCAAGATCGGTCTTCCTGACCGACCAGCGGGCGCTACGCAAAAACGCGGTTTTGCTTCGCTTACGGCCTCCGGCCGTTGGCACTTCCCTGTGCCAGATTCGTCTTCGCTGAGACGCTTCTCCCCCGTCGTCCTGAACCATGTCCCGGACGCCGCTTGCCAAGTGTTTTGACGCCGTGGCATAACAGGTACCGATTCGGCGGGGCAGGAATTCAGCAGGCATGGGTGAAATCACGGCGTTGCTCGTTGATGTCTCCAACGGAGACGAGCAGGCCCTCCACCAGGTGTTTGAGCAGCTGCATGGCGAGCTCAAGCGGATTGCCGTGCAGCGGCTCAGCCAGGCATCGGGCAATACGCTGACGCCCACGGTGCTGGTCAACGAGCTGTTCCTGAAGCTGTCCGGCAGCGAAACCCTGACCCTCAATGACCGCCGCCATTTCTTTGCCTGTGCCGCCACTGCCATGCGCCAGATCATGGTTGATGCAGCCCGTGCCGCCAAAGCAGACAAGCGCGGCGGCCAGCTCGTATTTGTCACCCTGACCGAGGGTGCTGCGGACGACGATCCGGAAATCATTGCCCTCGACCAGGCCATGGACGAACTGGAGCTGGTCAATCCGGGCCTGCGGGAACTGGTGGACCTGCGTTTTTTCGCCGGGCTGCCCATGGAGCAGATCGCTGAACTGCGCGAAACCTCACTGCGCAGCCTGCATCGTGAATGGGCGCGGGCCCGGGCATTTCTGCATGCGCAGCTGCAGTCATGAGTTTTCGACCTGACGAAATTGCTGCCTGGCAGGAAGCCGACCGGATTTTCCAGACCCTGGAGGAGTTGGACCCCCCATCACGGGACCAGGCGCTGGCCGAACTCGAGATTAGGCCCGAAGTGCGACGCTGCCTCGAGCGACTGCTCGAGGCCAGCGACGCAGCCGGAGTGCTGGACCAGGGTTTCAAGCTCACCGGGGCGATGGAGTCCGATGCACTCGTCGGCAGTCATATCGGCCCCTGGCGCCTGGACGAGCAGATCGGGCGAGGCGGCATGGCGGTGGTTTACCGGGCGACCCGGGAGACCGAGACCTTTCAACAGGACGCCGCACTCAAGCTGTTGCCGAGAGGCATGGCGGGCCTGGAGCAGTTTCAGCGGGAACAGCAGGTGCTGGCGGCGCTGGAGCACCCGGTCATCGCCCGGTTTCTGGATGGTGGCATCGAAGGTGACGGCACGCCGTGGATCGCCATGGAGCGTATCGACGGTCAACGCATCGATGCCGCAGCCTCCAATCTGGAGCCTGCCGAAGTGGTGCAACTGCTGCTGCCGGTCATCGACGCCGTGACCTACGCCCACAGCCAGCTGGTGATCCATCGTGACCTCAAGCCCGGCAACCTGCTGGTAGACAGCACCGGCCGGGCACGACTGCTGGATTTCGGTATTGCAAAGCTGCTGTCGGACGGTCAGGGCGACCAGGCCACACGGCTGCTGACCCCGGAATTCGCCGCGCCGGAACAGTTCACCGGCGCGCCGGTCAGCGCCGCCACCGATGTGCACGGCCTGGGCGCAGTGCTGCATGCCCTGCTTTGCGGCGACCCACCGCGCCAGCGCGACGGCACGCGGCGAAAGCCGTCCAGACCGATTGCCGATCAGGACCTGGCCAACATCGTCGAAAAAGCGCTGCGGGAAGGCCCCGGTGACCGCTACCCGTCAGCCGACAGCCTGGGCGCGGACCTCAGGCGCTGGCTGCGGCGGGAACCCGTTGAGGCAACACCTGACTCCCGCCGTTACCGGCTTGGCCTGTGGTTCCGGCGCCATCGCGCAGCCGCTGCCGCCGGTGCAGCAATACTGCTACTGGTCATTGCGGGCAGCGGTGCAATCTACTGGCAGGCCTTGCAGACGGCTCGGCATGCTGAAGTGGTGGAAGGCCAGAACGCCGTGTTGAGTCAGCTCCTGGCCTCGCCACAGATCACCGCCCGGGGACGCCAGGTGCAGGTGGTAGACATACTGGCAGATGCGGCGGAGCTGATAGACAGCGAATTGCCCAATCCATCGGAGGCTCGAGCCGAGCTGTTGGCCAACCTGGGCAACACCATGACCCAGTTGGGGGATGGTATAGCTGCGGCGCCTCTGTGGCGTCGGGCGATCGCGGACCTGGAATCTCTGAACGCTGCGCAGCCTCGCCAGATATTGCGTTACCGCCTCGGGCTGGCGCGGGCACGAATCGAAGCCGAGTCTTATGATCTGGCCACACGGGACCTGGAAGAATTGAACCGCGCTACTGAGACGATTCTTGCCGAAGACGACGAACTTCGCGCAGGAATTGCGCTGTCCCGGTACAAGGCGGCCAGCAGCATGGGTGCAGAGGAAACTGCAGCGCTACTGGACGAGTTGATTACCGTGGGCCAATCGGTCAACTGGCAGAACCCTTCTGCGCACGGTGCGTTCAAGTGTGTACACCTCCAGGGCCTTATCTACACAGGCCGGTTTGAAGAGGCCACGGCCATAGGCGATGAGCTGCGCCGCTGGGGTGAAGAGAATCTCGGGGTCCGGCACGGGCACACGCTTTGCGGGTATGCGTCTGGCGTTACCGCTCTGTCTCGATCCGGACAGCTGGAAATGGCGGAACAGGTGGCCAGCCAGGGACTGGCCATTGCGCGGGAATGGCTCGGACAGAACGACGCCAGGTACTTCCACATGGCCCACGCACGCGCCAACATCCTGGAAGAACTCGGGCGCTACGACGAGGCTATCGCCCTGCACCAGGAACAACTCACCCGCGTGGATCAGATTCCGGGACTCATGCAGGAGCAGCGCATCTACCCGGTGATCGGCCTGGCCGTGGCCTACCTGGACTCCGGGGCCTACGTCGAAGCCCTGCCGCTACAGCAGGATGTAGTCCATCACATGATGGGATCCTCGGGCCCGGAACACCCTTCCACCTACATGGCCCAGGCCAACCTGGCCGAAATACAGCTGTTCGCCGGGGATGTTGATGCCGCACTGGGCACCGCCCGGACTGCCCACGACGGACTTTCCGCCAGGCTTGGCCCCGATCATCCCGTGACCCTTTTTGCCCGCAGCGTCCTGGGCGGCGCGCTGGCCCACGCGGGCGACCACCAGGCAGCCATCGGTCATCTCGACGGCACCCCCGCAGCCATGGCGGCAGCCTTCGGCCCGGAAGACATCAACGTCGTCAACGCCAAGGCCTGGCTTGGGCTTGCCCTGAGCGGGACTGGGGAGTTGCAGGGCGCCGGTGAACTGCTGCGGGAAGTAATGGATTGGAGGCTGGAGAAGCTGGGCCCTGATCATCCCCGGACCCAGGCCAGTCAGCGCGTCCTGGACGAACTGACACCCGGTAGATCGGGGTCAGAGTAGGTAGATCGGGGTCAGATAGTAGGTAGATCGGGGTCAGAGTAGAGGGACAGAGTAGAGGGTTCTACTCTGTCCCTCTACTCTGACCCCAGTGCTGACCCCAGTGCTGCCGCGGGGCTTCCAGAATGTGGATCGGCTGGAGCCTGAATCCTGACCAACGTGGGCCGGGGACAGGTCCCCGCTGACCTCAGTTAGGGCTGGCTATAATCCCGATCAGATCACTGTCGGCCGAGAGTGGATCACCCTGCAGGCCGCCCACCATACGGTCAACCCGAAACCCGGCTGTTTCCAGTTCAGCCGAAATCTCGGCGGGCGAGAAATACTGCATCCAGTTGCAGATTTGCCAGTGTTCAGTCGGCTCCACGATCAGGAATCGGTCCAGCGCCACGCGAAGATCGGGGTACAAAAAGGTTTTCTGAAGCCCCAGGTAATCGCCCTCGGCCCAGAAACCGCCCATGAGCCGGTCCTCCACCTGGGTGCACTCAATTCGCTGGTCAAACGCGTGGGTCGAGGCCACATCCAGGACAATCTTTCCTCCCGGGTTCAGCATGTCCCGCATTCGACCCAGCAGCCGGTCCCGCTGGGCCGGTGAGAGTGGGCACAGATCCGTGTAGATCAGGCTGACCACATCAAAACCCTGCGGTAATTCGTCCTCAAGGTAATCCGCCTCGATATATTGCACGCCTGAGGCGTTGTGCTCGCGGGCGTAATCCAGGGAGTGCGCAGAAAAGTCGATCCCCACCACTGGTGAACCCCGGTCCGCGAACCGCTGGGCATAAAGTCCGGGACCGCAGCCCAGATCGCACAGCCGCTTTCCGGACAAGTCCAGTTCACCATCGATCCAGGCCACGATCTTTTCGATGGCGTCCAGGGGGCGGGATGCCAGCTCTGTTTCCTGGTTCAGGTGGTACACCAGCATCTGCCGCGCCAGGTGGGGCCGCGTCCAGAGTTCCTTGACGGTGCTGCGGGAGAATGGGGCCGGTCGTTGGGTAAAATCGGCGAGTAGCTTGTACATGGGATTCAAGCCTGACAAGCCTGGGGTCA
>JASJDM010000138.1 GCA_030065125.1 Lysobacterales bacterium | reverse complement strand
CTTTCACGTCCAACCTGGACCTGCCAGTGTCAGAGGGAGATAGCGCCTGCGTGATCGTGTACGGCCGCAGCGATCCCTATCCTGCGGAACTGATTGCTGCTGCGCTTCCCCCGGAGCAGGGCTCCCTTGTATACGGCAACAAACCCAACGAGGCCTTTTGCAGCAAGGTGGGGTCAGCTGGAGACTTCAATGCCGACGGAATAGGCGATTTTGCCGTATCGACTTTTACCTACTTCGAAACCCCCGAGCCACGGGCCATAGTAGTCTACGGGCGGAGTTCGGGTTTCGGACGCCTTTATGATGTAGACGCGCAGGACTCCAGTCGGCATATTGAGTTCCGCCGCGCAGGGCTGGACACCTACCACTTCCTCGTCATAGGCGCGAAGGCAGGAGACCTCAATGGTGACGGAGTGGACGACCTCGTCATCGGCGTCCCCGACGTCACGATCGACTGGCGGACTGTCGGCGAGACTCATTTGATTTTTGGGCCGGCAATCAGACACGCAGCGGGTGGCGCCCCCGTCGATCTATTAGGTATGACCGGCAATGAGGGCTTGACCCTTCGTGGTGGTACTGGACTTCGGGGCGGCACATTATACGGCGATCGCTCGGGTGATCCGGTAACCATCGCGCCAGATTTTTCGGGTAATGGATTGGCCGATGCGCTGATCGGAGCCAGTGCGGCCCAACCCGCGGGCTACACGGCCGTTGTGTTTGGCAATTCCGCCCCTACTGCCAGCGACAGCGCAGTGCTGCTGCCGCCCCAACTCGAAGATGACTTCGTCGCCAATGGGACCACGGTACAAACCACTTTTTCAGCCGTCTACGAAGACGACGACCCCATCGGCGGCGTGGCAATCGTGGCGAATACCACTCCGGCGCAGGAAGGACGCTGGCAATTCCGTGCGCCTGGCAGCCCATGGGTGGATATCGACACAGCGGTGTCTGACCAGTCAGCAGTTGTGTTGGCACATGATGGGTTCTTGCGGTTTGTTCCGGCGCCTGATTTTTTTGGCCGCCCCCAGGCTCTGGCGGTGAGGCTTTGGGACGGTCGACTGCTGTCGACCGGGCCCGAAGTGGACGTCACGGCCGCCATAGGCTCACTCGGTGGCGTATCCAATGACGTGGACATTGTGAGCCTTGGTATTTCTGTTGTCGGGGTAAATGACCCACCCACATTCGTCGCGAAAGATCCGCCGCCTGTGCTGACCGGAGAACCTGTAGCCA
Organism: Lysobacterales bacterium; assembly: GCA_030065125.1. Taxonomy (GTDB): domain Bacteria; phylum Pseudomonadota; class Gammaproteobacteria; order Xanthomonadales; family SZUA-38; genus JASJDM01. Next base: position 3,903 of record JASJDM010000138.1, on the reverse strand, counting down.
TCAGCGCGTGGGCTGACTTCAATGCCGGTGCAACAAACGAAAATCAGATCGTCAGCTTCCACGTGACCGGTGTATCCAGGCCCGATTTCTTTCAGCAGTTACCCGCAGTCGCTCCCGATGGCACCCTTATCTATCAGGCGGTCCCTGAAGTGATTGGGCAATCAGATTTTGTGGTAACTGCCATGGATGACGGTGGTACGGCCAACGGTGGCTCGAACACTTCGGAACCGATGGGATTTGTACTGACCTTTGACCAAATCATATTTGCGAGCGGTTTTGAGCAATGAAACAAAGCCGGGACAGCAAACAAATCAAATCCCTAGTGGATCGGTGACTATCGGGTCTGCTCTTCAGAAGATTCCGGCACAGGCACCACAGACTCAGTCCACTGCCGCCTCCACCTGCTGAGGTTCGATCTCCTGGTTCAGAATCCGGCGGCGATGCTGTCATCTCCTGCCGGGAGCGAAGTGTATGCAGAACGCTATCGCAACTTCAGGCAATCTGTGAGGCTGCCAGGGGTAATCATCCATCAAATTTACCGGTCCCGCAGGCACCTGTTAGAGCTTTTCTATCCACATCATTACGACTCGATGCTTGAGGTGGCCAGGACGCGATTCACCCTGGCCTGATCTCGGGGACGGCGGGGAATGGTTAAAGGGTGTGGTTGCAAATGGACTGCCCCGGTATCGCGGAACTTCTGGCCTGTTCAGGCGCAAACAGCCTGACCGTCCTGTGACTCGTAACAGGCCTGTTCAAAGTCCATGGGTGGACCATCGCCAATCGGCCCCATGAACCGGCGGCGGTTGAGCCAATCCGGTTGGGAACCTGTAAAGTAGAAGATCACTGGAACCGTGCGACACACCCATGGCTATACTGGATTGGTACTTCGACTTTATTTCGCCGTTCGCCTACCTGCAGCTGGCGCAGCTCAATCGCCATCGCGAGGCCGGCCCCAATTTTCCCCGGATTTGCTACCGGCCGGTGCTGCTGGCCGGCCTGCTGGGCCACTTCGGGCAAAAAGGGCCAGCGGAAATCCCCGAAAAACGGCGGCAGACCTACCGCTACTGCCAGTGGTACGCCGGCAGGCACGGCATTCCCATGCGCTTCCCACCGGCCCACCCTTTCAATCCGCTGGCCCTGCTGCGCCTGGCCCTGGCAGCGGACTGCAGTGACGCCGCGATCCAGGTCCTGTTCGACCTGGTGTTTCTCCACGGCCAGGATCCGAATGATCCGGGCATTCTGGCCGAGGCCGGTCAGCAGATCGGCATCGCCGACGTGTCAGCCGCCATCCAGGACCCGGCGATCAAAACGCGATTGAAGGACTGCACCGATCAGGCCATACAGCGCGGCGTGTTTGGTGTGCCCATGCTTGGACTTCCCGATGGTGAGATTTTCTGGGGGCTGGACTCAACCGAGATGGCGCTGGACGGCCTGGCCGATCCCGGCCTGTTCCAGCGGGATCCCTACGACCGTCTGGCGGCCCTGCCCCAGGCGGCGTCTCGAATTTAAGGTTCCTGGTGGGCCACTTCCGCCAGGCATTGATCCACGGCGTCCAGCAGATCGGCACCCAGGGTTACGCCGGCGGCCCTGGCGTTGTCGCTCACCTGGTCGGGCCGGGAGGCGCCAATGATGGCCGACGAGACATTTTCCTGACGCAGTACCCAGGCCAGTGCAAGCTGGGCCATGCTGAGGCCCGCGGCGTCGGCGATGCCACGCAGAGCCTGCACGGCCTCAAGCAGTGTCTCCTGCCGCAAGCGCCCCATGAACTGGTTCATGGCCGGATTGGCCGCCCTGGAGTCATCCGGCGGTGCCTGACCCGGGCGATATTTGCCGGTCAGGACACCCTGGGCCAGGGGTGACCAGACCACTTGGCCTATGCCATTGGCCTGGCACAGCGGCATGACCTCACGCTCGGGCGCCCGCCACAGCATGGAATACTGGGGCTGGCTCGAAGTGAACCTCGGGGCATCGTCCAGGGCAAGCGCCGCGCTGATCTGGGCCGGCGACCATTCGCTGAATCCAATGGCGCGGGCTTTGCCGGACGCTACCACTTCACCCAGCGCCTGCATGGTCTCTTCCAGCGGCGTGTCCTCGTCGTAGCGATGGCACTGGTACAGGTCCACGTAGTCGGTTTTGAGACGGGCCAGCGAAGCGTCGATCTGCTTGAGCACCTGCTGGCGGCTCAGGCCACGATCGGTGTCGGACATGGGGAAATAGAGCTTGGTGGCCAGCACGTAGCTGTCCCGGGGGACCTCCGCCAGCACCTCACCCAGCAAGGACTCCGCCGCGCCCTGGCCGTAGACATTGGCAGTGTCGATAAAGTTGATGCCGCAGTCCAGAGCCCGAAACACACAGTCTCGGGCCACCTGGGCTTCCACGCCCCCCGAATAGGTCAGCCATGAGCCGAGCCCGATTTCCGAAACCTCGAGGCCGCTGTGCCCCAGCAGGCGATAATGCACGGTTGCTGCCCGTCAGCCCCGCTGGGTAATTTCGATCAGGTGGTAGCCAAACTGGGTCTGCACCGGGCCGTGAACCTGTCCCAACTCGGCACTGAAAACCACCTGGTCGAACTCCTTCACCATCATCCCGGGGCCAAACTCACCCAGTTCGCCACCGCGCTGGCCGGAGGGGCACTGGGAGTGCTGACGAGCCATTTCTGCAAAGTCCGCGCCTCCCTCGATTTCCGTTTTGAGGTCGTTGCAGGCCTGCTCGCTGGATACCAGGATATGCCGGGCTGATGCTGTGGTCATTGAGTCACTCCAGTTACGATTTTGAGAAGGCGAAGCATACCACCGATGGCGTCCGCGGGCGGGCCATTTGACACTACTGAACCTGCTTCAGCGCATCCGGATCAAGCAGGATGACCTTGCCCCGGCCGAGGTCAATCCAGTCACTGCGACGCCAGTCCTGCAGGTGCTGGTTGACCACCTGCCGGGATACGCCCAGGAACTGCGCAAGTTCAGCCTGGGCGATGTCCAGCACCGTCTCACCGTCTGCACCCGGCTTACCCAACAGCTGGCCCAGGGTCAGCAGGCGCCGGGCCAGCCGGGCTGGAACCGACAGCAATGAAAACTCCTCGATCAGCTGGGCATTCCAACGCAGCCGGGCACACAGCAGCTGCAACAGGTGCAGCGCCACCGCCGGGTGTTGCTCGACCAGGTTAGCGAAGTGCGCCCTATGGATGACCACCAGCTGGGTTTCTTCCAGGGTGCGCGCGTTCGCCGTGCGCGGGTGACCGTCCAGCAGGGCGATTTCACCGAAAACCTCTCCTGCCTCCAGCAGGTTGAGCGAGAATTCCTTTCCCTCGGGCGTGCTCAGGCTGATCAGCACCTTACCCCTGGCAATGCCGTAAAGCGCATCCCCGGGGTCGCCCTGCATGAAAACCATGGAGTCCTTGGCCAGACTGCGCGTGCGCGCCAGCTGTGCCACCTGCTCCAGTTCGCTGGGGTCAAGTTGTCCGAACAGCGTGCTGCGCGCGAGTATGCTGGCTGCGTCCATGTTCCGTTGTCTCCCCCAGGTTGCCCGCCGGACCGAAGGCACCAATTGTGTGACGGACTTGGCAGTTTAAAGCTTAAACCGGCAGAAGTGTCATCCCCATGACACAAATCCCCCCGGACCGCTGGCAGACTGTGTCCATCGTGATCAACGCGCTCTGCCCGGAAGGAAAAGGAAAGCCGGACGGGTTTTGGGAAGCAGGCCGGCGGGTTGGGGAGTCGCACGAGAGTGCGATGCAGCATCCGGGCGGGGCGCGGCGATCACGATCACAGGTAACTCTCCAAATTGGCCGCCCAGCGATGGGCGGTTTTTTTGTGGGGAACGCGCCCTGCGGGCGCTGGGGAACGGCTGCTTCGCACCCTGGGAAACGACCGCTGACGCGGTCTAGGAAACGCGCTTCGCGCTGGG
>JASJDM010000091.1 GCA_030065125.1 Lysobacterales bacterium | reverse complement strand
TCGGCTCCGGCGCCGTCCAGGTCATCGGTAAATCCTTCGTCATCCAGCGCCCGAAAAGCGACCCGCCCGTTCCAGCGGTCCGACAGGGATCCGCCAAGGGCACCGGTGAGTTCCACCCGGTCGAACGAGCCGAAACCGGCGGTCAGGTAGCCCTCGGTTTCCTCGGTGGGCATCCGGGAGATGATGTTGATGGCGCCGCCGGTCGCGTTGCGTCCGTACAGGGTGCCCTGGGGCCCCTTCAGGATCTCCACCCGCTCCACATCCAGGAACTGGGCCAGGCCCATTTGCGGCCGTCCAAGGTAAACGCCGTCCAGGTGGATGGCCACGCTGGGGTCGATGGTGACGCCGAAGGCATCGGTACCGATCCCGCGAATGTAGACCTGGGCTTCGCCCCCGGCCCGGCTGAAGGACAGCCCCGGGGTCTGAACGTAGAGGTCCATCAGGTCGTCGATGGCCAGGTCGGACAGGGTATCCCCGGAGATAGCAGCGATGGAGATAGGCACGGTCTGCAGGCTCTCCTCCCGCTTTTCCGCGGTGACGACAATTTCTTCCAGCTGGCTGTCCTGGGAAAGTGCCGGCGAAACGGCACAGGCCAGTGAAACGGCGAAGGCCGCACTTGGGGTCAGTAAACGCATCACAAGGTCCCTCGTTCAGATAATCTCTGCAGCAGCACGTAAAATAAGCCGGCTCAACCGGCGGCTCCCGGATCCTTCCCCAGCTTCTCCATCAGCTTCTCCCGAAGTGACCGGGTCGCCGCAGAATCAATGCCCGATCGGTCAGGGAGTAATACGACACCGTAGTGCTGACGCGCCTCTTCCTCGCTCAGCAATCCATCCAGGATGTCGTCAAAAACGGCCCCCGGGTCCCGCTCCACGGGATTCCCGTAGCCACCGCCGCAAACCAGCCGGATCTCCAGCCGGTCTCCAGCCTTCAATTGCGCATTGGAAATCTTGGCGGGCAGCACCTGCTCGCCGGGTTGGCCGGGATTCAGCACGATGCTTCCCCCAAACCCGTCGTGGCCGCCAAATATGCCCCCGGGGGGATCGTCGCTGCGATTGTCCCCGGTGGAGCTGATATTGGTGTCTTCCAGGAAGCGCCAGCGCTTGGTGGCGCCGAGACCGCCGCGCCAGCGGCCCGCGGCCGGCGACTCGTCACGCAGCTCATAGCGTTCGCACAGCAGCGGTGCGCTCAGCTCCAGTTCTTCCACGGGATTGTTGCGGGTGTTGGCCATCAGCGTGTCGATGGCATCGATGCCGTCCTGGCCGAAGCGGCCGCCATAGGAGCCTTCGTTGACCTCGATGATCACCCAGTAGTCGTCCGCACCCTGACCACCCTTGCCGCTGTAGGCAAAACAGGACACGTTGGCCGAATTGCCGGCGGTCACCTGTTCCGGCCGCACGCCGGAAAGCGCCTGCAACACCTGGTCAGGGATGCGATTGATCTGGGTGAAACGTGCCTCGCAACCGTGGGGGTACTCGGGGTTGAAGATGGAGCCCTCGGGCGCGATTACGTGGATGGGCCGGAACACGCCGTCATTTTGAGGTACCCCGGCGCCCTCCGGCAGCGCTTCATCGAGCAGCAGCGCCCGCACCGCAAAATTGGCCGTGGGCAGCACGCTGCCCTCGAAGGGGCAGTTGAAGCCGGTTTCCACCTGGTCGTTGGAGCCGGTCAGGTCCACGTAGATATCGCTCCCGTCCACTTCGACCCGGGTGGCGACGCGCAGCGGTTGACCAAAATTCTTGCCGTCGTCCTCCAGCCAGCCCACCGGTGCCTGGTAGATGCCGTCCGGCAGGGCCTCGATGCGGCTGCGCATCATGCGTTCGGCATAGTCCATCCAGTCTTCCGCCGCACTCATGACCGTATCGACGCCATACCGGTCGGCCAGCAGCTCGAATCGCTGAACGCCGAGCCGGCAGCAGGCGATCATGGCTTCCAGGTCGCCGGTATTGGCCTCGGGTGTTCTGACATTGTCCATGATCAGCGACCAGACCGCGTCGTTGCGAACACCCCGGTCATAAATCTTGATGGCGTTTACCACCTGGCCTTCCGCCCAGAAATCCGGCACGTCGACGGAAAAGCCCGGCGAGGCCGCGCCGATGTCAACCATGTGCCCGGTGCACCCGGCGAACCCAATGTGCTGTTCGCCGGAGAAGATGGGTATCAGCACGCCGTAATCCGGGGAGTGGGAAGCGCCGTGGTAGGGGTGGTTGTGCAGCACAACGTCGCCGGGCGCGTATCGGCCCTGGTGCTTACGTTGGATACCCTTGACGTAGGCGGGCAATGAGCCGCAATGCATGGGCGTCGAGTCACTTTCACACAGCTGGCGTCCGTGAAAATCCACCAGGCCCGCACCGATATCCCGGGATTCCCGCATGATGGAGGAGTAAGCCATGCGGTAGAGCAGTTCCGCCATCTCCGCGGCGATAGCGTGCAGTGCGCCGCCGATCACCTGCTGGGTGATGGGATCGACGTCAACCCGGTCCCAGCGCCGCTCCACGTCGCCGCCCACGCCCGTTGACCGGGCCGAAGACTTGTCCAGTCCTGATTGGATCGACCGTGCCGCCAGCTCACTCATCCTGCGGCTCCACGAATGTAATGATCAGGTTGCCCAGCGCGTCGACCCGGGCCGTGCTGCCCGGCGGCAAAACCGTAGTGGTGTCGGGCTGCTCGATCACCGCCGGCCCGGCAAGGACGTTTCCGGCCTTCAGAGCCGCCCGCCGGTAAAACCGGGCTTCGAATGGCCTGGACCCATGACCGTCCAGGAAGCTGACGGTACGCTGGTCGATCCGGGCCGAGGGTTCCGGGTGTTGTGATCCTGCAGCTATGGTGTCAGACCGCAGCGCGGTGACCGCACCGATGGCGGCCAGTCCCACGTTGATGATCATCACCGGCTTGTCTTCGAAGCGCCTGAGGTAGGCCCGCTCATGGGCCCGGTGAAATGCTTCCACCACCCGGGCAATCCAGGATTCGTCCACCGGGGGGGCCGGCACCTCGACGGTCAACTCGTATCCCTGTCCCGCATAGCGGCATTCCGCCATGAAGCGTAGTGAAGTCCGTTCTTCGGACACCCCGCTGGATTTCAGTTGGGTCAGTGCATGGCGTTCGAGTGCAATATAGCTGGCTTCGATTCGCTGATGTACCGACGGGTTATCGGCGTCATCCAGCTTTTGCCAGAGGGTGTTGCGGTACTCGTATTTGGTGTCGGTGCAGAGCAGGCCCGCCGCCGCCCCCACGCCGGGGCTAACCGGAACGATCACCAGCGGAATCGCCAGTTCCCGGGCGGCGTACACCGCGAACGCCGCCCCGGCACCGCCTTCTGCCACCAGGGCAAAGTCCCTCGGGTCGTAACCCTTGGATACGCTGTTGACCCGAATAGCCTCGACCATATTGTTGACGGCGATCCGGTAAATACCCGCCGCCGCTTCCGTCACCTCCAGGCCCAGTGGTCCGGCGATGTGCTGTTGGATTGCCCTTCGGGCCAACTGTGGATCGATGGTGAGCCCGGATTCCTCAAGAGCGATTTCCCTGAACCAACCCAGCTCAACCATGGCATCGGTCACGGTGGGCTCAATTCCACCCTGTCCGTAACAGGCCGGACCGGGCCTGGCTCCGGCGCTGCGGGGGCCCACCCGAAACATGCCGCCTTCGTCTATAAAAGCGAGCGATCCGCCGCCGGCGCCGATGGTGTCGATATCCACCATGGGCATCATGGCGTCATAGTCGCCAACCCGGGTATCCAGCAGGTGCTTCATGCGCAGATCCCCGTCGGGCGCCACGCCGATGTCCGCAGAGGTTCCGCCCACGTCCAAAGTGATAACGCTGGGATGGCCCACCTGGCGCCCCACCTGGATTCCCAGGATCAGGGCGCCGACCGGGCCTGACAGCAGCAACGACACCGGCGATTGCCGGGCTTCGGACGCAGGCACCATGCCTCCGGCGGAAGTCATCAGGTTCAGACCTGCGTTGACCCCCAGTTCCCCCAGCGACGCTGCGAAGCGGTCCAGGTAGCGGGCGGTGCGCGGGCCCACGTAGGCATTCAGTGCCGTCGTTGAGAACCGCTCGTACTCCCGGTAAAGGGGCGACACCTGGTGGCTCACCGACAGGTATGCCCCGGGAAACTCCCGTTCCACGATTTCCCGGATGCGCAATTCGTGAACCGGGTTGAGAAAAGACATCAGGCAGCAGACCGCAATGGCGTCGACATCCCGCTCACGGAGAGCACGCACAGCCCGGACCACCGCCTGCTCGTCCAGTGGCGTTTCCACCGAGCCGTCCGGACCCCGGATCCTCTCGGCCACGGGAATCCGGTTTCTCCGCTTCACCAGTGGCTGGGACTGCCGCGGCACGTCCTGGGCGTGGGAGAAATTCAGCGGCCGGTTTTTTCGACCGATATGCAGCACGTCGCGAAAGCCCTGGGTGGTGATCATCCCCACGTCGGCGCCGTTTTTCTCCAGCAGGATATTGGTGGCCACGGTGGTGCCGTGACACAGGAAATCCAGTTCGGCCGCATCGCGCCCGGCGTTTTTCAGCAGCGCCTTCAGCCCTTCGATGCCGGCCACGGCCGGGTCATCCGGCGTGGACGGCAATTTGTGGATGACGGGTTGTCCCCCATCATCGTCCCACATCACCAGGTCGGTGAAGGTGCCGCCGATGTCGATTCCCGCCCTGAGCAAGCTGCCGCCCTCTTGGAATGAGGGTCAATTGGTATACCAAATAGGTCAAGAATGCAAATTTTGAGGCGTTTTTGGCTAAATAAGCATTTTTTTGTATACAATATCAGGAATCTGCCGGCGGGAGGATCAGGCTGCGGGTAACCAGGATATGGGAACGCATGGCGGCTTCTGCCCAGACGGTATCTCCAACCCTGATGGCATCGACAATCGTCCGGTGTTGATCCAGGCTGCGTTTCAGGTCATCCATGGAATAGCTGTGAAACGACTTCACCAATACCGGCATCCCAACGGTTTGCCGGAGCAGGGCAGCCAGCCGGCGGTTGGCGGCAATCTCGACAATCCTGCCGTGCAGGTCATGATCCAGCCGCATGTACTCCAGGTGAACCTGGTCGTGGCCAGACTGCAGCAGTTGGCTCATTTCATCGAGCAAACGGTCCAGGGCAGCGACATCATCGGGCGATGCGCGCCGCGCCGCCAATCCGGCCCCAAAGCTCTCCAGCAGCGCGCCCAGGGAAAAGATCTCATTGGCCTCGTCAATGCCAAGCTCGGTGACAACAGCTCCGCGCCGGGGCTCGAGCCGTACCAGGCCGTCCGCCTCGAGCCGCCTCAGGGCCTCCCGCACAGGCGTTCTACTGACCTCCAGTTCTGTGCAGATGTCGCGCTCCTTGAGCCGCTCACCCGCCCCGTAGCGGCCGCTGAAAATGGCCTCCTTGATGGCCACGTAGGCCTTTTCCATGGCAGCGCTCATCCGGGTTCCTCCTGGGACGGCAAGGGGACAGGGCAATTTTTTGGTATACCAAATTCCCGCCGCAGGCAGCAACCGGAGACTCGCCATGGCGCAGTTGGCTGATTCCATCACGCGGTTCCTGTGTGACGTCAACCCGGTCAACGTACCGCCCGAGGCGCTGCAGACGGCCGCCAATGGGTTTACCGATTGCGTGGGGGTGATGCTGGCAGCGGCGGCGGAGCCGCTGACCCTTAACCTGAAGACCCATATTGTTGCCCAGGACCGGCCCATGGACTGTCGCCTGATGCTGAGTTCCCTGCGCGGGTCCGCGGCCCAGGCCACACTGCTGGGAACCGCCGCGGCCCACGCCCTGGACTACGACGATTATGCGTTTTCCAACCATGTCTCGGCACTGCTGGTGCCGGCCATACTGGCCGAGTGTGATCGCGCACCCCGCAGCGGGCGGGACATGCTGATCGCGTACGTTGCCGGCATGGAAATCTGGGGAACGCTGATGAAGCGGGAACCCGACCACCTCCACTCAAAGGGCTGGCACCCCACCGGTGTTTTCGGGCCGGTGGGCGTAGCCGCGGCGGTGGCCCAATTGAGGGGGTTGAACCCGGTTCAAATCGTCAACGCCCTCGGCCTGGCGGCCGCCAACGGCGGCGGGGTCATGGACAACTTCGGCACTCAGGCCAAGTCCTACCAGGGGGCCAGGGCGGCCGAGGCCGGCGTGGTCTGCGTGGAACTGGCGCTGGCGGGCATCGATGCAGGCCCCAACGCCATCGACGGCAGCGGCGGACTGCTGGCGGCGCTGTCGCCATCGGGCCGGGCGGATCTCGAGTCTCCGGCGGACCATCTCGGGCAAAAGTGGATCTCCGAGGCCGAGGGACTCAACATCAAGCGCCATCCCACAGTGGGCGCATCCCAGCGGGCCATTGACGCCGCCATCCAGCTGCACGATGACTACGCGCCTGGGCCCGAGAACATCCGGCGGATCATTGCCCGGGTGAGTGAAAAACACGCCGCAGTTATGCGATTTCACCAGCCCGGTAATGCCCTGGAGGCCAAGTTCAGCCTGGAGTTCGGCGTCGCCGCGGGTCTGATCCAGGGGTCCGTAGGCCTGGCCGAATTGACCGATGCATTCGTCACCCGGGACGACGTCCAATCGCTGATGGCCCGGGTGGTGCTGGAAATCGGCCCCGATAACGATCCAGAATATCCCGTGGGCGCCATTGCCGATTCCGTCGACGTGTTGCTGGTCGACGGTCAGCAACTGGAGAGCAAGCCCGTCCGCCGATTCCGGGGACACGGTATGAATCCGATGAACCGGGACGAGCTCAGAGAAAAGTTCATGGATTGTTCGGCGGCGGTCATCGGGGCGCACACCGCTGAGCCGCTGTTCGACCTCTTGCAGGACCTGGGGGATCTGCCCGCCAGCCAGGGACTGCCTACCCTGGATCTGAAAGGCTTCAGCTGATTCCTGTCAGCCGGCCAGGGCCGCCTCGACCAGTCCGGCGATCCTGAGCAGGTTCGCGTCCTCGAACCTAGGCGCCACCAGCTGAATGCCCACCGGCAGCTTGTCCTCGCTGCGAAAGCCCGGCAGGGTTACAGCGGGCATGTGCAGGCCGGTCCAAAGACGATTGAACACCGCGTCGCCAGTGCTGCTCAATCCCAGGGGCGCCTGTCCCGGCACAGCGGGGGTCAACCATGCATCGAAGCCGGCAAAAGCCTGGTCGAAGCGGCCGCGCATGGCGCCCAGGTAGTCATGGGCCCAGCGCAGGTCGGCGGCAGAACAGCCACGGGCGTTTTCCACCTCTCGTCGCAACTCCGAATGCAGTTGCTCCGGCCAGCGCTGGTACTCGGCCCAGTAGGCGGCTTTTCCCTCGCCGTGCATGATGGTGTCCTGGGCCTGGTTCAGCTGATCGCAGTTGTCCGGACCGTCGACATCGACCACGGCAACGCCGGCAGCGGCCAGCCGGGCGCGGGCCCAATCCAGTGCGGCCCGGGTTTCCGGCAGCGCCTCTTCCCAATAAGGCGTGCGGTAGAACCCAATCCTGGGTGCGTTCCCGCTGGGCTCGGGTCCCGGGAAAACGTTCAGGGCATTGGCCACGGCAGCCAGGTCGGCCACGCCTCGCGTCATCCACCCCACGGTATCCAGGCTCGGTGCGTACGGCCTCAGGCCTTCCACGGACACCACGCCATAACTCGGCTTCATGGCGGCCACCCCGCAAAAGGAAGCGGGTCGTATGGTGGACCCACCGGTCTGGGTGGCCAGCGCTACCGGCGCCATACCGGTAGCCACTGCCGCTGCCGAACCCGATGATGAGCCGCCCGGCGTTCGGTGATGATCCCAGGGATTCACGGTCTCGGCGACGCGTCCAACCGAGGCGAACTCCACCGTGGCCGCCTTGCCGATCAGCACCGCGCCCGCCGCCAGCAGGGATTCTACGCAGGCGGCATTGCTGGTCGGTCGGCGTCCCCGGTGCAGAGGGGAATTGAATTCAGTGGGCAGGTCAGCGGTGTCAAACACGTCCTTTACCGCGACCGGCACGCCCCGCAAAGAACCGCCGGACAAGTTCTGGTCCTGCTCCCGGGCCGCACCCAGTGCCTGGTCAAAATCAACATGCACCAGGGCCTTGATGGCGGGATTGTGGTTGCGGATGACTTGGCGGCAGTCCATCAGCCATTGTTTACAGGAATACGCGCCCGCCTCTATTTTTTTCCGGCCCTCGAGGAGGCCCGGCGTGTTGTTGAAATTCATGTTGAAATTCATCCGGCGGATTCCTCTGACGATTCTGTGACGGTTGATCCCGGGCCGACTTGCGCCATGGCTGTGCTCGGCTCTCGAAGCCGGATGCTGTCATCAAATCAGCGACCTTGGCAAATGAAAACCTGCTCAGTAGCGGGGTGTTCGATTGACCGGCCCTCCCTCAGCGGATTTGAGCAGAAGTTGGTTTGGGTCCAGAATCTCCGGGCATGACGCCATCCTCCCTGCCGCTGTGACCAGCCCCTGTTCGGTTCTGATCGTGGGCGCGGGCCCGGTCGGATTGACTGCGGCCCTGTGCCTGTCCCGGGCCGGCGTCCCGGTGAGGATTGTTGACGCGGGCGATGATGTGGACCGCCGCATGCGGGCCTCCACCTTCCATCCTCCCACGCTGGACATGCTGGCCGAGCTGGAACTGGCGGAGCCGCTGATTGACCTTGGATTGCGCGTGCCCCGGTGGCAGCTGAGGCAGCACGAAACCAAACAGCACCTGGTGTTTGACCTGGCCGCAATTGCCGCGGACACCCGGCACCCATACCGGCTGCAGGTGGAGCAGCACCGTTATTGCGACCTGGCGGTGGAGGCATTGGCACGATCGGGCGTGACCGTGGAGTTCGGCAAGGCTGTGAGCGGCGTGGAACAGACTTCGGACCGGACCACGGCAGCACTGGACAGCGGTGGTGAATCCATCGAGGCCCAGTGGGTCATCGGCGCCGATGGGGCCGCCAGCCCGGTTCGAAAAAGTCTTGGGCTCAAGTACGGTGGCATGACCCACACCCATTCCTCGGTACTGGTATCCACCACTTTTCCATTTCACGAGGCCTTGGAAGACCTGTCCGACGTGAGCTACTGCTGGTCCCGGCGTGGGCCCTACTCGCTGTTGCGTCTCCGGCAGTTGTGGCGCGTCAGCCTGTATCCCGGCACCGAGGATCTGGCAGTGGCCGCTGAGGAGGACCGGGTACGGGACTGGCTGAATTACATACACCCGGAAGCAGGGCACGCTGAACTTCTGGACGTGCATCCCTACCGCGTCCACGAACGTTGCGTCGATCAGTTTCGCGTCGGGCGAGTTTTCCTCGCCGGTGACGCCGCCCATCTCAATCCGCCCAGTGGCGGCATGGGAATGAATGGGGGTATTCATGACGCCGTGAATCTCACCGGCAAGCTGATCGAGGTCATGGCGGGTGCCAGCGATTCACTGCTGGATCGATACCAGCGGCAGCGCCACCAGATTGTTTCCGGCCGGATCATCCCCCAGGCCTCTGCAAACCGCGCGCGCATGGCCGTGAAAGACCCGAAGCGGCAGCTCGCGCGGCTGGACGAGCACCGGCAAATCGCCGCTGACGGCGAACGGTGCCGGGAATTCCTGCTGAAATCGTCCATGATCAGCGGGCTGCGCGAGGCCGAAGCCATTGAGTGAGGGACCGGTTTTTGTCGGGATCGGCACGCCCCAGGCCAACCCCACGGTGGAGCTGGAGTTTCGCCGAATGCTGCACGAGCCCGTCAGCACTCAGGTCACCCGCCTGACCAGCCGGGCCGACACCCCGTCCCAGCGTCTGCGGGAGTACCTGCTGCAGCTGCCCGCGGCGCTGGCGTCCTACGACACGCTGCCGCTGTCAGCTTTTGCCTTCGCCTGCACCGGATCGTCCTACCTCCTCGGCGCAGACGCGGAGAGTCAGCTGCTTGACCACCTTGAACAGGAAAAAGGATTTGCCGTGATCACAGCAACCCAGGCCATCGCCCGGGAACTGCGAATTCGCAAGGTCCGCAATCTGTCGATCTTTGCGCCCTATCCCGAAGACCTGTGCGCCTCAGCAGTGGAGTACTGGACCGGGCTGGGGTATGAGGTGATGGCGTCGGGACGCATCCCGATCGGACAGGATACCCGGGCAATCTACGAGTTGACCGACCCGCAGGTTGAGCAGGCCCTGGCGAGGTTTGATCACGGCAATCCTGATGTGCTTCTGCTCAGCGGCACCGGCATGCCCACCATCACGGCGCTCCAGCACGCCCGGTTCCCCACCATCAGCAGCAACCTGTGCCTGGCCGCCGAAGTCATGCGCCGACTTGGGCGGTGGCCCGCGGATCAGCCCGCCAGTGTTACTGCGCTGCTCGAAAACAAAAAGGATCAGGCCAGTGCGTGAAGTCGTCAGCTTTATCGGGGGTCAACCCATGGCACCGGGTCCCGGAGCCCACCGAATTCCCATCATCAATCCCCACGATGAGTCCACCAATGGCGTGCTGCTCGAGGCTGACGCGACACAGGTGGATCAGGCTGTCTGTGCTGCACGGGCGGCCTTTGACAACGGCCCCTGGCCGAGAATGTCCGTTGCGGAGCGCCAGGACATCCTGCGGCGGGCGGGCGAGGTACTGATGGATCATGGCGACGAACTGGCGCGACTGGAATGCGAGGATGCCGGCTTGCCCATGCACGAGATCCGGCATCGCCACGTGCCGCGCATGTCCCAGAACTTCAATTACGTGGCCTCACTGATCGGGCTGGATACCGGCGACGTGCTGGAACAGATCCCGGATTATCTCACCCTGGTCAGCCATGAACCGGCCGGCGTAGCCGCCCTGCTTGCGCCCTGGAACGCGCCGTTGGCGCTGGCCTCCATGAAATTGACCTGTGCCATATGCCTGGGCAATACCTGTGTGCTCAAGCCCTCTGAGTACACGCCCTCATCCCTCTACCGCTTCGTGGAACTGCTGGGTGAAGCCGGCCTGCCGGATGGCGTGGTCAACCTGGTCAACGGTCGTGGCGACGTCACCGGGTCGGCACTGGTCAGCCACCCGGGCGTGGATCGAATTGCCTTTACCGGCGGCACCGAAACCGGTCGCGCCATCATGTCCGCCGCCGCGCAGAATCTGACACCGGTGATGCTGGAACTGGGAGGCAAATCGGCCAACATCATTTTTGAATCGGCAGATCTCGACGACGCACTGGACGCGGCCCTGATTGGCATTTATTCCAACAACGGTCAGCAGTGCCTGGCGGGGTCACGGATACTGGTCCAGGCCAACGTGGCCGAGACATTCATCGAGCAGTTCGCGGCAAGGACCCAGGCGATCCGGGTAGGAAATCCCATGGACCAGGAAACGGAGATTGGCCCTCTGTGTTTCCGCGAGCACTACCAGCGAGTCTGCGGCTACGCGGATATTGCCCGCGCTGAGGGTGCCAGGCTGGTCTGCGGCGGCGGACCGGCGGAGGGGTTTGAACGCGGCTTTTACTTTCAACCCACCGCATTCCTGGCGGAGTCCAACCGGTCCCGTATCGCCCGCGAGGAAATTTTCGGGCCGTTTGCCTCCATCCTCACCTTTGACACCGTGGACCAGGGAATCGCCATGGCCAACGACTCGGAGTTTGGGCTGGTGGCCTACGCCTGGACCGAGGACCTCAAGACCGCGCTGCGGGCGCGCAACACATTGCGTGCCGGTACGGTATGGATCAACACCCCATTGATGCGGGACCTGCACGCACCCTTCGGTGGATACAAGCAATCCGGTGTGGGGCGAACCGGTGGGTTCGAAGGCATCCATTTCTTCTCGGAAACCAAGACATCCAGTATCGCCGTGTCGGCCCTGGACCTGCGTAAGCTGGGGCAGCCCTGATGGCCATGCGATGGCGGATTGCCATTCTTCTGGCCTGCATCACCACCATCAACTACATCGACCGGTCGGTGTTTGGCGTGGTGGCGCCGGTAATCAGGGACCTGTTTTCCATCGGTGACGCAGACTACGGCCTGATCACCAGCGGTTTTCTGTTTGCCTACGGGATTGGGCAACTGTTGTCGGGACCGGTGATTGACCGCCTCGGCACCAAGAAAGCGTTCAGCATCGCGGCCATACTCTGGAGTCTGTCCACGATATTTCACGCGCTCGGCCGCGGGGTGTGGAGCTTCTTCGCCCTCAGGGTGTCGCTGGGAATTACCGAGGCGGCTAACTACCCCGGCGCCACCAAGGCCGTGGCCCAGTGGTTCCCTGCACGGGAACGCTCGACGGCAGTAGGCATCGTCATGCTGGGCAGTGGCCTGGGCGCTATTCTCACCCCACCCATGACGGTGTGGATCCTGTCGACGCTGGGCTGGCGCTGGGCCTTCATCATCCCCGGAGTGCTGGGCCTGGTATGGGTCTGGCTGTGGCATCGGTGGTATCACCTGCCGGAAGATCATCCGGGCCTCAAGCCAGAAGAGCGCCAGCTGATTCTGGACCAACGATCACCCCAGGCCGACCGGGGAAGCTGGACCGGGCTGCTCAAGCACCGGGAGTTCTGGGGCATCCTGGCGGCTCGGGCGGTGGCGGACTTTCCGTTTTACTTCTTCCTGTTCTGGCTGCCGACCTACCTGATCGACGCCCGCGGTTTCGATCTTCGCGGAATCGCACTGTTCGCCTGGCTGCCATTCGTGGCCGCGGACATCGGCGCGTTCTCCGGAGGCAGCCTGTCCAGCTGGCTGGTGGCGCGCGGCCATACGATCAATTTTGCCCGCAAGGCCGTGATCTGGCTGGGTGCGGTGTTAATGCTGGTCACCATTCCCGCGGTACACACCGAGTCCAGCGCCGTGGCACTGGCCCTGATCTGCTTCGGCATGTTCGCCATCCAGTTGCGCGGATCAGTGTTCTTTACCCTGCCGACCGACCTGTTCCCGGCCGGGCGCGTGGCGACGGTGTGGGGCGTGTTCGGTGCGGTGGGCAGCCTGGGGGCCAGCGTGCTGGGAATTGTCGCCGGTCTGATGATCGAGCGGTCCGGCTATGAGAACGTGTTTGTGATGATCGCGTTCCTGCACATTGTCTCGGCCAGCATCCTGACGCTGCTGGTCCCGCGGATTCAGCAGGTCGGCAAGAAAGGAGACTAACCCGGCGGGTGAGGACTGCTTGGGCGCCAGGGTGCATCGGGACGTTCGGTGTACAGATCGCGGTAGACCGGTTCACCCAGGCGGCGTCCCAGTGCGGTGGGTGTCAGACCAGAAATGGTTTTGATCTGGCGAGCCATGTGAGCCTGGTCGCTGAAGCCGCATTCGGCAGCGACCTGTTTCAAGGGAATCCCGGCATCAATCAGTTCCAGTGCCTGGTGAAACCGCATGAGCTGAATGAAGTATCTCGGCTGAATGCCGACCAGCTCCTTCCAAAGCCGGCTGAAGGAACGATCGCTGACGGCCAGCTGGCGAGCCATCTCCGATGAAGTGCAGCGGCCGCCGTTGCTGGCGTCCAGCAGCTTTTTCAGGCGTTTTTCCATCCCCGCGTTTTTGCCCAGCGCCTCGGTCAGCAGCGAGTCGGCAATTCCGGCCCGTTCCCTGGCGGTCCGCGCCGCAAGCAGTTGCCCGGCCAGTTGCTCGCCCAGTGTCCCCAGAGCATCGCCGGGTGAGACCGCATGGTCCAGCATTTCAGCCATGGATACCCGGGAGAATCGGCGCACGCCCCAGGGTCTGAAACGAATGGCAAACAGTTCCATGGGGTCGCGAACGGAAATCTGAAGAGCCTTTCTGGCGGCGCAGTAGAGGAATGCACGGCGCTGCTGCTGCCACTCACCTGGCGCGGTCTGGCGGTAGGGAATGGCCTGCAAATGCACGATGAACTCCGGAGCGGCGTCGGGCAGGATGCTGTCCATTTCCGTGTCCCGGGGATCAATCTGCCAGGACCAGTAGCATTCAATAAACGGCGTCAGATCAGGCGCTGGCTGAAAGGACTGGACCATGAATTCTGGCTGAAAAGTTCAAGCTTTTTCGCAGGCCGGCTGAGTATAACTGACCCCAGTCAACCAACTTGGTGAGTCCAATGCAACGATTAACGCTCGCTCTTTCACTGTTTCCGGCCCTGGTATGGGGCGACGCTGGCCAGGACCTCGACTGGCTGCTTGGATGCTGGCAGTCGTCGGATCAAAGCGCCCAGGAGATCTGGGTGCGCCAGGACCGCCATTCGCTATTGGGATTTGGGGTCGCACTCAAAGACAACCAGGTGGTGTTCTACGAAGTGCTCAGTCTGCAAAAAAACCATCGTGGAACCTGGGTGTATACGGCGCACCCCGCGGGTCAGACCGCCACGTCGTTCAGCGCCGTTGAGATCACCCAAAAAAGCGCCTTGTTCGCCAATCCCGATCATGACTATCCCCAAGAGATCAGCTACCTGCGCCAGGGGAACCAGTTGAATGCCCGGATTTCGCTGACCGGCGGCGCCAGCCCCAACGCTTTCGACAAGAGGGCCTGCGGCGGCTAGGGTTTCAATGCCCGCGCCAGGCGCCGCCCCAGCGGAAAGGACGACGGTCCGGCCTGGCTTGGCCCGCCGGGCGCCCGCCTGGCGCGCATGACAAGAATGTTACCGGCGATGACCAAGGTGCAGCCCACAACAAGGCCAGCGCTGATTTCGAGCCCTTCAAGGACAACAGAAATCACCAGGGCTACCACTGGAAAAAGCACCATGGCGTATCCCGCCCGGTCGGCGCCAATGCGGCCCAGCAGGGTCAGGTAGGCACCGAAGGCCACGATGGAGCCAAACACCGTGAGATAGACCAGGGAGCCCACATAGCCGGGAGACCAGTCAAAATTGAACGCCTGTCCATCCAATGCGGCCACCAGCGCCGTGGTCAGCGCACCGTAGAACATGCCCCAGGCGTTGGACTGCATGACCGGCAGCCGGGCCCGCTGGGAAGCCTGGGACACCATGTTGCCGAAGGAAGCCACCAGCGCACTGAGAACAGCCAGTGCGGCACCGAACAGCACTTCGTCGTCCAGTGACACCTCGCCGATCTGCGGGGTAAATAGAACCACGACGCCCACCGCACCCAGCAGCGCTCCAAGCAATACCCCGCGGGTCACACGGGTGCCAAAAAGGAGCCGGGCATTGATGATGTTCATCCACACCAGGGTGGAAAAGGCGATGGCGGTGAGCGCGGAGCTGATATATATCTGGGCCTGGTAGGCAATGATGTAATTGAAGCCGAACAGCAGTACTCCCAGGGCCAGGAACCGGACGTGGTCGCGCATTGGGAATCGCAACTCCAGCCCGCGGCAGGCGCACCAGCCAAACAGCAGTATCGATGCGGCACCGTAGCGGTACACCACCGAGACAGCCGGTGCCACGACTCCCAGCTGGAATTCAATGGCATACCAGGTCGAGCCCCAGATCAATACGGTCAGACCGTAGAGGAATGCGTTGCTCATCAACCGCACCCGCAGGGCTGTTTTCGAGCCATGAACAATCCCCGCCCGCGGGCGCCCTCCCGGCCACAGTCGACGGAGTTGATCAGCGATGCCACCAGCCGCGTGCGGAGGGTCCGGTAATGGAGAAGCCGGGCCGCGGCCTGGAACAGGCCGTTGAGCAGCTTCAATCCGGCAATCAGCGGGGTTTTGACAGGAGACTGCTGGTGGGGGGTGTATCCGTTGTGCCAGTCCATCTTGCTTTCCCTCTGGAGCTGCGAATGAACTTGACTTTACTGATTTTCTGATTATAAAACAGATACAGATTTCGATAAATTTAACCTATACAGATGTTCAACGTCGACAAAGACTGCGATACGTTCCTGTATCGCCAGGTGATTGACCTGATCAACGAAAACATCAATGCCGGAACCCTGTTGCCCGGCGACCGCCTCCCCTCTTTGCGCAAGATGAGCCGGGTATCCGGGGTCAGCATACCGACGGTGCGGCAGGCCTATGTGGAGCTGGAGCGTCAGCGGCGGGTGGAGTCACGGCCTAAATCAGGCTTTTTCGTTCGGCACCGGTCCGGCAACGATATCGTGCACCCCACCCAAACCGCGGGGGCCGAGCCATCCCGGCTGGTTTGCCGTCCCTTGATGGAGCGGGTTTACGATGGCATCAACAACCCGGACCTGGTGCCCCTGGGTATCGCCAACCCCTGTATGGCGAGACCGGCCTCCAAGGCACTGCATCGAACCATGAAGCGGGTCATCGCCCGGGCCGAAGATCGCAGCCTTGGTTACGCCTCCACCCAGGGCGAACCCGGTCTGCGTCGCCAGATCACCTACCATTACCTGGATACTATCGGCGTCCAGGTCGAGCCCGACGACATCTGCATCACCAACGGCGGCCAGGAAGCCCTGCTGCTGGCGCTGAAAGCGGTGGCCGGGCCCGGCGACGTCATTGCGGTGGAGACACCGACTTATCACGGGCTGCTGGAACTCATCGACGGCCTCGGCATGCTGGCCGTGGAAGTGGAGACCTGCCCGGAACAAGGCATCACGCTTGGCGAACTTCGGCGAACGCTCAACGAACACGACGTGCGTGCCTGCATGTTTTCCACCACCCTGGGCAATCCCCTGGGGGTGACCATGGCGGAAGAAAACCGGCGCAAGCTTTTGCAGCTGATCCGAAAACACGACGTGGTCCTGATCGAAGATGACGTATACGGAGACCTGCGCTTCGATGGTCAACGGCCCGTGCCGGCGCAGTTCCTGGGCAGCGGCGCGCGGGTCATGACCTGCGGGTCGTTCTCAAAAACTGCCGCGCCGGGATACCGGATCGGATGGGTGGTTTCCGATGGCCAGAGCACCAGTGATATCGCCCGGCTCAAACGCGCCTTTTCCTGTTCGTCGGGTTTCCTGCAGCAACTCACCCTGGCCGAGTTTCTGTCCTCTGGCGAATACAGCAGGCACCTGACCGTTTTGCGCGGCGTGCTGCGGCAGAACGCCGAGCGAATGCGCGCCCTGGTTGCCCGGCACTTTCCCCCGGAGACACGAACCTCCCGGCCGGTCGGCGGATCGGTGCTGTGGCTGGAACTGCCAGAAGGGGTGAATGCCTGCGAGTTGTTCGACGATGCCGTGGAAGCGGGCATCAGCATCTGTCCCGGTCAGATTTTTTCGCCCTGCCCCTGTTACAGCAACTTCATTCGGCTGAGCTTCGGTCACCCCTGGGACGATCGGACCGAACAGTCGCTGCAATGGCTGGGTGAACGCGTGGCGCAGCTGAAATACGCCGGTGCCGGGTGAATCCTACGCTCAGGACCCGGGCGCCTGCCCCATCCCACCGAAATTGGTCCGGAAAAACAGCTGCTCCGGATTTTCCAGCGACCACTGAACCATTGAGGGCTCTCAAGCTCTCAAGTAACGGGCATCGAAGTAAGTCCTCGATTCACAGGGAGATCTAAAAATGCTGAGATTCGTTCTGATCTTTGCGGGGTTCATGCACCTGGCACCGGCTGCTTCGTCGCCGGAAATTTCTGATGAGGATCTGAAGATTCGATTCAAAGCGCTTTCCCAGGCAACTCTGGTTGACGGGAGCGGCTGGCAAACCTACGAGAAATTGCTCCATCCGTCCTACGCCCGGTGGGCCATGGGTGAAGTTTACGAGGGCCGGGAAAAGTTCATCAGAAGCCTGGAACAGTGGTGGAACTATGGCATGCGGGTGGCCCGGCGCGACACCGAAATCATAGGTTTCGACCAGGTAGGCAACCTGGCCATAATCAGATCCAGGATTACCGAAGAATTTGTCGGCCCGAACGGTCCGACCGAGGGGTTCAGCGGCTACGTATCCAACGTATGGGTCAAGGAAGATGGCGAGTGGTTTCTGCTGTCGGCGGACATCAGCTCGATCCCGAAATCTGATTGATCTGCCACGTCCTGTAGCAACGTGCTTCAGGCCGCTTTGCCAGGCCGAGTCTTGCCGCCGGATTTTGGTGAATCCTGACAGGGTCCAGCCCTGCTTCAGCCCTCGTCCACCGGGACGCCGTCCTCATCGTTCCGATTCATCACGCCGTAAGCCCGGTACACGCGTCCGAGCACTTTGCCGGCGAGCGCGAACTCATGCTCCGGGTCGGAACCGTTGGTGGCGAGAGCGATGACCGTGTCACGGGCCGGTGAGACCAGCAGGGTTGCGAAAAAAGTCTGGGCCGAGCCGGTGTGGTAGTGGCCGGTAGGACGGACGTACCAGCCGCTGGCGTAGCCGGTCTCTGTCGTATGCAGTCGCTGGACCATGCCTGGGTCGAAGGTGTCCTCCGAGCCCGCCAAGGCGGCCAGGTGAGCTTCGCCAAACGTCAAAAGATCGGGCACGGACATATGCATGTCGCCGGCGGCGGCGAACATCGGCCCCAACCGGTAGTCGTCATTGGGTGGGTGGGGAACGAAGGTGC
Organism: Lysobacterales bacterium; assembly: GCA_030065125.1. Classification (GTDB taxonomy): domain Bacteria; phylum Pseudomonadota; class Gammaproteobacteria; order Xanthomonadales; family SZUA-38; genus JASJDM01. The sequence continues at coordinate 8,968 of JASJDM010000091.1, read as the reverse complement.
CATGGCGATGCCAGTGACCCCAGGGTGCGGCTTCATCGACTGAGGTCGGCCAGCCAAAACCGGCGGTACGCAGGTCAAGGCGATTGAACAGGCGTTCCTGGCACAGGCGCTCAAACGATTGGTCGGTCACCCGCTCGGCGACTGCAGCGAGCACCGTGTAACCCGCATTAGAGTAGGGATCGTCGTCAGGGGGCACCACCTGGGACGGCTGGGTCACTGCCCAGGCAACGAACGCCTCGCGCATCCGGCGCGGCGATCCCGTGAACGCTGGCGCACGCGCAATCTCTGTGTCGTCGGTGAATGGCAGGAAGCGCGCCTCGTGGTTTAGCAGGTCCTGGACGGTGACGCCGCGGAAGGCAGCCAGGGTTCGCTCCGCGAGTTCCGGGAAGACGTCGAGCAACCGGGTCTCCCATGCCAGAAGCCCGTCCGCGACGAGGTCCCCGATAACGGTCGCCGCAAGTGATTTGGAGACGGACCCCAGGTGCATCCGATCGTCAGCTTTCAAATCGGCATCATGCCCGACACGGCGCACGCCCGAGACCAGGACGTGGACGGGATGATCGCCCTGACGGAAGGCGATGATGATTCCCGGCAGACCGTACTCTGCCCGAAGGTCGTCGGCCAGCGACTCGAGCGCCGCGCCCGGATCGCCCGCAATGCCTGGACCGGCTTGCCCGCCGGCCCGCAGTGTTCCGATCAGCGAAACTGCAAGGAGCAACGCAGTGGCGGCCAGCCGCATGATTGTCACGGCACGGTCTCCTCGGCAGCCTCCTGGTGATGCGGGAAGCGCTCACACAGTCTTCCCAGCAGGGGACGCCTCTCCAGGGCGGCTTCCAGCGCCGCGAGGGCAGCGTTCGCGTCGAGCCCGGTCTCGCGCCACAGGTCCCGAAACACTGCCTCGAAATCTTTCATGGCGGCGATCGCACGCTCGGCATCGGCCCGGGCCTCAGGCATGAGCGAATACATTCGTTTGCGTGCGTCATTTGGAGACGGCGCCGAGGTCACGTAATTTGCCGCTACCAGCTGCTTCAACCGGGCTTCGACGAGCTGGCGTGACAGTCCCGAGGCAGCCGCCAGCTCAGTAGAGGTGGCAGCACCACCCTCGTGCATCAGGTAAACCAGGGAAGCTTTTCTGGCATCCAGACGGATACCAAGCCGGGAGAAAGCATGCTGGCCCTGGCCACCGATGCGATCGGCGACACGGCGGAGCCGGAGTCCGAAGGGAGGTGCACTCATTTTCATTTGCCCTATTTTGCGCAAATTTTTTCTTTTTTCAACAAAAACCGGAATGAACGGGTCCAGAGGCTCACACTTGGCAGAGACTTCGACTTTCTTCCTGGATCTTTTCTCCTGGGAAACTTTATGCTCTGCACGCGGCCCTCCCCTCCCCGGTTTACCCATCCTTCGGTCCATGGTATTTCTGGACCCGCTCGAATGCGGGAGGGAAATGATCCGTGCTGCCAGCCTGGTTGCTGATCATCATTGCCGTGGCCTACGTGGCCGTGCTGTTTGCCGTGGCCTATTACGGCGACCGGCGACCCGAGCGGGAAGGCAGTGCGCGCATGCGGGCCACGATCTACAGCCTGTCCCTGGCGGTCTACTGCACCTCCTGGACCTTTTACGGCGCAGTGGGCTCGGCTGCCACCACCGGCTGGGGGTTCATTCCCATCTACCTGGGTCCGGTGCTGATGATGATGCTGGGCTGGGATTTCATGCTGCGTCTGGTCACCATCAGCCGCCAGCGCAACATCACCTCAATCGCCGACTTCATCGCCTCGCGCTACGGGCGGGCCCGGGCACTGGCGGTGCTGGTGACCCTGATTGCCATAGCCGGCGCGGTGCCCTACATCGCACTGCAGCTCAAGGGCGTCAGTACCGCCATCGAAGTGGTGACGGACCTGGACGCCGATTCAACCTACAGCATCGCAGCCTACGTGGCCCTGTTCCTGGCGGTGTTTTCCATCCTTTTCGGCACCCGCAAGCTGGACGCCACGGAACACCACCGGGGCATGATGTGGGCGCTGGCGCTGGAGTCGGTGGTCAAGCTGCTGGCTTTTGTCGCGGTGGGCCTGTTCGCCGTCGGCCTGGTGGGCGGGTTCGGGGAGGTGACCACTGCCATCAGCCAGGGCGGCCGGCATCACGGCCTGTTTGCGGTGCCGCCGCTGCCCAGCGGCTTCGTTACCATGACCCTGCTGTCTGCCATGGCCATCTTCTGCCTGCCCCGGCAGTTCCACGTCACCATCGTTGAATATTCCGGTCGCGAAGATATCCGCATGGCGCGCTGGATGTTTCCCATCTACCTGGCGATATTCTCGCTGTTCGTGGTCCCCATCGCCGTTGCCGGGCTCGACGCTCTCCCCCCGGGGACCGACGGTGATGCCTTCGTGCTGCTGCTGCCGGCCCAGGCCCAGACAAACTGGCTGTCGCTGCTGTCCTTCATCGGCGGGTTTTCCGCCGCCACCGGCATGGTCATCGTGGCATCGGTGGCCCTGGCCACCATGGTCAGCAACGACATCGTGCTGCCGCTGATCCTGCGCTGGCGGAAAGCAGAAACCGGCGGCGACTCCGAAGACCTGTCCACCCTGCTGCTCAACGCCCGGCGCCTGGCCATTGTCGCCATCACCGTGGTGGCCTACGGCTACTTCCTGGTCATCGACTCAGGGATAGCCCTGGCCTCCATTGGCCTGCTGTCCTTCAGCGCGGCAGCCCAGTTTGCGCCGGCCATGGTAGTGGGCGTTTACTGGCCCCGGGCCTCTGCCGTGGGCGCGCTGAGCGGACTGCTGGCAGGGTTCGGCGTATGGCTGTATGCCCTGTTCATTCCAGGTCTGCTCGGCCATGGCTGGGCGGCGGGCAGCTGGCTTGATCCCCAGGCCCTTTTTGGCAGCCAGTTCGATGATCCACTGACCCACGGCGTGGTGTGGTCACTGTCGATCAATCTGCTGGTGCTCATCGGGGTTTCCCTGTGGCGGGGTCAGACTCTTTCCGAGCGATTCGAGGTCCAGGCTTTTGCCGGGTCCGGCGGCTCCACGCCCATCGGCGACAACCTGCCCACCACCGATGCCACAGTGAGCGACCTGATGGCGCTGGCATCCCGCTTCGTCGGCTTGCGCAACGCTGAGCTGGCCTATGCCCGTTACCACGAAGGCCAACCTGCCCCCCGCAGCGGCCCGGCCGACGCGCCGCTGCTGCGGTTTACCGAGAACCTGCTGTCCGGCAGCATCGGCACGGCCTCGGCGCGCAGCGTCATGAGCCGCGCACTGACCGATCGCGGCGTCAGCGCCAGCGATGTCACGGCCATCCTGGCTGACGCCTCCCAGGCGGTTCAGTTCAATCGGCGCCTGCTGCGTTCCACCCTGGACAACCTGCCTCAGGGCGTCAGCGTCATCGATGAGGACCTGCACGTGGTGGGCTGGAACCGGGCCTACGTGGAGTTGTTCGACTATCCCGACGGCACCGTCTACATCGGCTGCCCGGTGCAGGACCTGCTGCGCTTCAACGCGGAGCGCGGCTATTGGACGGATGGCGACATTGAATCCGAGATGGAAAAGCGCCTGAACCGGCTGATCCTGGGTACACCCTACCGGGCTGAGCGCATCTGGCCCGATGGACGCGTCATCGAGGTCCAGGGCGCCGGCATGCCCAACGGCGGCTATATCACCACCTACACCGATATTACCGAGCGCAAGCGCATCGAGCAGGCGCTGCGCGACAGCGAAGCCAGCGTGCGTCTGTTCACCGACAATGCCCCTGCCATGCTGGCCTACATCGACCGGGAGCTGTTTTTCCAGTTTGCCAATCGCGCCTACCTGGACTTTATTGGCGTAGAACGGGACATGGTCATCGGGCGGCGGATCGACAATGTCCTGTCGCGCACGGATCTGATGAAGCGATCGCCCTACATCGAGGCCGCTCTAAAGGGCGAAAAGCAGCAGTTCGAACTGGACTTCGAAGCCGCCTCGGGCGAAACCATATACGCCCTGGGCACTTACATTCCCGACCGTGACCCCGCGGGCTACGTCAACGGGCTGTTTGCCATCTTCCAGGACATTACCACCCGCCGAAACGCCGAACTGGCGCTGCAGGAGGTCAACGAGACCCTGGAACAGCGGGTCGCCCAGCGCACCCACGAGTTGACCGACGCGGTGGCGGCCCTGCGCGAGGCCAAGGCCGACGCCGAGACCGCCAACCAGGCCAAGACCCGCTTCCTGGCAGCGGCCAGCCACGATCTGCTGCAGCCGCTGAACGCAGCGCGACTGTTTACCTCGGTGCTGGTGCAGCACGTGGACGCCATGGCGCCGGAACAGGCCAACCTGACCCAGCGGATCGATGCCAGCCTGACCGCGGCTGAAGGCCTGCTTAGTGCCCTGCTGGACGTTTCCCGGCTGGAACGCGGCGCCCTGACGCCGGAGCCCGTGGCCATGCCGCTCCAAAGCCTGTTCGACCAGCTGGAGGAACAGTTCCAGGCCCTGTCTGCCCAGCACGGCCTGCGGCTGCGGGTGCGGCCCACACCGCTGTGGGTGGAAAGTGATCCCCAGATGCTGCAGCGAATCGTGCAGAACTTTGTCAGCAACGCACTGCGATATACCCAGACCGGCGGTGTGCTGGTGGCCGCGCGCCGGCGGGGCGAACAGGCGGAAATCGGAGTCTGGGACACCGGGCCCGGTATTCCGGACGCGGAGCGTGAGCAGATATTCGAGGAGTTCAAGCGGCTGGACCGCCCCAGCAACGAGCAGCAGGGTCTGGGTCTGGGGCTGTCTATCAGCGAGCGCATGGCCGGCATGCTGGGCCATGCATTGGGCCTGAAGACCCGGGTCGGCAGCGGCAGCTGTTTCAGTGTCCGGCTACCCATCACTTCGGCAGTGGCCTCTACCTCGCCGGCACGGGAAGAGGCGCCCACGGGTCCCGCCCTGGCAGGCATCCGTACCCTGTGCATCGACAACGACCCCACGATCCTGGACGGCATGCAGGCGCTGCTGCAGCGCTGGAGCTGCGAGGTCCGCCTGGCCGGAACCGGCGATGAAGCCTGGTCACAGCTCGAAGGCTACGCCGCCCAGGTGGTGCTGGCGGACTACCACCTGGACCACGGCGAAAACGGGCTGGACGTTCTGGAGCGCTTGCGGCCGCGGCTGGATCCCCGCGCGGTGATCGTCATCGTCTCGGCGGACCACGGCAAGGACCTGGAGGAACGGGTTGAACAGTCGGGTTACCGCATGATCCGCAAACCGGTCAAGCCGGCCCGCCTGCGGGCCATTATCGAGGGCGCCCTTCAGTCCTGAACGCCGGTTCCGGTCTCGCCGTCACCGCCAGATTCACCGCCAGATTCACCCCCAAATTGGGGCTTGATGTCCAGGTTACTTACTGCCAATACCGCCTGGGTGCGGGTGCGAACGCCAAGTTTGCGCATAATGGCCGTCATGTGGGCCTTGACCGTGGCTTCGGACACCTCGAGGTCGTAGGCAATCTGCTTGTTCAACATGCCGGCGCTGATCATCTGCAGCACACGCAGCTGCTGGGGCGTCAGGGTCGCCACCCGCTTGAGGATCTCGTCTTCACTGGCGGGCGGTGCCGAGGCGGAAGCGCCGTCCACGCCATCGGGAAACCAGCGGTCACCTTCCAGCACCATGGAGACGGCAGCGCAGATGGTGTCCATGCTGGATGACTTCGGTATGAAACCGGCGGCGCCGTGCTGGGCCGCCTGGCGAATGATGTCGCGGTCTTCGTTGGCGGAAACCATGATGACCGGAACGTCGGGATATCGGCCGCGCACATAGGCCAGGCCTGAAAATCCGTTGGCACCCGGGATGTGCAGGTCCAGCAGCAGCAGGTCGATGTCGCTGTCCTTCTCCAGGCAGTCCTGCAGGGCGGACAGGGAGCCGGCTTCCACCAGCTCCGCCTCCGGGGTCTGCTCCAGCAGCGCCTGCTTCAGCGCACTGCGGAACAGGGGGTGATCATCGGCAATGATGGCTGTATCGAGCTGCATCCCGGCTTATCGGTTCATCCTGTTGTCGATCAGGTCGTCTACCACCGCGGGCTCTGCCAGGGTCGACGTGTCCCCAAGGCTGCCGTAATCGTTGGCGGCGATTTTCCGCAGTATGCGTCGCATGATCTTACCAGAACGGGTCTTGGGCAGGCCCGGCGCCCACTGGATCAGGTCCGGGCTGGCAATGGGGCCGATCTCGCTGCGGACCCAGTTTCGAAGTTCGCCCCGCAGCTCGTCACTGGGCTCCAGTCCCGCATTGAGCGTCACGTAGACGTAGATACCCTGACCCTTGATTTCATGGGGATATCCCACCACCGCGGCCTCGGCCACGGCCTGGTGGGCCACCAGGGCGCTCTCGATTTCGGCGGTGCCCATGCGGTGGCCGGACACGTTGAGCACGTCGTCCACCCGGCCGGTAATCCAGTAATAACCGTCTTCGTCCCGGCGCGCGCCGTCACCGGTGAAGTAGGTACCAGGGAAGGTGGAGAAGTAGGTGTCAATGAAGCGCTGGTGGTCGCCATACACCGTGCGCATCTGGCCTGGCCAGCTGTCACTGATGATGAGGTTACCCTCGGTGGCACCCTCCAGGGGTACGCCCTCGTTGTCCACCAGGGCCGGCTGTACCCCGAAGAACGGCCGGGTGGCGGACCCTGGCTTGAGGTCGGTGGCGCCGGGTAGCGGCGTGATCAGGATTCCTCCGGTCTCGGTCTGCCACCAGGTGTCCACGATGGGGCAGCGGCTGTCGCCCACGACCCGGTAATACCACTCCCAGGCTTCGGGGTTGATGGGTTCACCCACCGAGCCCAGCAGCCTCAGGCTGGCCCGGGACGTCTTCTTGACCGGATCCTCGCCCTCGCGCATCAGGGCACGGATGGCGGTGGGGGCGGTGTAGCAGATGTTGACCTGGTGCTTGTCGCAGACCTGCCAGAAGCGGCTGGCGTCGGGGTAGTTGGGCACACCCTCAAACATCAGCGTAATGGCGCCGTTGGCCAGGGGACCGTAAACAATGTAGCTGTGACCGGTAACCCAGCCCACGTCCGCGGTGCACCAGTACACGTCACCGGGGTGGTAATCGAACACGTACTCGTGGGTCATGGAGGCATACACCATGTAGCCGCCGGTAGTGTGCAGGACCCCCTTGGGTTTGCCGGTGGAGCCTGAGGTGTACAGGATGAACAGCGGATCTTCGGCGTTCATTTCTTCGGGCGCACAGTCCGCGCTCACGGTCTCGGCGGCTTCGTCGTACCACACATCGCGATCGCTCCACGCGACCTCTTCGCCGGTATTGCGCACCACCAGCACGGTTTCCAGCACGTCGGTCACCCCATCACGCTCGCAGGCACCGTCCACGTTGGCTTTCAGCGGAACCGTGCGGCCGCCGCGCCGACCCTGGTCGGCGGTGATCAGCAACTTGGACTGGCAGTCCAGGATGCGGCCCGCCAGGGCGTCCGGCGAAAACCCGCCGAACACGATGGAATGGACCGCGCCGATGCGGGCGCAGGCCAGCATGGCCACGGCGGCCTCGGGAATCATGGGCAGGTAGATGGTGACCCGGTCACCCTTGGCCACGCCGTGGGCTTTCAGCACGTTGGCGAACCGGCCAACCCGCTCGTGCAGCTGGGCATAGGTGATCTTTTCGTCCACCGACGGGTCGTCACCCTCCCAGATGATGGCCACGTCGTCGGCCTTTTCCGGCAGGTGCCGGTCCACGCAGTTGACGCAGGCGTTGAGGGTGCCATCTGCATACCAGCGGATGTGCAGGTCCTCCTTGTCAAAGGACACGTCCTTGACCGTGGTAAACGGCTTCATCCAGTCCAGCCGCCCGGCCTGCTCGGCCCAGAAGCCTTCACTGTCTTCCACCGAGCGCCGGTACATTTCCTGGTACTTTGCGTCGTCGATCAGGGCCCCGGCTTTCACTTCCTCGGTAACGGGATGGACTTGGATTTCACTCATGACAGTTCTCCTGGATGATTCGTTTTCCTGACGGGCTAACCGCGTTCCACACACAGCGCAATGCCCATGCCGCCGCCGATACACAGGGTGGCAAGGCCTTTGCGCGCGTCGCGCCGCTTCATTTCGTGCAGCAGGGTGACCAGCACCCTGGCGCCTGAGGCGCCGATGGGGTGGCCCAGGGCAATGGCGCCGCCGTTGACGTTGACGATGTCTGGATCCCAGCCCATGTCCTGGTTAACCGCGCAGGCCTGGGCGGCGAAGGCTTCGTTGGCCTCAACCAGGTCGAGGTCTCCGACCTCCCAGCCGGCTTTCTCAAGGGCCCGGCGGCTGGCCGGAATCGGGCCGCTGCCCATGATTTCCGGGTCCACGCCCACCGAGGCCCAGGAAACAACCCGGGCCAGGGGGTCGGACTGCAGGCTGGCTTCATCACACACCACCAGGGCGGCGGCGCCGTCGTTGAGGCCAGAGGCATTTCCAGCGGTCACGCTGCCGTCCCGGTCGAACGCCGGCCTCAGGGCGGCCAGCTGTTCCAGGCTGGTCTCCCGGGGAAACTCATCCTGGTCCACCACCCGATCGCCTCGGCGGCTCTTCACCGTGACCGGTGTGATTTCCTCGGCAAAGCGGCCTTCGGCTATTGCGCTGGCGGCCTTGAGCTGAGACGCCAGGGCAAATTCATCCTGGTGCTGCCGGCTGATGCCCCACTTCTTTGCCACGTTTTCCGCGGTGATTCCCATGTGTATCCCGCCAAAGGCGTCGATCAGGCCGTCCACCAGCATGGTGTCCACCATCCGGCCGTCGCCCATCTTCACCCCGGTGCGCAAGTGCGCACAGTGGGGCGACAGGCTCATGTTCTCCTGGCCCCCGGCGACAACCACCCGGGCGTCTCCCAGGGCAACGGCCTGGGCCGCCAGGGCTACGCTGCGCAGGCCGGATCCACAGACCTGGTTGATGGTGCAGGCGGAACGTTCCCAGGGGATGCCGGCATTGATGCCGGTCTGGCGGGCCGGGTTCTGGCCGGAGCCCGCAGTCAGTACC
>JASJDM010000137.1 GCA_030065125.1 Lysobacterales bacterium | reverse complement strand
CGCATGGAAAAAGCCCTGGAGATTTTCCGCCGGCAGCCGCCGGACGTTTTCAACCACAACGTGGAAACGGTGCCCGAGCTGTACAAGCCGGTACGCCCCGGCGCCGACTACCAGTGGTCCCTGCGGCTGCTGAACGAGTTCAAGGATGACCACCCCGATGTCCCCACAAAGTCCGGCATCATGCTGGGCCTGGGCGAGACTATGGACCAGGTGCTGGGCACCCTGCGCGACCTGCGCCAGCACCGGGTGGATATGCTGACCGTCGGCCAGTACCTGCAGCCCACGGCACACCATCACCCGGTGATGAAGTACTGGCACCCCGATGAATTCGAAGCCATCCGTCGGGCCGGCGAAGAGATGGGGTTCGTCCACGTGGCCAGTGGCCCACTGGTGCGCTCGTCTTACCACGCTGACCAGATGGCCACCGAGGCCGGATACCACGACTGATTGCGCCGCTGCGTGACTTTAGTTGGATGAAGCGACCGCCCGTCGGCGTTAAGCTTGACATTTCGCCACGCTTGGGACTAACTGCCTGTAGTACCAAGTGATTATGCGGATGTTGCTGAAGCCACGGGATGGCCTCGGGAAAGCGCTGAACCGCTGGCACCTTGGGGGGTCTAACAACCTGCGTCGCGCATCACCGGCCCGGGATCAAGGGCCCGGTAATAATCAGAATTGCAATCCCGGAAGCACCGTCGGGATCACATTCGGACCGGGATCGACCGAATAAGGAGAATCAAATGAGAAGGAATCTGTTTCTACTGCCGCTGCTGATGATTAGCGTTGTCGCCGGTGGAAACGTCCTGGCCAAACCGACGGTCGATCGCAACGTGGTCCTCAAGCCGCTGCCGCACCAGGAAGAAGCCAGCAAGTGGGCCACCACCTTCCTGACCCGGGCCCACTACAAGAAAACCCGACTCGACGATGACATGTCATCGGACATCCTGGACCGCTACCTGGAAAGCCTCGATCCCAACCGGGTGTTTTTCCTGGCCAGCGACATCCGCCAGTTCGAGGCCTATCGTTTTGGCCTGGACGATTCCCTGCGCAAGCAGGACCTCAACCCCGCCTTTACCATTTTCAACGTCTACAACCACCGGGTGAACGAGCGCATCGAGCACGCCCTCAAGCTGCTGGATACCGAGTTTGACTTCACCGTGAACGAAAGCCTGGAACTGGATCGCTCCGAAGCGGCCTGGGCCGGGTCCGACGAAGAGCTGGACGAAATCTGGCGGCGCCGGGTCAAGAATGACGCCCTGCGCCTGCGCCTGGCCAACAAGGAACCCGACGGCATCGTCGATACCCTGGAACAGCGCTACTCCAACCTGCAGCGCCGGGTGTCTGAACTGGACGCTGAAGATGTGTTCCAGTACTTCATGAACGCGTTCGCGCTGTCCATCGAACCCCACACGGGCTACCTGGCGCCGCGCACGTCAGAGAATTTCCAGATTTCCATGCGCCTGTCCCTGGAGGGCATCGGCGCAGTGCTGCAGCGTGAAAACGAGTACACCGTGGTGCGACGCGTGGTCGTCGGCGGGCCCGCCGACCAGGACGGCCGGCTCAAGGTAGGTGACCGCATCGTGGGCGTCGGTGAAGGCGGCAGCGAAGAGATTGTGGACGTGGTGGGCTGGCGCCTGGACGACGTGGTGGACCTGATTCGCGGTGCCTCGGGCACCACGGTCAGGCTGGACATCCTGCCCGCCGAGACCGGCGTTGACGGCGCGGTGGATACGCTGCTGCTGGTCCGCGAAAAGGTCAAGCTGGAAGAACAGGCGGCCAAGAGCGAGACCTTCGAGCTGCAGTGGGAAGACCAGACCCACCGCATTGGCGTTATTGACCTGCCGGCCTTCTACCTGGACTTTTCCGCCCGGGCCCGGCGTGAGCCGGACTACCGCAGCTCTACCCGGGACGTGCGCAAGCTCATCGACGAACTGAAGAAGGACGGTGTCGACGGCATCATCATCGACCTGCGCAACAACGGCGGCGGTTCCCTGGCCGAAGCCACCGAGCTCACCGGCCTGTTCATCGATTCCGGTCCGGTGGTCCAGGTACGGGACTCCAACGGCAAGATTGACGTGGAGACCGACCCGGAACGCGGCGTGGAGTGGGACGGCCCGCTGGGCGTGCTGGTCAACCGTTACAGCGCGTCCGCGTCGGAGATCTTCGCGGCCGCGGTGCAGGACTATGGCCGCGGCGTCATCATCGGTGAGCCGACCTTCGGCAAGGGCACCGTGCAGAACCTGATCAACCTGGACCGCTACGGCCGGGGCGACGATCCCCAGTTCGGACAGCTCAAGCTGACCATTGCCCAGTTCTTCCGGGTCAATGGCGGCAGTACCCAGCATCGCGGGGTGATTCCAGACATCATCTTCCCCACCCTGGACATGAGCGACGAGTACGGTGAGCGCTCCCTGGACAACGCCCTGCCCTGGACCAGCATCGCACCGGCCCGCTACGAGATCTACGACGACCTGTCGGCCATCCTGCCGGACATCGACCAGCGCGCCAGCGAGCGCCTGAAGCAGAATCCGGAGTTCCGCTTCCTGATGGAAGACATCCGCCGAATGCGGGAATCCAGGGACGAAACCACCGTGTCCCTGCTGGAGTCCGAGCGCCGGTCGGAAATGGAACAGGAAAAAGAGCAGCGCGAGGCCCGCAAACAGGCACGGGCTGCTTTTGGCACCGACCAGGTTTCCGAACTCCAGGCTGTCCTGCGGGTCTCGCCGGAAATCGAGGCACCCGGCACCGAGCCGGAGGTCGAGGTCGAGGTCGAGGTCGACGGTGAAAATGCCCTCGGCGACGAGGAAGAAGAGCGGGACACCAACGTCGAGCGCCCCGACGTCCTGCTGGACGAAACCGTGCGGATACTGGGCGACATCATCAGCCTGAGCAACGGGACGCGTACCGCTCAACTTACGGCCAAGAAGAAGGTTCTGGACTAGTCGTGTGCCCGCACACCAGTGCGGCACACTCCTTAACCCGTCATCCCGGACTTGATCCGGGAACCATCGTCAATTCTGAAACCTAGGGGCCCACCGGGGTTTGGGCATTGACCAAAGCCCGTGATCAAACAGATGCCCTGATCGATGCGGGTTCAGATGAATGCTGAATCACCCACTCCCGTCGTCCTGAACTCGATTCAGGATCCATCCGAGAGTGGGTTCTGCGGAACCCTCGATCCAGGCAGTGGTTTGATCGGAGGCTTCGATCCAACTCGTCGGCGTCGGAGAGAGTCACTAACGATGGCTTTGCCGCGGTTCGGTGCAGGCGTGAACGAAGTCAGCTTCGGGTTTTCAGATGGATCCTGAATCAAGTTCAGGATGACGTCTCAAGGTGCAGCGCCGCTGGGCGCTGGTTGTCCTTAGTTCAGGATGACGGAGTGGGCGGGCCCAGGTTGGCGCGCCTACAGGCTCCGTCAGCCTCCTCCCCCATACCTCACCCGCAACATCTCAAACACAGCCCGCAACCCCAACGCATCCCCACCCTTCGGCCTTCCGGGCCGGCGGCTGGTATTCCAGGCAAAGGTGTCGATATGGCACCAGGGTGTGTCGTCGACGAATTCCCGCAGGAACAGCGCGGCGGTGATGGCGCCGCCGAAGCCGGTGCTGGCCATGTTGTTGATATCGGCGATGTCGCTCTTCAGCAGGTCGCGGTAGGGGGGATGCAGCGGTAGCCGCCACAGGGGGTCTTCCGCCGAGTCCGACGCCGCGGCCAGGTCTCGGGCCAGGGTGTCGCAAGTACTCCAGAACGGCGGGATATCGGTCCCCATGGCCACCCGGGCGGCCCCCGTGAGTGTGGCGAAGTCCACGATCAGTTCGGGATGCTGTTCCTCAGCATAGGTCAGCGCATCCGACAGGATGACCCGCCCCTCGGCATCGGTATTGCCGATCTCCACGCTCTTGCCCTTGCGGGTAGGAATGACGTCGCCGGGCCGGTAGGCGTTGCCCGAGATGGCGTTTTCCACCGCCGGCACCAGCAGCAGCAACCGCACAGGCAGACCGCTGGCCATCACCAGCCGGGCGACACCCATGGCGTGGGCGGCGCCACCCATGTCCTTTTTCATCAGGCGCATGCCGTTGGCCGGCTTGATGTTCAGACCCCCGGAGTCAAAACACACTCCCTTGCCCACCAGCGCGATGCAGGGGTCACTCTCACTGCCCCACTGCAGGCTGATCAGGCGGGGCGCCTGGGCTGAAGCCCGGCCCACGGCGTGCACCGCTGGAAAGCTCTGCTCGATCAGGTCGTCACCCACAATCTCGCTGACCTCGGCGCCGAACTCCTCACCCAGCGCCGCCACCGCCTGACCCAGCTCCGGCGGACCCAGATTTTCCGTCGGGGTGTTGACCAGGTCACGGCAAAGCCCTACCGCATCGGCCAGGGCCGACAGCTCATGCCGGTGTGACTCCGGCAGCTCCAGCGTGGGCGCCTCAGCGGGCTTGGACCGGTAGCGATTGAAGCGGTAGCAATCCAGCAGGAAACCCAGGGCCATCAATGCCGTGGGCGGATCGTCCCAGTCGGCATCCAGGTGATAGCTGCCCTTGGGAATCTTCGCAGCAACATGTCCGGCGGACCAGATGCCCCGGCTGTCCCCCACCCCACAAACCACCCTGGCCAGCCCACCGTCGTCGCCGGGCACCAGGCAGAGGCTGCCGGATTTCCCTTTGAAGTTCTGACTGCTCAGCCACGCCCGGGTGTGGTCGGGCTGGGCCTGCAGGAACTCGTCCAGTTCGGAGGTGGATACGGAAACAATAGGAATGGAGGGTTTGCTCACGGCAGGGTCTCGGTTGGTTGGTGGTAGCGACATTCTATCGCTACCATGCAAGTTATTGCGGAGTGTTTCCGCGCGACAGCCTTTTTGATCTGGTCTCTTGGTTTGAGCAAAGCCCCTTGAATGGATTGACTTCGTTCAACGGGAGCCCGGGGTTTCGTCCCCGGACGACGAGGAAGGAGTCTTTGCTGGCCCAAAGACCCCTTCCATCCCCAAAGGGCCCGCCGGCCCCGCGCCCGCTCCGCGGGTGCCCTGCGCTACTCGGGCTTACGGGGGCCGCGCTGACGGTACTTCCTGTACCGGCAGCGCTTTACGCGACGTCCCTGTCGCTCCACCCCCGACACCCTGCGTTGCTCGGCGCGGAACAAGGCTCCAAGAGCAACCGCACTTTCGTTG
>JASJDM010000136.1 GCA_030065125.1 Lysobacterales bacterium | reverse complement strand
AGGCCAGGTTCACAGCCCACAGCACCACGCCCGCTGCGCCGATCCACAGAATCTTTTCGAACGGCAGTCTCGATAGCCCCAGGCCCGTGGCCCCGAAGGCCAGGGCGCCAACGGCGAATCGTCCTGCTGGATGGTCCAGCCCCGCCAGCCGCGACCATTCCCAGCCGCCAACCGCCACCAGGGCAGCAACAACCCACCAGAACCATTCCGACGGGAAGGTCCAGACGGCGTACAGCAGGATTGGGGCCAGCACCAGGGCTGTGGCCACCCGGGTTTTAAGCATTGCCTACTTTTTTGACCTGCTTGCCGGTGCGACCGAAGCGCCGCTGGCGGGAGGCGAAATCCGACAGGGCCTGATCCAGGGCATCGGCGTCAAAGTCCGGCCACAGCGTGTCGCAAAAATACAGTTCGGTGTAGGCCAGCTGCCACAGCAGGAAGTTGCTGATCCTTCTCTCACCGCCGGTGCGAATGAGCAGGTCGGGTTCGGGGAAGTCGGCCAGGCAGAACCGCCGGGCCAGGTTGGTTTCGCTGATTTCGTCCAGGTCCAGATGACCTGCTTTGACTTCGCTGGCCATCTGGCGCGCAGCCTGGGCGATGTCCCAGCGGCCGCCGTAATTGACCGCGATGGCCAGCTGCAGCCCGTCGTTGGCCGCAGTCAGCAGCTCGGACCGGGCCATGCCTTCGCGCAAGTCGGGAGAAAACGCCGTGCGGTCGCCGATAAAGCGCAGCCGCACGCCATTGCGGTGCAGGTCGTCCACTTCGCGTTCGATGGATCGCAGGAACAGGTCCATCAGCCGCTTGACCTCTCCCACCGGCCGATTCCAGTTTTCGCTGGAAAAGGCAAACAGCGTCAGGGCACGGATATGACGCTGAGCGCAGACCTTGACGATATCGCGGGCCGCGCGAACCCCCGCCTGGTGGCCAAACGTCCGGGGACGGTGGCGCTGTTCTGCCCAGCGCCCGTTGCCGTCCATCACGATGGCGATGTGGTTGGGGAGGTTCATGACATGGTCCTTCACGGTTTCGGGCGCTGGCCTCAGATCTCCATCAGCTCGTCGTCTTTGGCTTTGACCACCTCGTCCACCTGGGCCACGTACTTGTCGGTGATCTGCTGAATGTCGGTTTCCGCCTTGCGTTCCTGGTCCTCGGTGATTTCTTTTTCCTTGAGCAGTTCCTTGGTGTGGTGGATGGCGTCACGCCGCACGTTGCGAATGGCCACCTTGGCATGCTCACCTTCATGACCCACCACTTTGGTCAGCTCCCGGCGGCGTTCTTCGGTCAGCGGCGGCAGCACAATGCGGATGGTGGTTCCGGCGGTGTTGGGGTTGAGGCCCAGGTCGGATTCAAGGATGGACTTCTCGATGGCACTCACCATGGTCTTTTCCCAGGGCTGAACCGTAAGGGTTCGCGCATCACTGACGCTGACCGTCGCCGCCTGGCTGATGGGCACCTCGTTGCCGTAATAATCCACCCTGAGGTGATCCAGCAGGCTGGTGTGTGCCCGGCCCGTTCGAACCTTGGTCAACTCATGACGCAGGTGTTCGACGCTTTGCTGCATTCTTTTTTCTGCGTCTTGCATGATGTCGTCGAGCATGTTCTCTCCGAATTGTGGAAATTTAACCCACGGATTCTAGCAAATTAGTGGCAGTTGCTGTTGGGGAAGGGGAACGCACGAGCTGGCGCTCGTGCTGGGGAACGCGTGTGCTGGCGCACACGCTGGGGAACGCCTGCTAACGCAGGCTGGGGAACGCGCGCCTGGGGCGCGCTGGGTTTTGCTCGTCACGGGCTTGTTTTTTCCCAGCGAGCGGGAGCGAGCGTTCCCCAGCGCGGGTGCAACCCGCGCGTTCCCCAGCACTGCGCAGCAGTGCGTTCCCCAGCCTGCAAAGCAGGCGTTCCCTCAAAAAAAAAGGCCGGCAAAGCGCCGGCCTTTCCAAAAGTCGAAGTCCGTTCAGGCGGTTTCGGCAGCAGCCGCGTAGCGCCGTCGTCCCGGGATCAACATGGGCACCTGCTTTTTGTACTCGGTGTACTGATCGCCGTGGAAGTGAACCAGGTCCTTCTCCTCCAACTGGATGGCGATGAGGATGTAAGCGGTGGACATCAGGGCGAACACCAGGTGTGCGACGGTCATGGTGGGGGCGGCCCACATGACGATCAGCCAGCCCACGTACAGGGGGTGCCGAACGATTCGGTACAGGCTGGGGGTGTGGAATCGGGGTGGCTGGTAGGGCCGGCCGCGGAAGTATCCCCAGGCCTGCTTCAGGCCAAACAGGTCAAAGTGGTCGATCAGGAAGGTGCTCACCAGCACCAGCGCCCAGCCGAACATATACAAGGTGATGATGGCCACCTGGGCCGCCTGTCCCTGGAAGTCCCAGATCAATCCGCCGATGGGCTGCCACAGCCAGAACAGCAGGATCAGCGCTACCGACGAGAACAACACGTAGGTTGCCCTCTCTGCGGCCTCGGGCACAATTTTTGTCCACCACTGCTTGAAACCGCGGCGGGCCATGCCGCTGTGCTGCAGCGCGAACAACGCCAGCAGGCCAAGGTCGATCAGCAGGGCCTCGACGAAAGGCCGGCTGGGATTGGCGTCGATTGAGCTGCTTACACCAAAGTTTCCGACAAACCCGATGGCATACAGGAAGGTGGCAAAAAACACCGCGTAGCTGGCGATGGCGTAGGTCAGAACAAGGAATCTTTTCATCTGCTTTCTCTCTCGTATCAGGATTTCAGGTTGCCGTTGCAATCACACGTTTCGTGTTGCGGCGCAGTTTGGAGTTAGAATCCCGACAGGTCCTGACCGGCCTGTGACCTTTCGTTGACCATTGTGTGACCGGGGTCAAAATGGGAGAGAATTCAAAAAGTTACCGATTTGGTGACCTGGCTGTTGACCTGGCTGCGCGGGAGCTCAGGCGGGGTGCCTCCGTGGTGGATCTGCAGCCAAAGGTGTACGACCTGATCGTATTTCTGCTGGAAAACCGCCACCGCGCCGTGAGCAAAGAAGAGCTGCAGGAGGCGGTCTGGCCGGGTGTGATTGTCACCGAGGCCGCGCTGACCCGGGCGGTCATGAAAGCCCGCAAAAGCCTGGGCGACGACGCCGAAAAGCAGTCCGTCATCAAGACCGTGCACGGCCACGGCTACCGGTTTGTTGCCGATGTGGTCCAGCTGCCACCACAGCCGCCACAGGAACCGGCACCCGAACCGGCGATGACCGGGCCCGGCCAGGGTCCCGAGCAGCTGTCGCACCCTGGGTCAGGCGGCCGCCAGCGCTGGCCGGGAGTGCTGGCCGTGACGGCGCTGCTGGCCATCGTGCTGGCTGGCGGCGTGTTCCTGTTCAAACCGTCCAGTCAGGGTGGCCTGCGGATTGCCGTTTTGCCGGTGCGCGACCTCACCGAGGACCCGGAAATGTCCTGGGTTTCGCTGGGATTGATGAGCCTGATCAAGCGGGTCATCGCTGACAGCACCGCGATCCCCACGGTATCGGCGCGCCGGTTGATGGAGCTGGAGGACCAGCCTGACAAGTCTGGAGGCTCGCCCGGATTGAGTCTGGCGCCCGGGCTGCTGAAGTCATTGCGGGAAGACGACGCGGCCAGCCACATCGTGCTGGCGGCGCTGTCCCGAACCGTGGACGCCTTTGAACTGAGCTACACGGTGTATCACCCCCGGGGAATGACGCCGGAGAAGACCCTGTCCGGGGCGGATGCGGCGGGCCTGGCCCAGGAAATGACCCGCGAGATCCTCTCAACCCTGCCGGGCAGCGGGCGCGAGCTGCAGTTTCGACCGATATCCGATGATCCTTTTGTGACCCGGGCCTATGCCCGAGGGCTGGCGTTACAGCTGCAGGGAGAGGTGCGCGAGGCGCGTGATTTTTTCGAGGTCGCGGTGCGTGAGGACAGCACGCTGTTCTGGCCCCGATATGAGCTGGCTCTGACCACGCGCAGGCTGGGTGAGCTGGAACAGGCCCGGGGCGAATTCGAGGCACTGATTCCCATGGCCCGCCAGCAGCCACACGCGGACGCCGAGGTGGCCGTGAGGAATGCGCTGGCCCAGGTGTTCTGGCTGCAGGGCGATCTGGACACGGCTGAGACCCAGTACCGGGAGGCGCTCAGGCTGGCCCAGGAAGCGGGGAACCTGGAAGACCAGCCCACCATGATGATTAACCTGGCGATCCTGGACCGGAACCGGGGCAAGCTGACCGAGGCTCGGGAGCTGCTTTCCCGGGCCCTGGATACCGCCGACCGGGCCGGCGTCGACCTTGGGGGGTATCCGTACCAGACCCTGGGGCTCATTGCGCAACAGGAGGGAAACCTGGCCCAGGCTGAGAGCTACCTGCAGCAGGCGCTGGAGGCGTTCCAGCGGGCGGACCGGCGGCGCGAAACGGCGACTTCCATGAACGCCCTGGCCGGTCTCTATCGGCGACAGGGCAAATGGGATCTGGCCCGGTCGCGGTTCGAGCAGGTGATGGCGCTGCGCCGGGAGCTCGAGGATCGAACCGGCGAGCTGGAAACGATGCTGTCGGTGGCAGCATTGGAGAACAGCCGCGGCAACCTGGCAGGATTCCGGGAACGGGCAGCAGAGGCCAACGCCCTGGCAGAGACCCTGGGTCTCCCGGTGCATCAGTCCCAGGCCATGCGCATGCTCGGCACCTATGCCCTGGAGAACGGCAACATCGCCGAAGCACGGCAGCAGTACAGCGCCGCCCGGGAGTTGGCCCGGATCGACCAGAATACGGCCCGTGAGATCCCCTACCTGGTGGCCGGCGCGAAGATGGATATGGCCGAAGGCAAGCTGGCGCAGGCAGAAACGGCACTGCAGGAGCTGCTGGACTACGCCAATCAGGAGCAGCGGGGGGACCTGCAGGCGGCGCTGCTCAGCGAACTGGGAGAGCTGGAGCGTCAGCGGGACAATCCGGACGCCGCCGAAGACTACTACGATCGGGCCCTGGAGGCGGCCTGGGAGCACTCGGCGCCGGTACGTCAGGGCACGCTGCTGATCAAGCTGTCTGACCTGCTGCTGGACCAGGGGCTGCCGGAACAGGCCATCGTCCACGTGGTCAGTCTGACCGACCTGCACCCCCAATGGCCTCGCACCACGGCCCTGCGGGCCAGGTTGGCTCACGCCCGGGGCGAGGACGGTGCCGCAGAACTGATGAAATCAGCCCGGGAGCAGGCGGGCAGCGGCTGGGGCACCGAGGAAGAATCCTGGTTTCGGGAGGTGGTGGGCGAGTTCAGCGACCCGGCGGGGTGA
>JASJDM010000090.1 GCA_030065125.1 Lysobacterales bacterium | reverse complement strand
ATCGGAGGGGCGAACTCGTGCCATTGACTACGGCTGGCTAATGGGTGACCCCATTGTTTATCGATCCAATTGCACCCGCAACCATGCCCGTGCCGCCGTCCAGGTCCGATTCACCGTGCGGGCGGAAACTTCCAGGGCCTCGGCGGTTTCGTCCACAGTCAGGCCGCCGAAGTAGCGCAGCTTGACCACCGTGGCCATGGCCTGGTCGCGCTGTTCCAGGTCGGACAGCGCGCGGTCCAGGGACATCACGTCGACCGCCATGGCCTGATCGCCGGCCAGGTTGGCGTCGCCCAGGGATATGCGGGTGGGTCGTTCGCCGCGTTTCTTGGTGGCCAGGGCCCGGGCCCGTTCTACCAGGATGCGCCGCATGGCCTCGCCGGCGGCGGCAAAAAAGTGGCTGCGGTTCTGAAACTGGGCGTCAGCGTCGCGCATCAGACGCAGATAGGCTTCATGCAGCAGCCCGGTGGCGCCCATGGTGATGACGTCGTTTTCCCGGGCGATCTTGGACTGGGCGAGACGCTTGAGCTCGGCGTACACCATGGGCAGCAGTCGCTCCGCCACCTGGGGTGATCCCAGGTCCAGATCCTGCAACGTCCGTGTGATGTCTCCGCCCATGGCGGTCAGCATACCCTAACTGCGCGGGTTCCATTCCAGCATTTCCGGACGGGCGGTAGCGTCAAACCGTATCAGCACCCCGGTCCAGCTGCGGCGGGCTACAATGACGGCATGAGCGATCTTCGCTGGGAAAAGCTTTGGTCTCTGTTCCATCAGCTGTCGGCCCTGCCGGGGCAGCAGCGGCAGCAGCAGCTGGAACAGCTGCAGCAGGACGACCCGGACATGGCGGCAGAGCTGCGGGACCTGCTGGCCGCCCATGATCAGGATTCACCCCTGGACCAGCGGCCGGAGCGCCTGTTCGGCCTGGCCCTGGACCTGGAGGGTCGGATGGTGGGTCCCTACCGACTGGGTCGGGAACTGGGCCGCGGCGGCATGGGCGCCGTTTACCTGGGGGAGCGAGCGGACGGCGCCTACCAGCAGACCGTGGCAGTCAAGTTCGTGGCCCGCCACCGGGACGGGGATGCCCGCAGCCGGTTTCTGCAGGAGCGCGATGTGCTGGCCCGTCTGGAGCATCCATTGATCTCACGGCTGATCGACGGCGGCGAAACCGACGACGGCATCCCTTTCCTGGTGATGGAGTGGGTGGACGGCGTGCCGGTTGACGAATTCTGCCGCGCACTGTCGCTGGACCAGCGGTTGCGCCTGTTTCAAAAGATCTGCCAGGCCGTGCACTACGCCCACCAGAACCTGGTGGTACACCGCGACCTGAAGCCTGGCAACGTCCTGGTCACGTCCCGTGGCGAGCCCAAGCTGCTGGACTTCGGGATCGCCAAGTCCCTGGACCAGGATCACGGCATCACCCTGACCGGGATGCAGATGACGCCGGATTACGCCAGCCCGGAACAGGTCAGCGGCAAACCGGTGACTACCGCCAGCGACGTCTATGCGCTGGGAGTGATGCTGTGCCAGGTGCTGACCGGCAGAAGACCCTTTG
Source organism: Lysobacterales bacterium (assembly GCA_030065125.1). Lineage (GTDB taxonomy): Bacteria > Pseudomonadota > Gammaproteobacteria > Xanthomonadales > SZUA-38 > JASJDM01. The sequence goes on along the minus strand of JASJDM010000090.1, from coordinate 25,236 downwards.
ATTTTGAGCAGTCGTCCCTGGCCCGGATTGTGGAGCAGATCTGCCATGATGAGCCGCCCCTGATCAGCAGCCTCGCCGGGGATCGCCGGCTGGGCGATCAGCTGGCCGGAGACCTGGACGCCGTGGTGGTGAAAGCCATGCAGAAGGCACCGACCCAGCGTTACCCATCGGCCCAGGCGCTGTCGGATGACATCGGTCGGTTTCTGAATTCTGAACCCATCGTTGCCCGGGCGCCGGGACGCTGGTACCGGGTGAGCAAGTTTGCCAGGCGGCATCGAACCGGCGTTGCGGTGTCGACGCTGGCCGCGGTGTCGCTGCTGACCTTGAGTGGATTCCTGTACTTCCAGGGTCAGCAGCTGGAGGCCGCCCTGGTGGAATCGGAGCGGCAGACGGAGCGGTCCCGGGCCGCGTTCGATTTTCTCTCGGACCTGCTGCTGGAAGCGGATCCCGAGCAGAACCAGGGCCAGCCTCTGACCGTGGCCCAGGTCCTGGACCAGGGTGCCCAGGGCATCGCCGAGCGGTTTGCCGATGAACCCACCCTGCGGACAGAGCTGGCGCAGACCGTGGGCATGATCTACATGCACCTGGGTGACAACGATTCGGCCGAAGTTTTTTTTGAACAGGCGCTGGAGACCGCCGCCGGGGCGGACCGGGCGGCCAGCCTGAGCGGGCTCGCCCTGGTGGCTGATGTTCGGGAAGAGGACCAGCGCGCGGAGGCGTTTCAGCGGGAGGCCATTGCGCTGCTGGAGGAATCCGGCGACCTGGTGGCCAGGGCGAAAGCCCAGATGAAACTGGCGGCCATTCTTCAGTCCCAGAGTCGCCTGGCGGAAGCCCAGCAGGTGCTGGAACAGGCGCTGGCTGTCCCGGCCGTTGATGCTGCCTCTGCGGCCAGCGCGCGGATACGGCTGGGGGCGCTGCGCTGGGGCCAGGGCCACATCGAGGACGCGGCGGGGCAATACGAGCTGGCCCTCGACACTTTTGTCAGCGAGTTCGGCGAACGTCATCACCAGACGGCCCGGGCCCACTACGCCCTGGCCAGTGCCTACCACGCTCTGGGTCAGTATGAACTGGGCCAGGACCACATACGCACCGCACTGAGCATCCAGCAGGAACTGTACGGCCAGCGGCATCCCCATGTTGCCCAGGCCCTGGACCTGAAGGGGGCGCTGCATTACGACTCGGGAGACAGCCGATCTGCGCTGGATACGGCGCTGCAGTCCCTGGGTATCAAGCGCGAGATCTACAGTGAACCGGGCCCGCTGGTTCGCACCTACAACAACCTGGCCTTGGCGGAGCACGACCTGGGATTGTTCGATCGCGCCGAACAGCACTACCGACAGGCCCTGGACATCAACGTGAATCTTCGCGGCGAAAACCACCAGCTGGTGGCCTCCAACCGCAGCAACCTGGGTCTGCTGATGATGGATCAGTCCAGGCCCGGAGACGCCCTGGACATGCTGGAGGCCGCCCACCGGGTGCACCAGTCCCTGTATCGTCCGGATCATCCCAGCGCAGGTTTTTCGTTTCATCTGCTGGGCCGCGCATATTACATGCAGGGCAGGCTGGACCTGGCGCGTCAGCACCTGGACGCGGCCGTGGAGATCAGGAGAAAGATGCGCAACGGTCGCCATCCCCAGCTGGCCGACAGCCTGCTGTGGCTGTCGCGGCTGCTCCGGGCCCAGGGGGACACGGCCGGGGCTGCCGCCGCGGCGCAGCAGGCCTACGGGATCCGGCGGGAGAGCCTCAACGATGGCGACTGGCGGCTGGCGGAAGCCCGGGCGGAAAGCGGGGCCTGGCTGCTGGTGGGCGGTGACGCAGAAGGCCAGGACCGGATACAGGCCGGGCGGCGGCAGATGGTGGAAATCCGTGGTCCGGAAGACTGGCGGACGCTGCGCCTGGACCAGCAGCTGCAGGAGATCCTGTGTCCTTCCGACCCCTGCGCGATGTCATTGCAATCTGTAGAAGCCACACAGATTTAAGCCGCTCGGCACGCTAGAATTCATGTCAGGAGTGAAACTCCGCCTGTCAAAACCCGAACTGGGGGTGTCGTATGACCTGGCTGCCCATTTTGATCCTTGTCGTGCTGTTGGGGGGGCTTAGCTACTTTCGAACCGCTCTGCTTCCCTCCGCCGTATCCGTAACCGCGCTGGCGCTGGTTTACCTGGTTTCAGGCCCGGTGACCCTGGCGCCCACTATTCTGGCTGTCCTGGCTGCGGCCAGCCTGATATTTGTGTCCATAACGCCGTGGCGGCGGGCACTCATCAGTGATCCTGCGCTCAAGTGGTTCCGCAAGGTGCTGCCCTCGCTGTCAAAAACCGAGCAGGAGGCCCTGGAGGCCGGCACCGTCTGGTGGGACGCTGACCTGATCAGCGGCATGCCGGACTGGAAGAAGCTGCTCAACGCACCCAAGCCGGTGCTGCGGCCGGAGGAGCAGGCTTTCCTGGATGGGCCGGTGGAAGAGCTGTGCGGAATGCTGAATGACTGGGAGATCCGCCAGGACGCCGACCTGCCGGAACATGTCTGGGACTATCTGAAAGAGCACGGCTTTTTCAGCATGATTATCTCCAAGAAATATGGCGGCCTGGGCTTCAGCGCCCTGGGTAACTCGGCCGTGGTGATGAAACTGGCCAGCCGTAACCTGACCGCCGCGGTCACGGTGATGGTGCCCAACTCCCTGGGACCGGGTGAGCTGCTCAGCCACTACGGCACCGAGGAACAGAAGGAGTACTACCTGCCGAGGCTGGCTCGCGGTGAAGAGATTCCGTGCTTCGCTCTGACCTCACCCTCAGCAGGTTCAGATGCCGCCGCCATGCCTGACGTGGGCGTGGTCTGCAAACAGCGCTGGAAGGGCGAGCAGACCCTCGGGTTCAAGGTGAGCTGGAACAAGCGCTACATTACCCTGGCGCCCGTAGCCACCGTTCTGGGCCTGGCCTTCCGTGCCCAGGATCCGGACGGCCTGCTGGGAGACGAGGCGGATCTCGGCATTACCTGTGCACTGGTGCCCACCAATACCAAGGGGGTCTGGATCGGCAACCGCCACCAGCCGGTGGGCGCCGTTTTTATGAACGGTCCTACCCGGGGTGAGGAGGTGTTCATCCCCATGGACTACATCATCGGCGGCCAGGAGCGGGTTGGTCAGGGCTGGCGGATGCTGATGTACAGTCTGGCCGCGGGCCGTGCCATTTCCCTGCCCGCGCTGGGTGTCGCCGGCGGCAAGATGTCGGCACTGACCACCGGGGAGTACGCCCGGATCCGCAAGCAGTTCAATATGCCCATCGGCTACTTCGAGGGTATCGAAGAACCCCTGGCCAGAATGGCCGGGCTGACCTACCGGATGGACGCGGCCCGGCTGTTGACCCTGGTGGCGCTGGGCATGGGCGAGAAGCCGGGAGTGCTTTCGGCCATCCTCAAGTACCAGCTGACCGAGGGCAACCGCCGCTGCATCAATGACGCCATGGACGTCCACGGTGGCAAGGGGGTCATCCTGGGTCCCAATAACTACCTGGGCGCGACCTATCAGGCGTTGCCCATCGCCATTACCGTGGAGGGCGCCAACATCCTGACCCGCACCCTGATCGTGTTTGGCCAGGGTGCCATCCGCTGCCACCCCTACCTGCTGAAGGAAATGCAGGCAGCCCAGGCGCCGGACTCCGAAGAGGCCCGGCAGGACTTTGACCGCGCCCTGTTCGGCCACGTCGGCTTCACCATCAGCAACGGCGTGCGCGCCTTCTTCCTGGGCCTGACTCGCAGCCGGCTGGTGCGGCGTCCTGTACGCGGATCCACCGGTCGCTACTACCAGCAGCTGACCCGGATGAGTTCAGCATTTGCCTTCACCGCTGACATCATCCTGCTGGCCCTCGGGGGCGCCTTCAAGTTCCGCGAGAAGATCTCCGGGCGACTGGCCGACGTATTGAGCCATCTGTACATGTGCTCCGCCGTGCTGAAGCACTACGAGGACAGCGGGCGGCCCAAGGAGGATCTGGTGCTGCTGCGCTGGACCATGGCCGAGAGCCTGTACGTGATGCAGCACCGGCTGATCAACACCCTGCGCAACTTCCCCATCCGCTGGCTGGGGCCGGTGCTCAAGTTTCTGATCTTCCCCACCGGCAACTCCTATCGCGAGGCGTCGGATTCCCGGGGCAAACACGCCGCCCGGGTCCTGCTGAGCGACAACCCGGCCCGGGATCGCCTCACCGCCGGTATCTACAAATCCACCGGCGACGACGCCACCGGCCTGCTGCACAAGGCCTTTGCTGCAGTCCTGGATGCCGCCAGCATTGAACGGTCGCTGCGTCACGCTTTGCGCAAATCCGTGACCCTGGACAACTACGAAGAGGTCATTGCCGAGGCTCTGGCGCTGGATCTGATTACCGAGGAAGACGCCGGGAAGATCCGGCTGGCCCAGCAGCTGAGCCAGGCGGTCATCGACGTGGACGATTTTCCACGGGAGGAGATAGAGAAGAACTACAGTAAATCAGGCAGGAAGCCTAAGGCCGCCTGACCGGCGGCCATCCACTTCGCTGCGCTCGTGGGTGATCGCTCGCGGGAGTCGCTGGTAAACGGCCGCTGGCGCGGCCTGATGGCCGCTCGCGGAGCAAACACGGCCAGAAATCATTGACCTTCCCATCTGAAGTCGAGGATCTGAGTCACACCGGTGCCCGGAGGCATCAGGCAGGTGATGCTGCAATTAGCCCCTGGTAAGACGCTGAACGGCCGAATCTGCCCCCACCCGTAGGTGTTTGCGTACCAGAACTCTCCTGGGGCGACCTCAAACTCGTCGTTCATGGCCTGAGATACCTGTCCTGCGTAACTTTCCCGCGTTACAGATTGAACTTTCACCGCCTCCGATGACCTGTTGGCAATCACCACGCTCGGCTGGACAGGCGTGGCCTGTACCCGATCCCCTGAAAACCGGAGGGGAATCCAGTCGAGCTCAATGGGGCAAACCACCCAAAGAGATCGCTCGGCGTCAACGTTCCAAAGGCCGGTTTCCCGCCACTCAAAGAACTGTGCCTCGGCGGTGGTGATCGGATTGCAGTTGTGTCCACCCCTGGACTTAATCTGCCACTCCTGCTCGCCGTTCGAGCTGGCGGCAAAAATCAGAATGAAAAACCCGAACAGCAGTCGCATAAACCTGTTCATGGCGCCCTCCTCTTAACTGCGCCTGTCAAGTGAAGAGATGCGGCATGGCCCCATTTGCATCAATTCGGGATTGCCGAGGTGGCTTGCAGGGAGAAACCCCAGCGCGAAGCGCGTTTCCCAGGCCCCGCAGGGGCCGTTCCCCAGCGCCCGGCCAGGGCGCGTTCCCCAGGCTGCGCCAGCAGCCGTTTCCCCGTTACGCCACGTCGTAATCCACCTGGACGTAATCCGACGTCGGGTGCGCCTGGCAGGTCAGGATAAAGCCGGCTTCAACCTCGTGGTCTTCCAGGGCGTAGTTGACGTCCATGGAGACTTCGCCTGCCACCAGCTTCGCGCGGCAGGTGCAGCACACACCGCCTTTGCAGGCAAACGGCAGGTCGGCGCCGGCGGCCAGGGCGGCGTCGAGGATGGAATTGCCGGCGCTGGGGACTTCCAGTTCGATCATCTTGCGGTCGGCGATGATGGACACTTTGCGCATGGGGCCGGCGTCGGCGCTGGTGGTTTCCTTGCGGGCGGCCATATCCTTGGTGCCGAACAGTTCGAAGTGCACGTGGGCCGGGTCGAAACCGAAGCGCTCGGCCAGGGCAGGGCGCAGCTCGTCGATCATGGCCTGGGGTCCGCACAGGAAAACTTCGTCGAAGCTGCCGAAGTCGATCAGCCTGCCTTCCATCTCGGCCAGCTTGTCAGCGGTAACCCGGCCGTTGAACAGGGGCACCTCCCGGTCTTCCTGGCTTAGCACGTGGATCACCTGCAGCCGCTCAGGAAAGCGGTTTTTCAGACGGTTGATGTCCGAGCGCAGCATGATGGTCCTGGCGGCGCGGTTGCCGAACACCAGGGTAAAGCTGCTGCCGGGTTCCTGTTCCAGGGTGGTTTTCAGGATAGACGCGATGGGTGTGATGCCGCTGCCGGCGGCAATGGCCAGGTAGCTCTTTTCATTGCTCTCGTCCAGGTCGGTAAAGAACCGTCCCTGGGGCGGCATGACGTCCAACTGGTCGCCCGCCTGCAGAGATTCGTTGGCGTAGCTGGAAAACCGTCCGCCTTCCAGGTGCCGAACGGCCACCCGGATCTGGCCGTCATCCACGCTGGAGCAAATGGAGTAATTGCGCCGCAGTTCCTGGCCATCGATCTCCTTGCGCAGGGTCAGGTGCTGGCCCTGGACAAACCGAAACTCGTCGGCCAGATCCTCCGGAACGTCAAACAGTATGGACACGGCATCATCGGTTTCCCGGCGAACTTCGGCCACTCTCAGGGAATGAAACTGGGTTCTGCTCATGTTGGATTCACTTCAATCATCAGATGCACTTGAAGTAGTCGAAAGGCTCCTGGCAGTCCTGGCACTGGTACAGGGCTTTGCAGGCGGTGGAGCCGAACTCGCTGACCTTGCGGGTGGATTCCGACTTGCAGCGGGGACAGCATACCGTGGGGTCCTCGCCCCAGATGGCGCGCTTGCTGGCCGAGGTCTCCGCCGGGGGCGCGATGCCGTATGCCTCCAGCTTGCGGCGGCCGTCTTCGCTCATCCAGTCGGTGGTCCACGGCGGATCCAGCAGGGTTTCCACCGTGGCCTCCACGTTGTGCTCGGCCAGAACGGACAGGACATCCTGTTCGATGGTGTTCATGGCCGGGCAGCCGGAATAGGTCGGCGTGATGGTCACCACGCAATGGTCGCCGTCCATGGTGACCTGGCGCAGGATCCCCAGGTCGGCGATGGTCAATACCGGTATCTCGGGGTCTTTGACGGCCGCCAGCCAGTTCCAGACCTCCTCGGCGGCGCCCTCCGCGGGGGGGGTCCAGCTCACCATTCAAGGCCTGGGTAGGCGCGCTGCATGAACTGCAGCTCCGACAGCAGGTGGCCCAGGTGTTCGGTGTGAACGCCCCGGCGTCCGCCGTCAATCTGCCAGTCATCCGCGGGCCGACCCAGAGTGGCCTGTTTGAGCACCTCATCCAGGGTCGACTCCCACTGCTGCCGAAGCTCGGCTCGATCCACCGCCACGCCGCTTTCCGCCAGCGCCGCCTCGGCCGCATCCATCTGGAACAGCTCCGGCGTGTAGCCCCACACCTGGTCCAGGCCGTCCTGCATGCGGCGATGGCTTTCGTCGGTGCCCGCACCCAGTCGGATCACCCAGCCGCTGGAGTGTCGCAGGTGGTAGCGCGACTCCTTCAGAGCTTTGCCGGCGATGCCCGCCAGGGTGCGGTCACTGGAGCGGGTCAGGGCCTCGAAGAAGGGCACCTCGAAGGCGTCTACCGCCAGCTGGCGGGCCATGGTGAAGCCAAAATCGCCTCGGGGCAGCTCGTAGATCAGCAGATTGCGGAAATCCCGGCAATCCCGGGTAAACGCCAGCTGGTCCTCGTTCCGGCCCTGGCCTTCCGCCTCGCCGGCGTAAGAAAGCAGCATGCGGGCCCGACCGATGTAGTCCAGGGCCACGTTGGAGAGCGCGATGTCCTCTTCCAGGTAGGGACCGTTGGAGCACCACTCGGCGATGCGCTGTCCCAGCACCAGGGCGTCGTCACCCAGGGCCAGGGCGTATTCAAATATGGGATGGGTTGAGGCAGCCATTACATGTGTTTCACTTCGTCGGGCACCTCGTAAAAGGTGGCATGTCGATACGGCTTGTCGTCCATGGGGTCGTAGAAGGCATCTTCGTCACCTTCCTGGGACGCCACGATGTCGGACGACTTCACCACCCAGATGCTGACCCCTTCGCTGCGGCGGGTATAAACGTCCCGGGCATGCTGCAGGGCCATCTCGTGGTCTTCCGCGTGCAGGCTGCCCACGTGCTTGTGGTCCAGGCCCCGCTTGGAGCGGACAAAAATTTCGAACAGCGGTAGTTTCTGGCTCTGATTTCTACTCATCAGGCGGCCTCCTCGGCGCTGGCTTTGCGGGCCTGGTAGGCCAGGGCGGCTTCCCGCACCCATTCACCTTCCTCGTGGGCGGCCACGTGGTGGGCGATGCGCTGACGGTTGCAGGGACCGTTGCCCTTGACCACCTGCCAGAACTCGTCCCAGTCGATTTCGCCGAAATCGTAGTGCTCGCGTTCCTTGTTCCAGTGCAGGTCCGGGTCCGGCACGGTCAGGCCCAGGTATTCCGCCTGGGGCACGGTCTGGTCCACGAAGCGCTGGCGCAGCTCGTCGTTGGTCTGGCGCTTGATGCGCCACTTCATGGACTGCTGGGTGTTGGGGGAATCGTCGTCCCGGGGGCCGAACATCATCAGCGACGGCCACCAGTAACGGTTCAGCGCGTCCTGGGCCATGGCTTTCTGCTGGTCGCTGCCCCGCGACAGGGTCAGCATGATTTCGTAACCCTGGCGCTGGTGGAAGCTTTCTTCCTTGCAGATGCGCACCATGCCCCGGGCGTAAGGGCCGTACGAGGTCCGGCACAGCATCACCTGGTTCATGATGGCGGCACCGTCCACCAGCCAGCCGATGGCGCCGATATCAGCCCAGGTCAGGGTAGGGTAGTTGAAGATACTGGAGTACTTGGCTTTGCCGGACTGCAGGTCGGCGATCATGTCCTCCCGGGTGGCGCCCAGGGTCTCTGCCGCGCTGTACAGATACAAGCCGTGTCCGGCTTCATCCTGCACCTTGGCCAGCAGCACCGCCTTGCGCCGCAGGCTCGGTGCCCGGGTGATCCAGTTGCCCTCCGGCTGCATGCCGATGACCTCGGAGTGGGCATGCTGGCTGATCTGCCGGATCATCGTGCGCCGGTACTTCTCCGGCATCCAGTCCTTGGGTTCAATTTTTTCGTCCCGGTCGATGCGGGCCTGGAATACGGGTTCGCGATCGTCCATGGGGGCGGTTGGGTTGTCTTGGGGCATTGGGGTACCTCGGTGGTGAACTCGATATGATACACAAATTATGGATTTGGAGAAATTTTTGTATCACATTGGATGTGGGGAACGCGCCCTTTGGGCGCTGGGGAACGCTTGCTTCGCAAGCTGGGAAACGGCCGCTAGGCGGCCTGGGGAACGCGCTTCGCGCTAGGGCCCGCCTGATAGGCAGACAAATCACCGGACGGAGGGGCTTTGCTTGAACAATTGCATTGAAACCGGGGTGGCCAGGGAGTGAGTCCCAGCGCGCAAAGCGCGCGTTCCCCAGGCTGCGCCAGCAGCCGTTCCCTACAAACTCAAACTCTCTCAATAACCAGCGCAATCCCCTGCCCAACCCCAATACACATCGTACAAAGCGCATACCTTCCCTGAGTTTGTTCAAGCTGATTCAGCGCCGTCGTCACCAGCCTGGCCCCGCTCATCCCCAGCGGATGCCCAATGGCAATGGCCCCGCCATTGGGATTGACGTGTTCGGCGTCGTCGGGGAGGCCCAGTTGTCGCAGGCAGGCCAGGGACTGGGCGGCGAAGGCTTCGTTGAGTTCGATGACGTCCATCTGGGTGATATCCAGGCCCAGCCGGGCCAGCAGTCGCTGGCTGGCGGGGACGGGGCCGATGCCCATGATGCGGGGCTCGACGCCGGCGGTGGCTGTGCCCAGCACCCTGGCCCGGGGCGTCAGGCCTTCCCGGGCCGCTGCCTGCTCAGATGCCAGCAGCAGCGCGCAGGCGCCGTCGTTGACACCGGAGGCATTGCCTGCGGTGATGGTGCCGGGCTGCCGGAACGGGGTTTTCAGGCCGGACAGGGCCTCGGCAGTGGTGTCGGGTCTCGGGTGTTCGTCGCGATCGACGATGAGGGGCTCGGCTTTTCTACGGGGCACTGATACGGGCACGATTTCGGACTGGAAAAAGCCCGCTTCCGCCGCCCTGGCGAAACGCTGCTGGCTTTCCAGGGCGAATTGATCCTGGTCGGCCCGGGGAATGGCAAACTCCTCGGCCACGTTTTCCGCGGTCTCCGGCATGGAGTCGATGCCGTACTGCTCTTTCATCAGCCGGTTGACGAAGCGCCAGCCGATGGTGGTATCGAACATCTCCTGGTTGCGGGCGAATCCGCCCTGAGCCTTGCTCAGCACGTACGGTGCCCGGGACATGGATTCCACCCCGCCTGCAATCATCAGCTCCGCCTCGCCGGCACGAATGGCCCGGGCCGCCTGGCCTACGGCGTCCATGCCGGAGCCGCACAGCCGGTTCAGCGTCACGCCGGGGACATTGGCCGGCATTCCGGCCAGCAGCAGTGCCATGCGGGCGACGTTGCGATTGTCCTCGCCGGCCTGGTTGGCGCAGCCCATGATCACATCCTCCACCCGGGACAGGTCCGCCGAAGGACTGCGCTCGGCCAGGGCCTTGAGCGGCAGCGCCGCCAGATCATCGGGGCGGATGGTAGACAGGCCGCCGCCGTAGCGGCCAATCGGGGTTCTAATTGCGTCACAAATGAATGCTTCAGTCATGCTGGTCGGATCCTTGCGTGGTTCCCGCAACGGTTGCTCGATTCAAGCCGCCGGTCGTCCGGGCTGGTCCCATTTATGATACGCTTTTTTCCTTCCCTCGCCGATTTTTGTATCATTTTGGGCTCGCTACTGGCGGGGCAGCGGCCTCGCGGGCATCACTTCCGGGGAAACAGCAGATGAAACTGAAAAGCTACGTGGGCGGCCAGTGGGTCGAAGGACAGTCCGACGGGGTGGAGCTGTTCCACGCTGTGACCGGCGAAAGCGTCGCCAGGGTATCGTCCGACGGCATCAACTTTGCGGACGTCCTGGATTACGGCCGTCAGGTCGGCGGGCCGGCACTGCGAGCCATGACGCTGCACGATCGGGCCTACGCCCTGAAGGCCCTGGCGCTGCACCTGCTGGAGCACAAGGAAAGGTTTTATGACATCTCGGCCTGGACCGGCGCCACCCGTGCCGACGGCTGGGTGGACATCGAGGGCGGCATCGGCACGCTGTTTGCGTATTCGGGCGTGGTGCGGCGTGAATTTCCCAACGAGACCTTCGCCGTGGAAGGCGATACCGAGATGCTGTCGAAAGGCGGGTCGTTTGTGGGCCGGCACATCCTGACCCCGCGGCGGGGCGTGGCTTTCCATATCAACGCGTTCAACTTTCCCTGCTGGGGTATGCTGGAAAAGATCGCCCCGAGCCTGGCTGCCGGCATGCCGGTAGTGGTCAAGCCGGCGACCGCTACGGCCTACCTGACCGAGGCCATGGTGCAGGAGATCATCGGGTCGGGCATCTTCCCCGAGGGTTCCATCCAGCTGATCTGCGGAAGCACCGGCGACAGCCTGGACCATCTGAACGAGCAGGACGTGGTGACCTTCACCGGCTCCGCTGCCACGGGCCGCAAGCTCAAGGCTCACCCCAACATCATTGGCAGCTCGATCCCCTTTAACATGGAGGCGGACTCCCTGAATTGCTGCATTCTGGGCTCCACGGCACAGCCGGGCTCTGAGGAATTTGACCTGTTCGTGAAGGAAGTGGCCCGGGAGATGACCGTCAAGGCCGGCCAGAAATGTACTGCCATCCGTCGCGCCATCGTGCCGGCAGACCGCCTGGAGGCCGTGGCCGCGGCGCTGTCCCGGCGGCTGGACCAGGCCGTGCTGGGCGATCCGGCGCTGGAGCAGGTGCGCATGGGCCCCCTGGTGGGCCGCGACCAGGTGGCGGACGTCTGGTCAGCGGTGGATGCCCTGAGGGCGGAATGCGAAGTTGTGTACGGCGGTGACCCGGAGCAGTTCGACGTGGTCGGCGGAGATCGGGACCGGGGCGCGTTTTTCCCCGCCACCCTGCTGCAGTGCCCGGATCCCATGGCGGTGACCGAAGGCCCCCACGCCATCGAGGCATTTGGCCCGGTCAGCACCCTGATGCCCTATTCCAGTCTGGATGAGGCAGTGGAACTGGCCGGCCGTGGCCGCGGCTCGCTGGTGGGGTCGGTTTTCACTTACGACAACGATGAGGCCCGGGAGCTGATCCTGGGTTCGGCGGCTTTCCACGGCCGCATGCTGGTGATCAACCGGGACTGCGCCCGTGAATCCACCGGCCACGGCTCACCGCTGCCCAACCTGGTCCATGGCGGCCCGGGTCGCGCCGGCGGTGGTGAGGAGTTGGGTGGCGCCCGGGCTGTCAAGCATTACATGCAGCGCACTGCGGTGCAGGGTTCTCCTACGACCATTATGAAAATCACCAATGAGTACACGCCGGGCGCGGCGGAGTACTCCGACGACGTACACCCCTTCCGCAAGCACTTCGAGGACCTCAAGATCGGGGAGACCCTGGTTACCCACCGGCGCACGGTGACCGAAGCCGACATCGTCAACTTCGGCTGCGTGTCCGGGGATCATTTTTATGCTCACTTCGACGAACTGGCCGCCGCCGAGTCACCGATTTTCGGCAAGCGGGTGGCCCACGGCTATTTCATTATCTCGGCGGCCGCCGGCATGTTTGTGGACCCGGCCCCCGGTCCGGTGCTGGCCAACTACGGCCTGGAAAACCTGCGCTTCATCGAGCCGGTGGGTATTGGCGACACCATCCAGGTCCGGATCACCGTCAAGCAGAAGATCAAGAAGCAGAAGCGCGAGCCCGATGACCAGCCCCAGGGCGTGGTGCGCTGGGCCATTCAGGTCACCAACCAGAACGACGAAGCCGTGGCGCTCTACGACATCATGACCCTGGTGCTGCGCCGCGAAGACGACTGACAGTGGGCCATACGACCCACTAGCCGCGATGGCGGTGGGCGATCTCCGCCAGCGCCTGGCGGCGCCAGTCCGGACCGAACCAGCGGCCGTCCACCATCACGCCGTGCACCGCCCGGGTGTTGCTGATGTCGTCCAGCGGGTTGGCGTCCAGCAGCACCAGGTCAGCGTCAAATCCGGCCCGCACCTGGCCACGTTGATTCTCCAGGCCGAGGTATTTGGCCACCTGGGTCGTGCCCGTAGACAGCGCTTCGAAGTTGGTCAGCCCCGCCTCTACGTACAGCGCCAGTTCCCGGTGCATCGAAAACCCCGGCACCTGGAACACCTGGGGCGCGTCGGAGCCCAGCAGCAACCCAACCCCGGCATCGTTGAGGGCCTTGATCATCTTCAGACGAACCGCGAGAAATGACTGGATGGTGTCAACATCGTAAGCTGGGTTGCCGGTGAAGTTGGCGACACTTTGCTGCCACTGCCTGCGGGTTCCCGGAGACACGAAAGCCATGGCTTCCTCGGCCAGCACCTGCTCCGTGGGGGTCAGTCCGGCGAAGCGGTGCATCAGTGATTCAGTGGGGACCACCCAGGTGCCCTGGTCCTTGAGGGCGGCCACCAGCTTTTCCATCTGTTGCTCATTGACATAAGGCGCCTGCAGGAAGCCAAAAAAGCCAGCCGGAATGCCGTCGATATCTGCGCCGGGGTCCACGCTCGCCTGGATGAACCCGTCCAGATGGTCGATGCAGGTCTGCCCGGATTCGATGGTGCGCCAGGCGCCGACGTCAGCCGAAACATGGCCTGCGTAGGGCATCTCCAGGCGGTTGGCTTCCGCTGCGATGGCGTCAAATTCCGCCAGGCTCAGGCCCGGGTGCAGCTTGAGGTGGTCGTAGCCGGCTGCGTGCTGGTCTCGCACCATCTGCGCGGCCTGTTCCGCCGACGACACCGAGTTGCCGTTCAGCGAAGGCCCGGAGGTGTAAAGCCGGGGTCCCGGCATTTCGCCGGTGGCCAGCCGTTCCCTCAACTTCAGGTGCCCGGGCTGTCCCAGCATGCCCCGGGCGGTGGTGATGCCCTGGGTCAGGTACAGCGTGAGCACCTCCTGCATGGCATCCGGATTGGTGGGTGGGGGCACGTGGGCGTGCATTTCGGCCAGGCCTGGAAGCAGGAACTTGCCGCTGCCGTCGATTACCGTGGCGCCTTCGGGCACCTCAATCTGGTCGATGGGCCCCACGGCCTGGATTTTTCCACCGGCAATCACCACGGCCTGGTTCTCCTGGGTGCCGGGTGCAGACATGCTGATCACGTTCACCGGCCTGATCACGATGCTCCCGGCCGCGACGGCAGAAGTGATCATGCTAAGCACAATGGCGCTCATGGCTCTAATCCAGTTCATCGTGATGATCTCCTCGGGTTTGCCGCTGATGTTACAGCGTCAGGTGATACAGGTTGATGTCCTTATTGTCACCGTCCATGCGGATCTGGCGTACAAAGGCGAAACCAAGCTTTTCCAGTACCCGGATGGAGCCGGCGTTGATCGGATCGGTAATGCCGAGCAGTTCGGGAATGTCCGGTCTTGTTCGCGCCTGGTCGACGGCGGCCCGGGCGGACTCGGTGGCGTAGCCCTGGCCCCAGAACTCCGGAAACAGGGCAAACCCGACGTCCGGATGCTCCAGGGTGTCGCGCTTCACCAGTCCGCTGATGCCGATGGCAGCGCCCGAATCGCGCAGCACCACCTTGTACAGTCCAAAGCCGTGGTTCCGGTAGCTGTGGACTGGCCCGGATTCAATGTAGCTGACGGCCTGGGTTTCGTCGCGCACCCCCCTGTCACCGATCATCTCGAGAAAGGACGGTTCGTTCAGCAGGCGGCAAATGAACTCCGTGTCGGTATCCGGGCTAAGCTCCGACAATACCAGGCGCCCGGTTTCAAGGGTGACTACGGGCCACTCATTCTCCATTCTGATTCTCCAGGTAGGATTTAAGGGCCGATGCGTTGTTGAGCCGGGTTTCGGAGGAGCTGTAAACCAGGGTGATCGGGCCGCCCGCCAGCAGTTTCTTCAGGTGCGCCACCGATTCAGCATTATTGTCCAGTTCCTCGTAGTACCGGCGACGAAACTCCGGCCACTTTTGTGCATCGTGCCGATACCACTGGCGCAACGCCTTGGTAGGCGCAATCTCCCTCAGCCACAGATCGATGTCGGCCTTTTGTCGGGTCATGCCGCGGGGCCATATCCCGTCCACCAGGACGCGGTACCCGTCATCGGCGGTTCTGGGCAGATAAACGCGCTTGGTCCTGATCAAGGCCATTGAATTAGAATGCGCTATCCATTGCTGCAGGTGAAGCCATGCTGGTTGAACAGATCTGGACCGGGAACGCCTATCGTAACTTCAATTACCTGATTGCCTGCCCCGAGACCGGCGAGGCCCTGGCGGTGGACCCGCTGGACCATCGCAAATGCCTGGCGGCAGCGGAACGACGCGGCTGGCAGATCACCCAGATACTGAATACCCATGAGCATGGGGATCATACGGGGGGCAACCGGCCGATGAAAGCGGCCACCGGTGCCCGCATCCTGGCCCATGCCAACGCCGGGTCCCGGATCCCCGAAATGGACCAGGGCCTGCAGGCCGGCGACCTGGTGCAGGTCGGCAGGACCGTGACCCTGCGCGCCCTGGATACGCCGGGGCACACCATGAGCCACATCTGCCTGCTGTCCGAAACCGATCAGCCCGGTCTGTTCTGCGGCGACACCCTGTTCAACGCCGGCGCGGGCAACTGCCACAACGGCGGCCACCCCGATGAGTTGTACCAGACGTTTGTTGAGCAGCTGGACAGGCTGCCGGAGCACACGCTGATCTATCCCGGTCATGACTACATCGTCAACAACCTGGGCTTCACCCTGGATCGGGAGCCCGACAACCAGCGGGCGGAGCAACTGATGCAGCAGCTGGAAGGCCAGGACCCCGACCAGGCTTTGGTGACCACCCTGGCGCTGGAGCGGGAAATAAACACTTTTTTCCGGCTGCGCAGCCCCACGGTGATTGCCCGTCTGCAGCAGGAGTTCAGCGATCTGCCAGCAGACCCCACGCCCCGGGAGGTGTTCCTGAAGCTGCGCGAGTTACGCAACAGCTGGTAGCGTTTCAGTCGATAAACCGCATCAGCCCTTCCTGGGCCAGGGAGCAGACCAGGGTGCCGTCGCGGCGGAAGATCTGGCCACGGGAGAGTCCCCGGGCGTCCACCGCGTTGGGGCTGTCATAGCTGTACAGCAGCCACTCGTCGATGCGGAACGGCCGGTGGAACCACATGGCGTGGTCCAGGCTGGCCATGATCAGGTTGTCCGAAAACACCGACTTGCCGTGGGGCAGCAGTGCCGTGGGCAGCAGGCCGAAGTCCGAGGCATAGGCCAGCATGGCCCGGTGCAGGTGCTCGTCGTCGGGCAGCTGGCCGTCGGCCCGAAACCACAGCTGCCGGCGCGGCTCCTGGGCCACCGGGTGCTGGTAGTCGGTGGGCTGGACCCAGCGAAACTCGAACGGCCGGTGGTCCACCAGCAGGCGCCGGATTTTTTCCGGCATGCCAGAGCCTTCGGGTCCTTCGAAGTGGCCGGTGGTCAGGGACTCGGGATCGGGCACCTCCGGCATGGTGGACTGGTGTTCCAAACCGGTTTCAGCCTTCTGGAAAGACGCCGCCATGTTGAAAATGGGACGGCCATGCTGGATCGCCACTACCCGGCGGTTGGAGAAGCTGCCGCCGTCGCGCTGCCGGTCCACCTCGTACACGATGGGCGCCTGCATGTCCCCCCGGCGCAGAAAGTACGCATGCAGCGAGTGGACGCAGCGGTCGTCCACCGTCTGGTTGGCCGCCGACAGGGCCTGGCCCAGCACCTGGCCGCCGAACACCTGCCGGCTGCCGATATCGCGGCTTTCCCCACGAAACAGGTTGTCCTCCAGCCGCTCCAGCTTGAGCAGATGGATCAGGTCGTCAAGTGGGTCTTCCAGGGGCCGGCTGGGCTTCACAGGCGTTCCTCGGTGTCCGGTACCGGCGTTCGTTCCAGCACCTGGCCAAAGAAAAGTGCGTTGAAGTAGAGCCGGTTGGTGCCAAACCAGAAGCCGCGGAAATTCGGGTTGTCCGCCAGGCGGATCACGCTGCCGGCGCCAACCCGGGAGGCGATCACGGCCGCGCTGCCGGCGAGTTGACGGGTCCGCTCCTCGCCCAGGTAACCGGAGATCAGAGGTTCATCGGTGTAGCGCAGGGGCGATTCGTAGGGGTTGTCGGACGGCGCCAGGAAAGTGGTGCCGTTACGGAATACTGACAGCTCGCTGCGGCGATATCCGTAGGCCATGGGGTGGGTGGTATCGACGGTGGCGCGGACGATGGCGCCGCCGATGACCGTCCTGCTGAAGTCGTCATCGTGGTCAGCGTACGCCCGGGGTGCTTTCGGCTCGTCCTTCTCTTTGTCCTTGTCTTCGTCTTTTTCGTCCTTTTTGTCTGACACGTGCAGGCCCTGTTTGGTGGCCCAGCCAGCGGCGCGTTTGCTGGCCACCAGGATACCGCCCCGCTTGATCCACCCGCGGATCTTGGCCACCACCGGCTCACCCAGGCGCTTGTAGTTACCGTTGACCATCAGCAGGTGAGTGTAGGGCTCCAGGTCCACCTCATCGAGACGATGGGTGTCCAGCATCACCAGGGGCAGCTCCACCCGCTGGTCCAACAGGTGCCACACCTCGCCGGCTTCCGTCGGTGACACGCCCCGGCCCACCACCAGGGCAGGACGCACGGGCTTCAGCGGCGGCAGCCGGGGAGAGCCCAGGTCCGGACCGGCGTTGGCCAGGCCGCTGGTGATGGCAACGGCCGGCAGGCCGGACCTCTCGATGATGTCGGCAGCAGCGCCGCCATTGCTTTTCACGGGCACGATCAGCGCGCCCCGCTGGAAGCGACGCTCACCCTCGGCGGTTCTGGCCGTCAGGTTGTCGGTGGCGACCCGGACCTGGACCTCCGCGGCCTGCAGCTGTGCCAGCAGTCGCGGCGCGTAGTAGTGGTCCCAGTCGATGCCGTAAGCCACCGCGCCGTCTGGTAATTCCGGGCCATTGGGCTCTGGCCAGCCGGCGTAGGGCTCACCCCGGTTGCGGCCCTCCCTGCCCAGGGCGGTAAAAGGCAGGTCGAATGACCGTGCCAGGTTCCAGGCGGACACGTCGTAGAAGGTGGTGTCTTCGAACACCGTGCGGTCTTCGAACAGGCTCTTGAGCAGACGGTAGTTGCGCTGCCGGGTGGGCACCAGCAGTGCGCTGCCCGGACGAAACTCGCCGTCGTCGTTGCTGATTGGCCGGGCCAGCTCAAAAATTTCGATCTCGTGCTGCAGCAGCCGGTCGGCCAGTTCCCGGGTACGTGCCGGATCCCTTGGGTCGCCGAAAACGTAGGCCTGGACCGGGTCGCGGCTGGCCAGCTCAGCGGTTTCCCGGGCGAAGCGGCGGCCATAGTCCAGCAGTTCGTCACGCAGTTCGGTGGCGCCGGTCAGGGTGGAGAAGGATGTGGTCAGCTGGTTGCGCACGGCGGTGGAAAAGGGAATCTCTCCATAGTCCGTTGCCATCAGGTGACCGCGTACGCTGCCCTGCTCGAACAGGATGCCGATGCTGCCCAGGGCGTCGGGATAGGTTGAACCCTTGCCGTAGTAGAAATCGTCGAAGCGCTCCTTGGTGAAGTAGGTCTGGCCGATGGCGTCCAGATACCGGGCGTGGTACTCGGCCAGCCGCGCGGTGATGTCGGCGTTCTCCATGGGCGTCAGGGGGTTCTTCCGGGTGGGCACGCCGGGCTGGAAGAAGTAGGTGGAGTCACTGCCCATCTCGTGGAAGTCGGTAATCACGTGGGGTCGCCAGTGGTGCTGGAACTTCACCCGTGCCCGGGACTCCGGATGGACCAGCAGGGCCCAGTCGCGGTTCAGGTCGAACCAGTAGTGGTTGAACCGACCGCCCGGCCAGGTCTCCTGATGCTCACGATTGGCCCGGTCGGCTACAGGCCGCTTGCTGCGATTGCTGTTGACCCAGTGCGCGAAACGGCCCATGCCGTCGGGGTTCAGGGACGGATCCAGCAGGATGACCGTGTTTTCGAGTTTTTCCGCCAGGGCCGGATCCCGGGAGGCCGCCAGGTGATAGGCGAACAGCAGAGAAGCGTTAGAGCCGCTGGCCTCGTTGCCGTGAATGCTGTAGCCAAACCACAACACCAGGGGCCCGGGCCGGTCGGAGTTGCCCCGGGTGTAGGACAGGTGCCGCTGGCGGAGATCCTCCAACTGGTCAAAATTCTCCGGCGCCGTGATGGTCACGGTAATCTTGGGTCGCAGCTCGTGGGTACGGCCGTTGAACTCGAGTGTCACCCGGTCCGAGGACGCTGCCAGACGCTCCATGTAGTAGACCAACTGGTCGTGACGCACGTGCCATTCACCAACCTGGAAACCCAGTACCGACTCGGGGGTGGGGATGGACGGATCGTAATCCTGGTCCGTGGGCAGGTAGTTGAAATCCGCTGCCTGCAGCGTGGCGGAGGCAAACCAGAATGAAACAAATGCAAGCAGTCGCATGAGAAATCCTTTGATCAGGGGGTGCACATTGTGGAAAGTCGTCGCGCCGATGACAAGCTGGCTCAAGCATACCCGGGTCGGTTGAAACTAAATGTCGACGCCACGGGGTCGACAATAATGACAAACCAATAGCACTATTGGCGGTCCGGCCGGTAGATCAGACTTGCGCTGACCTGACGCCAGCCCCATTAACCTGAGCAATGTCACGCACCCACGGAAAATTCCCGGCCCTGATCCTGGCGGCACTGAGTACAGCTGCTTTCGCGCGGGACATTCCTTATCGGAATGCAGACTTCCAGGTCGACGGCGTGCTCAACGAAGCGGCATGGTCGGAAGCGCTGACCATACCCCTGACCGTGGAGACCTTTCCAGGAGAGAACACCCCGGCGCCCGTGGCCACCGAGGTCCTGCTGCTGGACACGGGCCGTGAGCTGATGGTGGGGTTCGTGGCTGCGGACCCGGACCCGGGTGCCATACGCGCTTTCCTGCGCGACCGGGACTCGGCCTATCGCGACGATTTTGTCGGCGTGGTGCTGGATACGTTCAACGACCAGCGAAGGGCCCTGCAGTTCTTCGCCAACCCCTTCGGCGCCCAGATGGACAGCATCAAGGACGACGTCAACGGATTTGAGGATGACAGCTGGGACGCACTGTGGGATTCGGCCGGCCGCATCACTGATGGCGGCTACCAGGTCGAGATGGCTATTCCCTATTCGGCCCTGCCGCTGCCGGCGGTGGATGGCGTAAAGACCTGGGGGCTGGACCTGGTTCGGTTTTATCCCCGGGATTACTCCTACCGGTTTTCCAACAACCCCAGGGATCGGGACGTGGACTGTAATCTGTGCCAGCTGGCCAAAGTGCGGGGGTTTGCCCGGGCCGAAGCCGGGTCGAACCTGGAAATCACCCCCACCCTGACGGCAACCAGTTCCGACATTCGTGATGACCTCACCGGTCCGCTGGAGTCCGGCAGTTTCGACTTTGAGCCGGGGGTGGATCTCAGCTGGGGAGTCACGCCCAACATGACTCTCAATGCCACCCTCAATCCGGATTTCTCCCAGGTGGAAGCGGATTCCGCGCAGCTCAACGTCAACAACAACTTCGCCCTGTTTTTCGAAGAGAAACGCCCGTTCTTCCTGGAGGACCTGGACTACTTCAAGAGCCCCATCAACGTCATCTACACCCGCAACGTGGTTGATCCGGACTTTGGCATCCGGTTGACCGGCAAGGAGGGGCCCAATGCCTTCGGCATGTTTGCGGCCCGTGACACTGTGACCAGTTTCATCCTGCCCGGCGCCCTGGAGTCCGATCTGGCCAGCCTGGACCAGGAAAGCGACAACGCCGTTTTTCGCTACCGCCGAGACCTTCCCGGAAACTCCACCGTGGGCACCATGCTGTCCATGCGCCGTGGCAACGGCTATCACAACACCGTGGGCGGCATTGACGGGCGCATCCGCCTTTCCGAGTCGGATCGACTGGATTTCCAGTACCTGGCCTCGGATTCCGAGAACCCCGAGGAGCTGGTGACGGAGTTCGGCCTCTCCCCGGAGCAGTCCGGCGACGCCCTGCGGATTCTGTACGTTCACGACGAAAGGGACTGGTTTGCGCTGGCCCGCTACGAAAACCTGGCCCGGGATTTCCGAGCCGACCTGGGGTTTGTGTCCCAGGTGGACTTCGATCGAACCGTGGCCGGCGCAGGATACCGCTGGTACGGGGGCCAGGATGACTGGTGGAACCAGCTGGTGCTGGAGAGCGACTGGGACATCCAGCACGACCAGTCAGGACGGGTGCTGGAGAAAGAGTGGGAAGCGAAGGTGACCCTGCAGGGGCCGCTGCAATCGTTTTACCGACTCACGGTTGGCACCCGCGAGCGGTTCTGGGAGGGCCAGCTGTTTCCAGAGGACTTCATCGGCTTTTTCGGAAAACTGGAGCCCCGATCAGGCATGCGGCTGGAGCTGTCGGCAAACTTCGGCGACCAGGTCGATTTCGCCAACAGCGTGCTGGGCGAGCGCACCCGCCTGAACCCTGAGATTGCACTCAATATCGGGCGGCACCTGTTCCTGGATCTGGAGCATACTTACCAGAAGCTGGACCGCGACGAGGGCAACATCTTCACCGCCAACCTGACGGACCTGCGCCTGTCCTACCAGTTCGATCTGAAACAGCGCCTGAAGCTCGCCCTGCAGTACCGGGACGTGGAGCGCAACCAGGCCCTGTACCTTGACCAGGTTGACGCCCGGACCCGGCAACTCAACGCCCAGCTGATTTACTCCTACAAGGTCAATCCGCGCACCGTGCTGTTCGCCGGCTACTCCGAAAGCGGACTGGAAGATGATGAGGTGGTGGACCTGGTGACCACCAGCCGGACGTTGTTCTTCAAGTTGGGGTATGCCTGGGAGGCATAGTTGATCCCCAAGATCGCACCTCCCGAAGTGGGCATCGCTTGGCGCATTCGGATAATGCAGGCCTTGCTCGTAGACACATACTGCGACTTGGGGTCGTGATTGGAAAATGCGATTTCCCAATCACTCACGGCCTCTGGCCGTTGGCACATCCCTGTGCCAATGGGCTTCGTTGATTTTCTCCCGTCATCTCGGACTTGATGCGGGAGGATAGTTGATCCGCAAGATCGGACATCCGAAGTGGGCGATAGCAGGGCTCGGGGCCGCCAGAGGCCTTGCCGATAGTTGCTTACGCCGACTCGCGGTTGGGAACCGAAAACGCGGTTTCCGATTCCCTCACGGCCTCCGGCCGTTGGCACGAGATTGTTGCTCCGCAAGATCGGACATCCTGTCCGACTCGCGGGCGTGATTGGAAAATGCGATTTCCCAATCACTCACGGCCTGCGGCCGTTGGCACTTCCCTGTGCCAAAGGGCTTTGTTCATGCTTTTTTGGGGCCGGACTTCGTTCACATCTCCCGTCACCCAGGACTTCATTCGGCTGAACGCCGATTGAAGGAATTGATCCAGATTGATGGCCCCTGTTGCAGGTGAGACCTCTTGATTCTAGAGTGGGTTAGCGGCCGAGGAGACCATGGGCACCGAATACCAGATCAGCCAACCGGAAAACCATATCCGGGTCGAGATCTTTCCTACCATCACCTGGGACGGCATGCTTGATTGTTATCGGCGGCTGGAGCAGCTCTGCGCCGGCGAGCCGATACCGCGAATCTGGATTTTCCCCAATCCCATGCCGCCGGCGGTGGCGGCGGAGTTCAGCTTTGCCCGGATGCGGGAACTGACAGAGCAGGGGTTTGGAACCCGGGTGACAGGTCCAGCGGCCATTGTGGCCGAGAATGATTTTTTCTTCGGCAAGACCCGCCAGCAGCTCAGCTTGCATCCCGAAACCGCCGACCGGTTTGGGGTGTTCCGGACCGAGTCGGATGCGCTGGCCTGGTTGGGTTTGGATGCCGGACAGGGCGGCCATCCACCTGCCGCGGCGGAGTAGCGCGGCACTGATCGTCCGCCTGCCGCAGAAGCGGCTATGATGGAATGATGAACCCCATCCGATACCTCATTGCCGTCGTGGCATTGTGCGCGATGGCCGGCGCCGGCAGGGCGGTGGATCGCTCGGTGACCACGCCCGAGGGGCTGGTCACGGCCATTGGGTCAGCCAACCCCGGAGATACTATTTCCCTGGCGCCAGGCACTTACGATTTTTCGACCGACAAGATCCGTGTGAATCGTCCTGGAGACCCGGGCAATCCCATAACCGTGCGCGCGTCGAGTCCTGGCACAGCGTTGCTTCGATTTGGCAGCGACGGCAGCTTCACCGTGGAGGGGTTTCTGGTCAGTGTGCCCTACTGGCGCTTCGAAAATCTGGACATCCAGGGCACCTGTGCCGACGACAGCCGCTGCGAACACGCCTTCCACATCGTGGGAGACGCCGATTTCACGCTGCTGATCAATAATCGCCTGCATGACTTCAACGCCATGGTGAAGGGCAACATCAGCGGCGGCGCTTTTCCCGACGACGTTCTGCTGGAGAACAACCAGCTGTTCAACAGCGCTCCCCGCAACACCAGCAACCCGGTGACTCCGGTGGACATCGTGGGCGGCCGCCGCTGGGTCCTGCGCTCCAATACCATTTACGACCACGCCAAGGCCCAGGGCAACCAGATCAGCTACGCGGCGTTTTTTAAAGGCAATTCCCGGGACGGCATCATGGAACAGAACCTGGTGATGTGTGAGCGCTTCCATACCGGCGGCGTGCGCCTGGGCCTGTCATTCGGTGGCGGTGGAACCTCACCGGATTCCATCTGCGAGGACGGCAGCTGCACGCCGGAACACCAGAATGGCACCATGCGCAACAACATCATCATCAACTGCCCCGCCGACGTGGGGGTTTACCTCAACGAGGCGTTAAACAGTTCCATCTTCAACAATACCCTGTACAACACCACAGGCATTGACGTGCGATTCGGTTCCAGCACGGCGGAGCTGCGCAACAACATTCTCAACGGTCGCATCCGCAGCCGGGATGGCGGGCTCCTGATTGAAGGTATCAACCTGCAGCAGCTTTCCCTGGCAGACTTTCAGAACTGGTTCACCGACCCGGCCGGCTCCGACTTCAGCCTGCTGGACGGCACCTTCCTGGTGGACCAGGGCGAGAACCTGGCCGAAGTGAACAACGACTTCTGCAACGCGCCCCGCAACGATGGCATGAATGACCTGGGTGCGGTGGAGTTTTCGCCCGGGACGGAGTGTGACACCGCGGTGGGCGGTGGGCGGCAGTATATTTTCCGGGACAGTTTCGAGTCAGGACAACCAGCGCCCAGGGGCGCTGCTCCATAAAACGTCATCCGGAACTTGTTTCAGGATCCATCTGAAAAAGGGCTTACGCCGAGTCTTCGATCCAGGCAGTGCATTGATCGGAGACTTCGTCCAACACGGCGCCAGCGGAGGGAGTCACTGACAATGGACCTGCTCCGGTTCAGTGCAGGCGTCAAGTAAGGCAGCTTCGGGATTTCAGATGGATCCTGAAACAAGTTCAGGATGACGTTAGTAAGGTGTGCGCCCAATGGGCGCATGACTACTAAAGCGCTGTTTCCACCACAATCGCCAAAAAAAACACCAGCCCCAGCCACTGGTTGTTCATAAACGCCCGAAAACACGCGTCGCGCTCCCGGGAGCGGATCAGCCACTGCTGATAGAGGAAAAACCCAGCCACGGCCAGCACGCCCAGGAAGTACCACAGCCCGAACTCTTCGCGCTGGCCCAGGAGCAGCAGAGTGAAAACCATCAGCCCCTGCATCATGGCGATGGCCACCCGGTCCATATCGCCAAACAGGATGGCGGTTGACTTGATGCCCACCTTCAGGTCGTCCGCGCGGTCAACCATGGCATACATGGTGTCGTAGGCCACGGTCAGCAGCAGGGTGGCGATGAACAGCAGCCAGGTAGTGGGATTCACGGCTCCGGTCTGGGCGGTGTAGGCCATGGGGATGGCCCAGGCAAAAGCCATCCCCAGTACAATCTGGGGCAGGTGGGTGAAACGTTTCATGAACGGGTAAACCGCCGCCAGGACCGCACCGCCTACGGCGTAGTAAACGGTCAGACGGTTGGTCAACATAACCAGGGCCAGGGCCGCCATCATCAGCACCAGGAACACGGCCAGTGCTTCGCTGGGATGAATCTCACCGGTGGCCAGCGGTCGGGCACGGGTGCGGCGGACCTGGCCGTCAAACTCCCGGTCCGCATAGTCGTTGATCACACAGCCCGCCATGCGCATGACAATGACGCCCAGCACAAAAATGATCAGCACGTCGATCCGTGGCACACCACCCGCGGCGATCCAAAGCGCCCACAGCGTCGGCCATAAAACCAGGTAGGTCCCAACCGGCCGGTCGAGGCGGACCAGCCGAATCAGTGCGCCACGTTTGTCGGGGTTGGTCAGCAGATACAACATCGGCAAAGGCATTATATCCGGGAGACGCGGGAGTCGTGGGGTCAGAGTAAAGGGACAGAGTAAAGCCGGCTTTACTCTGTC
>JASJDM010000089.1 GCA_030065125.1 Lysobacterales bacterium | reverse complement strand
GAGCTGACCGGCGTAGATGCCCGCTACGACCGCGTCGTGGTACTGGAAAACGGTGCCATCGTGCTGGAAGGTCCCCCGGCGGACATCATGCGGGCCGGGCTGGGGCTGGCCCATCGCTGCCGCATCACCCTGGAGTTTGAACCCGCAACTTCGTTGAAGTTACGACCGGGATTCAGCCTGCAGGGCCGGGTTGTCAGCGGTCCGATTAACGACGTGGGGGCGGAACTGGAAGCCCTGCTGGATGAGTTGCGCCGGGCGGGACTGCCCATCCAGGAGATGGCCGTGGAGCCTCCGGCCATCGAAGACCTGGTCCGCCAGCTGAAGGTGGCGGCATGATTGCTGTTGTCCTTCAAATCAGCTGGGACAGCCTGCGCCGGGACCGTGCGGCCCTGGCCCTGACCTTCCTTCTGCCTCTGGTGTTCTTCACCGTATTCGCCTCGGTTTTCGGCGATATGGACCGGGGCCAGGAGCGGCAGTTCACCCTGGGGCTGGAGCTTCAATCCGACGGCGTGTTTTCCGAGGAGCTGCTGGCCACCCTGGAGCAGAACCCGGCCCTTCAGATTCGCCAGTTGTCCGGGGTCTCCCGGGACATGGCCCGCCAGGCCATCGCTTCGGGGCAGTTTGACGCCGTGGTGGTGGTGCCGGGGGACTTTGACCTGAACATCGAGGACGGGATCGGCACTGGTGTCGAGGTGCTCACCGATCAGAGCAACCCCATTACCGCCCCCGCGGTCTCCGGCCACCTGGCCCAGGCGGTGATCAGCACCGCGGGCGCTCTGTCCGACGAACCGGCCGAGGAGCCGGTGCGGATGGACGTGATCGACGTGGTTGGCGGCCCCGACAAGCGCCCGTCCACAGCCTTTTTTGCCGCCGGACTGGGCGTGCTGTTCCTGATGCTGTCCCTGACCAACCGTGCCGGCATGATGCTGGAAGAGCGGGAGTCCGGCACCCTGCAGCGCATGCTGTCCACCCAGCTGGGGCTGAACCAGCTATTGGCGGGCCGGGCACTGTTCCTCCTGCTGCTGGGCCTGGTGCAGATCTGCGTGATGTTTGCCTGGGCGGCGCTGGCTTTCGGCCTGAACCTGCTGGACCACCTGGGGGCCTTCGCCGCCCTGGCGGTGCTCAGCGCCCTGTCCGCATCCGCGTTCGCGCTGGCCGTGGTGACGCTTTGTCGCTCCCGTGAACAGCTGACCGCCGCCGCCACTATTCTGGTGCTGCTGCTGGCCGCCATCGGCGGCAATCTGTTTCCCCGCTTCCTGATGCCGGAATGGATGCAGGCCATGGGCTGGTGGACCTTCAACGCCTGGGCCCTGGACGGGTTCCAGCAGGTATTCTGGTACGACACGCCCCTGGCCGAGCTTTGGCGCCACGGCTTGATCCTGCTGCTGTCCGCCCTGGGACTGTTCGGTCTGGCCCGCTGGTGGGCCGGCAAATGGGTGCAGCAGTGAAGCGGTTCAGCGCAGTCGTGGCCTGCCTGCTATGGGCTGCCCAGGGGCTTGCGGCCGACGCTGTCGGCGTCAGTATTACCATTGACGGCTTCCCCAACCCGGAGGCCAACGTTGTCGCAGGTCTGTTCGACAACCCCGAGGGCTTCCGTGCCGGCAAGGACCCGGTGCGATCGGCCAGCTTTCCATCACCCGGAAGCAGCATTACCTGGCGGGTGAATGACCTGCCACCGGGCAACTATGGCCTGCTGGCCTACCAGGATCTGAACGGCAACGACGAACTGGACCTGGACACGCGCGGCCGGCCGCTGGAGCCCTACGCGGTATCCGGCAAACCAGTCAGGGGCGCACCCCGTTTCAAACGCGCCCGCATCGAATTCAACAACGACGTCCAGGCGCTTCGCCTGGACCAGTGGCGGGTCCGTCCTCCAGCAAAGGACAAGGAAACGACCCGGCGGGACTCTTCTTCATGAACGCCATTATCAGTCACGGCTTTGCGCCGTCTCACAAGCAGCGCCTCGACGAGGTATTGAGCCGTCAGCGCGCCGACTTTCACCATGAACTGCCGGTATCCGTGGAAACCCGGCGGGACCGTCTGGACCGCGCCATCCAGGTGCTGCTCAAGCACCAGGACGACTTCTGCCAGGCCATGTCGGAAGACTTCGACGGACGCCCGGTTCTGCTGTCCAAGCTCACCGATATCACATCCGCCGTGGGTGCGTTGCGCCACGCAAAAAAACACCTGGCGTCCTGGATGAAGCCGGAGCGCCGCAAGGTGGACTTTCCCCTGAACCTTCTGGGCGCCCGCGCCCGGGTAGAGTTCCAGCCCAAGGGCGTGGTGGGCATCATCAGCCCCTGGAACTACCCGGTGAACCTGGCCATGGCGCCCATGGCCGGTGCACTGGCTGCCGGCAACCGGGTGATGCTGAAACCCTCGGAGTTCACCCCGGCCACCTCGGCACTGCTGAAGTCCGCCCTGGCCGAGGTATTCGACGAGACTGAAGTCGCCGTGTTCAACGGCGGTATCGAACTGGGCAAAGCCTTTGCAGCGCTGCCCCTGGACCACCTGGTGTTCACCGGAGCAACCGCCGTGGGCCGTGAAGTGCTGGCCGCGGCGGCACCCAACCTGACGCCGGTCACCCTGGAACTGGGCGGCAAGTCGCCTACCGTGGTCGGCGCCTCGGCCGACATCGAGCAGGCCGCCGAGCGCATCGTGCTGGGCAAGATGATGAACGCGGGCCAGACCTGCCTGGCGCCGGACTACCTGCTGGTACAGGAGGGTATCCGCGACACCATGGTGGAAGCGCTCATCGCTGCTGCCCAGCGTATCTATCCCGACGTCTGCGGTAACGACCATTACACCAGCCTGGTCAGCGAGCGCCACGCCCACCGCCTGCGCGACCTGCGGCGGGAAGCCGAGCGTGCCGGTGCTGAGATCCGCGCCGGCCAGACCTGCGGCGAGGACCGGCGTTTTCCTTTCACCCTGGTGCTGGATCCCGCCGACGAACTGGCCATCATGCAGGAAGAGATCTTCGGACCCCTGCTGCCGGTCAAGACCTGGAAAACCCTCGACGACGTCGTCGGCTTTATCAATGCCCGGCCCAGGCCGCTGGGGCTGTATTACTTCGGCAGCGACACCCGCGAGCAGCGTGAACTCCTGGACCGCACCATCTCCGGTGGCGTCACCCTGAACGACGTCATCTACCACGTCACCGCCGAAGACCTGCCGCTTGGAGGTGTCGGCGCTTCGGGCATGGGTTCGTACCACGGCCAGGACGGCTTCCGCACCTTCAGTCATGCCCGGGCCGTATACACCCAATCGTCCCTGAATCTGGCAAGAATGGCGGGATTGATTCCCCCCTACGGCAAAAAGCTCGAGCGGATGATCCGCCAGCAGCTGAAGCGCTGAGGACCGGGGTCAGAGTAACCCCAGAAAGTTGAAATTAAAGTTTGGCTTCCAGCGGCCCGGTGGAGACTTGAACCCGGGCTGGTTATGATTCATTGATGGATTTTGGAGACCAGTACGTCATCCGCCTGGATGATGCCAGACCCGCGGACCTCAAGTCTGCCGAGGCGATGAACGGCCTCCAGGGCAACCAGCTTCGCATCACGCGGGTGTCCAAGACTGGAGACGAAGACTATTTCGACGACCCGGAAGCGCTGGCCACCGTCTCCAGTCCCAGTGACGAGACCGTCATGTTCAAGGTAGACGCTGACGGGCTGATCGAAATCACCAACACCCGGGTGCCCGCACCGCTGCTGTGTCGCAATCGCGTGGGCGACACCCTGAGCTTCCAGTTCGTTACCCGGGTCGCGCGATCCGAAACCCTGGGCGAAACCACCCGGGAGCACAGCTTAGGTCCAGCCATCATCTGCACCGCGGTGCGGGACTCTATCATGTCTTACCGGGTTCCCAAGCGCGGTGAGCCGTCAAAGTACGTAGTGGTCCACACGACCCTGTCCAACCTGTTCGAGCGCCTCGGGGAAAACCTGGATGACTATCCACGCTGGATCATCGAATGCCTGGAGGGCAAGCGATCCGGGCAGGTACAGCGGGTCTTGTTTTCCGATCCCAACCATCGCGACCTGGTAGCGAACTGTTTCCA
Organism: Lysobacterales bacterium; assembly: GCA_030065125.1. Taxonomy (GTDB): domain Bacteria; phylum Pseudomonadota; class Gammaproteobacteria; order Xanthomonadales; family SZUA-38; genus JASJDM01. The sequence continues at coordinate 22,505 of JASJDM010000089.1, read as the reverse complement.
ACTCCCCGTGGGTGGCCAGCTTCGCAAGAAGTGGCTCACCGCCAAGTTCTGGGAACTGCTGACCATTGGCCTGCAGTCGCTGAAGAACCGGATCCCCTACCAATCCGGGCAGCCGACTGACAAGTCCACCCCCGAACTGGAACGCCTGAACCGGGCGCGCCGGATCATCGAGCGCGAGTACGTTGACCCCCCCTCGCTGGAATCGATCTCCAGCCGGCTCGGGCTGTCCCAGACGCGGCTGAAGTCGGGCTTCAAGGAAGTGTTTGGGATGACCGTGATGCAGTACTGCCTGCAAAAGCGGGTGGATGCGGCCAAGCTGCTGCTGGCCGAGCGCCACCTCTCCATTTCCCAGATCGCCGATACCGTGGGATACGAGGACCCGTCAGCCTTCTCCCGAGCCTTCCGGCGCGTGACGGACCAGAGTCCCCAGGAGTGGCGGCAGGGTGGCGGCGAATAGCCAGGTCCGAGGCTTGATGAGCAGTTCGGGACCGCCTGCCGGGCAATCGTTCCCCAAATAAAAAGCCCCGGCCAAACAATCGACCGGAGCTCGTGGGAGAAATCGAATCAGTTAAAACTCTTACGGATATTCACACCCACCGTGCGCGGACGGTTGCGTTCGACGCGCTGGGGATCAAAGCCCCCCTGGTCGATAAACAGGTCGGCCCGCTCATCGGTGAGGTTCTTCACGTAAAGTGAAACATCCCAGGTGTCCCTGACCAGGCCCAGCCGCAGGTTGGCGATATTGTAGGAATCCATTTCCACCCGCCCAAAGCTGAACTGGCCCTGCTCGTAGGTATTGAAGGACTCCGACGTGTACTGGGTATCCAGCCGGGCGTATCCATCGTAGCCGGCAAAGAGGTCGGGCATGTTGTAGTTGAGCGCCAGGCTGAACGTGGTCTCCGGAATGCCAGGCAGCTCCTCACCAGCTGGCGCCAGGGTCAGGTTGTCGGGAAACGGGACTCCCAGCTCCGCCAGCACCCCGTCCACGGCCTCGCTGGTCAGCTCGGTGTCGGTCAGCGCCAGGGTGGCTGAAATATTGAAGTTTTCCGTGACCAGGTAGGAGAGCTCCGCTTCAAAACCGGTCACGTCAGCCGCCGGACCGTTGGTGGTGAAGTTGAGGCCACTGGGGTGCAGCGCACCCACGCGGATATCGGTCCAGTCCATGAAGTACAGGGCGCTGTTGAAGACCATGCGGCCGTCCTGCCAGGTGCTGTGCAGACCAACCTCCCAGTTGACCACTTCATCGGAGCTGAACTGCTGCGGGACGTTGGGCACGCCTATGGCCAGGCCCAGGGCAGCCGCGGCGTTGAATCCGCCGCGACGGAATCCCTCGGAGCGGATGAAATACCACAGCAGGTCTTCGTTGGGCTTGTAGGCCAGTCGCAGCTTGGTATACGTGTCGCTTTCCTCGACCAGGATGCTGGGCAGGGGATCACCCAGGGGAGACGGGAAACCGAACAGGCTGCTGATCACGAATCCCTGGTTGGACTGTTCCACGTCCAGGTAGCGCAGGCCGGCGGTAATGGAAAACTGCTCGTTGATGTCGTAAGTGAGCTCGCCGAACAGGGCCTGTTCGCGCTCACGCTCCGCCAGTTCACCCTGGCGCACCAGGGTGTCGCGGTTGGCAAAGCCATCCAGGTCACCCACCCGGAAGCCAATGATGGGGTTGTTGGGGTCAGGCTCGGTGACAATGATGGAGCCGTCACCGGAAGCGCTGTTCTTCTGGTAGAAGGCGCCCACCACCCAGTTCCAGGGACCGTCCAGGCCGGACACCCAGCGGATTTCACCCACGTCGGAATCGAATACCCGGTCATTGAGCTGAAACGCGTTGGTGTAACCCCCGTTGGGCGGTTCGGGCAGGCCGAACGCACCGTTGACGAATGCCGTGGCGTCAAAGACCTGATCCACATCGTTCTCGGTAGTGGTCAGCGTAACCACCACGTTGGACGTGCCCAGGTCCCAGTCGAACAGCAGGTTGGCCACGTCCCAGGTTTCGTTGTTGAAGGCATCAAAAAAGCGCGCCGCCTCCAAGTCGCCCAGCTGCAGCTGGGTCAGGGAGTCGTCCCCGGCATCGATATCCTCGCGCATGAACGTACCGGTGATGGCCAGGTTTTCAGAGGCATCCCAGCGCAGGGCGACACGCCCGCCGGTCACTTCTTCGAAATCAAAGTCATTGATGGCCAGGCGGATATCGTCGGTGAACCCGTCGTAGTCATGCTGGTAACCCACTGCGCGCAGGGCCAGGGTCTCGCCCAGGGGCACGTTGACCATGGCGTTGACCTCGTGGTTACTGCCGCCCGATGAGGTTGACGAAAAATCCAGGTCGAGATCAGCCGAGAACCCCTCCGGATTCGGCTTGTTGGTGACCAGCCGAATCGTGCCGCCCATGGCGCCGGTCCCGTACAGGGTGCCCTGAGGACCTTTCAACACCTCGAAGCGCGCCACGTCGTAGATTCGGAAGTTGTGGTCGATGGGCGTTTCGTCCAGGTAGCGCGAGGTGGTGTTGATGCTGCCGCCCGAACGGTCGCTCAGGCTGCTGCGCAATCCGCGGATGGTGTAATCCTCGCCGGTGATGTAAAGCCCAGGCACCAGTCCGACAATGTCGTCCAGGTCGGTGGCACCGATGTTCAACAGCTCCTGCTCGCCCAGCACCTGGATGGTCAGCGGCGTGTCCTGCAGGCTGGTCTCGCGCCGGGTGGCGGTGACGATGATCTCCTCGATGCCCAGGCCTTCATCAGCGCTGTCTGACTGGGCCAGCGCGGTTGTTGCCGGCAGTCCAGCGTTAATGGCCAGTGCCGCGGCAACGGCCAGCGCGGTGCCATAGCTCTTGCGGAGCCCGGTTACTGAATCACGAAGATCTGTTTTCATCTTTCCCCCTTCCCACGCGGGATGATTGGATTTTCAACTGCAGTCTATTCTTGATGCCATCGGTACCTGTAGGCACCACCGGCAGATTCATGTGCAGAAACGGTGCGGCCATATGTCATCCCCAGAGCGCCGGGGTCAGGCCCGACACGACACCGTTGTCGTAGTGCAACGGGTAATCCCGGTCCTCGGTCAGCAGCATGGGGCCATCCAGGTCCACCAGGTCGCACAGTTGTGCCAGAACAAATCCAGGCGCCATGCCCAAGGAGGTGCCCGCCATGTTGCCCACCATCAACCCAAGCCCCATGCTCTTGGCCTTGTAGGCCAGGTTGAGGCCAGCGGTGAGACCACCCACCTTGTCCAGCTTGATGTTGATCATGTCGTAGCGACCGGCTGCCTGGTCCAATTCGGTCATATCCAGGCATGACTCGTCGGCACACAGCGGAATGGGGCACTGGTAGCCGGCAAGCTCTGCATCGTCTCCGCGCGGCAACGGCTGCTCGATCATGACCACCCCGAGTTCCTGCAGCCGGGGCGCCACCTCCACCAGCTGCTCGAAGGTCCAGCCCTGGTTGGCGTCAATCACCAGGTCAGCATCGGGCCGGGCCTCGCGGATAGCGGCAATGCGGGTGACCGGATCGTCACCGCTGACCTTGATTTTGATCTTGGTAGACGGCAACCGCTTTGCCGCCGCGGCCATCCCCTCGGGGGTATCCAGTCCCACGGTGGCCACGGTGATGGTCTCAGCGGGATCAATACCGGCCATATCCCACACGCTCTTGCCCGACTGCTTGGCTTCAAGGTCCCACAGCGCCGCATCAACGGCGTTGCGAGCACCACCGGAGGGCAGCAGGTCCAGCAATTCTTCGCGGCTGATGCCCTTCTCCAAATCTGCACGAATAGATTCCGCCTGCTGCAGCATGCTGTCCGCGCTCTCATCGGTGTAATAAACGCCGGTGGCCTCGCCACGCCCCACGTATTCCCCGTCTTGGATCTCCACGTACAGGGTGCCAATCCCGGTCCACGAGTAGCCGGTGATCTCGAACGGTGTCTCGAAATGCCACTGCTCGGTATTCATGGTGACGGTAGGCATGATGTCGATGCTCCTGGGTCGAAACTCGCAGTTTCAATGCCGTGAGCTTAGCCGCCCCTGGGCAATACCCATTAGGCAGTGGCGACAGGAAGCTTTGCAGATCCGGTGCGGGTGGAAGCACGAAACTCAACCACAGCCATCAAGCGTATTCACGGCACGCTGTGGCGGACAGGGGATGAATCAGACCTGGAACAGGCTCGCGACTATGGTGCTGCAGCCATCAATCACTGGGTCCACGCAGGGCAGTTCAGTCTCTGCTGCTATGGTCGCCAGGTATTCATCCCGTTCTTCCGATTGAAGACTTGACGTGTTGACGCAAACGCCCGCGCAGCGAACGGCTGGATTGGTCAACCGGGCCAGGCTGACGTTTCTCTCGATACAGTCCGGGATCGAGGGTGGTGCGTAGTCCGGCCAGCCCGCGATCTCGGTGCGGGTGGCGTCATGGCAGATCACCACCGCGTCAGGCTGGGATCCATGCAGCAGCCCAAGACTGACCGCGGCGTATCCCGGGTGAAACAGGGACCCCTGCCCTTCGATGACGTCCCAGTGGTCCGGGTCATTATCCGGGCTCAGGATTTCGGCCGCACCCGAGGTGAAATCACCCACCACCGCGTCGATAGGCATGCCGGAGCCACTGATCATGATCCCGGTCTGGCCGGTGGCCCTGAACGTCGCATTGATAGCCGCGTCCCGCATGGCCGCATGGATGGCCAGGGCGGAGTATTTTTTGCCCACGGCGCAGTCCGTTCCCACGGTCAGCAGTCGCTTACCGCTGCGCTTGCGGCCCGTGGCCACAGGTAATCCCGATGGCGGAATCCGGATGTCGATGATGTTTGCGCCGGAGACTGCAGCGGCATTGCGGATCTGCGCGATTTCGCCAAGGCGGGTATGCAGTCCGCTGACGATATCCATGCCCGCCTCGGCGGCAGACACGATGGTGCCCAACCATGAATCGGGAATGGAACCGCCCACCGGCGCCACACCGATGACCAGGCTGCGGACCCCGGCTTCAGCCGCCTGCGCCACGGTCATGTCAGGAACGCCGAGGTCAACGTTGGCATTGTCAAAACGCAGTTGACCCGCCACCCGGTCCGGCCGCCAGTGGGCGATGCCGTAGCCGGTCTTGGCATAGGTCGGGTCCTCGGTATCACCCACCAGGACCAGGTAAGGCGCCTGCAGCGTCAGTGGTTCCATCCAATGGCCTCGCGCGGGTTATCCCAGGTAGTTGAACCCCAGGAAATTCCAGAAATTGTAAAACCAGCACATGAACAGGGCACACAGTGTCACCACGGTGTACCGAAGCCTCGCCCAGGCACCGGCCAGCAGGCCACCGCGCCAGACGTTCACGGTCTGGTAGACCTGGTAAAGGCCGGCGACGAATGCAACCATGGGCAGGATCAGCATCAGTTTGAATGCCAGGGGAATCCCGTTGAACAGGTCCTCGCCGTAGACTCCAATCACCAGGGCAAAAACCACCAGGAACAGCAGGTTGGCTGCCGCGACACACACCGCGGCGACCACGGCACGGCGGTCCGCCCCCTGGGTCTGCTGGAATCTGCTCCGCTGGTAGGCCAGTCGAATCAATACGAACAGGAACACCAGCGTTGAGATCAGCAGCAGCGGGATATTGAACTGCCCGGTAGTGCGGGCCGGCGACTTGAACATGGACATAAACGGTATGCCGTCGATGACCATGCCGGTGATGGCGCCACTGTCATCGGCCTGGAATCCGATGAGACGCGGACTGAACCTGGAATTGAGCGCCAGCTCTGAATTGAGCTCCCTGAACAGGTTGTCACCCACTTCCACGTACTGCTTCGCACCGCCAGCAAAAGCCAGCAGCAGCGTATCGTTCTCCGTTGGTGCCACCGTCAGGGTATAACCAGGAATCAGCAGACCCACTTTCTCGATGGTGGAAAAGTTGTTGCGCCAGAACTGGTAGTTGCCGGCGTATTTCCCGGCCCTTTCCGAAAAACCGGATGGAATCTCGGGCGGCGTCTCTTTGCGGGGAAAGTATTGCGCGTAGAACGCAGGCACGATGGCAGACCGAACGACAGAGCCGCCATTGCCGGTAAACGAGGTATAGATGGCCAGGTTGTTTTCCAGGTCCACGGCCAGGTCAGAATGAAAGTGGTTCGTGTCACCACCGTGGCCCACTAGCCGAACGCCATTGACCTCGGTTTCGTAAAAGCCCAGGGCCATCCCCATCATCTGGTCATGGTGGGTAAAAGCCCGGGTGAGCATCTCGGCGAGAGTTTCCGGCCTGAGAATGCTCCCGCTGTCCAACTCACCCTGGTTCAGGATGGCCGCGGCGAACCTGGCCATGTCGGTGCCGCTGGAGGACATGGCGCCGGCCGGGCCGAAATTTGAGATGAGCTCAAAGGGCTTGCCGACAAAATCTCCGCCGTCCACCTGGTAACCCTCGGCCATCTGGCTTTCCATTGAGCCAGGCAGGGGTTCCTGGAAGGTCGAGTCGTTCATGCCCAGCACATCGAAAATATTGACCTTGATGTACTCCTCGAAACTCATGCCGGAAATGTTGGCCACGATCAGGCCCGCCAGGGCCGTGGCGTAATTCGAGTACGAGGTCTGGGCGCCGGGTGGATTGACCCGGGCCGGCTGGTAGCGCTTCATGGCATCCGCCAGGGAGATGATGCGGTCCTGGTCCTCGATAATCAGGTAACCGAGACCCCCGTCCTCAAACCCCGCCGTGTGGGTCAGGATATGGCGCAGGGTGACGGGATTGTCATAGGTGTCATCGATCTGGAAGGTCTCCAGGTACTGGTTGACGTCAGCGTCCAGGTCCAGCTTGCCCTGCTCGTACAACTGCATCACCGCGACCCAGGTAAACAGCTTGGACACCGAACCCGGTCGAAACAGCGTCTTGGCGGGGTCAACGGCCATGCCCTTTTCAAAATCGTGGTAGCCGTAACCCTTGGCAAACACCACCTCGGTCCCCTTGACGATGGTCACCACGCCGGACGCGCTCTGGTTGTTTTTGCGCAAAGGCTGGATCACGCCGTCCATGAACGCTTCCAGGCGGACAAGGTCCTCGACGGTGTCAAAACTGGCGGCCATGGCCGTGTTGGATACGACCAGCCCGGCCGCAGCCAGCACCACGGCCGAGAGATTTCTGAGCAATCCGCGCATTTGAAACTCCAATGGGTTGCATCGCGGGAGAGCACGCAGCTCTCCATCCAGGCTGCAATGCTAGCCCGGCGCCAGCCATGGGATGTAGGCCGAGAGGGCTTTTCAGTGTGCAGAAACGGTCATGGGACCGTGTCGATCAGCACGCCGGAGTGCTCAAAGGTACTGGTATCCCAGGATGTTCCAGAAGTAATAGAACCAGCACATGAACAGGGCGCAGGCGGCGATGACCGAATACCGAATCCTCGCCCATACACCGGCCAGTGCACCGTTGCGCCAGACGCCAACGCCGCACCAGGCCGCGTAAAACCCGGCCACGGTGGCAACAATCGGCAGGACCAGCCAGGCCTTGAGCAGTGCCGGGACCTCGGTGAATAGCGAGTCAGCCGTGATGGCAAACGCCAGCGCACCAGCAATGACGGTGACCAGGTTTACCAACGCAGCATAGAAAGCACCGTTGGCGGCAACGCGATCAGGCCCGTGCCAGCCACGAATATCCGCACGCCGGTACCAGCGCCCGATGACAACGACCAGGAACACCAGGACACAGAAAGCCACCATGGCCATGTTGAATCCGGGCGTTTCATGCACAGACAGTTTGCGCAATGACATGAACGGCAGCCCGTCGATCACGAAACCGGTGACCGCTCCCTGCCCGTCCGTTTGAAACGCAAGCAATGGTGCGCTCATGCCCCCGGCCAGGGAGACGCCGGGATTCAATTCGCGGAACAGGTTGTCCTCGACCTCCAAGTATTGCTTACCGCCGCCGCCAAGGGCCAGCAGGATGGCGCCATCGGCGGCAGGAGCCACTTTGATCGCCGTGCCTGACCGGATCAGCTTTTCCAGGGTGGAAAAGTTGGTGCGCCAGAATCCGTAGGTCCCGGCGAACTTTGCTGCGCGCTCTTCAGCTCCGTCAGACGCCTGCGGCCGCACAGGTTCGCTGGGAAAATACTGGTCGTAGAGGGCCCCGGTAAACAATGTTCTCACGGTCGAGCCGCCAGTGCCGCCGAAACTCACGAAAAAGGTCAGGCCATTGACCTGGTCGATACCCAGGAATGAATGAAACCACTGGGTGTCGCCACCATGACCTACGACGCGAAACCCGTTGTAGTCCGCCTCGTAAAACCCCAATGCCATACCCATCATGCGCTCATCGTGTGAAAACGCCCGGGTCAGCATCTGGTTGGTGGTGTCTTCGGCCAGAATCCGGTTCCCGTCCAGTTCCCCGCCGTTGAGGATGGCCCGGCCGAACCGCACCATGTCCGTGGCCGTGGCTGACTGGGAGCCCGCCGGAGCGAAGCTGCTGATGATTTCGAAGGGCTGGTCCGCGTAGCGCCCGGCATCCAGCTTGTAGCTGCCTGCCATGTCGGCCGCCAGGCTCTCCGGCAAAGGCTCTTCGAACGTGGACCGCTGCATACCCAGCGGATCGAAAATGTTTTCCTGCAGGTAGCGGTTGAACGGCAAACCCGACACCCTCTCGACAAGCAGTCCCGCCAGGGCCGTAGCGTAATTGGAATATGCGGTCTGCTTGCCGGGTGGATTGACCCTGGCAGGCTGGTAGCGGGCCATGGCCTCACTCAACGGCATGGCCCGGTCCGGGTCGTCAATAATGAGGTAGCCCATCCCGCCGTCCTCGAAACCTGCGGTGTGGGTCATGATGTGCCTTAACGTCACGGGTTCGTTATAGGTGTCGGCAATCTGGAAATCGTCGAGATAGGTGTTCACGTCCGCGTCCAGGTCCAGGCTGCCGCGCTCCACCTGCTGCATGACTGCCACCCAGGTCGCCAGCTTGGACACCGATCCCGGCCGCACCAGCGTCGTATGCGGGTCCATGGGCTCCTGGGCATCGACATCCTTGTAGCCGAAACCCTTGGCAAGTATCAGCCCGTCACGATTGGCAATGGCTACAACACCGGAGGGGGCGTTATTGGCCTTCATCAGCGACTTCACCATGCCATCAACGAACGATTCGAGTTCGGCCCGGTCATTGATCCCCTGGGCCAGGGTAGCCGTTGCCAGGGTCATCAATACAGCGCCACCCATCAGATCGCGTAGCAGTCTTTTCATAGTCAGATTCGGGCCCAAGAGGAATTGCCCGGGATCATAGCTAAACAGAGGATTGGCGGGGTAGGCCGAAACGGTCGTCGGGTGTGCAGATTCGGCAAGCCATCAACAACGGCTGGCTAATGGGTGACACCGGAAACCCATCTTCGGTGAGGCTGGTGATGAAAAAAGGCCAGGTGTTCAAGCACCAAGTGAATTCAGATTAGCCCGCCGTCCGGCCATCGGAAACTTCAGCACACGGGGACGGGGTCAGGAGATGGGGTCAGGTTGGGTCCGCGGATGGGACCACTCCAACCTGACCCCGGAGAGGCGCCTTGGCATGGGCGAGTTCTGTTTTAGCCTGTAAAGGCCTCATTCTGAATGACTGCGGTTCAGCTGCCGGCAAGAACCCCCCCAAGTCGTTGTGGGCTAGCTCACCCTGTCCCTTTACTCTGACCCCAGGCTTCCGAATCCACGGTCACAACGACCTTTCCAGTGCAACGGCCTTCGCCAAAATATCGGAAAGCCTCAGCGGTTTTCTCCAGGGGAAAACACCGGTCGATGACGGGCTTGAGTTTGCCTGCCTGGTATAGCTCCACGAGGTAGTCTGAGTCCTTGTTGGCCACATACGGCAGCAGGTGCATTCGGCATTTTCTGGAGAGCTTCCCGAGAGACACGGCCTGAAGGATGTAAAGCGAATTTCCGCCAACCGTGACATAGGCACCGTTTGGTCGAAGTGAGCGTCGGTAGCGGAAAGCGGAGCGATCCGTTTTTACATCGAACACCAGGTCGTATCGATTCCTGTCCCGGGTGAAATCAGACTGCGTGAAATCGATGACATGGTCGGCACCCAGTTCAAGCATTTTTTCAAGCTTCGTGGTGTGGTCGACTGCTGTGACTTCAGCCGAGAGCAATTTGGCTATCTGGATCGCCAAGGTGCCGGTGCTTCCTCCACCCCCATTGATCAATACCCTCTGCCCCGCTTTGACATTGCCGAAATCGACCAACCCCTGGACGGCGAGATTGCCACCATGCGGAAGGCAGGCGGCCTCAATGACGGTCATTTCGGCCGGTTTGCGCCTCAGGCTGGATTCGGGGGCGCAGGTGTATTCGGCATAAGCGCCCCATCCGTGTTCCGACAGATCGCCAAACACCTCGTCGCCAACGCTGAGTGTCCTGACACCCTTACCGGCGCTTACCACCCGCCCGGCGATGTCGCACCCATGAATCATCTTTTTCCTGGGCGAAAAAATGCCGCTCAGCAATCGATACTCCAGCGGCCGGCCCGTCAACATCTCCCAATCCCAGGCATTGATGGAGACGGCATGATTCTGCACCAGGACTTCCCCATCGCCGGGCTCGGGTCTGGCGACATCTTCCACCCGGAGAACGTCGGGATTGCCGTAGCTGCGGTAGACGATCGCTTTCATCGCGAAGGATTTCCGGTAACTCGTGGAGCCCCTGGTCGTTTTATCCAGGGGTACCGATTCAAGCGGAATGCCACGGTCCGCCCCTGGTGATCCCGACCCCGGTGAATCCTGCCCGATGCCTGGCCAGCAGTAACCGGATCACTGGCTGGCTGACAGGGTGACCTGGGCCTGCCGGGTTTCCCCTTCCCGGAACAGCTCGAGCGTCACCCGGTCGCCGGGCTGGTAGACATCCAGCGTCTTGCGCAGGCTCGGGCCATCACTGACCGGCTGACCGTCCACCGACAGGATGACGTCACCGGGAATGATCCGCCGATCCCGCCGGGTGACCCGGGTGGGCTGCAGCCCGGCACGCTCGGCGCCACTGCCGGGCGTCACCTCCACGACCAGTACACCGGTCACACCCAGGTCACCGGTTATCCGTTCACTGATATCGTCATATACCTGGATGCCAATCGTGGGCCGCAGCAGGCGGCCGTAGGCAATCAGCCGGGGCACCACCTCGTTGACCGTATCCACGGGCACGGCAAATCCGATGCCGGCATAGGCGCCGGACGGGCTGAAGATGGCGGTGTTGACTCCGATCAGCCGGCCGGCGGAGTCCAGCAGGGGGCCACCGGAGTTACCGGGATTGATGGCGGCGTCGGTCTGGATCAGCCCTTCGATGTCGCCGCCCTCCGGTCCGGAAATGGATCGGTTCAGCGCCGAGATGATGCCGGTGGTCAGGCTGTAATCCAGGCCGAAAGGATTGCCGATGGCCAGCACTTTCTGCCCCACCTTGAGATCACCCGAGGTGCCGACGGGGATGGGCGCAGGTGGCGCCACCGGTACGCTGATGCGCAGCACGGCCAGGTCATGCTCGGGGCTGAATCCCACCAGCGCCGCGTCGTAGGCCCGATCGTCCGTCAGTATGACCTGGGCACCCTCCGCGCCGCGTACAACGTGATAATTGGTGACCACGTGACCGTTGTCGTCCCAGAAAAAGCCGGAACCCGTACCGCTCGGAACCCGGGTGACGTTACGAGTAAAGAAATCCACGCGGCGCTCCACCGTGGCGATGTAGGCCACCGAAGGGCTGAGCTTCTCGAAGATCTCAATGGTGCTTTGTTCGTCCGCGGCCAGGTCGCCGCGGGCAGTGATAGCGCGGGGTTCAGCCTGGGAAGAGATCCACCACCGTTGAAACTGAGGGTATGCGATCAGCGCAAGCAGCAGCACCGCCACAACTCCCAGGATTGCTCCCATTCGGTTCATCGTAGGTGCTCCCGAGTCATCCCAGCGCCACACCGGCGGCAATCAAGGCCGGAGTAGCCAGGCTGATTATCACGTTGGGGCCCATGGCTGGCAGCACGCGATCCATGTCATCTGCGTTCCGTAGCACGATCCAGCCGATCCAGGCCGCCAGGGGCAGCGGGATCAGGCCCAGGTATCCCCAGGGCGACAGGTAACCAAGGGCCACCGCAGCGGGGATGGCCGCGAAGGCCGCGGCCGCAAACAGGCAATACACCACTGCCGCATCCTTGTTGCGTGCTATCACGAGCAGATGCCGACGGCCATGGTCCTTGTCCGGGCCGGCATCGGGAAACTGGTTCAACAGCAGCAGGTTGCTGACCAGGAAAAACGGCGGCAGCGACACCAGGGCCGCATGGACGCTGTACTCACCGGCCAGAACGAAGGCCGTGCCCATGACCATCAGCGGGCCAAAACCCAGGCCGGGTGCCACCAGGCAGGCCAGCCAGTTGCGGGTGATCCAGCGGGTGTAGGCCGCCACCGTGATCACCCCCAGCAGGCCCAGGGGCAGCAGACCCCAGCCGGCCTGCAGGGCAAGGAACAGCCCGATAAGCGCAGACGTGGTCAGCGCAGCCAGGCCGCCAATGCGAACGGCATTGGCGTACTCCGGATTGGCAGGCAGGGTGCCGGTGCCGCCGCTGAAAGGCGTGCGCTGGGTGGCGCTGTCCAGTCCGCTGGCGAAATCCTCGTATTCGTTGAGCATGTTGACCGCAGCGTGGGCCAGCACGGCCCCCAGCAGGATGATCAGGGTGGTGCCCACATCCAGCACGTCGTGGGTATGCCAGGCGGATGTCACACCCAGGGCGACGCAGACCGGGGTCAGCACCAGGAAATTGGGGCGCGCAGTCTTCAGAATCGCAGTTGGGGTATTCAAGGTCGGTATTCCTCGCTGCTCTGCCGGCGGTTCAGCTGCCAGCCTTGATCTCGTTCCACAGGCCGTCCAGGGTGTCCATGTTCGACTGTTTCAGTTCGATGCCGCGCTCGCCCGCCAGTCGTTCCACCCCCCGAAAGCGGTGTTCAAACTTGGCGTTGGCCCGGCGCAGGGCCCGCCCGGGATCGACCCCGGCGTGCTGGGCCAAAGCCATACTGACAAACAGCAGGTCGCCCAGTTCCTCCTCCACGTGATCGGGGTCGTCACCGTCCAGGGATTTGTCCAACTCGGCCAGCTCTTCTTTCATCTTGCTAATGACTGAGTGGGGGCCGTCCCAGTCAAATCCAACGCGGGCGGCGCGCTTGTGCAGCTTGGCCGCCCGCAGCCACTCCGGCAGACCGGCGGCCACGCCGGCCAGGGCCGACTGGTCATCGTGCGCGGCGCGTTCGGCGGCCTTGTGCTCTTCCCACGCCATGGTCTGATGCTCGGCGTCCGCCACCTCGCCATCGGCAAACACGTGGGGATGCCGGCGGATCATCTTGTCACAGACCTCCTGCACCACGTCCTGGAACCCAAAGCCGCCGTCGGCCACCGATTTTTCACTGGCCATCTGGGCGTGAAACACCACCTGGAACAGCAGGTCGCCCAGTTCATCCTTGAGGTCCGCCATGTCGTTGCGCTCGATGGCGTCGGCCACTTCGTAGGCTTCCTCGATGGTGTAGGGCGCGATGGTCTTGAAATCCTGCTCCAGGTCCCAGGGGCAGCCGTTTTCCGGATCCCGCAGCCGGGCCATGATGTCCAGCAAATCCTTGATATCGCTCATTGTTGGTCCTGTCGCCCCTGCAGGGGGCCATCGAAGTTCAGCGCGATGCGGGCGCCGCCCAGGTCGCTGACTGTGATTTCCATGGTGCCGGAATAGCTGTCGACGATTTGTCGTACCACCGCCAGCCCGATCCCGTGACCCGCCACCTGTTCGTCACCGCGCGCGCCCCGCTGCAGCAGGCGCTCAGTCTGGTCCGGGGGAATGCCCGGGCCGTCGTCGTCCACCTGCAGCAGCAGCCCGGAATCGGCCAGCAGCCGGGCGGTCAACAGCACCTGCCCCTGGCACCACTTGAAGGCGTTCTCCAGCAGGTTGCCCAGCAGCTCGGTCAGGTCGCCCTCCTCACCGTAGAATTCAGCACCGGGCTCAATGTCATATTCGCACCGCACCTGCTTGTCCCGGTAGGCCTGTTCCAGGGTCACGACCACGGGTTCAGCGTGGTCGGCGATTCCCACAGGTCGCGAAAACGTGCGGTGCCCGGAGGTACGAGCCCGCTGGAGCTGGTATTGCACCAGATCGTCCATCCGCCCAACCTGGCCCAGCAGTGACCCGGGGCTGGAATCCTCGGGGTGCTCCAGGCCCGTGCGCAGCACCGTCAGCGGCGTCTTCAGCGCGTGGGCCAGGTCCGCCAGGCTGTTGCGGAAGCGTTCCAGCTGGCGCCGTTCGCTGGTTACGAAGGCATTGATGCTGTTGGTCAGCCCGGTGAGTTCCCGGGGATACCGCCCCTCCAGCCCCTCGCTCTGGCCGGCCTGCATGCGGCCCACTTCCTCGGACACCTGGCGCAGGGGACGCAGGCTCCAGCGCAGCACCCCACCCTGCACCGCCAGCAGCACCAGGGTAGCGGCCCCCAGCCAGCCCCACAGTGCTCTGCGGAATCCGGCGATCTGGTCCAGGTAGGCATTGGTGCTCTCGGCCACGGAAAAGGTGAAGGGAACCTCACCCCCGGATTCCATTTCCCAGGCCACCCCCATGGACAGCTGGAACAGCTCTTCGCTGCCGCCCGCCACCGGCCCCTGGAAGCGGGTTTCCCCGGGCAGCATGGGGTCGGGCCAGGTCAGCTCCAGCCCCAGCAGGGATTCGGAGTTCCATTGGTACCCGGGGCCAGTGACCCTGGCGTAAAGTCCGGATCCCGGTCGGGAAAGGCGCGGTTCGGGCGTGGCATCGGGCAAGAACAAAACGCCATCCAGACCCAGCTCAGCCGCCGCCAGCAGCGTGTAGCTGGCCCCCTGCAGCCGGTCCTGTACTGCCGTGCGGGCGCTTTCCCGGAAGGCCGCGTCCAGCACCAGCCCGGTGATGCCCAGAAAGGCGATCAGGGCCACGCTGGCGGCCAGGGTCAGGCGCGCGGCAAGGGACAGGGGGCGTCGGCGGGTCATGGCTGCGGAGTTTACCGGACTCGTATCAGTGAATGTCCGTCGCGCCAGCTCATTCCCCGGGCAGCGCCCGGGTCGATGCGCGACATTCCCGAAATGCGCGAGGCGTCAGTTGGGCGGCCGCGCATTGTCGATGCCGGATTCTCGATTCGTACTCACTGGACGGCAGATCCAGCATCGTCTCCAGAGTGCGCCCGATCTCCAGCGCGGTCTGGCCAGGCTGGAGACTCTCTCCTGGATATGAATCAGTCTGCTTCATCAACTTCGCCAGTGCCGGGATCAGCATTGTATACAGCTCCGGGTAATTGGCTGCGCCGGTGATCAGCTGATAACCACCGACAAAACCGGCCTGGGGAATCAGCTCGAATCCACGCAAGAACAGCGGTTCTGCGGCTTCAGGCTCCGGCAGGGCTGTCAATAACGCGGCAGCGGCACGAACAGCAACCCGGGGTTCTGCCGCCCGCACCAGTTCGGCCAGCGCTTTTTCGACCTCTGGGTCCCATATGCCGTTGAGGGCAATCAGGTCCATGGGCCAGCTGGCGCGGGTCCGAAGGTCTGGCCGCTCCAGCGCGATGTCCAGCAGCCGGGATTCCCAGGGTCCGTCCACGCCGGCGGGATAGGTCTTGATCAGGGTATAGATGGCCGTCAGGGACAGCTCTGCGTCGGCGTCAGCGGCGAATCCCTCGATCACCGGCTGCAACCGGTCCACGCCCGGCCTGGCGCGCTCGATTTCTGACCTCCAGTCAGCCAATGTTCCGTCGGGGCCCGGCGGGATGCTGGGCACCATATCGGATGTGTTGTGCCCGTAGTAATCGCCCCACTGGCTGAACAGATGTAACGCGCCGATGAGCCCATGCTTGTCGTCGATCTGAAATGCTGTCTCGAAGAATGAAATGGCATCAGCGCCGGACCATTCGAGAGGCAGCGACCGGAGCAGACGCAACACCGCCAGAACATTCTGCCGTTCACCAGTTTGGAGCACGTCAAGAGTCCATCTCGCGCTGGTGAGGTCTATCCAGCCCTCCCGGGTCGTTCCCACATCTTCCAGCGCATGGCTCTGTAGCGTTCGCATGGCGTCCAGGCATGGATGAACCTGATGATCCGGCAGTCCCCACGAATCGTCTTTCACGACCTGAACCAGCTTTGCCAGGCAAGCCTCGCGATACTTTTTGAAATGGGAAACTCCCCAGTACCGGGCAAGAGCCCACTGAACCCGTGGGTCGGCAGAAGGGCGGTCGGGGTGCAAATCCCAGCTCCGGTAGCCGCCATCCAACTGGATCAGCACCAGCTGTCGCGTGTGCCCAGGCCGCCCCACGGCAATCGACAGCTGCCTGGCTCCGTCGGACAGCCGCAACTCTTCCTGGACGTACAGGGAAAAATACCTGTTGTCGCGCGCTTTTTCATGATCGCCAGCCAGGGGGACCACGCCGCGATCGATTTGCAGCGACGCCCGCACGGCCTTTCGGGCCGGCGTCGGTTCGGATTGGTCGACCACGTCAATCAATACGCTGCCAAACTGGAGTGGGAATTTCGCGGCCACGTTCCAGCGCAGATGTCCAGGCGGGGCCGGGGCAACCTTCAAGTTTGTGGTCCCGGTCACCACGGGAATCTGGGTGGGGTCATTCGAGGCCGCCGCGACCCGGGGGAGTGCAACAAGAAGAATTGCCGCAACCAGCAGATGGGTCACGTCCTGGGTCACGGCGCTGGGGACCTGCCTCATTTGACGACCCTTTGTCCGATCAGGTGGTCTTGAAACGGTAGCCCCTGCCCCTGAGGGTTTCAATGGGCTTGAATTCCCCGGTCGGGTCAAGCTTCTTGCGCAGGCGCCCGATAAAGACCTCGATGACGTTGCTGTCCCGGTCGAAGTCCTGGTCGTAGATGTGCTCAGTGAGACGGCTCTTGGAGATGACCTCGCCGGCGTGGAGCATCAGGTATTCCAGCACCTTGTATTCAAAGGAAGTCAGTTCCACGGCGTCGCCGTCCAGGGTGACTTCCTGGGCCGAGGTATCCAGCTCGATGGGCCCGCAGCTCAGAGTGGACTTGGCAAATCCCGCTGAGCGCCGGACCAGGGCGTTGAGCCGGGCCAGCAGTTCCTCCACGTGGAAGGGTTTGACCAGGTAGTCGTCAGCACCTACGCCGAAGCCTTCCACCTTGTCCTGCCATTCGCCCCGGGCGGTGAGAATCAGAATGGGGAATTTGCGGTCTTCGGCCCGCAGCTTCTGGATCACTTCCATGCCGTTGAGCTTGGGCAGGCCCAGGTCGATCACGGCCACGTCCAAGGGGTATTCCAGCCCGAAATACAGGCCTTCTTCGCCGTCGGCCGCGGTGTCCACGGCGTAGCCCTCGCGCTTGAGCCGGGCGGCCAGGGTTTCGCGCAGGGGCGCTTCGTCTTCGACCAGGAGGACTCTCATGAGACTGCTACTACCCGCGGGGACGCTTGCGGGGTTTGACGGGGTTGCCCGGTACCCGCACGGTGCGCACGCGGCCATCCTGGGTCAGCACCTTGATCAGGTGGACCTCACGGTCCTTCTGGACCTTGGTCTGGGCTGACAACACCTTGCCCCCCGTCTCCCGGCGGACCTTTTCCACCGCCTGGGACAGGGTCATGGCATTGGCCACCGTAACCATCACGGCCAGCACAATGCCCAGCAGAGTTTTTTGCAGAGCTTTCCTCATCATTGGCAGTTATGTTAGCTCCGCCAAACTTAATGCTGGCTGAATTGCCTGTAAACAGCTGATTACCGGGGCCAGTCCAGCAGCGCCTGCTTCAGGGCCTGGGTGCTGGCCGGCAGGTCGACCCGGTGGGTTGGTCGATGCAGGATGTCCGCCAGGGCCGGCGGCACCTCCACCGGGCGACCCACCAGGGGCTCGACGATAGTTTCGAACTTGGCCGCATGGGCAGTAGCCAGGGCAATCCAGTGACACTCGGGGTCGTGATCCGGGTTTTCGGTTCGCAGCGCCTTGTATGCCACGTAAGCCGTTGCCGTATGCGGGCAGAGTTCCTGCCCCAGAGTCCGGTCCGCCTCCACGATGGCCTCGGAGATCTGCTCATCGCTGACCGAGATGGCCCAGGCCTGGCCGGTAATCTCCTCGAAAGACGGATACAGGTGACGCAGCCGCTCCATGTTGCTGGGATTGCTGACGTCCATGGCGCTGGCCAGGGTGGCGATGGTTTTACCCGGTTCCCATTCACCCGTGTCCAGGAACCGGGAAATGGTGGCGTTGGCATTGGTGGCCAGGGCAAATCGATCGATGGGCATGCCCAGGCGGCGCGCCCAGATACCGGCCAGGGCGTTGCCCAGGTTGCCGGTGGGCACGATGAAATTGGCTTTTTCCCCGGTCTCCCGCCAGTAATCCAGGCTGGTAGCGGCGTAGTAGATCATCTGTGGCAGCAGCCGCGCCACGCTGATGCTGTTGGCCGAGGTCAGCGGTACCTGACTTTGCAGGTCCCGGTCCAGGAACGATTCTTTCACCATGCGCTGGCAGTCGTCGAAGCTGCCCCTGATGCGCAGGCTCAGTACGTTGTCCCCCCAGCAGGTCAGCTGGTGTTCCTGCCGTGGCGACACCCCACCCTCGGGATACAAGATCACTACCCGCAGGCCGCTGCGTTCGGCGCAGGCCGCCGCTACGGCGCTGCCGGTGTCACCTGACGTGGCCACCATCACCGTGGGCACCGGATCAGAGTGCAGCCGCTCCAGGCAGGCCGCCAGGAACCGGGCGCCAACGTCTTTGAAAGCAGCAGTCGGTCCGTGGAACAGCTCCAGTATGCTCAGGTTCGGATCGCTGGTAGCCACCCGGGGCAGCGGAAAACTGATGGCCTCCCGGCAGATGTCGGCCAGTTCCGGCTCCAGGGACTCGCCCTGGAAAAACGGTGCCAGCATGCGCGCCCCAACCTGCCAGGGTGGCACGGCTTCAAACTGGGACGGATCCACCTGGGGAAACCGGTCCGGCACGTACAGGCCGCCGTCCGGGGCCAGTCCCGCCAGGATGGCGTCAGGTAGCTTCACCAGGTCAGCGGCCGAACGGGTGCTGTGAAAATTCATCAGCTGCCGCTCCCTGGCGGCGGGAGGGTCAGGGCGCGGGCGCCGGGGCTGCCCACCGGGGAACTGATGGTCTGGGTTTCAAAACCCTCGTCCGCGAACACCCGGGCCATGGCTTCTCCACCGGTGGCCGCGGCGCTTTCGGACTGGAACCAGGCGAACACACTGGGCCCGGACCCGGAAATGGAACAGCCCAGGGCGCCTGCTTCCAGGGCGGCCTTCTTGGCCTTTGCGAATCCCGGTATGGTTTTGGCGCGACCCCGCTCCACCAGCAGGTCCTTGAGGCTGGCGCCAATCAGGTCAATGTCCCGCTGAAAACAGCCCGCGATAAACGCGGACAGGTTCGCCATCTGGTCTACCACGGTCTGGCGTTTGAAGGTCTTGGGCAGAGCCTCCCGGGAATCACGGGTCTCGATCTCGATGGCCGGGTGCACCACCACGCAACGCAGGCGGTTGGGCACCGGGATTTGCACCGGTCTGCGGTAGCCCGCGGCGCCGACCAGGGTAAGGCCCCCAAGCAGCGACGCTGCGACGTTATCGCCATGCTCACTGCCGCTGGCGGCCATTTCACCCTGCAGTGCGTAGGGATACAGGTCGATGAGCTGGACCGGGATTTTGAGCATCTGGTTGATGGCGAATACCGCTGCCGCGGCCGACGCGGCCGAACCGCCCAGGCCGGAGCCCAGCGGAATGCCCTTGTGAATATGAATGTCAAACCCGGCTTCCAGCCCCAGGCCCTCCACCATGGCCATCACCGCGGCGGCGGCTGTATTTTTTGCCGGGTCGCTGGGAAGGGCGGTCACGATGCCGGTAATTGAAGCGACCCGCACGCCAGGCTCATCGCTGCGTTCAACGGTGACCGTGTCACCCACCCCCTGCAGGGCGTGGCCCAGTACGTCAAACCCGACGCCGACATTGCCGACGCTGGCCGGCGCAAACACCGACACCTGGCGGGTGTTACCCAGCGCCAGGCTTTTTTTTGCTTCCGTCATCCTTCCTCTTCTTCCCGTCCCTGCCCGGGCTCTTTCCCTGTGAGACCCCCTGTCAGACTTGAGCCCCGAGCATGGAACTCAGCCGCAGCAGGTCAGCAAACACGCCGCCGGCGGTCACTTCCGGCCCCGCTCCAGGGCCGCGAACCACCAGCGGATTGTCACAATACCGCTCGGTGACGTATCGCACCACATTATCCGTCAGATCGATGCCGGCGAATGGATGATTCTGGTCGACCGCGGTCAAACCCACCACACCCTGTTCGCCGTCAGCCACCCTGCCGACAAAGCGCAATGCCTGGCCCTGGCTGCGGGCTTCCTCGAAGCGCTGCTGCATGGCCTGGTCGTGGGCCGCCAGGCCGTCGATGAATTCTTCCACGCTGCCGCCGCTGAGCTCCTCGGGCACCAGCGAGCTCACCGACAGATCCTCCAGCTCGATCTCGTTTCCGATTTCCCGGGCCAGGATCACCAGTTTGCGGGCCACGTCGGTTCCCGACAAATCGTCCCTGGGGTCCGGCTCGGTATAGCCTTTTTTCCAGGCCTCGCGCACCAGTTCCGAAAATGGCCGGGTGCCGTCGTAAAGGTTGAACAGGTAGGCCAGGGTGCCGGAAAAGATCCCTTCCACGCACAGGACGCGGTCGCCGGTCTTGCGCAGGTCGCGCAGGGACTGCACCACCGGCAGGCCTGCGCCCACGGTGGTTTCATACAGGTAGCGGCTGCCGCCACCGGCGCGGGCCTCGCGCAGGGACTGGTAGTAGGGCATAGCCGCCGAGCAGCCCTTCTTGTTGGCGGTGATCACATGCACGCCCCGGGCCAGCCAGTCCGCGTGGCGCAGCGCCACCTCCTCGCTGGCGGTGCAGTCGATCAGAACGGCGTGGGGAATATGATCGTCGTGGATGTGGTCCACCAGCTTGTCCAGGTCGGCTTCCTCGCCGGCATCAGCCAGCTCCTCGCGCCAGCTTGAAAGATCGATGCTGCGATCCGCCAGCAGCATGGTCCTGGAGCGGGCGATGGCCCGCACCCGGATATCCAGCTGGGATTCGGCCAGCAGGGAGTCCAGTTCACCCTGGATCTGGTCGATCAGCACGCCGCCTACGTTGCCGCAGCCGATAATGCCCACGGACAACGTCTGGGGTGACAGGTAGAAGGCCGAATGCACGGCCCGAAGCCCGCGTTCGGCGTCGTCGGCGTGGATAACCGCCGAGATATTGCGCTCCGACGAGCCCTGGGCAATGGCATGGATATTGATGCCGGCGTCCCCGAGGGCGCTGAAGTAGCGTGCCGCAACGCCGGGCTGGCCCGCCATGGCGTCACCCACCACCGCGAGCACCGCCAGGTTGCGCTGCTGCTCGATGGACTGCAGCTTGCCCCCGCGCAGTTCGTCGTCAAACTCCTCCCGCAGCAGCTCAACCGCGCTGCGGGCGGCCGGCCCCTGCACCGCCACGCAGATGGAGTGCTCGGAGCTGGCCTGGGAGATCATCACCACGGAGATGTTGCCGCGCTTGAGCGCCCCGAACAGTCGCCGGGCCGTGCCGGGAACCCCCACCATGGCGGTACCTTCGACGTTGATCAGGGCTACGTCGCGCACGGCGGTGATGCCTTTGATCTCGAAGCGCCCGGTAGAGCCGCTGCCGATGCGGGTGCCCTTTTTCTCAGGGGCAAAGGTATTGCGGATGTGTACCGGGATATCCGACTGGATCGCCGGCGCCAGCGTTTGAGGATGCAGTACCTTGGCGCCGAAATAGGCCAGCTCCAGGGCCTCGTCGTAGGAAATGGAGCTGAGCAGGCGGGCATCCGTCACCAGCCGCGGATCTGCGCTCATAACACCGTCCACGTCGGTCCAGATGTGGATCGCCTCGGCCTCCAGCAGGCGGCCCACGATGGCGGCGGAATAGTCGCTGCCGTTGCGTCCCAGGGTAGCTGGCCGACCGCTGGAGCGGCGGGCCACGTAGCCGGGAAACACCCAGTATTCAGAGGGGTCGTCACCGCCGGCCTCGGACAGCAGTTCCTGGGAATCGTCCCAGTCCACCACCGGGCCCATTTCACCCGGCTCCACCACCAGGAACTGGCGGGCATCCACCATCTGCACGGTCTTACCCTGGCTCTGCAAAAAGCGGGTCAGCAGGCGAGCCGACCAGATTTCACCCATGCCGGACACCACGTCCCGCACCGGCCCGTCGGCGGATCCCACCAGCTGGGCGCCGCGCAACAGGTCGCCCAGGTCCTTGATGTCGTCGTCCAGGGCGGGTGCGTCATCGCCCAGCAGGTCGGAATAGGCTTCCCACTGGCGCGCGCGTATCGCCTCCAGGCCGGGGCGGTAATCATCGCCCGCTTCGGCCCGGTCAATCAGGCCCAGCAGTTCGTCGGTCATGCCTTTCATGGCTGAGACCACCACTGCCTTGCGCTCGCCCGGCGCACCCGCCAGAACGTCGACCACCCGGCGATAGTGGCCGGCGTCGGCCACGCTGGTGCCGCCGAATTTGTGTACTACCCAGTTACTGCTCATTGCTGACCCCGCCCCGGCTGGGGCGAGCTGCTCCTCTAATGCTTCCA
>JASJDM010000028.1 GCA_030065125.1 Lysobacterales bacterium | reverse complement strand
TATAGCTTCTGCCACGGAGGGCAGCCCATGTCCGAATACGAACCCCGCCTGCATCCCAAGTACCAGCGCTCCCAGGAACTGGGGGATGAAATCACCGAACTGTGTGCCTACCTGTATGCCGCCACCTACCGGCTGCTAGTGCTGATCCGGGAGTTCGATGAGCAGGAGCTGTGGGGGCTGCCGGGGATTGCCTCCTGTGCCCAGTGGCTGAACTGGAAGGTAGGCATCGGGATGAATGCGGCCCGGGAGAAAGTACGGGTGGCCCGGGCGCTGGGGGATCTGCCGTTGACCTCGGCTTCTTTTGCCAAGGGAGAGATCAGCTATTCCAAGGTCCGGGCCATTACCCGGGTGGGGACTGAAGCCAACGAAGAGGTGTTGCTTCACATCGCCCGGAATGGCACGGCTCATCACCTTGAGACCGTGGTCCGCGGATATCGGCGGGCTAAGGCATTGAATGATACCGACAGTGCCACTGCCCAGCACGAGGGGCGGGGTATTTCTTACCTGTGGGACGATGACGGGTCCCTGGTGATTCGGGGGCGATTGCCGGCGGAGGTGGGGGCGATGGTGGTCAAGGCCCTGGAAAAGGCCATCCGGGATTTACCGCAGGAACCTACTTCAGAAACGGGGGAGCGCCAGCCGATCGTTCAGAAACGAGCGGATGCCCTGGCGGGGATGTGTGAGTCTTATCTGGCCCACGGGGCCCAGGCATCTTCATCATCCGATCGCTACCAGGTGATGCTGCATGTTGCCGCGGAAACGCTGGAGGGCCGATCAGAACCGGACGTTACCGCGGTAACTTCGGAGCAGAAAACAGCATTCATCGAACATGGTCCCCACGTTTCCGCGGAAACGTCCAGACGGCTCTGTTGTGATACCTCGCTCAACGCGGTGATTGAAGGGAAAAACGGGGAACCTATCAGCATTGGCCGAAAAAGCCGGGTGATACCGCCGCCCATGCGGCGGGCGTTGACGGCCCGGGACGGAGGCTGCCGGTTTCCGGGCTGTACCCACCGGCATTTTGTCGATGGACACCACATCCAGCACTGGTCGGAGGGGGGAGAGACGTCCCTGGACAACCTGGTGCTGCTGTGTCGATTGCATCACCGGATGGTGCATGAGCAAGGATTTGGATGCCGCCGGGACGTCGATGGACAGCTGGTATTTACCACGCCCGATGGTATGGACATCCCGCAATCCGGCTGGCGTCCGCCGGAAGACCTCAAACCCCTGCTGCCCGAGCTGGCCCGGCGGCTGGAGGATCAGTTGGAAGATGCTCACCTCGATGCGCAGACCTGTGCCTGCCGCTGGGATGGCGTCCCCATGGATCGGGGGCTGGCGGTGGAGCTGGTGTGTCGGCGGGATGGGCTTTGAACCGGGCTGGGACTCCGCCTACCATTTTGTGATGGCGCACAACCATTCAGAACAGCCGTTTTATGGGCAGGATCTGGCATACGTCCATGGGCAGGGTTTTGCGCACTATTGGGACGGGGCCGCGGATTGGCTTGCCGAACTGGCGCGAATTCCTGGGGAAACGCCTTATGCTGTAGATATTGGCTGTGGTGATGGCCGAATGCTCGGCAAGCTTGAACAGCGTCATGTGCCGGGCTGTGGGTTCGACGTTTCAGAATCCTTTGTGCAGGCGGCACGTGCACGCGGGCTTGAAGCAAGTGTTGCTGATGCGAATGGACTGGAAGTGCCCGAGGCGACGCTGGTCATTGCGCTGGGAGAGGTCCTGGCGTACTGCAATGCTTCCGGCGAAGTGGCTTTGGAACGCACAATCCGCTCGTCCGCCGACAGCCTGTTGCCTGGCGGGTCGATGGTGTTTGATGTCACCTGCAATGATATGGACGCAAGCGCGGGCTGGTCCGATGGAGATGACTGGTTTGTGGCCTACCGGAACAGCATCGTCGCCGAAAACTACCTGGAACGGCGAATCACGGTTTTTGTTGAAGAAAACAATGGCTGGCGACGTACTGACGAAGTTCACCGCCAGAAATTGCTGGATACCAATGAAGTCGAAGCATTGCTGTTGGAATGCGGCCTGCGCTTCAAGCGCATCTCAGCGATGGGTGATGTTCCAGTGCTCCCGGGAAGAGCTGCCTACCTGGCGAAAAAGCCAAAACAGGCTCGTGTTGAAGGTCACATTTAGCGCTCGCCCAGGCGCAGGTGCCACATCCAGATGTCGTGCCAGCACCCGAACTTCCAACCGATCTGCCTGAACAGGCCTACCGGGGCGAAGCCCAGCTTGCGATGCAGCGCGATGCTGGCGTCGTTGGGCAGAGCAATGCCGGCGTAGGCGTTGCAGTATCCCAGCGCTTTCAGGCGCCCCAGCAGTTCCCGGTAAAGGGCCTCGGCGATACCGCTTCGTTGCCGGTTCGGGTGCACATATACCGAAACCTCCACGGAGTAGCGATATGCAGCGCGGGGCCTGTAGGCGGTTCCGTAGGCATAGCCGGACACCTGGCCGTCCGCCACTGCCACCAGCCATTCCCACTGGGTCAGCGCCTGCCTGATTCGGTCCTGGAATTCGCCCAGGTCGGGCGGTTGCATTTCGAAGGAGACGGCGGTTTCTTCCACCAGGGGCCGATAGATGGCCAGCAAAGCCTCGGCGTCTTCCAGCCGTACCCTGCGGATGTCCAGAGCGGGACTCATTGAGCGCCCTCAGCCCAGTCCTTTTCAAGCGCCTCGATGGCTGTATTGAGCGCCTGGTGAACCTGTTCCAGTCCCACGGTAGGGTCATTGCTGAAATCCCGCAGGGGGACCCGGTAACCACTGTCTGGTTTGACCTGGCCGATAGCCCACAGCAGCTTGCGTACCGAAGCAGAGCGCACTCTGAATTCTCCGCTGACTTCAGTAGAGGCTTTGACCAGGGCGCAGTACACGCTGCGCTGTTTCTGCTGGCGCGCACAGTCGCGGTCGTCACCCGGCAGCCAGTTCTCCTCCAGGGACAGCAGGGACAGGGTCCGCTTGAGGATCTGAACGTCGGCGGGGGTCTGGGGCTGGGGCGAGTTTGCCTTGATCAGGTAGGTGGTAAAGACAATGAACCCCAGCAGGCCCAGGGCCAGGACACCCCTGAGGATGTTTCGCATGTCAGTCCACCACGGCGATGCATTCGATCTCAACCCGGGCGCCGATGGCCAGGCCGCTCCCCGCCACGGCGCTGCGCGCCGGGTAGGGGGGCTTGAAGAACTGTTTGTAGACCTTGTTCACCGCGGGCCATTCCGCGATGTCCGCCAGGAACACGGTGCACTTGGCCACCTGGGACAGGCTGGAGCCGTGCCGTTCCAGGGTAGCCTGGATATTCTTCAGGGTCTGTTCGGTTTCCGGGCCGACCCCGCCTTCCGCCAGTTCCAGGGTGCCGGGCTTATTGCCGATCTGTCCCGACAGGTAGAGCGTGTCGCCGACCCGGGTGGCCTCGGAAAATGGCAGCTCAAGGGCCGCGTTGGCCTCGGAGTTCAGGAACTGGATCTCGGCGGCCATGGTTGCAGTCACGCCGGTCAACAGCAGAATGAACAGGATTTTTTTCACTGGGATTCTCCTTCCGGTGGGTCCGGATACATGATCCAGGCTGACGGATGTGCCTCGAAACCGACCCGGGGGTAGTAGCCTGTGGCGGCAGGCGCCGACAGCAGGGTCAGCATGCAGCGTGGGCCCAGGGCAGCCCGGGTCCGCTGAATCAGCTCGCGCCCCACGCCGGCTTTTTGCAGGCTCCGATCCACGGCCAGGTCGGAAAGGTAGCAGCAATAGACGAAGTCGGTGACCGAACGGGACACACCTACCAGTTCGCCATCCTGCCAGGCCGTGATCAGCAGGTCCGCGTTATCCAGCATGCCGGCGATCACCTCGGGGTATTGAACCGGTCGGCGTTCCGCCAGGGTTGACCGTTCCAGCAGGTCGACGAACTGCCGCGGCGTAATGGTCCGGTCTGTGCTGTATTCAATGTCCATCGGGGGCCAGAACGCGGGTGTCGGATGACCAGCCTAGCAGGGACTGCTCCGCCGCGCCTTAATTCTACCTGTCGCGGTTTTTCAGGTGCAGCACGATCTGTTGCAGACTCAATGCCAGCAGCAGGATTGAGGCCAGGCACATGATGGCGAGGAAGGCATGGGCGTTGGTGTCCACCAGACGGTAAGACAGCAGGTGGATTTCGCCGCTGTGGCGGAAATCAAGGAAGCTGGTCAGCAGGAGATAAAAGCACGCAGCCCAGACAACCCCGAGTGCAATGGCGTTCTGCAGCGACGGGCTCATGCCCTGGACACTTCCCGGGACTTGACCCGATCCGGAGCCAGGATCATCCCTGCGACCCATTCAGGTGCCTCCATGGGCATGAAGTGGCTCAGCTCCGGATGGTAGTGATCCTGCGCCTGGGGAAAATGCGCAGCCAGCCGGGGCCAGGTTGGCGAGTATCGAAACCCCGCCAGGGCGGCGGCTGACGGCGGCTCGATGGCCCGAACCACGTGCACCGGCAGGCTGCATTGGCTGACCTGCTGCAGGATTCCGGGGTTGCTGGACACCGTGTGGTAAATGGTGGCCTCGTACAAGGGGTCACAGGCAAGCTTCATATCGCCTGCTTTCTGGTCCTGGACCAGGGCGTAGTGACAGTAAGCCGCGAAGCTGTCCGGGGTGAAATGGCAAAACGGTGGCCGGTCGTCATAGCGCTCCAGCATCTCTTCTGCGCTGACAAAGTGACTCCGACGGCGCGCCACGGGATGATCCACCGGATCGGTGACCGGGCTGGTCTGCTCGGGATACCGATAGTAATCGGGCGCCAGTATCACCGGGTCGATCAGTACCAGGCGCTGGTAAGACTCTGGCCGGACGGCCGCAGCTCCCACGGTGGCGTGCCCGCCCATGGAGTGGCCGACGCCGACGGCCTGGCTGACCTGCAGCGTCTCCAGCAGGGCCGCCAGGTCCGCACAGAAGTCCGCCCAGGAAGCGAATGCCACTGCATCGCTGCCGCCATGGCCGCGCTGATCAACGGCCAGTACGTGGCGCTGGCCGAGGTGCGGTATCACGGAATCCCAGCAGCGACCGTGGAATCCCGTTGCATGCACCAGCACCAGTGTGGGCTCGGCGCCGCGGAGCTGGGCATTCCACTCCCACACGCGCAGGTTCAGCCCGTTGGCGGAGACCTTCAACAGCGTGGGACCGTTCAAACCCTGGAGTCTCCCTGCTCGCTGCGCAGCTCGACCACATTGCCGTCCGGGTCGTTGAGGTAGATTGACTCTCCAAAGCCTTCGGCGCCGTAGCGGTTAGAGAACTCGCCGACCTCGACGCCATGCCGCTCCAGGTGTTGTCGGATGCTCTTCTCGGCCAGGGGCTGAATGCGCAGGCAGAAGTGGTCCAGGTTGTTATCCTTTTCGGTGGGCGGGCCACCGCCCATGCGGCCCAGCTTGCTGTCCACCGGCACCAGGTCGATCAGGGCGCTGCCGGCCCGCAGCTGCGTCAGCCCAACGTCGGCGGGCAGTTCACGCTCAACATGGCAGCCCAGCACGTCCCGGTAGAACGCCACCATCTGCTCGAGGCGGGTGGTTCGCAGTACCACGTGATCGATGGCGGTGACCTGGATCAAGGCTTTGCGCTTCCCTTGGCCGGTGGGGAAAACGGCATGGTCAGAACGCCGGGGATGCTGGCCACCTGCCCGGGCTGGCGGTAGTCCTCGTTTCCGATCTGCATGGCGTCATGGCCGGCCTCGGGCTGGGCCCGATAGGTTCCCAGCAGCCGATCCCACCAGGGCACGCTGAAGCCAAAATTGCTGTTGGTTTCCCGGGGTATCACGGAGTGGTGCACACGATGCATGTCGGGCGTGACCAGAAACCAGCGCAGCACCCGGTCCAGGCCCAGCGGCAGGCGTACGTTGCCGTGGTTGAACATGGAGGTCGCATTCAGAATGACCTCGAATAACATCACCGCCGCCGCCGGCGCCCCCAGCAGCAGAACCACAGAGATCTTGATGAGCATGGAAAGGACAATTTCCAGCGGGTGGAATCGCAGGCCGGTGGTTACGTCAAAATCCACGTCGGCATGGTGCACCCGGTGCAGCCGCCACAGCACGGGAATGGCGTGAAACAGGCGGTGTTGCCAGTAGATGGCGAAATCCAGCAGCAGCACCGTCAGCACCAGGGCCGGAACGGCGCTGATGCCAGTCTGGTTGAACAGCCCCCACTGTCGTTCCTGGGCCAGCAGGGCAGCACCCACGGCGGCCACCGGAAACAGCAGGCGCAGAATCAACGTATTGCCAGCAACCAGCAACAGGTTGGTGGCCCATCGGCGGCTGCGGGGCAGGGAGAGTAACCGGCGGGGCGCCAGGAGCTCCCACAGGACCATCAACAGGAGCACGCCGGCAAATGCGCCGATGCGTATGGCGGCTTCGTCCTCAATCGTTATGGATTCCATGCTCATAGCCTACACTCATAGAAGCGGCATTCGTTGCCCATTGACGGTCTGTCCATACCAGCGGAAGCGCCCAGCGTCAGACGCAGTGCAGGTCGCCTGTTCATGGCGTTGCTATTTCATCTCGCCAACCGCGATTTCGCAAGGGGGTACCCGTGGAAATGCGGAGTGACCCGCACGCCCTGGTGAATCTATCCTGTCTGGATACGCAGAGAGGACATGATCATGACCAGCACAAGCCGCAAACCGCCGGTAACCAGCCTCAGACGTCGCCAGCTGTTGGCCGGAATGATCAGCGGCTCGGCCTTGTGGAGCTTCGCGCCCGGCGCTTTTGGGGACGGCAGCGACAGCCGGCCCACGGCGCTGGTCCTGGGTGCCGGCCTGGCTGGTCTGCATGCGGCACGGCTGCTTGAACATCAGGGCTTCAGTGTCACGGTGCTGGAAGGCCAGGATCGGGTTGGCGGACGCCTGTACACCGTGCGGGGGTATCCCGGTATTATCGAGGCCGGGGCCCAGATCGCAGGATCTTCCTATAAGCGGTTGCGGGCCATAGCGGGAGAAACGGGGGTGTCATTGCTGCCCCACCCGGGCGGTCGCTCACCCTCGGCGGTGTTTGTCGGCGGCCAGGTTTACGACGGCTCCAACTGGCAGGCCCTGGGTCTGAATGAATCAGAATCCAATGTCCCGGTTCAGGCGCTGCAGTCCAGCTACCTGCGACGGGACATTCCTCTGAAAGATGCCGCCGACTGGCTGAGTGGCAATCACAGCGATGTGGACGGCCTGTCGGTGGCCGAGCTGATGCGGCAAAGAGGCGCCAGCGAAACCGCTATACGCCTGGCCGAGGTGCAGGGTAACTGCGGCAGCCTGGAACAGGCGTCAGCTCTCTGGGCCCTGCGAAACCTGCATCGGTATGCCGCCGCCGGCGACTCCCAGACCCTGGTATTCGGAAACGGCAGCCAGGAGCTGCCGGAGAAAATGGCTGCCCGCCTGGGCCAGCCCGTCCTGACCGGATCGGTGGTTACGGCCATTGAGCTGGACGGCACAGGAGTCAAAGTGGAGACGGCCTCCGGCAGGACATTTCAGGCGGATTACGGCGTCTGCACCCTGCCGTATTCCGTATTGAGAACCATCCCGGTCACTCCTGGCTTTGAGGGGCGCCAGGCCGAAGCCGTGGCGGAGCTGCCTTACACGCCCATTACCCGGGTGATCCTGACCGCCAGGCGTGCGTTCTGGGACGACGATGGCCTGCCGGCGACCATGTGGACTGATTCGCCCCTGGAGCGGCTGTTTGCCAACCACTCACCGGCCATCCAGCGCTGGGGACATACCTGCTGGACCGACGGTGAGGCGGCGCTGAAACTGGCGGCGCTGTCCGGCCAGGAGAGGGAAACGCTGATCCTTGACGAACTCGCCAGGCTCAGGCCCTCCAGCCGGGATGCGGTGGAGGTCGGAAGAATGTTTGCCTGGAGCGATGATCCCTTTGCCCGGGGCGCCTATCACTACTTCAACGCCGGGCAGATCAGCCGTTTTGGGCAACAGATGGCCCAACCCTGGCGACGCCTGCATCTGGCCGGTGAACACACTTCAGTTCAAGCGCCGGGCATGGAAGGCGCGCTGGAGTCCGCGGAGCGGGTGGTTGCCGAAATCACCGAGCACGCCCGGGTGGGCTGAGCTTCAGCGGAAGGCCCAGGTAATGGCCAGGAATGCCAGGGCAAGAATGACCGACAGGACCCGGTAGTTCTGGTACCAGGGCAGGGCTGCCAGTTGTGACGATTCCTCGCGGAAAAAAGCGCGGGACCAGGCCATGCTGGCGACTCGAGAATCGGGCGGTGGCGGCGTCAACAGGCTGCCGATCACCAGGGCCACCACGCAGGCACCCAGGATCAGCGGTCCGATATACAGGAAGTGCATGGTCACCGTTCCCAGAATTTCCTTGAGGACGAACAGCGTCACGCCCACCGCCAGCCCAACGGTGATGGCGGCGAAAGCACCCGTGGCATTAGCCCGGCGCCAGAACATGCCTGCCAGGTAGAGCGTCACCACCGGCGGCACGGCATAGGACAGCATGCTCTGCAGGTACTTGAACAGGGAGCCGAAATTCTCGATCTGGGGCGCCCAGGCCACCGCCAGCAGCATGAACAACCCGGTGGTGACCTGGCCCACACGCATCAGGTGGTGGGGTGACAGCCCGGGTCTGGCGCGCCGCACAAAATCCATGGTCACCAGTGTGGAGGCAGAATTCAGGGTGGAGTCAATCTGGGACATCAGGGCAGCCAGGAATCCGGCCAGGACCAGGCCCAGCAGGCCCGTGGGCAGCAGGTCAAACATCAGCGTGGGGAAGACCAGGTCCGCCCGGGGCAGCTCCGGGTAAATCAGGATGGCAGCCGTGCCGGGCAGCACCATGATGAACAGCACCGGCAGCTTGAGGGCGCCGGCAAACAGCGCGCCCCAGCGGCCGTGGTTGACGTCCCGGGCGCTGAGCACCCGCTGCACCATGAACTGGTTGTTGCACCAGAAATAGAACCCCAGCAGCGGGATGCCGGTCATCATGCCCAACCAGGGCACGCCCGGGTCATCCAGCGGTCGCACCAGGCTCAGCATGTCCCCGGGCACCGTGGACATGACCGTGGTCCAGCCACCGGCCACGTCAAACGCGGTCCAGGCGATGACAATGGCACCCAGCAGCAGCAGGATCGCCTGCAGCGCGTCGGTTACCATCACCGCTGCCAGGCCGCCGACGATGGTGTAAATGCCCGCCACCAGGGCCAGCATCGCGACGGTCTGCCACAGCGGAATCTCCGGAAACAGCAGCTGCAGCACCAGGGCCCCCGCAAACAGGCTGCCAGCCGTATCGATGACGATGTTCAGAAACAGCGTCAGCAGGGAGAAATAGGTGCGGGCGCGGCTGTCGAACCGCTGCTCGAGGAATTCCGGCAGCGTGTAGACACCGGATCGCAGCAGGAACGGGAAAAAGAAGAACGCGCCGAATATCAGCACGACGGCCGCCATGCTCTCATAGTTGAATACGGCAATACCGGTGCTGTAGGCCTCGCCGGCCAGGCCTACCAGGGTGGTGCTGGACATGTTCGACGCGAACAGGGAAATGCCGATCAGCGGCCAGGCCATGCGTCGTCCGGCCAGGAAGTAATCCTGGGCATCGTCATGGCGTCGCCCAAAGTAGACGCCGAGGGCAATGACCACTGCCGCATACGCGAGCAGCAGCGCACCGTCTACGGGATGTAGCAGGAATTGATCTTGCCCCATGAACCTTATCCTACCGGCTTTGTCGAACCATATCCGGGTCTGTCTACGGTAAGCGGCCTTCACCGCGCCGATACGGCCAGCCCGCTACCATTTGGCCGTTTAAGAATTCTGCAGCATCAATGAGTACAAATGTCACGGTCTGGTACGACAGCCAGTGCCCCCTTTGCGTCCGCGAAATCCGCCTCATGCGGCGCCTGGACAAGAGACAAATCATCCGTTTCGTGGATATATACGGTGACGAGGGCTGCCCTGTGGACCGGGAAACCCTGCTGGCCCGGTTCCATGCGCGGGAGGGCAGCGGCCCGATGTTGTCGGGGGCGGCGGCCTTTGCCGCCATGTGGCGTGCCATACCTCTGTTGCGTCCGCTGGGAATCGCTGCACGATTCCGGCCCATTGCGTGGGTGCTGGAAAAGGCTTACCTGTTCTTCCTCCGCATCAGGCCGGGGCTGCAGCGGCTGACCCACCGCCTGATGGCCTGAGCCCCCCCCGCACGGGTAATGGAAACCCCGGGCATGTAAGATAGCGGGCTTCCCTGTCATTTCGAAGCAGCAGTTGAAAACCATTCGCCAGATCCTTTTGCTACCCGCCCTGGTCTGCGCCGGCAGTTGCGCCGTGCTGCCGGACCCATGGGAAGCGGACAATCTGGATCTGACGGTTTCTCGAATCTATTCGGGCCCCGTGGCAACAGACGCCGCGGACTGCGCTTCGCAGATCGCGCTGGAAAAGCCGGAAACCCCAGGTGAGCTTCCAGCGGAGGACCTGCGGCTGGTCAGTTGGAACATCCAGAAAGGCGCCAATTCGCGCTGGTTGCAGGACCTTGAGCGGATCGAACAGGGTTCGGAGTTGCTGCTGTTGCAGGAGGCCAATGACGCCATGGCCATTCCTCGCCGGGCCGGATCACGCCTGATCAGCTCTTTTGCGCCGGGTTACCGCAACGCCCGCCTGCGTACCGGGTTGATGACCTACAGTGCTTCGGTACCGCTGACCCAGTGCAATCTGATCACTTTGGAACCATGGCTGCGGACCCCCAAGGCGACCCTGGTCACGGAATATGGGCTGTCCCAGACGGATCAGAACCTGGTGGTGGTCAACGTGCACGGCGTCAATTTTTCGTTTGGCGTCACCGAATTCCAGCGCCAGATCGATCAGATCAGAACGGTCCTGGAAAGCCACGATGGGCCAATCGTCCTCGCCGGTGACTTCAACACCTGGCGCGGCCGCCGGGCACGGATCGTAGAAACCCTTGTCCGGGACCTCAGTCTTCACGCGCCGGATTTTGGCAGAGATCACCGCACCCGGGTCATGGGCTGGCCCCTGGACCACGTCTACGTGCGTGGCCTGACTGCCGGCCAGGTTGACAGTGAGCCGGTCAGAAGTTCCGACCACAACCCGCTCATGCTGAGTCTGGCGCTGTGAAAACAAGCCTGTTGGCACTGCTGCTGATTCTTGAGGCATCTGCGGCCGGCTCCGCGCCGGACCCGGACCAGGAGATCGACGCGCTGCTGACCGCTGTGGGTGACAGCGGCTGCACGTTTATCCGAAACGGCAAATCCTACGACGCTGATAAGGCGGAATCGCACTTGCGGATGAAGTACAGTCGCGGCAAGCGCTACGCCAAAACAACCGAAGACTTCATCGACAGGCTTGCCAGCCGCAGCTCCTTCAGTGGCCGGGAATATTTCATCGATTGTGAAGACGAGGCCACCGTGTCTTCGGGGAGTTGGTTGAAAGCGCGGCTGCTGATGCAACGCAATGCGCAAGGGCTTGGGTCAGGGCCCTCGCTTCAGGATTCTCAATAGTCGCTCACGAGCCGTCGAAATTTAGTTTCTTCTGGCAAGTCTTAGCCAACGGGTCAAATTCCCTCGCGGTTTGCTTCTCTCGGTTTTCCACGAAATCCGACCCATTAAGTTTATGGTATAAACTAGTTTATGAAAAAGACGAGTGTCGGGAAATGCTGGAAAATCTCAACAATCTGGAACGCCGCGTATTTCGAACTTACTGGGAGGACGGCCTGCTGGACGTGATGGCAGCGGTCGGGGTGCTGATTATCGGACTGTTCTGGCTGCGCGACCTGCCGGTTGCCGCGGCAATTGTGCCAGCCCTGATGGTCCCGATCTGGTCGCCATTGCGCCAGAAGCTGATTGAGCCGCGGCTCGGCCTGGTGGAGTTCGGTGATCAGCGCACGTCACGCAACGCCCGCAACCTGCGCTGGGTCATGTATGGCGGCATCGCGACCCTGGTTCTTTTCCTGGAGCTCTATTTCCTGCGAGACTCCCTGACTCTGCCGGGGACCACGTTCATTGCGGGATTGCCGGCCATGCTGCTGGGGGTTCTGGCAGTTCTGACGGCCGCCCTGATTGGCAGTCCACGATTCCTCGGTTACGCCGCGATACTGGTGGTGGCGGCGCTGGCTGGCGCCGTCCGGGGATGGACGCCGGGTCTGATACTCACGGTTAGCGGTGGCGCAATGCTGGTGATCGCCTCGACCACACTGGTTCGGTTCCTGCTGCGCAATCCGGCTGACCCGGGCCCGCTGGACTGAGCGCCGTGAAGGAATTTCCGGAGATCAATGACATGCTGCACGAGCCGGCCCGCCTGAGGCTGATGGCTTTCCTGTCGGTAGTCAAAAAAACCGACTTCACCTACCTGCTGAACCTGTCAGGATTGTCCCGGGGCAACCTTTCGGTGCAGATGAGCCGCCTCGGCGATGCAGGGCTGGTGAAAATCGAAAAGTCCTTCCAGGCCAACCGCCCCCGTACTGTGTACCAGCTGACCGCGCGCGGTGTTAAAGCACTGCGCGCCTACAAGCGCAACATGCAGACTATTCTCGCCGCATTGCCGGATTGAGAGGAGCGCCAGGCCATGTCGAGCATTATCCGCAGCCAGCTGCACATTGGGGTTTACGCCGCCGTTATCGTGGCCACGGTGCTGCTGCACGGTGACCGCCCCATTCAGTCCACCTCGGCCAAGCTGACCCTGCTGCTCATGGGTCTGATGATTCTGGCTGACGCAGTCCTGCAGCTGTGGCGGGCCCGCAAAGGCCCGGGTCCGGGCGGCATCGCTGACCCATGAGAACCGGCACAGGCGGGCCGGCTGCTTATCCACCAGAATTGCGGCGGCTTACCGTACGGCGGCGCCCTCAACCTGGGCTGCAACCTGGTAGGTGCTGAGCGGGGGGCTTATACTTGCGCCCCAAAATATTCTGACACTCGACCGCGGACGCCAGGCGGGCGAATCAAGAGAGGGAATCCATGTACTTCAACAAGCTGATTGCGGGCCTGTCGCTCGCGCTGGTGGCTTTTGGCTCCTATGCTGAATCGACCCTGCTGCTGCGGCAGCCGGCCTTGTCCGCTGACAGGCTGGCGTTCGTGTACGCCGGTGACATCTGGGTTGCCAACCCCGACGGTTCGGCGCCCCGACGCCTGACCTCCAGCCCGGCTGACGAAAGCCAGCCGAGCTTTTCACCCGATGGCCAGTGGCTGGCCTATGCCGGCGCCCACGAAAACAACGTGGACGTTTACGTGATTTCCGTCGACGGGGGCCAGCCGCGGCGCCTGACCTACCATCCCGGCCAGGATACCCCCACCGGGTGGACCGCAGACGGCACTGCCGTGACATTGGTGTCGGCCCGGGAAACCGATCATGGCCGGTCGGGGCAGCTCTACCATGTTTCGGTGGACGGCGGGCTCCCGGTCAAACGCATGGAAGCCCGGGTGTACCGTGGCGTGTACGACAGCATTGACGCCCGGTTTGCCTATATCGCCCACGGCTCGGGCTACCGCGGCCTGTTTGGCGGTGCCGCCGGCTGGAAGGGATACCGCGGCGGTACCACGCCGGCCATCATGATTATGGACATGGCCGCCCAGACGGTGACCACCGTGCCCGGGGAAGGGGCCACCAATTTCAACCCCATGTGGCTGGGGGAGCGGCTGTATTTTATTTCCGATCGGGAAGACAAGCAGTTCAATATCTTTCGCTATGACGCCGAGTCCGGTGCCATCAACCGCATCAGTGACGAGCAGGAATGGGATATCCGCGCTGCTGACGGTCATGGTGATACCATCGTGTACGAGGCAGGCGGCCAGCTGAAACGCCTGAGCCTGGCAGACGGCTCAGTATCGGCGATCGCTGTCAGCATCAACCCGGACCTGCCCCAGTTGCGGACCCAGTGGAAGAATGCCGCTGGTAACATCGAACGGGCCGCCCTGTCTCCCAGCGGCAAGCGGGCGGTAGTGACCGCCCGGGGCGAGGTATTTACCGTGCCCACCGACGAGGGATCGACCCGCAATGTCACCGGCACCGGCGAGCGTCGCGAATACACCGCCATGTGGTCTCCGGACGGCAATGAGATTGCCTATATCGTGGACTCGCTCTCGGGCCAGAGCCTGGTGCTCGAAGACCAGACCGGCATGGGTGACACCCGCGAATATGAGCTTGGAACCCATTTCTATACCCTGCTGGACTGGAGCGCCGGGGATGATGCCCGCATCATCTTTCAGGACAACCACCTCAGTCTGTATAGCATTGAGCTGGACGGCGGGCGTACCAGCAGGATTGCCACAGGCACCCGCCGGGACCAGATCGAGGTCGCTCTTTCACCCGATGGCCGGTGGATGGCCTACACCCGCGAAGGCGCCAACTATCACCGCGACCTGATACTGCGGAATTTTGACTCCGGCGATGAATACCCGGTGACCCAGGGTTTTGCCGACGTAGCGTCTCCGGCCTTCAGCCGTGACGGCGCCTACCTGTACTTTGCCGCGTCCACCAACTCCGGCCCGACCCAGGTGGGCCTGAATATGACCAGCCAGGAGCGCCCCTATCGTGCCGGGCTGTACGCCGTGGTGCTGGCGGCGGACGGCAAGTCACCCATGCTGCCCGGCAGCGGGGACGAGAATGCCGACGAGGAAGAATCCGACAAGGATGAAGAAGAGGGATCCAAGGACGAAGACGAGGAAGAAAGCCTGCCGGAGACCCGCATCGATCTCGAGGGCCTGCGTGCGCGCATGGTTGCCCTGCCGGTGGCCGAACGCAACTACGGTAATCTGGCGGTGGCTGACGACGGTCACCTGTACTTCATGCAGTACGTCCAGCCCGGGATCACCAACGAGCCGCCCGAAGGCAATGCCCAGGACGACAATGCGCTGAAGCGATTCAACTTCGAGGAAAAGGAAGTCCAGTCCCTGATGAGCGGACTCTACGGCTTCGGTTTCAGCGGCGATGGCAAGAAGCTCCTCGTTTACAAGACTGACGGCTCCCTGGCCTTCGGTGAGGTGGGCGATGAAATCAAGCCGGAACCCCTGGGCCTGGACGGTGTTCGGGTGAAGATCGATCCCCGGGAGGAGTGGGCGCTGATCTTCGACGAGGTCTGGCGCATGGAGAAGGAGTACTTCTACGCCGACAACATGCACGGCCTGGACTGGCAGGCGGTGTACGATCGCTTTCGCCCGCTGGTGGACCACGTGGGGCGCCGGGAAGATCTGAATACCGTGCTGGTGGAAATGATCGCGGAAATGCAGGCCGGCCATAATAACGTGGGTGGCGGTGACGTGCACCGGGAAGAGGGCACCCGGACCGGGCTGTTGGGGGCTAATTTCATCATTGAAAATGACCGCTATCGCCTGACCCGGGTGTACACCGGGGAAGCCTGGAACCCGTTCATCGAGGCGCCGCTGGCTACTCCGGGCAACGAAGCCAGGGAGGGGGAGTACCTGCTGGCAGTCAACGGCCAGGACCTGACGGCGGCAGACAACCTGTTCGAGCGGCTGCAGGGCACCGTGGGCGAGCAGGTTACGCTGAAAGTCGGGCCCCGCGCCGATGGCCGTAACGCGCGGGAGATAGTCGTCGTGCCGGTGGATTCTGAGTTCAGCATGCGTCTGTGGCGCTGGGTCGAACAGAATCGACAGCAGGTGGATGAGGCCACCGACGGCCGGGTTGCTTACGTGTACCTGCCCAACACCGCCGGTGCCGGCTATACCTTTTTCAACCGGATGTTTTTCTCCCAGATTGACCGGGAAGCGGTGATCATCGACGAGCGTTCCAACTCCGGCGGCCAGGCCGCCAACTACATCACCGAGGTGCTGAGTCGTCGGCACCTCTCCGGCTGGAAAGACCGGGACGGCAAGATCTTCAACACCCCGGCGGGCGCCATCCATGGTCCCAAGCTGATGCTGATCGACCAGGATGCCGGGTCAGGCGGCGACTACCTGCCTTACTCGTTCAGTCACCTGGGCATAGGCAAACTCATGGGGACCCGGACCTGGGGTGGCCTGATCGGCATTTCCCACAATCCGCGACTGATCGACGGGGGATTTCTGACCGTGCCGTTCTTCCGCTTCTTCACGCCCGACAGCCAGTGGACCATTGAAAATGAAGGCGTAGCCCCGGATATCGAGGTGATGCTCGATCCCATCTCAACCAACCAGGGCCGTGACAGCCAGCTCGAAGCAGCTATAGCAGAGATCATGGATCAATTGGAAGCGCACCAGAACATCATTCCCACCGAGGCGCCGCCGCTGCCTGCGGAACTTGGACAATAGTTAAGATGATTCATCCAGGCGAGAGACTCCCCAATATCGTTGGCTCAGACCAGGCCGGTCAGCCTTTCATGCTGTACCACTTTTCCTGTGGATCGGTGGGAGCAATCTGGCTGGCGGAAAACACGCCGAGCACGGACGATGTAATGCAGGCGCTGGACAATGTGCCCGCCCACGCCAGGGTCCTGCTGGTGACGCCGGGGCCGCTGCAGGCACCGGAGGATGACAGGATCGGCGTGATTGCCGACGACGGCACCCTGCGAAGCCAGTTGATGGACGGAGACAGCGGCGACCTGTGGATAGCGTTCGACGAACACCTCCGGGTGACCCGGCGCGGCCCCAGCGTCCCCGACGCCTGGACCACTCGCTGGAACGCGGATGACAGCCAGGCCAGCATCGTGCAGAGCGTAGCTCCGGTATTGACCCTGCCTCGGATCCTGGATGCGGAGATCTGTGATGCGCTGATCGAGGCCCACGCATCGGCTCCCGACCTGGATCCCGCGTCGGAACCGTTCAACCCGTTTGGGCCGGTCGCCCGTGGGCGGCGGGAAACCGTGCTGGACGACCAGGCACTGACCCGGCAGATCAACCAGGTGGTGGGCAAACGCCTGCTGCCGGAGATTGCGTTCGCGTTTGCCTACGGCGTCCAGGCGTTTGAAAGAATCCGCATCACGTCTCATGACAGCGCCGAGGAGGGCGGTTACAGCGCTCATCGGATCAATCTGATCCCGGACAACCGCCACCGCGCCTTCGCCCTGATCGCAAGCCTGAATGATGATTACGAGGGAGGGGAGATTGTATTTCCCGAGTTCGGGCCCCAGCGTTTTCGTGTTCCGGCTGGCGGCGTCCTGGTGTATTCGGGTTCGCTGGCGCAACAGATGCTGCCAGTGACCTCGGGTGTTCGCTATGACATGGTCAGCTACCTGTTCCAGGAGCCGGTGCAGCAGGCTGCCCAACAGCCTGGCCAACAGCCCGCGCCCCAGGGCGGGCAGCAACCACCCCCCAACATGCCACCGGCAAACTGGAGTTGAACATGAGTGAGTCCAGAGCATTCGACGTCCTGGTCTACGGCGCCACCGGCTTCACCGGTCGGCTGGTGGCGGAATACCTGGCGCGACAGTATGGCGACAGCATGTCCTGGGCCATGGCCGGCCGCAGCGCCGACAAGCTGGCCCGGGTCAGGGAAGAGATCAACGCGCCGCCCCACACGGCCCTGCTGACCGCGGACGCAGACTCGGCCTCGTCTCTGGAGGCCATGGTAAATCAGGCCAGGGTGGTGATTACCACCGTGGGACCCTACCAGCTTTACGGCAACGAACTGGTGGCCGCCTGTGCACGGACCGGCACCGATTATGTGGACCTGTGTGGTGAGCCGGCGTGGATGCATCAAATGATTGGCATGCACTCTGAAGCAGCCAGCCGCAGTGGCGCCCGTATCGTTTTTTCCTGTGGCTTCGACTCCATTCCGTTCGACCTCGGCGTGCTGCTGCTGCAGGAGAAAGCCAGGGCCGAACTGGGCCGTCCGGCCAACCGGGTTCGTGGGCGGGTACGCAGCATGAAGGGTCGTTTTTCCGGCGGCACCGCGGCCAGCTTCAAGGCCACCATGGC
This sequence comes from Lysobacterales bacterium, assembly GCA_030065125.1. Taxonomy (GTDB): domain Bacteria; phylum Pseudomonadota; class Gammaproteobacteria; order Xanthomonadales; family SZUA-38; genus JASJDM01. Next base: position 48,780 of record JASJDM010000028.1, on the reverse strand, counting down.
GGCCGCGGCCCAGGACCCGGCGGTGATCGGTGTCCTGCGCAACCACTTCGCCCTGACGCCGGGGTTCGAGGGCCCCGAACAGCCCGGGCTGACCAAGCCGGTGGAAGACACGGTGCTCAATACCTGGTGTGCGCCCTTCATCATGGCGCCGATCAATACCAAGAATATCCACCGCAGCAACTTCCTGATGGGGCATCCCTACGGCGAAGATTTTGTCTACGACGAGATGGTCATGACCGGGCCCGGCGACACCGGCGAAGACATGGCCAAGGCCATGGCCCGGTCCAATGACCTGGGTGATAAGGAAGGGCCCAAGCCGGGCGAGGGACCGTCAAAGGAAGAGCGTGAAGCCGGTTCTTACGATCTGCTGTTCGTGGGCCACGCCGACGACGCCGGACCCGTCCAGGTGGTGGTGACCGGCGATATGGATCCGGGCTACGGCTCCACCTCCAAGATGATTTCCGAAGCGGCCCTGTGCCTGACTGACGAAGCCTCAGAGTTGCCCGGCGGCATCTACACGCCTGCCGCGGCGTTCGGACTCTCCATCATCGACCGGCTTCGAAAGCGGGCCGGCATGACCTTCGACTGAACACCTTCCAATCACGACCGCGATCGGGCCGGGACGGCCCGTCTTGCGGATGAACTAATCACCCTTGCGTTCCTCCCAGAACGCGGCATTCCTGATGCCCAGGGCAGTTGGATCAAACTTGTACTTCGCGACGCCGGCCTTTCTCTGCGCCTCGTAATCCGCCAGCGCCTTCATGGCGGGTCGGCCCATGAAGAACAGGATCAGGATGGCCACGATGTTGAGCCAGGCCATCAGGCCCACGCCGATTTCACCCAGTCCCCAGGCCAGGCTGGCGGTGCGGATGGCGCCGTAGAACACCGATGCCATCAGGGCCAGTTTCAGCAGGGTCAGGGCCGGTTTGAAGTGGAAGAAACGCTTGAGGTAGGCCACGTTGGTTTCGGCAATGTAGTAGTAGGCCAGCAGGGTGGTGAAGGCGAAGAAGAACAAAGCTATGGCCACGAAGGGCTTGCCAACCCCGGGCAGGGCGTTTTCCACCGCCAGCTGGGTGAAGGTGGGGGTGTTGGGGTCAATGCTGGCCGCCACGTTGGCCACCAGCAGCTGACCGTCCACGCCGACCACGTTGTAGGAGTTGGTGATCAGGATCATGAAGGCGGTGGCGGTACAGACGAACAGGGTGTCGATGTAAACCGAAAAGGCCTGCACCAGGCCCTGCTGGGCGGGGTGTTCAACTTCTGACGCGGCGGCGGCGTGGGGCCCGGTACCCTGGCCCGCCTCGTTGGAAAAGATACCGCGTTTCACACCCCAGAAGACGGCGCCGCCGGTCACTGCCTCCCAGGTGAACGCCTCGCCCAGAATGAGCGTAATGACTCTGGGGAGCTGGTCCAGGTTCAGGGCCACGATGGCCACGGCGGTGACGATGTATCCCAGCGCCATGAATGGCACTACTACCTGGGTAAAGTGGGCAATCCGCTTGACGCCGCCGAAGATGATAAAGCCGAGGACGGACACCACGATCAGTGCAGCGGAGAACTTGATGACGCTGAGCTCGCCGAACCAGGTGTTCATGGTCTCGCCGTTGCCGAAGGCCAGTTCCGCCGCGTTGCCGATGGCGTTGGACTGCACCCCCGGCAGCAGCAGGCCGGTGGCAATGATGGTGGCCACGGCAAAGATCCAGGCGTACCACTTCTGACCCATGGCTTTTTCGATGTAAAAGGCCGGGCCACCGCGGTACTGACCTTCCTCTTCTTCCTTGTAGATCTGGCCCAGGGCCGATTCCACGTAGGCGGTAGCGGATCCGAGGAAGGCTACCACCCACATCCAGAAAATAGCGCCCGGTCCGCCGAAGCCGATGGCGGCGGCGACCCCGGCGATATTGCCGGTGCCCACGCGCCCGGACAACGAAACCGCCAGCGCCTGGAACGATGAGATACCGGCGTCTGATGATTTGCCGTGAAACAGCAGCCGCACCATCTCGCCGAACAGGCGAAGCTGAACGAACCGGGTGAGTATCGAAAAGATCAGGCCGGCGCCGAGGCACAGGTAAACCAGCGCCGGGCTCCAGACGATGTTATTGATGGTATCGACAATGGATTGCACTGACAGACCCCGGGGCATTCAAGATGGGCGGCATGTTACCGGAAATCTCAGGCAGGGGGACCCTGTGGTTTCGACAAGTCTACTGACACTACGTTGTCAGTAGACCCGAGCTATGATCGCGACAGGCAACGTAACGGCGGTCTTTCCCCGGCCGCCAAAGGAGCGACTACAATGGCTGATCCCCGCAACAACCAGATCGACTACATTGAATTCCAGACCCCCAACATGGCGTCGTCCCGGGCCTTCTACAGCCAGGTCTTCGGCTGGCCGTTCACGGAGTGGGGAGAGGACTATGTCAGCTTCGAAGATGGCCGGCTGGCCGGTGGGCTGTGCTCACCCGAAGCCTCCGGCTCGGGGAGCAACCCGCTGGTGGTGTTTTTCTTCGAAGACCTGGAGGCGCTGCGAGGCCGTGTGCAACAGGCGGGCGGAAAAATTGTCAAGGACATCTTCGCCTTCCCGGGTGGTCATCGGTTTCATTTCACCGAGCCGGGCGGGTTGGAGATGGCGGCCTGGTCTGACCGGGACGCAGACGCACAATAACCCGGACACTGATGCGCCGCGCTGACCGGCTGTTCATGCTGGTGCAGCAGCTGCGCGGGCGCCGGCGGGCGGTCACGGCTCATTCGCTGGCTGAGCAGCTCGAGGTGTCCGAGCGCACGGTCTACCGGGATATCCGGGACCTGCAGCTCAGCGGTATTCCCATCGAGGGTGAAGCCGGTGTGGGTTACCTGTTGCGCAAAGGTTCGGATCTGCCGCCCCTGATGTTTGATGCAGAGGAACTGGAAGCGCTGGTGATTGGCGTTCGCATGGCGCGGGCGTTCACATCGCGGCGGCTGGGTGACGCGGCCCGGCGTGCGTTGGTCAAGATCGAGTCGGTGGCGCCGGCGGAGAGCCGGCGCGCTGCCGCCCGGTCGCCGGTGCTGGTGCCGGATTTTCAGCAACACCTGCGTTTCCGGGTGGATGAACTGCACCGCGCCATCGAGGAGCGGAAGCTGTTGCGAATTCGTTACCAGAGGGCCGACGAGGCCGATTCCTCCAGGGAGGTCGAACCGGTATGCCTGGCATTCTGGGGCCACGCGTGGACCCTGGGCGGCTGGTGCCGGCTGCGCCATGGGTTCCGGAATTTTCGCCTGGATCGCATCCAACAATTGACGGTAACCCAACGGTCATTTGAGCCGGCCCCGGAGAGGAGCCTGGATGCCTACCTGCAATTGGTCAATGAGCCCTGAAAGCACTTTCATTCACACACCCTTGAGCTAAACTTTCGCATTGTGGGATTTTTGGGGTATTCCCGATGCTGAAAACGACCTGGGCGGGTCTGCTGACCGCCGTACTGGTGAGTCAGTTGATGGTCCAGCCGGCCCATCCGGTGGGCCTGGCAGTCATCAACGACGGCGACGTCCGGGGCGACTTTTCCCTGGTCCTGCAGACGTTCGTCGGAGAGCTGGAAACCCTGACCGCGGGCGAATTCGAGCTGGAGGTCAAATCGCTTTCCGGCCAGTGGCAGGCCCAGGGGATTGTTGATGCCCTGGAACAGGCCTACGCCGATCCCGATATCGACCTGGTGCTGGTGCTGGGCCTGGCCTCCAACCAGCTGCTGGTCAGCCGCGGCAGCTTCGACAAGCCCACATTCCTGCCCATCGTGTTCGACCGACAGCTGGTCAGGGCGCCGATCGACGGCAATACAAGTGGCGTAAAAAACCTTAACTATCTGACCGATCCTGTTGATTTTGATGAAGATATTCAGTCTATGCGGAGGATTTTTTCTTTCCACCAACCAGCCCTGCTGGTGGATGCGATCCTGCTGGACATCGTCAAGGACGGCCCAATCGTCAGTTCCAGGCTGGACGAACTGGGGGTCAACCTGGTGCCCATCGCGCACCGGGGACGGGAGGACCGGGATATTCTGTCCCGATTGCCGGAAGGCACTGATGCAGTGGTGGTGACTGGCCTGCCGCGCATGCCGGCGCCGGAATTCGACGACCTGATCGAAAGCATGACCCGGATGGGCCTGCCGTCCTTCAGCCTGGTGGGCGGTCAGCCGTCGGTGGCGCGCGGATTCCTGGCCTCGGACGCGGTGGCCCAGGATTGGACCCGCCTGGCGCGGCGCAATGCGCTGCATATGCAGTCGGTGCTGCTGGGTGAACGGCCCGAAAACCTGCCGGTCATTTTTCGCGGAAAACGGGAGCTGTCCATCAACCTGGAAACGGCGCGGCGTATTGGTTTGTCGCCCCGGTTCGACGTGCTCAGCGAGGCAGTGCTGCTGAATGAAGAGCCGCCGGCGGAAGGCCCGACCTACACGCTGCGATCCGTAACCCGGCTGGCGGTTGAGCAGAACCTGGACCTGGCGGCCGAGCGGCTAGGCTTGCAGGCAGGGTACCAGGACGTACGTATTGCCCGGACGGCAAGGCTGCCCCAGTTGGGTCTGGGAGGCAGCTACAGCCAGCGCAAGGTGTCGCCGCTGGTGGAGGCCGGCCAGTTTCCCGAGCGCAGCCTGGATGGGGCGATTTCCCTCTCCCAGGCACTTTACGTCGACGACATCTGGGCCGGGATCGCGATCCAGGAGTATCTCTACCTGGGCCGGGAACAGGCCCTGGAACAGGTTCGGCTGGACATCATCCAGGCCGCCTCGGTGGCGTTCCTCAACGTACTGCGGTCAGAGACGCAGTTGCGGGTGCAGCAGGACAACCTCAAGGTGACCCGAACCAACCTGGACCTGGCCCGGGACCGGGTGCAGGTGGGAACGGCTACCGCTGCGGACATCTACCGCTGGGAAACCCGGATGGCCTCCACGCGTTCCGATCTTCTGGCGGCCCGGTCCGGCCTGGTGCAGGCCCGGGAAGCCCTGAACCGCCTGCTGCATCGGCCACTGACTGAGCGTTTCCAGTTGGAGGCGCCGGTTTACAGCGACCCGTTCGCGATGAATGCCGATGACTATGACCGCCTGATCGACAATCCCCGGCAATGGCAGACGCTGCTGGAATTTTATACCTCCCAGGGACTCGAGAGATCGCCGGAACTGAAGGAGGTCAAGGCTCTGGTTGCAGCCAAGAAGCGAGAAGTCGAAAACGCACGCCGGGCCATCTGGCTACCGGACTTCTCGCTGCAGGGACAGTACTCGGACAACCTGGAGCAGTCTGGCGCCGGGGTCGGGATACTGGAGAATGAAGATGACTGGACACTGACCGTACAGGGCTCCATTCCCATATTCGACGGCGGCAGCCGGCGGTCGGAGCTGAGCCGGGCACGCCTGGAGCTGGAACAACTTGAAACGGTGCTTGCGGCAACCGAGGAGCGCGTCGCGCAAAATATCCGGGCGGCCCTGCACCAGGCCAACGCCTCGTTTTCGGACATCGAACTGGCACAACAGGCCGCCGAAGCCTCACGCAAGAGCCTGGATCTGGTGACGGACGCTTATGCCAGCGGCATAGAAAACGTGGTTAACCTGCTGGACGCGCAGAATGCGGCGCTGGGTGCCGAGGAGGCGGCCGACAACGCGGTCTATGACTTTCTTATCGACGTCATGGCGGGAATGCGCGCCATGGGGCAGTTTGAATTTACGCTCAGCGACGAACGCCAGCAAATCGAGGCCGAGAAAATGCGCAACTTCTTTGCGGAACGGGAGAGCAACCGATGAGTTACCGACAATGGCGCCGGGGATGGGTGGCCGCCGCATTGGCCGGCCTGTCCCTGGCGGGCTGCGGACAGGAAGAGTCAGCCACGGAGCCGCAGCTGCGGCCGGTCCGCAGTATGGTCATCGGTGGTGCCGACGCCCAGCGGATCAGGACCTTCTCTGGCATCTCGAAGCCCGCCCAGGAGTCGCGCCTGAGCTTCAAGGTGGCCGGCACCATCGTCGATCTGCCGATCCAGGTAGGTGACGCGCTCAAGGCCGGTGACCTCGTGGCAAGACTGGACGCGTCACCCTATGAACTGCAGGCCCAGCAGGCCCAGGCGAGCCTGGTCCAGGCCCAGGCCAGCGAAAGAAACGCTGCGGCCAACTACGAGCGGGTCAAAGGCCTCTATGAAAACAGCAATGCCTCGCGCAATGACCTTGATGCTGCCCGTGCCACATCGGAATCAGCCAGCGCCCAGGTGGCGGCGGCGCAGAAGGCCCTGGAGCTGTCCCGCCTCAACGTGGAATACACCCGGCTGACGGCGGGCAGTGACTGCAGTGTCGCGGCGGTCAACGTGGAGCTGAATGAAAACGCCAATGTGGGGACGCCTATTGCGGTGGTGAACTGTGGCGAAGGGCTGGAAGTGGATGTTTCGGTACCCGAGGGCCTGATAGCCCGGATCCGCCAGGGCATGGAAGTAGGCGTACAATTCAGTGCTCTGGATGATGCGGCCTACGCCGGACGTGTCACCGAGGTGGGTGTCAGCTCCACCGACAACGCGGTTACTTTTCCCGTCACCCTGAGGGTGATCGATCCCGGTCCAGACCTGAGGTCCGGGCTGGCAGCCGAGGTCAGTTTCGCTTTCGAGGTGTCCAGTACCCGCCAGCTGATTCCCCTGTCTGCCGTGATCCAGGACCCCAATGGCAGTTTTGTTTTCCTCCTCAACCCCGAGGCGGACGGTAAGGCGGTGATCAGCCGCCGCCCGGTTACCGTCGGCGAGCTGACCGAGGACGGTCTCGAGATCATCAGCGGCCTGGAATCCGGCGACCGGGTGGTGACTGCCGGCGTCTCGGTGATACGAGACGGACAACGGGTGCTGTACACCGAGAGAGGCAACGGATGACCACGCTGGAATCCTGCTCATGTCTTTGACCAGCGCAGCCATCGAGAAAAATCGCGTCACCCTGGTGCTGGTGGTGCTGGTGGTGCTGTCCGGCGCCCTGGCCTACGCGAATCTGCCCAAAGCCCAGGATCCTGGTTTCACCATTCGAACGGCGGTAGTCACCACCCGCATGCCCGGGGCCAGCCCGGAGCGCATGGAGCTGCTGGTCACCGACAAGATCGAGAAAAAAATCCAGGAAATGCCCGAGGTGGACAACATCATCAGCGAGTCCCGCACCGGCATATCCATCGTCACGGTCAATTTTCTCGAGTCCTACAAGGAAATGCGGCCGATATTCGACGATCTGCGGCGCAAGATCGAGGACATGGTGGACGATCTGCCTTCCGGGATCCGGGGTCCCAACGTTGACGATGAATTTGGCGACGTGTTCGGCAGCGTTTACGCCTTGACCGGAGACGGGTTCAGTTTTGCCGAGCTCAAAGATGTGGCAGACGAGATCCGGGATGACCTGCTCAAGATTCCCGAAGTGGCCAAGGTTGAAATCAACGGTGACCAGGAAGAGGTCATTTTTGTCGAGTACAACAATGCCCGTTTGACCGAGCTGGGGCTCTCGCCCCAGCGCCTGTCCAACGCCCTGGTGGGCGCCAATATCCTGTCCTCGGGCGGCAACGTGGTCAGCGGCCGTGAGCGGATCGCGCTGGAGCCTACCGGCAATTTCGAGTCCATCGATGACCTGGCCCGTTCCACCATCCAGTTACCCGGCGGTGGTGTGGTTTACCTGGGCGATATCGCCAACATCACCCGGGCCTACAAGGACCCGCCCCGCAGCGTCACCCGCTCCAACGGTCAGTCGGCGCTGTCCATAGCCGTATCCATGCGGGAGGGGGGAGACATCCTCAAGCTGGGCGAAATCCTCAACCAGCGTATCCCGGAAATCCAGGCGCGTTATCCCTGGGGCATCGAGCTCACTCAAATCTGGTTCCAGGCCGAGCTGGTGGAGAAGAGCGTCAGCAATTTCGTCAGCAGCCTGGGTCAGGCCGTGTTGATCGTGATGCTGGTCATGATTGTCTTTTTGGGATTGCGGGTTGGGCTGGTGGTGGCATCGTTGATCCCGATCACCATGATTTCGACATTTTTTGTGATGCAGCAGTTTGGTGTGACCATCGACCAGATTTCCCTGGCTGCATTGATTATTTCCCTGGGGCTCATGGTGGACAATGCCATCGTGATGGTGGAGTCCATCCTGTTGAAGCGGGAGGCTGGTGCCGGCCCGGTGGAAGCGGCGGTTGAATCCGGCAGGGAGCTCAAGCTCCCCCTGCTGGTGTCATCATTGACCACGGCCGCGGCTTTCATGCCCATCGCCCTGGCTGAATCAGCGGTGGGTGAATATACCGCGGCCATATTCTACGTGGTCACCATTGCCCTGCTGCTGTCCTGGGTGATTACCATGACCTTCATCCCCATGGTGACTACCCGCGCCATCAAGGTCGCACCGGCGTCTGAAGGTGGGCACACCTTCGACGGCCGATGGTACAACGCTTACCGTGGGATACTGGTGGCCTCGTTGCGCCATCGGGGTCTTTTCGGTGTGGCTGTCCTGGGCATCTTTTTCCTGGCGCTCCAGGGCATGGGACTGGTTCCACAGCGGTTTATCGAACCGTCCGAGGACCCGGTGTTTACCGGCAATTTTGAAATGCCCCTTGGGACCTCCATCGAAACCTCCCAGGCGATCATGACCGATATCGATCGGTTCGTGCTGGAGACCTTTGTCAACGTGGATGATCCGGCCTTGTCGGACTGGATGACCTACGTGGGCGATGGCGGACCGCGTTTTTACCTGAGCCTGAACCCGCCCAATCCCAATCCGGCCAACTCCTTTCTGGTGGCCAACGCCACTGACGGCTCCCGGGTCAACGAGGTCATCGCCGGCATCGAGCGGTACGTGCTGCAAAATCACCCGGACCTCGCCGTAAAACTGAGCCGTCTGGAGAACGGTCCGCCGGTGGGGTATCCCATCGTTGTCAGGATTTCTGGCCCGGACTTCGACAGCCTGTACCAGATGGCGGACCAGGTGACCGACCAGTTGGTCCAGGATCCGCGGGTTGCATCGGTCAAGAACAGCTGGGGCCTGCAAACCAAGAAGCTCATGGTTGAAGTGGACCAGGACCGTGCCCGCCGCGCCGGCGTCACCAGCGAAGAGGTGGCTTATTCACTGTCAGCCTCCCTGTCCGGCATCGACCTGACCCAGTACCGGGAGGGTGACCAGTTGATTCCGGTGACCCTGCGGACGGTGGCAACGGACCGGCAGGACATCGGCAAGCTGGAAGGGCTCAGCGTTTATTCCAGCGCGACGGGCCAGGCCGTCCCGCTACGCCAGGTGGCCGACATTCGCCTGGCGTTTGAACCGGGCGTCATCGAACGTCGCGACCGGGATCGCACCCTGTCACTCAAGGTGCAGTTGCCCACCGGAGTTACCGCGGCCGAGGTCAATGGTGATCTGCAGCCCTGGCTGGATGCCCAGCAGTGGCCCCGCGAGCACGCGGTGGAAATAGGTGGTGAGGCGGAGGAGTCGGGTGACGCGAATGCCTCCATCGCGGCCAAGCTGCCCATAGCGGCCATGCTGATCGTGCTGCTGCTGGTGTTCCAGTTCAACTCGCTGCGACGGCCGGTGATCATCCTGGCCACCATTCCCCTGGGGCTGGTGGGTGTGACCTTCGGACTGCTGGTGGCGAACTCGTCCTTTGGCTTTTTCACCATCCTTGGTCTGATTTCCCTGGCCGGAATCGTCATCAACAATGCCATCGTGCTGATCGACCGGATCAATATCGAGGAAAACGAGGAAGGACTGGAGCGGCGTGATGCGGTGGTCCATGCCTGCATCCAGCGCCTGCGGCCCATCATGCTGACCACGGCCACCACGGTACTGGGCATGATGCCGCTGTGGTGGGGGGGAACGGCCATGTTCAAGCCCATGGCCATCAGCATCATCTTCGGTCTGCTGTTCGCGACCCTGCTGACCCTGCTGGTGGTGCCGGTGCTGTTTGCCAGCCTGTTCCGGCTGGATTTCCGTGGCTGGCGGGAGCGGTCTGCCGGTCAGTCGCCGATGGCGTAATAGAAGGCGGCGTCAACGACCGGCACCTTGAACCGCTGGTCATTGATGCCCCGTGGCCGTTCGCAGACCACTTCCTTGCGTCCACGGTCGCCCCGGCGGGCCCGCTTGCAGCTGATGCCCGTGGCGGACTTGCCATAAACCGGCAGGTATTCTGCGTAAATCTGATCGGCGGCATCCAACACCTGCTCGGGCACGGCTTCCCTGGCCCGTTTGAAGGTATCCCGGTCGATCTTGCGGCCCGATTCGGCGGCCAGCATGAGCCAGGCCGTGCCTTCGACCAGGTCGACCTTGGTGCCTTCGCCGGCCAGGTACATGGCGCCGAGCAGGCGCTGGGCGTCCTTTTCACCCCAGCGGGCAGTGAGGCTGAGCAGCGCGAAGGCGCGCTCGTGGTTGCCTTCCCGGTAGGCCTTGAAACCCTTGGCCAGGGTATCCGCGTACAGGCTGATGGACATGTTTTCGAACTCCACCGCCGCCAGTGAACTGGAACACAATATTAAAAACGCAGCCAGTGAATGTTTCATGCAGACATCCCAGAAGAATTCCCAAACAGCCCGTTAGTTGACTATTTGCCGATTACAGGCTCATGTCAAATTTCAGTACGGGAGCCTGGTCTCGACGGTTTCCCACTTGCCGTTGCGCACCTGGTAGAGATTCAGGTAATCCGCCCCCTGGTGCTTGGTGGCACTGAAAGACATGGACGGGCCGCCAAACGGGTCCTGGTAGTTGTCGATGCCTTCCAGGGCCGCCAGGACCTTATCGGTGGTCAGGTCAGGTCCCGCGGCCTCCAGGGCCCGTACCGTCAGGTCGGCCATGACGTAGCCGCTGACCGCCTGTACCGGTGGTTCCTCGTTGTAGCGTTCCACGTAGCTCCGGTACCAGTTGCCGACCCAGGAGTCGGTCTGGCTTTCCGCGGCAAAATCCGGCAGCAGCACCGGCGCCACCGAGTAGAAGCCGTCCATGCCCGGCGCTGCGGCCACCTCGTAGCTGTAAGGCACCATGTTGCCGACAATGGGGGCGTCCCAGCCGGCGTCCCGGGCCGCGGTGTAGATCAGGATGGCGTCCTTGATCAAAGGTCCCAGCACCAGCAGTTCGCAGTCCGAGTTGCGGATGCTGGTCACGGTGCCTGAGTAGTCCGTTTCGGTACCCTTGTGGCGGCCCACGTATGAGACCGTCAGGGACAACTCTTCCACGGCCTGCTCAAACCCTACGTGGACCTCCTCACCGTAGTCGGTGGCCACGGCCTGCAGGCACACGTTCTGGACACCGCGTTGCTTCACCATGTGGGCCACCCCGCTGCGCACCTGATCCCGGTAGCTGACAAACGCGCTGAACTTCATGGGATGCAGGGGCTCGTACATCTGCACCGCGGCGGTCAGTGGAAACAGATTGGGAACGCCCGCATCAAGCATTCTCGGCAAGACGGCGTTGTTGGCCGGCGTGCCCAGGGCGCCTACCATGAGGAAGATATTGTCCACGTTGAGCAGCTTGTTGGTGGCCTTGACCGCCGCGGGCACCTGGTAACCCGTGTCTTCCACCACCAGCTCGATCTTGCGCCCGTGTACGCCACCCAAAGCGTTCACTTCGTCATAGCGCATCCGCTGGCCGTTGCTGGTGCCGACTCCCCAGACCGCCACCGGCCCCGACAGATCGGTGTGGGATCCCAGGGTAATGCTGTCGGCCGTGACGCCGCGCACGCTGCCGGTTGATTCCTCGCCGCCACCGCCGCAGGCCGCCAGCAGCACGGTGGTGATCAGTATCAGGGTCTTTTTCATGTCGGACTCCATGCCTGCCGGCATCCGGTTGTGCTCAGTAGGGTAGTTCGGTGGCCACGGTTTGCCACTTGCCCTGCTGCACCTGGTAAAGGTTCAGGTAATTGGCGCCCTGGTGTTTGGTGGTGCTGAACGACAGCGTTGCGCCCCCGAATGGGTCTTCGTACTGGTTGATGTCCTCCAGGGCAGCGACAAAGCCTGCCGTGGTCAGCTCCGGTCCGGCCGCCTTCAGTGCGGCCACGGTCAGGTCTGCAGCCAGCCAGCCCGCCATGGCCTGTCCGGGCGGACGTTCGCCGAACAGCTCGTTGTACTCCTGGTACCACTGTCCCACCCAGGAATCCGCCGCGGTTTCCGCCTGAAAATCCGGCAGCCGGAAGGGCGCTACGGCGTAGAACCCATCCATCCCCTCGGCTTCGGAGATTTCATCTGCGTAACCAACGTGGTTGCTGATGACCGGCCCGTCCCAGCCGGCATCCCGGGCCGAGTTGTAGATCAGGATGGCGTCTTTGATGAACGGCCCCAGGAACAACAGCTCGCAACCGGCGTTCTTGATGCCGGCCACGGTGCCGGCAAAGTCGGTTTCGGTGCCCTTGTGACGCCCGACGTACTGCGGCTCAAGGCCCAGTTCGGTCACCGCCAGTTCGAATCCCACCACGGATTCCTGGCCGTAATCATTGGCCACGGCCTGCAGGCACACGCGCTTGACGTCGTACCTATCCACCATGAATGCCAGGCCGGCGCGTACCTGGTCCCGGTAGCTGACGAAATAGGAAAACTTCAATGGGTGCAGGGGCTCGTACATGGACACCGCGGCGGTGGCCGGAAACAGATTGGGAACATTGCGCTCGAACATGCGCGCCATGACCGCATTGTTGTGGGGAGTGCCGATGGCGCCGACCATGGCAAATATCTTATCCACGTTGAGCAGCTTGTTGGTGGCCTTGACCGCCAGCGGCACCTGGTAGGCGCTGTCCTCCACGATGAATCGGATATTCCGGCCGTGGATGCCGCCTTCGCTGTTGGCCTGCTTGAACCGCATCCGGGCGCCGCGACTCAGGGGGACGCCATGGGTTGCCAGGGGTCCCGACAGATCGTTGTGGGATCCCAGGACGATGGTGTCGCTGGTGACGCCCTGGACGCCGCCGTCAGGGGCCCCGTCGCCGCCACATCCGGCGGCGAGCAGGATCAGGAGGATCAATCCCGACAGGATTCTCATGAGGTGTACATATGCTCGATCAGCTCTCCGTACTTCTGACTGACGAAGCTGCGCTTCAGTTTCATGGTCGGCGTGAGTTCTTCGTCTTCGGCAGTGAGCAGCACGTCGATCAAGCGGAATTTCTTGACCTTTTCAACCTGGGAAAAACCGGTGTTGACCCGGTCCACCTCACCCTGAATCAACTCCAAAATCTCGGGCCGGTTACACAGCGAACGGTAATCGGTAAACGGGATGGCTTGGGTCTGCGCGTAGTGCTCGACGTTTTCCTGGTCGATCATGATCAGACAGGTCAGGTACTTCCGCTGGTCGCCGATGACCACGGCGTCGGAAATATAGGGAGAAAACTTGAGCTCGTTTTCCATCAGGGAGGGCGTCACGTTCTTGCCGCCGGCGGTGATGATGATGTCTTTCAGGCGGTCGGTGATGGTGAGATTGCCTTCCTCGTCCAGTTCACCCACGTCACCGGTATGAACCCAGCCGTCCACCAGCGTTTCGGCGGTCTTGTCCGGCAGGTTGAGGTAGCCCTGGAACTGTCCCAGGCAGCGGATGAGGATTTCCCCGTTATCATCGATGCGGATGTCGGCGCCCGGCACTGCTTCACCCACGGTGCCGAGGCGATACCTGTCTTCCAGGGTAGATGAGATAACGCCCGTTTCGGTCTGCCCATAGGCCTCTTTGATCGGCAGCCCCATGGCCAGGTACCACTTGAGCAGGGCTTCGGAGATGGGTGCCGCCCCCGAAGCCAGTGAGCGGGCTCGATCCAGTCCCAGCAGTTTCTTGATGTTGCTCAAAACCAGGGCATCCGCCAGGCGGAACTGGAATTCGAGCAGGCCGCCGGGCGATTTGCCGGCGATGAGCGCGTCGGCCCGTCGCATGCCCACGGCAGTGGCCCACTGAAAAGCCTTGCGTCCAATCCAGGTGGCTTCGGACATGGCGGTGGTGACCCGCGAATAGAACTTCTCCCACACCCGGGGCACCGCAAACACGAATGTTGGCGAGAGTTCCTGCAGATCTCGCGCGACGGTCTCCGGGCTTTCAGCGAAGTTGATGGTGGATCCCATGGCGACCGGAATCCATGCGGACAGTATGCGTTCGGCCACATGGCACAGCGGCAGGTAGGTCAGGATCTCGTCTTCGCCCACCTGCTCCAGGTATTCCGCGATGCTCATCTGGAACATGATGTAGCGCTGGGGCAGCATGGCGCCCTTGGGCATGCCCGTGGTGCCGGAGGTGTAGACCAGGATCGCCAGGTCTTCGGGGTCGCCCCTGGAGACGATGTCTTCAACCTGGCCCGGATGGGCCTCCCCGTATGCCCGGCCCGTTTCGTACAGCTTTTCTATGGGCTGCACCCTGGCGTGTTCGAAACCACGCAGACCTTTCCAGTCGAATACGAACACCTGTTCAACCCGGGGCAGCTGGTCCTCGATTTCCAGGTATTTGTCCAGCTGCTCTTCGTCCTCGAGGAAGAGAAAGCGGCAGTTGGAGTCCGACAGGGCGTGCTGAACCTGGGGTGGCTGATAAGTGGGGTAGATGCCGTTGACCACCGCGCCGCAGAGCCCGCCGCCCATGTCCGCGAATAGCCACTCCTTGCAGTCCTCGCTCTGGATGGAAATGACGTCGCCGCGCTGCAGCCCCAGGGCGAGCAGCCCATGGGCAATGTCCAGGGCGTACTGGCGGTAGTCGTCCCAGCTGAAGGACTGCCAGATGCCGAAATCCTTTTCCCGCATGGCTATTTTGTCGCCGCGCTCGACGCTTTTCTTCAGGAAAAGCTTGGGCAGCGTATCGCAGCCGTCCACGATGGTGAGCGGGTGGGATTCGGTCATCGCCAGGTCTTCCGTTTTTTCCAGCGCCGGCGGCCGCGCACGCCTTCGTCTTTTTTGCCCAGGTAAAACTCCTTGATGTCTTCGCTTTCCAGCAGCCACTGGCTGGTCCCGTCCATGACCATGCCGCCGACCTCCATCACGTAGCCCCGGGCTGAAATCTGCAGCGCCACGTTGGCATTTTGCTCTACCAGAAGGATGGTGAGCCCCTGTTCACGGTTAAGCCGGGTAATGATGTCGAAAATCTCGGTGACCAGGGCAGGCGACAGGCCCAGTGAGGGTTCGTCCAGCATCAGCAGTCGCGGACGGGACATGAACCCGCGGCCGATGGCCAGCATCTGCTGCTGACCACCCGACAGGTAGCCGGCCATTTTTTCCCGCATGGGCCTGAGCACCGGAAAATAGTCGTAGACGGTTTGCAGGTCCTGCTCGATCCCGTCCCGGTCGTGGCGGTTGTAGGCGCCCATGGCCAGGTTTTCGGCGACGCTCAGGAAGGGGAATACCTCCCGGCCTTCGGGAACGTGGGCAATGCCCTGGCGCGCCACCCAGTCCGGATCCCGGCACTGGATTTCGCGCCCCTGGAACAGCACCTGTCCCTTGCGGCTGTCCAGTGCGCCGCATGCAGTTTTGAGCAGGGTGGTTTTGCCCGCGCCGTTGGCGCCCAACACGGTGACGATTTCACCTTCGTCCACCTTCAGACTGACGCCGCGGATGGCCATAATGGGTCCGTAAAAAGTCTCGATATTGCGCATTTCCAGCATGGGCTGGCTCATGCGGCCACTCCCAGGTAGGCCTTCTGCACCTCGGCGTTTTCCCGGATCTCGTCGGGCGTGCCGATGGCCAGCAGACGGCCGTCGTTGATGGCCATGACCCGGTCGGCCACCTGGTTCACCAGGCTCATGTCGTGTTCCACCATGACCATGGTGACGCCCAGATCGTGCTTGATGTCCTCCAGCCAGAACGACACGTCGTTGGTTTCTTCGTTGTTGAGCCCCGAGGCGGGTTCATCCAGCAGCAGCAGGGAAGGCTCGGCACAAAGGGCCCGCGCCAGCTCAACGTTTTTGCGGGCGCCGTAGGGCAGGTCGGCGATGCGTGCATCCCGGTACTGGGCAATTTCCAGCAGGTCGATGATGTCTTCGACTTTGCGCCGGTGCTTGAGCTCGCGGGCCCGCATGCCCGGCAGGAACAGTAAGCTGGACAGCAGGTTGAAGTTCATGTGGCTGTGGCGGCCCACCAGCAGGTTCTGCAGCACCGTGGCCTGCTCAAACAGCTCGATGTTCTGGAATGTGCGGGCAATGCCGGTTCGAACCACCTGGTGGGCCTTGAGTTCCAGCAGGTCCTGTTCACCGTATTGAATGGAACCGGCCGACGGCTGGTACAGCCGGCTGATCAGGTTGAAGATGGTGCTCTTGCCCGCCCCGTTGGGGCCGATGATGGCAAACACCTCGCCGGGCTCCACCTCGAAGGACACGTCTTCCACCGCGTGCACGCCGCCAAACACGATGGAAAGATTGCGCACCGACAGGCGCTTGCCGCTGCTCATCGCATCCGCTCCGTTTTCAGGTAACTTTTCTGGCGGACGAATGAAGCTTTGCGGTAGTACGGGAAAGTTTCGAAAAAATAGCGCAGCTTCAGCCAGCGGCCGTGAATGCCCAGGGGCTCGAACACGATGACCCCGACGATGATCAGGCCGAACAGCAGGGGCTCCAGGCCCGCCTGCTGGCCAATGGCCGCTGGCAGCACGTCTTTGAGGAAACTCAGCAGTACCGGCAGTACGGACACGAATATGGCGCCAAATATGGCGCCCAGGATACTGCCCAGACCGCCCACCACGATCATCAGCATCAGCTTGAGGGATTCCAGTACCCCGAATACGTCCGGCGCGAGGTAAGTCAGATGATGGGCCAGCAGCACGCCGGCCAGGCCGGTGATGGCGGCGCTGATGCCAAAGGCCTGGATCTTGATCCACTCCACGTTCACACCCAGGCTGCGGGCTGACAGTTCCGAGTCACGCACCGCCACCATGGATCGGCCCAGGGGCGTTCGGAACAGGTTGGATGCAGCCCAGACCACCAACAGGGTAAAGCTCAGGTCCAGGTAATACTGCTGCCAGACCTGGCCGAGATTGACCCCCAGCACCTTGAGTGCCGGCACCGCGAATCCCGCGTGCCCGCCGGTGACGCTGGACCACTCGCCCAGGACCGTCTCAACCAGTATCAGAAACGCCAGGGTGGCCACCGCCAGGTAGAAACCGTGCATCTTGGACGCCGATCGTCCAAGTGCCATGCCAACCAGTCCGCAAAGGCTAATGGTCAGAATGACGGAGAGGGTAAAGGGCACGCCGTGGGATAACAGTACCGAGTGGGCGTAGGCGCCAATGCCCAGGAACGCGGCGTGGCCGAAGCTGACCTGGCCGGTATGGCCGGTAAGAATCATGAGTCCGATGCCCGCAATGGCATACACCAGCAGTAAACCCAGTTCAGCCAGGTAGTAGTTCTGCAGGAACGCGGGCGCCAGCAGCAGGAAAGCGATGACCAGGCCGACGCGAACCTTTTCGCCGGTCTTGGCCAGGAAACGGATATCGTCCTCGTAGCGGGTCTTGAACAGTATCTGCACGCTACACCTTCTTCTGGAAGGTCTGCACGACCAGCCCCTCCGGTCGAACAAACAGCACCACCAGCATGACCACGTAGGCGGACACACCTTTGATGGCCGGGAAATAGTAGTCGGCGAATGGCTCGATCAGGCCGATCAGCAGGCAGCCCAGCAGGGCCCCGGGAATGGAGCCGAAGCCGCCCACGATAGCGCCGGCCAGGGCTTTGATACCCAGCAGGCCGATGGTGGTGTCCACCTGGGTGACCGGCGCCAGCAGGGCCCCGGCAGCGGCGGCGATCAGGGCGCCGATGGCCCAGGTCAGAGACACCAGCCGCTTGACGGGGATGCCCATGTAGTAGGCCGCCAGCTGGTTCTGGGACGAGGCCTGCATGGCGATGCCGAAACGGGTCCTGGAAAAGAACAGGTAGAGCAACCCGCACAGGATGATGGTGGCCACCACAATCGCAATACGATCAGTGGCGATGTCCAGGGAGCCCACGCTGATCTTGCCGTCGAAGGGCGTGCTCAGGGACAGGGTATTCCAGCCCCAGATCATTCCCGCCAGGGAGCGGAAGATGAAGCCGAAGGCCACGGTCAGGATGAAGATGCTCGCGCTGGACTGGCCGATAATGCGGCGCATGATCTGGGCGTCGATGAGATAGCCCACCACGGCAATGGACAGACACCCGGCGACAAACGCCGGCCAGAATCCCCAGCCCAGCCCTTCGGAGAACGCCAGCACGGCGAATGCCCCCAGCATCATGAATTCGCCGTGGGCAAAATTGACCACTTCGGTGGCCTTGTAAACCAGCACGAATCCCAGGGCAATCAAGCCATAGGCACAACCCTGGGCAAGACCGGTGATGGCCAGGTGAATTACGTCTGCCAGCGGCAGCATTCGGGACCCCTCGTCTTTATCGTTCGACCCGGCGTCCCTGCGACTGGATGACGCCGTTCCCTCGGGGCGCCAGCCTAACCAAATTTGGTGTTCCCGTCATCTCTGCGACCATTGATCGGGCGGCGGCGTCTTTATGTTTACCGGGAGCACGGAATTGGGTGAAACATGAAGCAACTGGTGGGGATTCTGTTCTGGCTGAATGTCTTTGCAGCGGCGGCTGAATCCGCGAAAACCCCGGCTCAGTTGATCGCCCAGGCGCGGGACCTGGCCGGGACCGTGGGAGAAGCCGTGTGGCCGGGACTCGGCGAGGAGCCGTTCAGCGTGCTCCTGGTCGAAGGTGATCAGGAAACCCTGTTTTGCAGGGATGGATCGGCGCTCGGATTCGAGCCGGGGCGTCACGATCCCGCGACAGACTGCCAGACCTGGACGCGGTCCCGGCAGTACCCGCCGGACTGGCTCGCCAGTTTTCCGCTGTCAGACGGCATCCCCACCATTGTTGTCGGCACACCGGAGCAAACCGGTCGTGATGCCATGGACTGGGTGCTGACACTGCTGCATGAGCATCTGCATCAGCTGCAGTACGCCATGCCGGGTTACTATCCCGGCGTGGCGGCACTCGACCTGGCGGGTGACGATCAAAGCGGCATGTGGATGCTGAACTACCCGTTTCCTTACGCAGACCCAGCCGTGGCTGCGGTGGTCGAACAGCTGGGCAAGGCCGCACTGGATACGCTGGACGCCATGGACAGCGAGGATCGGCAATCGGGCGCCAATGCGTTGGGCCGTTACCTGCAGTATCGCAGCAGGCTGCAGGATCTCGTTTCTGACGCTGACTGGCGTTACGCGGAGCTGCAGCTGTGGCAGGAGGGGGTTGCCCGATGGCTGGAGCTTGCGGTTGCGCGCAAAGCTGCTGAAGGTGCGGCGGGATTCCAGCCGCTGGCAACGAAGAAACTGTCGGCGATCCGCTCGGAGCTTGCGGCGCTTTCGTCATCCAGCCAGGGGCGAGTGATCTTTTATCCGCTGGGTGCCGCTGAAGCGATGATGCTGGAGGCATCCACCCACCAATGGCCAGCCGTGTACTGGGACCAACCCTTCCAACTGGGTGGTCAGTTGCAGGGTGTACTCTACGAAGACGATTGAGTTGAAGATGCTGCTTGGACCTAATCAGGTTTTTGAGAATGTACTCTTAAAAGTCTGAAAAAAAAGAAAATTAAATAGTCTTTGCGCTTTCTTCCGGGTTTCTTAAGGGCATCATCCCAGTTTCGTCACGACTCCTCTCAGGACTTGTCGGATCCTGATTGCCAGATCAATCAAGGGAGCACGACAAGATGATCCTTCAACGTGGCGCACGATTTACCGCAGCGGCAGCACTCTGGCTGATTGCTTCATGGCCCCTGAACGCAGTGGAGCTGGTGGAGGAAGTCAATACGGGCCATGGCCGGGTGACCGCGTCCCATCCGGCGGGCTTTTATGCCTTTGACGACGATCTCACCTTTTTTCGCGCTACAGACCGGTTGAATGGCAGGGAACTGTGGCGCACCGACGGCACCCC
This sequence comes from Lysobacterales bacterium, assembly GCA_030065125.1. Classification (GTDB taxonomy): domain Bacteria; phylum Pseudomonadota; class Gammaproteobacteria; order Xanthomonadales; family SZUA-38; genus JASJDM01. The sequence goes on along the minus strand of JASJDM010000028.1, from coordinate 28,956 downwards.
GGCGGGCACGAAACAGGTCAAGGACATTATGCCGGGGCCCGGGTCCAGCAATCCCGGTCGTTTTATCAGGTTGGGAGACCGGCTGCTGTTTTCTGCCGAAGACCCATCCCGCGGAACAGAACTCTGGAGATCGGACGGCACCGCCGAGGGCACCGTCCTGGTCAAGGACATCAATCCGGGTCGATCCAGTGGGCAGCCCAATGGCTTTGTGTTGCTCGACGGCGATGTGTATTTCAGTGCAAGTACGGCGGACCATGGTGCCGAGATCTGGAAAACCGACGGCACCACCGAGGGCACGGTTCTCGTGGTGGACCTGGCGCGTGGCCCGTCGGGATCGAACCCCTCCGGGCTGGCGGTGGTAAAGGACTACCTGATTTTTGCAGCCGGTACGGAATCGACCGGGCGTGAACTCTGGACCCTGAAAGCGGGCTCAGAACGGCCAGAACTGGTCCAGGACATCTACGCGGGCGCATCCAGCGCCATTCCGGGGTTGGTCCGGGGTGCGGTGCTGGAAAATCGATACATCTTCCAGGCGTACGACGGGGCCACGTCCGCGGTCTGGGTGACGGTGCCCGGTGACCCGGCCAGGACGGTCCGTCTCGACGATGTCGTGAGCGACTCCACTCCTACCTGTTGCGCGAAATATCTGGCCCACGAGGGATGGGTTTACTTCAACCCATTTGGCGAGTCCGAGCTTTGGAGGACGGACGGCCGGGTTTCCGAATTGATCGCTGACGTCAACGGGGTTTACCCGCTGCTGGGCTGGGAAGATCGTGTCCTGCTGGGAACGGACACCCAGGACTTTGGTCGGGAATTCTGGGTCTCCAATGGGACCGAGGCGGGAACCCAGTTGCTCCGGGATATCAACCCGGGACCCGCCAACAGTATCCCGATCAATCCGATCGTTATCCAGGGTGTGCTGTATTTCCACGCCGAGGATGCCGGTGGCGAACGGGAGCTGTGGAAGTCCGACGGAACAACAACGGGTACCGTACCGGTGGCAAACATCAACGGCCCCTTGTCCGGGATGGTGCCCAACCGGACCGCCACCGGCGCCGTTGGAGATTCATTGCTGTTCGCAGCCACCGAAACTGATACCGGCAATGAGCTTTGGACCAGCGACGGTACACCCCAGGGCACTCATCTGCTGGTGAATGTCTCTCCCGACCAGGATGATGCCCAGGTGGCCAGCCTGGCCACGGTAAATGACAAGGTGGTCTTTGCCGCCTATCGCGAGGACCTCGGAATCGAGTTGTGGTCCAGCGATGGCGCTGGCGTCGAATTGCTGGCTGACGTACTGCCGGGGCCTGACAGTGGGCTGGCCCAGACCCACCTCAATGGCCTGCCGATCATTCAGGCTTCGGATACGCTGTTTTTCTTCGTCAATACGACCGATGAGATCCGCGGAGGCGTCAGGGTGAACCTATGGCGCACCGATGGCACCTCTGAAGGAACCCGGCGTGCGGTGACGCTGTCGTCCGAAGAACTGGGTGATTTCAGTATGAACTACGGCCGGCGCAGGCCCATCGTGGAACTCGACGGCGTCATCTATTTCATGGCCGCGGGGGACCCGGGTGCCGGCCTGTATCGTTTGGACCCTGCGGTTGATTCAGCAGAGTTTGTCGTTGATACACCCTATGAGCTCACCGACAGTTTCGGGCCAAAGCTGGTCGCCAGCAACGATGCCCTGTACTACGCCGGCGAGGCGGATACCGGATTTGACGCCCTGTGGACCAGTGATGGCACGGAAGCGGGAACCGCCGTGGTGAAAGAATTTGGAGATTCCGCGAATATCGGCTGGATGGTTGCGTCGGATGACCTTGTCTTTTTTATCGTGGATTCCAGTGTCTGGCGCAGTGACGGAACGTCGGGTGGTACTTTCCCGCTGCAGGACTTTGCCAGTTCCGGGACCTTTCCGTACTTTTTGACGGTACACGATCAGCAGCTGTTCTTCGTGGGGACGGATCCGATCCATGGTGCTGAACTGTGGGTCAGTGATGGCTCAGTGGCCGGAACCCGACTCGTCAGGGACATCAACCCCGGTCCCGCCGGTTCGACGCCAAGAGGACTGACAAGTGCCGGCACCGGCCTGTACTTCGCTGCACTGACCGCTGATGACGGCATTGAGCTGTGGCGTTCCGATGGCTCGGAGGCCGGTACGTACCAGGTCGCAGATATCGCGGCTGGCGTCGAATCGGGATTGCCGTTCGGTGGCGTAATGGCGCGGTTGCCGGATTACGCGGTGTTTGATCCGAGCGCCGCCAGGCCATTATTGCCCAGTGTGGAAATCCTGCCGCTTGACGACGGACAGGTGCTGTTCCGGGGGTGGTCGAGGGACTCGGGCACTGAACTCTGGGCAAGCGATGGAACACGCTCGGGTACCCGGCGGCTGTCCGACATCGCTCCCGGGGATCTAAACGGCAACCCGGGCTACATGGTGCAGTTGGAGAACACGGTTTTCTTTTCCGCAGACGATGGTCTGCTGGGTCGGGAGCTTTATCGCACCGAAGCGCCGGCTTCGACCGTGCTGTTTGCAAGCGGCTTCGAATAGCTCGCCTGGGGATTCGGGATTGCGCCCGGCCCCGGGCCTTTCCATTTCCCTGATTCATTGTAAGGTTAACGCTGGGTTCCTGATCGGACACCAGCGTTGCCGCGTTTTGCCGTAAACAACGTCGAAATCGACACCGATGCCCGCGAGGTCTGGAGCGACGGCGAAAGCCAGCCCCTGGAGCCACGGGCGTTTGACCTGCTGGTTTTCCTGATCGAAAACCAGGGCCGCACGGTGGCCAAGCAGGAACTGCTGGATCAGGTCTGGCAGGGGCGGATCGTCACTGACTCGGTGCTGACCCAGGCTGTGGCCAAGTGCCGGCGGGTGCTGCAGGACGAACGGGCCGAATTGATCCGCACGGTACATCGGGTGGGTTACCGGTTTGACGGTCCGGTTTCAAGGGGGGCAGGCGGTGGCTCAAGCGATACCGTGGTAGTGGCACTGTCGGCACAGAAGCTTGACCTGGAGCGTCTGGATATTGCCGCTGATGCCACCCTGGAAGGTGATTATGCGGCTGTCCAGTGTGAGTCGGTGGGGCGTGGGATTGAAACCGCCATTGCGCTGCAAGCCCAGGGTGCGACGGGTGGCATCGGCATTCACGCCGGCCCACCGTCGGACGATGAGCAGGACCAGCCCGCCCCATCCCGGGTGGCCCGGGCCCTGGCCTCGGCGGGGGCAGGGGGACAGATCCTGCTGTCTGCGACCGGGTTTGAGCTGGGCCGTAATCATCCGGGGCTGGCTGATGTCCCCGGCCTCGCCTGGCTGGCCCACGGCACATATCGCCTGGCAGGTCTGGACGCGGCGCTCAGCCTGTTCGAGGTGGGGGTTCCCGGCAAGGCACCCATGGCGGCGCCGGCAGACAGCGATTGTGTCCGTCGTGCCGGGGCTGACGATGTCATTCCGGGCTGGCGGGCCGCTCCGGGCCAGGTTGTACCCGGGCGATCCAACTGGGTGCTGGAGCAGAACCTGGGTGAAGGTGGATTTGGAGAAGCCTGGCTGGCCCAGCATGAAAAGACCCGCGAGCAGAGAGTGTTCAAGTTCTGTTACCGGGCCGATCGCCTGCGGTCGCTGCAGCGGGAGGTCACCTTATGCCGGCTGCTGCTGGAAGCCCTGGGCGAGCGCCCGGACATCGCTCGAATCCTGGACTGGAATTTTGACCAGCCGCCGTATTTCATAGAATCCGAGTACACCCCCGACGGCGACCTGGTGAAGTGGCTGCAGCGCCAGGGTGGGGCTGAAGCAGTCTCGCTTTCAGCCCGGCTCGGCCTGGTGGCGCAGACCGCCAGGGCTCTGGCGGCAGCCCATGCGGTCGGTGTGCTGCATAAAGACGTCAAACCTTCCAACATCCTGATACGGGAATCCGAGTCGGCAATCCAGGCATCATTGTGTGATTTTGGCATCGGCCTGGTGACGGATCGGGACGCCCTGCTCAAACACGATATCACCCAGATGGGTATGACCGAGGTGGCCGGCGGAAACACCACTACCGCTCGCTCCGGGACCCGGCGGTACATGGCGCCGGAACTGCTTGAGGGAGGCAGCCCGACCATCCAGGCCGACATCTACGCACTGGGTATCGTGCTTTACCAGATGGCAACTGGCGACTTGGATCGGGTTCTCGCCCCGGGTTGGGAAAGGGAAATCGACGACCCGATCCTGAAAGCCGACATCAGCGAAATGGTGGACCGCGATCCGGCTCGCCGGCCTGCCGACGCCAGCTCCATCGCGGCCAGGATCGAAACCCTTGATCATCGCCGCGAGCAGATGATGCAGCGCGCGGCGGCCCAGGCCAAACGCGAACGCGAGCGTCGTCGCCGCCGAATCCTGCTGCCCGCGGGCGTTGTGGCACTGGTGGCGGCGGTGGTCATGGGTTTCCTGTCCTGGCGGGTCAGTCAGGAGGCAGAGCGTGCCAACCAGCAGGCCCTGGTAGCCATGCAGCAGGCAGAACGATCCCGGGCGGTATCGGGATTTCTCGCCGGAATGTTCGCCACGGATCCCATGGCGCCGGACGGCATGGGGCTGTCCGCCGTGGATATTCTTGATATCGGGCGCCGGTCCATCAGCCGGGACTTCGCTGATGACGCCCAGGTGCGGGCTGAGCTGCGCACCGCCATTGGCGCGGCCTACACCGGGCTGAGCGATCTGGCCCAGGCCAGGGGCGTGCTGGAAGATGCCGCCGAAGACATCACCCAGGCGGCACCAGACGTGCGCATGGAGTGGTCCATCGCCATGGCGGAACTGGAGCGCCTGTCCGATAACTTCGACGCCGCTGAACAGCACCTGGTGGACGCGCTGTCTTACGTCCCCAGCGCCGAAGACTCCATGCGCGCGGCCCAGAGCCTGCATTCTTCGGGCCAGGTGGATGCCGCGGTCAAGGAGTACCAGCTGAACTCGCTGCTGCGGGCCAGGCTGCTGTTTGAACTGGGTCAGCTTTACGGCGCCTCGGGGGACTACGATCGCTCGCTGGAATACTTCAGCCAGTGCCTTGAGATACGGCAGCGCTGGCTGCCAGCCTCCCACAGCCTGGTCATGGACGCGGTTCAGGCTATTGAGAATGCCGGGGCGGGCAATCCTTGATTCCCGTCATATGCAGCACCGGGGTCTTCTGCTAGTTTTTCAATAGACGCGGTGTCTCAATGAGGGAGGCCCCACGCAGGACAAGGAGACGCGACGTGCGACGTATTCTGCTGGTGACGGTCCTTGTAATGGTTGGCGCGGGCGCCGCCCGGGCTGACTGGCTGGGTACCTTTGGCGCAACCCCGGAAACCAACATCACCGCCTTTGCGCCCTATCAGCAGGGATTTGTGGCGGCCGGTTTGCCGGTTCAAGTGCTCAACGAAAGCGGTCAGCTGGAATACCACGCAATCCGCTACTGGGAAAACGGTGTATGGAGAACCGAGGCTGACGCGGGTCCAGCATCAATCCTGGGGGGTAATCAGGTTTTCGACATCGTCATGTACCGCAACGATCCCTGCATCGGTGGCTCATTCACCAACCTGGGCCCCGACAACTTCAATTACTTTGCCTGCTGGAGTACCAGCGGACAGAACTGGTACCAGCCCGGTGGAAACGGCAACGGGCCCAACCTGCCGGTTAACTCAGTCTGGTTCGACGGATCCATCTACCTGTACATTGGTGGCGAATTCTTCGAAGTCCAGGATGACCAGGGCATGCCGCTGACGGCTAACCGGGTGGTCCGCACCGATGGTGCCGCCTGGGAGGTGCTGACCGCTGACGGCGGCAACACTAATGGCGTTCCGGCGCCGGTCAACGCTGTGAAGACCTTTAACGGGTTCGTCTGGGTGATTTACGGCAATGCCATGGCTCGCTTCAATCCCACCAACCCGGACTGGACCCTGTTTGGCAGCGCGTTCTTCGATGCATTGCCGCGCAACCTGGCAGACGTGGAGTTTTTTGACAATGAAGTCGTGGTGTCCGGTCCGTTTAATGATATGGGCAGCACCATGGCACCTGGCGTTGCTACCAGCGTCCTCAGCGCACCCAACTGGATGACCCTGGACGACGGCAGCCAGGGTCCCCAGACCGGCCTGTTCAAAATGATGGCCAACAGCAGCTACGTTTACGTGGTGGGGGATTGGCCGGACCTGGCCGGGGCCGATGGCCTGGCCCGTTGGACCGGCTCAGTATGGGAGGCCGTGGACACGACTCCACTGGGAACCGGCCTGAGCTCGACGTTCTCGGACGTGATTGACCTTTCCGGTTCGGATATCTGCATACGCCACGGGGGCTTTTTGGGAGATTTCTCCAGTCGCACGGTGGTGTGCAAAACGGAATCCAGCGGCGTGTGGAAAGGCACCAACCAGGGACTGGAACCCCGGGCCGGCGGTGGGGTCACCGCATTGGCCGAGTATGACGGGGAAGTTTATGCAGCTGGCAGCATCATCACCGCCGGTACCGATGCTACGGCGGCGAACCTGGCAAGCTGGAACGGCAGCCGCTGGAGTGCCGTAGGTGATGGCGTGGACGGCGCTATCGACTCTCTGGCGGTGTTCCAGGGTGAGTTGTATGCAGCCGGGCAGATTGATGCGGCCGGCGGCCGCGCGACCGGTGACCTGATCGCCTGGAATGGCACCCAATGGCGCAGCCCGGGCAGCACCGGGACCACGGCATCCAGGGCTTATGCGCTCAACGACAAGCTTTATTTCTTTGGCCAGGCCGGTGCCTGCGACAATGTCCTCAGACCTATCTGTTCCTGGGACGGCAGCTCTTTTGAGCAGGTCACCGGCGGCTTGCCTGAGGTAGTGGTCCTTTACGCATTTGGAGAGTTCAACGGCCAGCTGGTGGCCGCCGGCAACTTCCGCTTTGAAGGCAATGCCCGGCAGGATCTCATCGCGATACTGAATGTCGATCGGTGGGAGCCCCTGGTCAGCTTCAACACCGGCGGCAGGGTTTATGCGCTGGGCAGCGATGACACCCACCTGTATTTCGGCGGCAACTTCACCAGCAACGTGATCGGTGCCCCCAGCGCACTGAACGGTATCGGTCGTTTCGACGGCAGCCAGATCGAGGCCCTGGGTACGGGTGTATCCGGCGGCACCGACCAGGTGGACGCCATCAGTTTCTTCGAAGGTCAGCCGGTGATTGCAGGCGGGTTCGAGTTTGTCAACGGCGTGCTGACCCGGGGTATTGCCCGGTGGAACGGCACCACCTGGGAACCCTTTGGTCGGGGGCTGCAGGTGGCCGGAAGCCAGGCAACCAACTACGTGGGTCAGGGAACCGCGCTATTGCCCATGCAGAACCTGTACGTAGCGGGCCGATTTGACCGGACCGGCGACCAATGGGCGGAAAACATCGGCATTTACCAGGGCGACGTGGTGTTTGCCAACGGTTTTGAGTAGCACCGATGCGGAATCCGGAAAACTAGCGGGAATCGCTGCTGCTGACTCTTTGGCCCGCCTTGAGATGGGCCGCTGCCACCGGCTCGCCATCAACCATGGGGCCACTAAACAGAACGGGCAGCCCCATACCCCGGAACAGGTCTTCGGAGTCCTGCAAGTGAAAATGCAGATGGGGTTCGCTGCTGTGCCCGGTATGGCCACACAGTCCGACAACCTGACCCCGCTCAACGGTGTCGCCTGTCTTTACCGCGACACTGTCGGGGATCAGGTGAGCGTACAGACCGAATTCGCCCGCGGCGTGACGGATCAGAACGTAATTTCCGACAAAGCTCCGGGCGGTGAAATCACACACGCCCCAGCCAAGCAGCGGGGCCGTCTTCACGTCCGACCGGGTCGCGATCACGGTTCCACCCGCTGCTGCCAGGATCTCCTTGCCGTAGCACAGATAGTCCTCCGGGCGGGTGCCTCGACCCGTATGCCGTGCGAAGTCCTCATTGGCCACGACAAAGTCGAGGGCAAACCGCTGCCCCAATACATCCCAGGAGTGTGACGTCTTCGGCGTCATCCCTCCGTTGTAAACCAGCCACTGGCCGCGAAAGGGCAGGGTATACCGCGCCTTCGTCTGGTAAGTGCAACCGTTGTCACCAGATTCCTTTTCCCGTTTTGCCAGTTCGGCGTTGCCGGCCAGCTGCTTGAACAGTTCCCTGGCCTGTCGGGGATTGAACAGGCTCAGCAGATTGGTGGTGAAAAACACCGCCATCAGCCCCAGTTGGCCAAAGCGCCTGATGGGCCCGGATGTGGGCAGGTGGGAGTAGTCCGGATCGGGTTCGTCGGCAAATTGGGGAGCGGGTGGCGATCGACGCAGTTGATGGACAATAAGATAAGCCAGCAGGTATACGCCCAGCACAATCCACTTTGGCAGGGGATAGTCGAAAGCCGCCTGCGAGACAACAGTTGCAGTGACGGTAATGCCCAGGGCGATAAGTATGGTGACCAGCATCAGGGTGAGGTATTGAGGGCCGTATCCTCAATCCATTGCTGCAATACGACGGCCATTGGGTGGTGTTCACCCATGGTATTCCGCAGTGATTCAACATCCTCAGCGATCAACCTGGCGGCCTCGGCGCTGCGGTTGGTGGCGACCAGGAACTGGGTACGGAATCGAATGGCGTCCCGGGCCGGCGTGTCAAAATTTCCCTGCAGCGCCTGGATCTCAGCCTGACACTCCGAAAACCACTGGTCGGCGGCATCGGGGTTTTCCAGTTCCAGTTCGATCAGTGCCAGGCGGGCGAGGTTTTTGGCGGCTGTGCTGGACGCGTCAGGGTTGATCTGCCGGCCCAGGGTCACGGCTTTTTCGGCGAACTCCCGGGCCGACTCCCACTCGTTTGATGCCATGTGCAGCTTGGCTTTTACACTGTAGTACGACGCCCGAGTCCTCTCCCGCGAGATCGATTCTGTCGCCTGGTTCAGCAGGCGCCGGGCTTCGGGGTACTGGCCCGCATCCAGCAGGGTATCGGCCAGGTTGAGCTGCAGCACCATGCGCCGCCAATCGCCCTCCGGCAGGTGGATGGCTACGATGCGGCTGGACTCGCGGAAGGCACTGATGGCCTCGTTGGGTTTCTGGCTGTCGCGCAGCAGCCCGCCAAGATTGTTGTATGCCGCCGCGACGCTGACATGATCGGGTCCCAATGACTGCTTGAGGATCTCGAGGGATTCCTGGAAAGCCTCGGCGGCTTCCTCAAACTCGCCCACCACGGACAGGTAGGAGGCCAGGTTTCCCAGGGAGCGGCCGATTCTCGCGTGGCCCGGCCGATAGGTGGCTCGACTGATGGCCAGTGCCTCCCGGGCCATATCGATGGCGCGATCGTGCTGATTGGCGCTATCCAATGCCCCCGCATAGCCCGCGGCAACGGCGTGTTTCAGCTCCATACGGGATTCAACGTCCCGCGCCAGTTCCCACGCTTCTTCGAACAGTGCGAGCCCCTGCTGCAGCGAGCCGTTGGTGTCTACCAGAATCTGTGCCAGGGTATGGGTTGCGTGCACCCGGACAAAACTGTTGTCGCTGAACTGCCGGACTTCGCGGTAGTTCTGTTGGGCAATGGCCAGGGCCTCGTCCTCCCGGCCGTCCCATTTCAGGGCTGACACCAGTACATCTGCAGCATCGTCCCGCAGTCCGACTTTTTCCGCGGGATCCAGTAGTTCGTAGGCTCTGGAAGCAAACTCGATGGCCTCCGACTGATCTCCGCGGGTTTCCCGGTGAACCGCCCGCGCCAGGGATATCAGGATAACGGCTTCCCCGATGTCCCTGCGAGTCGGCAACGCCCGGTACAGTTCAAGGGATTGACGCAACAGCGCCGTTGCGTCGGTGTATCGCGCGTGGGTGACGTAGATCTGGCCCAATATCTTCAGCATTTCGGCCTTGAGTGCCGGCTGATCCTCATAGTCGGTTTGGGCCTGCTGTACGCCACGTTCCAGGAGTTCCTCGGTGGTTGGCAATTCATCCTGGGACTCGCGTCCTGCGGCGGACGCCCTGAAAAGGGATACCAGGAAACTCTGCACCGCTGTTGCCTGGTCAGATTGCTCCATCGCTACCTGGGCCTGTTGTTTTGCAATTCCCGCCTGCCAGACCGTTGCGGCTATCCCCACGGCGCCGGTCAGGATAAGCAACAGGGAGGCGGTTACCCCGAACCGGTGACGGTTGGCAAATTTTGTCAGGCTGTAGAGCAGCGAGTCGCCGGTGGCGGCCACCGGCCGCGATGCCAGCCAGTTTGACAGGTCTTCCTGCAGGGCCGCAGCGTCGCGGTAGCGCCGCCGGGGATCGCTGCGGAGCGCCATGCGAACGACGTTCTGAAGGTCTTTGTTCACCGATCCAGGGAACCGGACTGCCCCGGTGCGCAGGCCGCTGCTGCGTTCCGTGGCAGTGTCCCCGGTGAGCAGCCGGTAAAGCGTGGCACCCAGGCCAAAAACATCGGTGGCGGTGGTCACCGGCTGGCCCGCGAGTTGTTCCGGGGCAGCATATCCCGGTGTGTAAGCCCGCGTGGTAGTTGCGGTGTCTTCCTGGTCGGCAACCAGCCGGGCAATGCCAAAGTCCAGCAGCCGCGGTTCGCCGGTGCTGTCGACCAGGATGTTGGAGGGTTTCAGATCCCGATGGACGATCAGATTCTGCTGGGCAAAGGCGACCGCCTTGCACACCGTGCTGAACAGTTCGACCACGCGGCGGTGTGGCAGCCCTGCCACGTGCTGGTCAATGGGTTGGCCGTCCACGTATTCCAGCACCAGGAAGGGAGTGCCGTCGTCGGTGGTGCCGGCGTCCAGCAGACCGGCAATGTGGGGGTGGCGCAGATCGGCCAGGATCTGTTTCTCCTGGTCAAATCGCAGTTTCCCGCTGGCGGTCAGCAGCCCCATGCGCAACAGCTTGAGCGCCCCGATCTGCTGGTAGTCGTCGGTGTCGCGACGGCAGCGGTAAACCGTGGACATGCCGCCTTCGCCAACCTGGTCTTCCAGGATCCAGTCGCCAACCCTGCGGCCGGACAATGTGTCCGCCTCGTCTACTCCCACGTCAGCCCGCAGGATCCAGCCCGGGTCGGGATCGATGCTGTCGCTGGGAGATTCGTCTGCCTGGATCAGGCGATCCAGCTTTTCGGCTACCGCGGATTCCAGTTCGAGTGCGGCGATGCGCTGCTGGCGTTCCGACGGTGCCAGGTCCATGAGATCGTTGAAAACCGCGTTGGCGGTGCGCCAATGTTCAGCGTCTTCCCGGTTCACGGAATCACTCTTCTTCCAGCAGGGCCTGGAGCAGGGCGCGTGCCTGGCGCCAGCGCCGGGTCAGCGTGCGGGCCGATACGTTGTCGATCTCGGAGATCTCGCGGATCGACAGACCGCCAAAGAACCGAAGTTCCACCAGGTGGTGAAAATCCGGGTCGATCTGCTCCAGGCTCTTGAGCGCATCGTCCAGGCTGATGACCTCCAGTGTGTTTTCCACCCCGTCGCCGTCACGGTAGGTGACCCGGGTCAGGCCTTGCCCGCGTTTGCCGGAGTTGCGAGCCCTGGCGTGATCCACAATGATCTGGCGCATGGCGCGGGCGGCACAGGAAAAGAAGTGAGATCGTTCGGAGGGCGCAAAGCCGTCGGAGCCGGCAAATTTCTCATACAGCTCGTGGACCAGGATGGTGGGCGAGAGCGTGGACTCGGCGTGTGGATGCAGGCGCCGCGCGGCAAGCTGGCGCAGCTCCGGGTACAGGGCATCAAACACCTTTCCCAAGGCTTCCCGGTCCCCGCCCGAAACGGCCTGCAGCAACAACGTAATCTCCCCCGCCATGGGTCGAAGTATAGCCGCAGCGCGGGAATTGCTGCAGCATGGGAATAACGCGGCCCAGGTAACAGGCCGTTGCCGGAAATCAGCAGGGTTCGACACCATCATCACGGGAGGCAATACGTAAGGCCGGCGGCAGTTGCGCCAGGTCATTTCTGAAATGTTTTCAGCAAAGCCCTGTACATTACTGGGGAACCGAGTCCGGCTGGCTTCAAGCGCCAGCCTGGCCGCGTTTGTACTGCTGGCAGCCAGCCTGGGGCACGGCCAGGGGCTTCGCCTCGACCACCTTACCGTTGCCGTCAGGGATCTGCCTCAGGCGGTGCTGCAGGCCGAGCGGGTCGGTTTCACCGTCAAGCCCGGGCGGCTGCATGACAATGGTCTGAAAAACGCGTTTATCGAGTTTGCCGACGGCACGGAGATTGAGCTGATGACGTTGGTTGGACTCGCGCAGGACGACGTGAGCCGGACCTATGAAAAGTTTCTGGCCAGAGGCGAGGGCGCCATTTTCCTGGCGCTTTCGGCGGAAAACCTGTCCGCTGTCCAGCATGCCTGGTCCAATGCCGGCATCTCCACACGGCTGTCGGAGGGGAGCGCCTGGTCGTACCTGACAGTAGAGTCTCCGGTGGCGTTTCGTGGCCTCTATTTCATCCGCTATTCAACCGAGCCGCCGCACCAGCCGGGGAGGACCCGGAGCGGAATTCGTTCCATCGCGCTGTCGCTGAATCCGCAGCAGGTGGAACAACTCGGCCGGGCTTTTGCCGACATCGGCTATGCACCGGCCGAGGATGGGCGTATCGAGCTGCAACGTGGGGCGGTTGTACTGACGTCAGGGCCCAGGCGGGAATTCCTCAACCTCGACCTGTGTACGGGCGAAGGCTGGCAGGGGCCGGAAGAAACCGAGTTTTTTGGCTTGAAGATCCGGCTGCAAACCTGCTGACCGCCGGGTGAGTTCAGCGCCGGGACCGCAGCGGTCTTGCCGCCTGAAAGGCGGCGAGCATCAGGGCCAGGAACATGATGGCCGTGGCGGCGCCGGATATGGCGGGGATCGCGGCCTGCTTGCTGGAGATTCCGAAAGCGGCCCATGCAACCACCAGGCCAAACGCGATATTGCCCTGGCGCAGCACCATGACGCCGGCGATGGTTGCCGCCAGCGCCAGCTTCAGCAGGGTCCAGTCCACGGCGGACAGGCTGGCATCGTCCCAGCCCATTCCCGTCTGGATGATGCTGATGTTGGCAATGGTGGCCACGGTGATCCAGCCCAGGTAGATGCTGAAAGGCAGGTGCAGCAGCAGTTTTTCCGTCAGGCCCGCGTCAGCTCGGGTTTCTCCCAGCGTTCGATAGATGGCGACCAGGGCGGCCAATATGGCCAGCATGATCAGCAGCGACAACCACAGCAGGTCGTAGTGCCACACCACCAGCCAGCTGACATTCGCGGCACAGCTGGCCATGAACAGCCAGCTGACCCGGCCCAGGATCCGGTCACTGGCCCGGGCAGGGCGCACCTGGTAGACCAGATAGCCCAGCAGCAGCAGGTAGATCAGTCCCCAGATGGAAAATGTGAATCCCGCTGGGGTGAATGGTGACGGGTACCTGGCGGCGATGTCCGACTGGGTCTGGCCATTGAGCGGCAGCGCGTTGGACAGGTAGTTGACCAGGATGACCGCTGCGTAGGCGGCAATGGGTCCGTATCGGTTTAGAGCGGTTCGCATCGTGGCCAGATTCAGATGGGCAATCCCTAATGTTGGTGACCCGGTCGTATGGGGCTCGTGAAGGGATCAGGCCCGATTCTGCGCCATGCCCAGGGCCTTGCCCAGCGCCTGGTCCAGGTCGTGTTTCAGATCATCGACGTGCTCGAGCCCCACGGCAATCCGCACAGTGCTGTCGCGGATCAGTGACTGCTCCAGTTCAGTCGCGTCGAGATCTGTGCCCCAGTACAGTCGGGCCGGTGCAACCAGCGACTCGGACGATCCCAGGCTGGCGCAGGTGACAAAAAGCTGGAGGGCGTCGATGAAGGCCCAGGTCTGGTCACGGTTGGCGTCCACCTCAAAGCTCACCACGGCGCCGAAATCCTGCATCTGACGACGGGCCAGGTCGTGCCCGGGATCGTCCGGGAGGCCGGGATAGAACACCCGGCTGACTCCGGGATGCGACTGCAGGTGGCGGGCCAGCGCCAAAGCGCTGTCGCACTGGTGACGATACCGAACGAAGTAGGTCCGCATCCCGCGCAGAATCTCGTAGGCGGCCGCTGGGTCCAGTACCGCGCCGAAGTCAACGGCGAAATGGCGAATTCGACGGATGCGATCTTGGTTGCCGGCGATCAGGCCACCCATGACGTCTCCGTGGCCCGAGGCAAACTTGGTCAGGCTGTGGATGTACAGGTCGACGGGGTAGTCACCATGGTTGTGGAAGCCCGCAAAGGTGTTGTCCAGCACCGTGGTGACCTGGTGTTTTTCTGCAAGACCCAGCAGGAACTCGAGATCGGCTACACGCAGCATGGGATTGGTGGGTGATTCGAAAAACACCATGCGCGTCTCGGGCCGGGCAAATGTCTGCTCGATGGCCGCGTGATCCGATACGGACAGCATGGCGTGGGTGATGCCGAAGCGGGGCAGAATGTCGCGGATCAGGCTGCGCGAGGGTTTGTAGGACTCGGTGAAAAACACCAGATTGTCCCCGCTGGCAAGATTGGCCAGCAGGCAGTTGGAAATCGCCGCCATGCCGGAAGCAACCGCGATGGCGTCTTCGGTGCCCTGCAGTTCAGCCGCAAGGGTTTCCAGTTGCCTGGTGGTGGGGTTGCCGCCGCGGGTGTAGTAAAACCCGCCGCGTCCCGACAGGGTTCTTCCCTCGGCAATGGTGGGGTAGGTGTACTTGACCGACCGGTAGACCGGATCGATCACCGGGGTGTTGCCCTCGGGCAGTTCGGCCCGGGGCGGGTGATTGACGCGGGTTTCTTTTTTCATCACCGCTGCGATTATAAATGAACCGGGGGTGTGCCGGTGGCGCGGCACGGGTGTCCTGTGACCCGTTCGACGTGGAGGCCTTCTGGCGATTGGCCGAGGGTCAGGCGGAGGGTAAAGCCGAAGATCAGGGGCGGCTGTTGGAATAGTTATTCAGGTCGACGATGTTTGAACGGGCTTCGGCCAGCGCTTCGTCGAAGGCCCGGGCCAGGTGGGCGTTGGCGTCCCGGCAGCCCGACACGACCCGCTCGGCCCAGTCCAGGTATTCAGCCCGCCGCTGCACGTCCCAGCCCGCCGGTGGGGCGCGCATGATGTCAGAGATGTTGTTGATCTTGTCCGCCATTTTCAGGGCCTTGGCCCGGGGCGTCAGGAAAGGGGCGTGATCGACCTGGTGCTGCTTGCGTTCGTACTTCTCCAGTGATTTGTTGTCCGTGACCTCCAGTACCAGGGAAGCGACCTCTTCGCCGAAGTGTTCAATCAGCTCTGACTCGGTGGTGTCGGTATCTTCAACGGTGTCGTGCAGCAGTGCCGCCTGCAGTACCGGCAGGTCGTCGATCTGTCCCACCCGGGCCAGGGTCTCGGCAACAGCAATGGGGTGATTGATGTAGGGGGACGCCTCCTCGCCCTTGCGACGCTGGTCGCAGTGCTTGCGGGCGGCGAAATGGGCGGCCCTGAGCAGATCCAGGTGGTGATTGCTGTTCATGCCATTCCTTTGATTCTCCCAAGTGAAAATTAGACGCCCCGGGGACGCAATGCAACCGGTGAATGCGAATGGTCGAACACACTGGAAGGATCGGGCCTGCGCGGTTACCCTGATGCCACTTCAAACTGGGGTCTGCATGAGCTTTTTCGCTGAACTGCAGCGACGCAATGTCGTCAAGGTCGCTGTCGCTTATATTGTTGCGTCCTGGCTTCTGCTGCAGCTGGCCGAGGTGCTGACGGAGCTGCTGGAGCTGTCCACCGACGTGGGCAAGATGGTGATCCTGCTGCTGGTGATCGGCTTCGTGCCTACAGTTGTTTTCGCCTGGAAGAACACCATGGGTGTGATCTGGTACGCCCTCGACCGGGAGCATCTCAAACACCCTGCCGTTCTGCCGTGGCTGGAAAAGGCGGGGGTTGCCGACTATTGGCGAATTGCAGGTGATCCCGATTACTGCCACCGCTCCGGCGAGACCTTTGAATGCGGATGACGGGCCTTGGTTTGGCGTTCGGCGCCGCATTCACCGCACTGGTGCTGGTGCTCACTGGCTGCAGCGCTACACCAACCGGGGAACCCCGGCTGCCACCCACGGCTGAGCAACAGCTGGACCAGATCATCCTGGAGTACGCGGATTCCCGCCAGACCGGCGCGTCGGGCCCCGACCAGTCCGCTGGGGCCCACAGGCAGGCCATCCAGGCGAAGCGCGATCTGCTGGAACGGCTGCATCGGATACCCGTGACGGGGCTGTCTCCGGCTGCCGCCATCGATCACCGGGTGCTGTCCGGGCTGTTGGAGTCCTCAATTCATACGGATGGGATTCGGCGGGTCTGGGAAAACCAGCCCGCCCTTTATCTTCCGGCCAGTGGCATCAGTCGTGCACTGGAGTCGGTGCGGCAAGACGCGTCCGCAGAAAACCTCGAATCACTGAACCAGGTCCTTGGCCGACTGGAGCTCACGTTTGACCACGCACGGCGCAACCTGAAGCGGCCGCCGCGATTCTTCACTGACTCCGCCATTTTCCAGGCGGAGCAGACCCTGGCGGCTCTCCAGACCTTTAGCGCAGAACGGCCCGGACTGGCATCCGTGGAAGATGCCGTGTCCAGGCTGGAATTGTTCCTGGCGTTTCTGCGGGAAGATCTGCTGCCCCGCTCCGACAGCAGCTGGGCTCTGGGTAAACCGGGCTACGACTTCATCCTTCGGCATCGCTGGCATATGGATGATGATGCAGATTCCATCCTGGCCCGGGGGCTGCAGGCCTTTGAGGACACCGAGGCTCTGGCCCGGGAGGTGGCGGATCGTATCCAGCCGGGGGCGGACTGGATCACTGTCTACGAAACGCTTAAGGACGATCATCCACCTGCGGATGGCATCAAGGCCGCCTATCAGTCCCAGATGGATGCGGCTCAGATATTTGTGCTGGAGAACCGGATTCTCACCCTGCCGGCGGGTGAAAGGGTGGTTACCCTGGACACGCCGCCGGCCATGCGCCGTCTGTCACCTTTCGGCACCTTCGACGGTGTCGACCCCCTGGGCGACGAGCTGGAAGGGCGCCTGCTGCTGACTCCCATCGAGGACTGGCTGGAGACCGAGGCCCGCCGCCAGCGTCTGCGCTCCCACCACAACGCCTGGGTGCCGGTTATCGCCGTGCACGAAGCCTACCCCGGACACCACGCCCATGCGCTGAAGATCCGTGAAAACCCCCGGCTGCTGCGCAAGATTGTCCGCGAACCGATCTTCTCCGAGGGTTGGGGCCTGTACACCGAAGAACTGATGTTCGAGCTGGGATTCCTCCAGGGGGACGCCGTGCGCCTGACCCAACTGCGCAACCGGTTGTGGCGTGCTGCCCGGGTCATTCTCGACGTCCAGCTCCATACCGGCCAGATCAGCTTCGAAGAGGCGGTGGATTTTCTGGTGGAGAAGGTGCGTTTTGAGCGCTATGCCGCGGAGTTGGAAGTCGGTATGTACATCCGCCGGCCTACCTACGTGCTGGGTTACCTCATCGGTATGCAGGAGATCATTGCGATTCGGGAGGCTTACACCCGGAAGTTCGGGGAACCGGATCCGCCCAGTGCGTTTTTCGACAAGCTGTTGAGTGCGGGCAGTATTCCGCCGGCGCTGGTCAAGCGGGAACTTCTTGCTGAGTAGTCTGACGGGGTGCGCTGACCACCCCGGCTACAACAACATCTGCTGCTGCGGCAGCGGCCACGCGGGCAGTTCCGGCAGATCCAGGTGCCGCCCCAGTTCCCGGTGGAACGTCAGCGCCTGCTCCGGGCAGTGCAGGTTGTTGGGGCAGTGCATCATCATAAAGACCTGCTGGCCGTGGCCGAGGTAACCGGCAGCTTTTGTGGCCCAGTCCTTGACGTAAACCTCGTTGCTGGCCCATTCCGGGTGCAGCACCAGGCGGATGAACGCCAGGTCGTTGTAGACGGTCTCCAGTACCGGCAGGTCCGGCTTTTCGTGGCGCGCTTTGACCACGTCCGGATGAGAGGGGTCGCCGGCGTACAGCGCTCTGGTGTCCAGCATGACCCGGCCCAGGGCGAATTTTTGCAGCAGCGGGTCCAGTTGCTCCGGCTCGCTGAAGAAAGCGGGATGGCGGACTTCCAGGGCGCCGGTCCAATGCTCCGGCAAATGCTGCACAATGGATTCGATCAAAGGCAGTTGATTGGGTCCGACCCGAGCAGGAAACTGCAGCAGCAAAGGCCCCATAGCCCCTTCCAGGGGCTCAACGGAACGAATGAACGCCTGCAGGTCGTCCAGCGCCGGCCGGCGTTCGTGGGTCACTGAGCGCGGCAGCTTGAAGCAGAACCGAAAGTCCCTCTCTTCAACGCTGCGTCGCCAGCTCTGGACGGTGTCCCGATTGGGGATCCGGTAGAAAGTGGTGTTGCCCTCCACCGTATTGAACACCGTGGCGTATTCCGACAGGGCAGGGCGGCTGCTGGAGAAGTAGCGGTCTCGCCATCCTGGAAAGGCCCAGGCCGGCAGGCCCAGGCGATAGGGGAGGTGTGAACTGGCCGGCATCGCTCTGGCTCAGGGGATCTTTTCGACCTGATCCCAGTAATCCCCGGGGGGCACGTCGGCGATCTTGTCGTCCACGTAGGCCACGAATCCCTGATTGAAAAAACCCTTGCACAGTTCCCAGTAACCGCGGGCCCGCTCAGTGCCCAGCACGAAGTAGATGACGCCGGCGTATCCTTCCCAGGTTTCTTTGTCGAGCGCGCCGGAGCGGTACTGGGTCCACTCGAACTCTCTCGCCCGCATGGCGGCAACGATCCAGAAGTTCATCCGGGTCTTCTCATCTTCGGTTGCGGGCTGTTTGCCGGCGAAACTCCGAGCCAGGTCCGGATGCTCGATGAATTTGTAGATCTGCTCCTGGTCCGTGGCGACCAGCGCCTGGCGTGCCTCGGACCGCATCAGGATGTTCTCCTGGTGCACCTGCCGAGCCAGGTAGATCAGGGTGATCAGTACCGCGATGGATGCCAGGGCTTCGAGCCATTGCAGCAGCAGGGCCATGTCCATTGTTTTTCTCCGGTTGAATCAGCGGCGTCAGTCTACGCCATCCCGCTGCCGACGGGAGATCTTCCGCCCAGGTGGACAACGACCCGACCCTGGAAGGGCAGGGTACCGATCCCATGTTCAAGAAACTCCTGGTCACCGGAGCTCGGCGGCAACGTCCAGGAACCGGTGATCAGCGTCGGGCAGGACGCCAGTTTCGCGGAATGCACGGCAATGGCGAGCTGACCGCGGAAGGTGAATCCAACGTCGAGGACGTGCAGCCGCTGGATGGTGTGATGGCATTCGGCGGCCGCGGCGCCCGCACCGCTTCCGCTCAGGATTGAATCGCGCCGCTACTCGATCGCGCCGCTTTCCAGCCTGGCCTTGTGGATCTGCTGCAGCTTGTACAGATCCTGCTGCAGCTCAAAGAAGCCGTGCCAGTGGGCGTAATCCGCGGCCCCCATCATGGCACCCTGGCGGGCGCGCCGGCCCTGGTGGTGCCACAGGTAGTAGTAGGTGATCTGGAACTCGTCGGTCCACGGGTTGGCTTTCAGCAGATCCTTTTCACGCAGCTCTTCCAGCATGGCCGTGGCCGGGCGGTAGTAGGCTTCGTTGTACAGGTTCACGGCCTTGTCGCCCTGGGTGAAGAAGCCGTCGGTATGCAGGGTGCTGTGGCAGTTGTTGCAGACCTTTTTCATCTTTTCCCGGCCGGCCGGGCCGTCACCCAGGATCGGGCTCAGCACATCGTCTGAGCCGCGCACCTTTGATTCCTTGGCCCACAGGTTCCAGTAGAGCCGTTCGGTCACGTTGTGGGTTACTTCCAGGTCACCAATGCCGCTCATATGGCAGGTGGCGCAGGTCGGCGCCCGGTAGTCACCCGGTTCCCAGGCGTCGGGTGCGGTGTCCCAGTTCCAGTCGTCGCTGTCGGTGTTGTAGATGTGGCCGTGCTTCGAGTTGGTGTAAATCTCGATGTTGGGGTGGTCCGGCCCCAGGTGGCAGGAGGCGCAGGCGTTGGGTTTGCGGGCTTCGGCGATGGAAAACTTGTGACGGCTGTGACAGGCCGTGCAGTTGCCCGTGGCGCCATCGGGATAGATATTGCCCATTCCGTTGTTGGGCCAGGTGTCCGGGGTAGGGCGATTGTCTCCGTTCAGCTTGATCTTCGTGCCATGGCACTGCATGCAGCCCGTCTCGTTGGGCGCGCCGCCAAATTCGGGATGGCTCTGGCCCTCGTGCACCTGGGTCAGTGCATGCAGGTTGTCCTTGGGGATGATCTGGTGGTAAGAGCGGAAATGGCCTGAGGCATCAAATTGCGCTTTGGCCTTGACGTGGCAGCGGCCGCAGACCGCGGGCGACACCAGGGAGGACACGGTCACGATTTCCTCGCCCAGTTCGGCATGGGTAACTGCCATGGGGGAGTCCGCGGGCACGGCGTGGCAGTCGATACAGGAAACACCCGCATGGGCGTGTCGGCTGTCTTTCCAGTCGGCCAGGATGCCCGGCTGGAAGTGCTTATGGCAATCGACACAGGCCCGGCCTTCCACGGTCAGACCCCGGTGGACCTCAATGGTCTTGACCTGGGCCATATCGCCCATGGCGGCGTCCTGGGCCACTGCGGGACCCGACAGTATCAGCAGAGTCACGGCCCTGATGATCCAGTTCATATCGGTTTCCTCCATCCGAATTCTTCCAGCCGCGTTCCCAGGTCGCGATGCCCCACGTGCTGATGGCAGGATACACACTGCTTGCCCGACTCCCCCGCAAAGTAATCACGATGGGGGCGAAACGCCTTGGGGTTCCCCATGGAAGTCGTTTCCAGCGCCTGGTGACAGGTCAGGCAGCCCGAGTCGTAGACATACTCTTCCCGCCGCTCCCGGTTGGTGTGCCAATCGATTTCCAGGGGTTCCGTGGTCATCTCCACCCACGGATCGACAATGCCGTGCCTGGTCTTGCTCAGGAGGTAGGAAAGCGAGTTGCCGTGGGGCAGGTGACAGTCCACGCACTCGGCGCGCCACCCGGCCGGGTTATTGCCGCCGTGCAGTTCGTCTTCGTAGGCCAAGCCAATGGGTGCCATGGTGCTGTGGCATGACGTGCAGAAATCGTAGCCGCCGGTGGCGTGCAGCCCGGTATCGATCACCAGCCAGCCGACGGTGGCCACCGTGGCAATCAATCCAAGTCCGGCTGTGAGTTTAGATATCTTCCGCTGCACCGTTTCCCTTGACCAGACTCTCTGGGCCTGAACTTCCCTGCTGTGGCAATAACCAGCATACCAGTCTGGACACGCGGTGGAACTCGTTGCCAATACCTATGCGGGACCGGCCGCGGAACGAGCCGTGGAATGCAATGGTTTACGGGTCGCCCCCTGGCCAACGGTAATTACCTGGGCCGAGAGGCTTCCCGCGGACGGAATTGAAGGCAAGTGCAAATCCATCCTCGAATCAGCGGATAAGCCGTACACCCGTCAATTGATTGAACCTTTTTCATCGCAACTGGAATTAACCCTACGTTCCGCCACCGGCGAGAGCAATTTCAGAAAATTTCAGGAGCTTTGATTGATGAAAAAGATTGCACCGGCGGCACTGGCCGCAGCACTGATCTCCGGTCCCGCTGTGGCCGGTGAGTTTGTTTCCAAAACCGCGCTTTCCAGCGCCCAGGAGGTTGAAAACGCAGTAAACGATTCAGCCGGCAGATCCACCGCGACGATTCGCTTTGAAAGAGACTTCAGCGAGGCGCGGGTCCGGGTGACTTATCGGAGACTGCAGGGCGAGTTGACCCGGCTTCACCTCCACTGCAACATCGCCGGCAAGAACGGTCCGGTGGCTATTGGCATTGTCGACAGAATCTCCGCGGCTCTGGACAACAGTCTGAACTTCACGGACAACGGCTTTCGGATCAACGGCTTTCTGACCAACGTGGACTTTCCTGAGAACACCTGCGAAGACGTTATTGGAAGGCCGGTCAACAACCTGGTTTCCCTGGCGGCCGCCATCGATGAAGGCCTGATCTACTGGAACCTGCACACGGATGCGAATCCGGCAGGCGAGTTGCGTGGCCAGGTGCGTCCGCTGACCACGTCTGACGACGACTAAGCTCAAGTCGTTCTCCGGCCCACCAAAGGGGAATCCGCATACGCGGGTTCCCTTTATTTTTTGCCTGACGAATCGTCTAGAATCCCGACGATGAGCAGGTTTCCCTGGATTGTCTGGTTGTTTTTTGTTGGCGCGACGCCGGCGTTGGCTGAATGGAGCCTGATAGGGAGTCTGAATTCAGAGGTTGTTCATCGAGGTGCCTCCGAGGCCGATGGCGAACCTGCTGCAGGGCTCGTTGTTGAGTGGAACGGGCAGGCCGGTTGGTTTTCCGGCATTCAGGCATACGTAGCGTCAGCTTCACCCGTCCCCGGGAGAACCCGAGGCGCGGGGGTTTACGGTGGCTGGTTCCATACCCTGGGCGACCAGCAGGCGCTGGAACTGTCCATATCGCACCAGTATTTTGAAGGCGACTTTCCCCGGGACTGGAATTATTCCGAAGCCCGGCTGGACTTTCATTTCAGTCGGGATTTTGCCGTGACCGCAGCGGTTTCAGATGACTACTACGGCCGTGGCGAATCCTCTTTGCTGGGGGCGTTCCGCTGGCGCCGGCCGCTGTCCCGAAACCGGCATCTGCTGGTCGGAGCTGGAGCGATTGGACGGCCAGGGGACGACCTGGCGTTTGCAGAGCTCGGGCTTGGCGCCTCATTTGGCTTGGTCGAGGCGGCCCTGACCCTGCATCACATCAACAACAGCCACGCCCATCTGCTGCACAGCGATCGGAGCACGGTGTCACTGAAACTGAGTTACCCGTTCCGCTAGGGCGCACCGGCTGTTTTCCAGGGCGATACTGACGGCGAGGCAGGCATCGATGCTGTAGGTGCCCGAGCGGCCGCGGGTGCTCTCGGCAAAAACAGCCTGAGCCCGTTCGCCCGAGGTTCCGGGGCGTGCTTCCAGCACCAGGGCCAGCACGCCGGAGACGTGAGCTGCTGCCAGGGAGTGTCCGGACATGAAATCGTAGCGATGGCCGGGTTGGGCCGTCAGCACTTCGTTGCCGGGTGCCGTAATGACGCCCGCCGGTGCACCGTTTAATCCCGAACCGTTGTGAACGACCAATAGCCCCGAGCGTGGGGCGGGAAATCTATCGGCGGGGGCGCGTCTCTCGTCGTGAGCGGTTACCACGATTGCCCCCGTTTCGATGATCCGATCCATGAGTCGTTCCAGCAGGCGATCGCGTGGTCCGGTAAGGCTCAGGTTCACGATGTGGGGACGTGCTGCCACGACCCGATCCAGGGCACGGGAAAGGGTAAGGCTGTTACACCGGGTCATGCCGGATTCACCTTCCCAGCAGGCGCGGTAGGCGAGCAGTCTGGCACCAGGCGCCACGCCGGATATACCTTCACGGTTGTGCGCCTTGGCGATCAGTACGCCTGCGATGCCCGTGCCGTGGGACTCGGCGTGGTGGCCATCGTTGCCGCCGACAAAGTTCCGGTTGTCGGCCAGGGCGTGCCTGATGTCGGGGTGATCGGGTTCCACTCCGGAATCGATGACGGCGATCTGGATGCCGCTGCCGTCATAGCGCTGGGTGACTGACTCGACGTTCAGCGAGTCCAGGGCAGACTGCAGTGGTCGATAGGGGTCCGTGCCGGTTTTGTGCCGTGGACTGGACCTGGCCTCGAATTCGTTGAGGGGTTGCACCCATTCAACCCGGCTGTCGGATCGCAGCGCATCCAGCACGGTCGTCTCCTCCTTGTCGAGCTTGATCACCAGGCAATGAACGGCCAACGACATCACGGGCCACTGGTCCACGACCTCCAGCTTATGTTCGTCTGCTATGGCGTCAGTCAGGCGGCTCAGGGCCGGGTCCCGGTCGTAAGCGCTTTGGGACCGGTAGCCCGCGCCCGCCACCCAGCCCCGGCGCCGTGGCGGGCGCGGGTCAGACAGAACAACAACCCACTGCAGGTCTTCGTTCACGGTCTTGTCCGCGGCGACCTGGGTTGCCAATTCCGCTCGGGCGCCCGACAGGGCCAGAAAAAGGATAAGAATTTTCCACCCGGTTCTCATGGTTCAATCCGACGTATTCGGGCCCGTCCGTTCGGCCAGGACGATGCGTGGATCCTGTCGCCAGCTCTCGAGCAGTGCGTTGCTGATCGGTTGCGAGCTTTTAACAGTGTAGGCACTGCCTGGCCCGGGGCCGTCAAGCAGCTCCAGGTTCAGGCTTTCGATGGCCGCGCCGATCTCGTCCGGCGACAGATCAGCGGTGAACACCAGTATGGCGACGTTTGGGCCCGCTGCAGCGCCGCCCGGTTCGTCGGTGGACAGGGTCTCGAATTCAGGCTCTGTGGAAAACTGTGGCACCACCAGGGTCAGGGCCACGGCGCAGATCCCGATAGCGGCCGCGATCGGCCAGATCCGCGAAAGCTGTCTTGCCGGGTTAACCCTGGAACGGATTCGATCAAAAGCTTCCGGACCGGGTTGCTCTACGGGAATTGCACCGTAGATCTGTTCCGCCAGCGCCCTTTCTGCCTGAACCTTCTCGTACAACTCGGGACTCTCGGCAAGCCGCAGCTCGAACTCTGCCCGCGCGTCGGGCGCCAACCGGTCCAGCACATACTCAACGATGGTCTGATCGTCATCCAGCTCTGCCGCCGTGGGCAAGTTTGTCACTTTGCTCATGATGATTACTCCGCCGGGCTGGTCTCGCCCAGATTCTCCATGATCTCTTTCAGTCGGCGGCGGGCATGAAACATCCGGGTCTTGATGGTGTTGGCCGGACAGCCCGCGATTGCCGCGATTTCTTCGTACTTGTTGCCCTGAAAATAGGATAGCTCGATGACCATGCGGTGCTTAGGGGAAAGCTGCTCCAGTGCGCGCCGAACCAGGTCGCGCTGTTCGCGTCCGCGCTCCTCGTCCGGCCCCGACAGATGATGCTCGCCCAGTTCCTCGAAAGGCCTGCGGTCGCGCAGCTTTTTCAGGCACTGGCGATAAGCAATGGCAAAAATCCAGGTGGATACCCGCGCCGTGCCGTTGTACTGGGACCCCTTGCGCCAGACCGCCAGCATCACGTCGTTGAATACCTCTTCGTTGGCCCCGGGATCCCGAACCACTCGAAAAATAAAGGGCCCCAGGCGATCGCGATAGTGGTGATACAGGCGCTCAAAAGCGCCAGCGTCCCGCTTGCGAGCGATCCGCTGCATCAACTCCCGATCACTGTCATCGCTGGCCCAATGGCTGCTCAACGTTCAAAACACCGGCTTTTGCTGCGACACCGGTAGGATCCAGGGGCGGGAAAAAAGGTTCAATGGGCTGGAAAAAAGTTCAGAGGCACGGCCTAGCCGCCCGGCTGTTGCCGGGCCTGTTTCATGTTCGAGAATGGCGAGCGTTTATGGGCAGGGAGAAACAGGCCCATCGTTGAACAGCTCTGTTCCTGTCGAGTTGTACGTGACGGCGGTGCATTCCTGCGATGCGGTTGCGCTGCCCACGAAACTGGAGCCGCCATCCAGCTGGGCGTGAATGACCTGGATCTTCGAGTTGCCGCTGCCGTTATTGAATAGGGCTGTTGTCGATCCGGATATCAGCCCGCCGCGGATGATGATGCTGTTATTCTGTCCCAAGTTGGAGAGCGCGGTTACACCGCGGTTGAAGCCGGACCCGCCACCCACCAGGGAGCTTTCCACCATCGTACTGTCACAGTCTATGAGCCGCATTCCGTAAGACGTATTGGACGCTGCGTTACCAAGGAAAGCCGAATGATAGATCTCAGATGAGCCGCCCACACAGCGGGCCCCGTAGCCGAGACCGCTGCCGGTAGACCTTGCCGCAGCGTCCACCCGGACGATTCGGGTTGTGCTGCCGGACAGGTCCGCGCCCCAAACGTCCGTTTCGGCCTCGGCATAAGCTGTGACATCGGTAAACGTGGCCTCGCTGGCGCCATTGGACTTGATGCCTACCGCGTCGTGACCCGACCCTGACCCGGTGTTGATGGCGGTGATCCTGGCATGGGTCAATGTGCTGGCGTTGGTAAAAAACTCGGCGCCGAGAACGGTGGTCGCGGCGTCGACCACCACATCGATGACCACGTGACTGAACTGCGGACTGCCGTCTCCGCTCGTCTGGAAGCCCTGAAAAAAGTTGGCCGTTCCACGGCCGGTCAATGAAAGCCCCCGGTATTGAACCTCGCCGGATGCCCGGTGATCGATGACGCGGGAACTGACGGCTGCGCTGCCGCCGGTGACGATAGCGGTCAGGTCGGTCACTTTGCCAAACAGGCCCGCGGGCGTTGCGCTGGCGTCCCCGAAGTCCAGCCCATACGCATTGGAGCCGGTTGACTCTACGGTGAGTTCAACGTCGTGGATGGCCAGGTTGGAGGCCTGAGTCGAGCTGGCCATTCTGTGCACAATACCCCTGGCGCTGCCGGCGGCGTCGACTTTGATTCGCGTGTCCCGCAGTGCGAGATGGCAACTGGTCGCCCGAATACCCGCCGCGGTGGTGCCGCTGGTATCGTCAACACCAATGGTGCTGCCGCGCACGTCGATGAAAAATCCCGGATCATCGCAAACCATGCCCGATGCGACCCCCGAAGTGCTGCTGACACGATTGTTCAGACCCTCCAGCGTCACGCTGCTGAGGTTGGTGCGCAGGCCTGTGACTTCGCTGGTGGCGCCGGAAGCCAGAATGGTCACATTCTCCAGCTGAACCTCGGACGCTGCGTTGTTCAGAAAGATCGCCTGCACGATGGCGCCACCCGAGGCCTGGACAAACAACCCGTCGGCGAAGGCTTCGCCGCCAAACAGATCCAGCCCCAGGTTGGAGTCCGTGGCCGATGTGGCAATGAGAATGACGTCCACCAGGACGGCATTGCCGCCGGCGGCAATAAACATCCCCCTGGCCTTGTCTCCGCCGTTGGCGCTTGCCGTTACGTTACGAAAGGTGGTGTCGGTGGCGGTGTAAATGGCGAAGATCCAGTTGCCCGGAGCAGCCGCCTCGATTTCAACGGTGATGTCCCGCAATTCAGCGTTGTCCGCCCCCACCAGGGTGGCCGCATCCGGCGTAATGCCGCCGGCGCCGGCTACCGAGCGCAGCACCGTGACGCCCTGGCCCGATCCCTCGATGTCGACGTAGGGTTTCATGTCGATGTCTTCGTTGTCGTACTCACCGGGCGCCACCTTGACCAGGTAGCGGTTGGAGGCTGATGACGCGGGGTAGCTGGGATCAACCCCGATTGCGTTCACGGCGGCGGTGACCGAGGTGAAGTCGCCGCCCGATGGCGCCACCATGATCACGTTGGGGGGCGCATCCACGCTGAAGGTGGTGTCGGTCAGGTTCAGGCCGGCGCCGGCGCTGTAGGTGGTGTCGTCGTCCACCTCGCACACGACACTTCCCGCAGCATCCACCGATCGAATCGACTCGCCGGCGGCACAGGACGAGCTGATGCGGCTCTGAATCTCGCTGGTATTCACATCCAGGGTGGCGTCCCCGCTGTCCGCGCCACCGCTCAGCCCCGTGCCCGCGATGACGGCGGTAATATCGCCGCTGGCGGTATTGTGGGATTCACAGGTCACCGTGCCGTCGGCTGCAATCACCCGGATGGAGGCCCCTGTGGGGCAGCTGCCATCAACACGCTGCTGGACCTGTGTGGGGTTGATCTCGTCAACGCCGACAGCGCCGGCCGCAACGAACTCCGAGTGCAGTGCATAGGGCGCCACCGTCAATTCCTGGCGGGGCAGCAGCCCCGTGTATCCACCACTGCTGGAACCCTCCCGAACACTGATCTCCAGCCACAGCCGGTCACCGGCGAAAGGCATCACGCCAAAATCAAGCTCCACGGTAAAAATGCCGTCCACCACATCGACGTCGTCCCGCAGCAGTGGGGAGGGGGCAATGGCAATACCGCCCGATTGAGAGGCAAACAGCCGAAACTCGAAATCGAAAGCACCGTTGGCGTTGGCGCCAGCCTGTTGCAGTTGTCCTTGATAGCTGAAGTTGCTCCCCAGCGGTGCTGACAGCAGGCAGGTTGTGTATAACAGGCTGACGACCAGAAGAAAAAACCGAAGCATCCCGCGACCCCTATTTTGAAACCTTATAAATAGAGTACGGGATTTCGGACCGAAGTGTGCCACGGACAGTTGGCAGGGCTGGAGCGTCCATTGGGAAGCCCACCCTTGAGGTCGCACCCAGGCACTCAGCGAAGCTTTGTCACCGCCGGTGCTTGGCCATGGGCGCAGCTTCAAAGGAGTCGGAAAACAGCGCGTCCGGCGGCCCGAAGTTTGCCGGTGCAGAAAACTCTGATGTGTTGCCGTTGCTGTCAGTGGCTGTTGCAACGATCCACCCGCCAACGGTTCCGTCGGGGAGTGTCACCGCCAGTGACGCCGGGTTTTGGGGGGTGTTGTAGTTCAGGCTGACCAGAAACGTCTGCCCCTGGTCGGGCGTGGACGGCGAGGCCAGGAACAGTTCCACGTCCATGGGGTATGCCGAAGCCGTGATGGTGCTGTCGACCACATAGGTCAGCTCAATTTCGGGGCCACCGGCGCCGCCTTTCAGTCCCGGAAAGAAACTGGTGATCGTCACTTCCGGAGCATTCTGCAGCCGATTGGGGCCGTTGTCGTCGTCGTTGGCGTCATTCTCGGTCATGCCGTCGTCATTGAGGTCAATGCCCAGAGTGTCGTTGTCGGCCATCTCGTTTTCTGAAATGCGATTGCCGGTGGAGTCATTCAGTGACACCGTGATTCCGGCGCCCTGGTTGCTGCTGATCACGTTTTCAGAGATCTGATTATCGGCGCTGCTGGAGATCTGCACGCCAACCAGGTTGTTCGTCACCGTGTTGAGGGTCACTACGTTGCCGTCGCTGGAAGACCGCACCCGCAAACCCACGGCATTGAAGTCTGACTGGTTGCCTTCCACCCGGTTATTGGAGGCATTGGTGAGAGAAAAACCGATGTTCGATGCGGAAACGGTGTTGCGGAGCACGGTTGCACCCGTGGTATCCTCCACAGAGATGCCGACACTGTCGGCAGCGTTGATGGTGTTGTCGGTGATGGCCGGGTCGACTGAGTTTTCAACAAGTAT
>JASJDM010000088.1 GCA_030065125.1 Lysobacterales bacterium | reverse complement strand
CACATCATGGTGGTCGGGACGCCCCACACGCGAGCCGGCGGATAGCCGATACGGGCATCGTCGGCCATGACGATCAGGTCGCAGCACAGCGCGATGTCGCTGCCGCCGGCCACGGCCGCTCCATGGACCTTTGCGATGACGGGCTTGCTGCATCGCCAGATGGACATGAATTTCTGGGTGATCCCCCACATGGCCTGGAAATCCAGGGTGGGATCCCAGGGCATGATGTCCTGGGTACAGGGGCCTTCGACATGTTGCTCGGCGTATTCCTTGAGATCGTAGCCGCCGCAAAAGCCCTTGCCGCTGCCCTGCAGAATGACCACGTGGATGTCTGCGTCAGCGTCAGCCGCCTCCACGGCTGACTGCAGATCATCAGCCATTTGCCATGTGATGGCGTTCAGACGCTCTGGTCGATTGAGGGTGATCCTGGCGATTCGTCCCGACGTTTCGTAAAGGACTGTCTCGAATTCCATAAAGAACGCACCTGAGATGACGTTCGACTGATTCTGCCAAAATTAAGAGACGGGTTCAGTCTGCCCATCGTGGACCAGCCCCGAGGCGGCCGGGAGGCCACTCCCTAAATCCGACCGCTGGAATTGTCAGGGCATCAGGTTCTCGAAACCGTCCCTGAAAATCAGGTCAGGCAATACAAACTGGACTGTGGACAGCGCGACACCGTTCTCACCGGTGTCCAGGGTGTAGGAAAAGGCGACCTGGCCGGCGTCGTTGAACCCAGTCTGGGCATTGCCGATGGTATTGGGTTCCAGGGGGAACAGGGGGAGCGCCGCGTTGAGCATGGTGATGGTGCCGCCGGACAGCGCCTGTCCGACGCGCACCACTTCCGCCAGACCCCGCTCGGGGTCGTATAGATAGATTCCCGAGACCTGGGGCACGCTCGGGACGAAAAGGCTGGCAAAGAACAGCACCTGGCCGGACTCATTCAGGGTATAGCCATTGACGGCGTTGATCGTGCCGCTGACCGTGGGCGCCACCAGATCGCCCTCGCTGGCCACGGGGTGTTCGGCGCCGTCACGTCGCAACACCAATCGTTGAATGCGGCTGTTGTCGGACGACACCATGGAGTACAGCAGGTCTCCACCGTCGTTGAGCTTCAGGCCGGATGCCAGCACCACCAGGTCACCGCCCACGGTCGGATCACCGGTACGCGTCACCTCGACCAGGCCTTCTCCACGATCCACGTAAACGCCCACGTAGTCGGTCAAGATGTCATCAACGCCGGCTACAATCGCGACGTCGGACTGGGTATTGATGGCGGCAGGCACCCTTGGATCAACAACGAAAGTCCCCAAACCATCAGGCGCGGCGGCGCCCGTCTGGTTGATCAGCCTGATGGTTGTGGGATCACCCACAAAATGACCAAAGCTGTTGCTGGCGGTGTTCAGCCGGGCGACCACCTCACCACCGTTGCTGAAGCCAAAGGCCCTCAGTGCGGTCAGTGTATTGGGACCGGGCAACGTCTGGCCGGTGAAAAACACGGCCTCGGTCAGCAGGCCGTCGCTGCGGACCAGCAGGTTCGCGGTGTTGCTGTTCAGCAGGTAGGCCAGCTGGCCCGCGTCGTTCACCAGGAAGCCGGTAGCGGCGGGCCCGATGCTCAGGTTATCGCCAAACGGGGCATCCTGACCCTGCTGTACCACCGTACTCAGAGTAACGCCGTCGGATCGATACACGGCGTCCTGGTTGTCGCTGTCGTTGGCCAGGAAGGCCGCATTGCCGTCGCTGTCGATGCCCATCAGCTGACGGCGGGTGATTTGGGCGAGCTGCAGAACCTGCAGGCTGAGCTGGTTGCCGGCGGCGGAGAGCTGCCCGCCCCTGGCCATGGTTGTCACGTCGGTTACGCCTGCCCGGTACAGGCCCAGGTCATCGATGGGGTCCGGATTATCAGTGGCCAACAGGCTGGCGACGAACAGGGCCTGACCTGCATTGTTGAGCAGCGGCGGCGTGAAGGTATCGCCGAATACGCCATTGCCATCCGGGGAGGGCTGACCGGATCGGACCAGGACTTCCGTCTCCACCGTAAATGGCACCGCATCGCCGGCGAATGCCGGCATGGGCGAAGCGAAGACGATGAGGCAGACAATGGCGCGGGCAAAGCGATAGGGCATCAGCGGTTCCACCAGTAGCGATTCCTAACCCCGTTATTCGTAATCAAGCCGCAAAATGCGTCAATTTTTTTTGCCGCAGGCGCGGCTGAAATTCTGGAAGCGCCGCTCGCCGTCGGGCCCAAGCCCGATTCGCGGATCCCAGTCCTGCCTGGCGGCCTCGTCGAGCATCGCTCCTGCCGACTGGCAGATTCGGCTTTCTTTCTGTCGGTCACCGGAGGCGAGCTGGTGGGCCAGCAGCATATGGCGCAGGCGCAGCACGGTCAGCCCGGGGGCCTGCTCCAGCCGCCCGGAGACCTGCTCCATGATCTGCCGCGACTCACCCTGGGCACCCCGGTCCATCAGTCCCTGGGCCCGGGTGACGGCGCTGTTGAGGCGGTCCGGGTTGTCCGGAGGCAGGGCCCCAAGCCGTCGGTCGCCCTGGGCCAGCAGCGTATCAAACTGCGCGTGATCGCCGGCCAGCATCCGCGCCCGGCGAATCAAATGGATGGCCACCAGCGGCGATTCCTCATCCAGCAGCCCGGCCAGTTGCGACAGCAACGGGTCCAGCGCCGTTGCCGCCCCGGGGCTGCCGGCCAGGTACTCCAGCCACGCCTGCTCCGCCGCCAGCAATACGCTGCGGTAATGCGCGGCCCCATAAACCTCGGCAAACAGGTCCCCCAGGGCAGCACTGCGGGTGCGGGCCTCATCCAGGCGTCCCTGCAGGATCAGGCGCTGAAAATCCCGAAACGCCACGTCTGCCACCGGCGCCGATCTTTCGCCGAACACTTCGGCGTAAACCTCCGTGGCAACTCTGAAGTCCGCCTCCGCCTCCGCGAAACGCTCCATATTCGCCAGTGCCGTACCTCGCATGTAATGAATATTGCCGGTGACGCTGCGCCGCTCGGTAGGCAGGCGCTCGATCACGCTGTAGAGGTCCACCACATCAGGCCAGCGCTTCATTGCCATCAGGGTCTGCATGGTGGCCAGGTAGGTCCAGGGCAGGCGCCAGTGATTCACCGGCAGGGCGATATCCCGGGCGTTTTGCGCGGCTTCCAGCGCCAGCTCGTATCGATGGGCCACGCCCGCCGTCAGGGCCAGCTGGGTCCAGTGGGCAATGTCATCCTCGATCTCGTCGCTGAGACCGGCAGACGCCACCGCCATCTCGCTGGCGGCAAGCGCCGCATCCATCTGGCCCAGCCCGGTGAACACCGCAGCGAGGTCGCTGGCGAGCCAGGATTTGGAGCGTGGCGACATCTTTTCTTCCTGGTGGAGCGTCTTCAACATGCTGTGCATGAGCTCTGCCACGGTCATTTCGCCATCCCCGCCGGCGAATACGCTGGCCTCGCGCAGGCTCTCGGTGACAAAACTGGAGGTGGCCCGCTCGCTGGCCAGCAGGTCAAGGGCGCGATCCCGCTCTATCTCCACCGCCACGTTCTGGCGATACACGCTGAGCAGGGCGGTGATCAGTGTCGCCAGGGTCAGCAGCGTCAAGGCCGTGGGAAACCACTGGCGCCGGAGGAACCGGGACCAGCGGTAAAACCGTCGATGCTGCAGTGGCCCCACGGGTCGGCGCTGCAGCAGCGCCTCGATGTCCAGCTTCAGCGCCAGCGCGGACGCATACCGGTCTCCGGGCTCCCTGGCGGTAGCGGTTTCAATGACCGCCATCGTCTCGAAATCCTCAAGCGCCGGTGGGCAGGACACAACCTGCTGCAGAACCTTACCCAGGGAATAGATGTCTGCCGCCACCGTAACCGGCTGTCCGGCCAGCTGTTCCGGGCTGGCGTAGGCCTGGGTATAACCCGCCGGTTTTTCGCCGCCCAGGCCCGACAATCCGAAATCAATCAGCTTGATCTGGCCGGAGTCGGTGACCAGCACGTTGTCCGGCTTGATGTCCAGGTGCAGCACCAGGTTGGCATGAGCCGCCACCACCGCGTCCAGCAGCTGGAGAAACAACCTCAGGCGACCGCCGCGGTCAGGCCGTTGGGCCTGGAGGTATTCCAGCAGGGGGACGCCGTCGATGTACTCTGAAACTACAAACGGCATGCCGTGCTCATCCGACCCGAAATCCAGCAGGCGGGCAATGCCACCATGCTGCAGACTGCTCAGGGCGCCGGCTTCTCGCTGGATGGCCGCCAGGGCAGCCGCCGACTGGATCTGGTGGTGACCTCGCTTGGCGGCGCCGGTGTGAACGATTCCAAGGTCTTCGCGGGTGACCCGGTAAACGGAACCCATACCGCCCTGTCCCAGGGAACTTTGAACCTGCCAGCGCCCCAGCCGGGGCGGCACGTCCCGTCGCAGCAGTTCCCGGGCTACGGTCACCCCGGCCAGCTCGCTCAGGTCCACGGCACTGCTTTCAAAAGCCAGCAATTCGTTGAGCTCGTTGGCCATACTGCGCTCCAGGGACTTAAGGTAAAGGGCGCGCTGGTCAGCGGGAAGCGGCAGCAGCTGAGAGACGTGATGCGCTAAACTGTCGTCGCCACCCTCGACAGGTTGTTGGTTCTCGTCAGACATTGAATGAACATACCATCAATGACCCGGAATTAGCGGGTGATTCTGCCCAGTTGATCAGCCTGATCCAGCGCTGGGCGGACGGCGACGAATCGGTTCGCGACGCGCTGTTTCAGAGCCTTTCCCCAATGATGACCAACCTGGCGCGCCAGCAGCTCAACCGCCACGGCGGACAGTTGTCCCTGGAGTCGCGGGATCTGGCCAATGAAGCCAGTATCAGACTGCTGACCCTGTTGAATCGGCCGGCCTCACAGCCACACATGGTGCGCCTGGTCGCCAAGATGATCC
Organism: Lysobacterales bacterium; assembly: GCA_030065125.1. Classification (GTDB taxonomy): domain Bacteria; phylum Pseudomonadota; class Gammaproteobacteria; order Xanthomonadales; family SZUA-38; genus JASJDM01. The sequence goes on along the minus strand of JASJDM010000088.1, from coordinate 16,816 downwards.
GCGCCACCTGCGTGGATCTGGCCCGGGAGCGCAGCGCGGCCAAACGCAGGGGTCAACAGGTCAGCCTTAGCCTGGCTGGGCCCATTGGCGAAGCGCCATTGGACCTGCTGGACCTGGACCATGCCATTGCACAACTGGCGAAACGTGATCCGCTGGCAGCAGAAGTCACTGAACTGCGGTTTTTTTCCGGCCTGAGCGAATCGGAAACCGGCGAGGTACTGGAAGTCTCCCGCGCCACGGTCACCCGCAAATGGAAATTTGCACGGCTGTTTCTGCGCCGCGCGCTGGGCTGATCCGGGCTTGGCGGCGGATCATACGCGATTCAGCTGATCAGTCAGACGTTGCCTTCATCAGGTGCCGCGCTACCGGAATGTAAGCAAAGCCCAGCAGCAGCAGACAGGATCGCGCCACCAGGGGCTGTTGAAGGATATTGCCGCCGATCACACCGATCCAAAGCACAGCCAGGGCGACCAGGGTCGCCGGCCTCTGACTGCCGGAAAGGGCCAAGGCAACGCTCATCAACAGAAGGCCCAGAGGCCCCAGATCCGGAACACCATAGAACATGGTCTTGATGTGGGCCGTGCTGAACAGTGCCTTATGGACCGGGTAGGCAGGTTCACCGGCGGCGGCCACCAGGGGCATCACAAAGTCGATAGCGTATTGGCCAGCCAGGAACACCGTGGCCGGAATCGCCAGCAGCATGCCGATGCCGGCAAGCGTGGTTCCCCGGCGACCTTCCACCGCAGTCCACAAGGCAATGGCTGCCGGAATGAGCAGGATGGCGCTGATCATCAGGACGATATGAGAACCCACCCAGGCATCCCGGTGGTTGATCAACCGTTGATAGAAGTCAACGCCTGGGTCCAGCGTGGTGGACAGCCACAGCATGCCCGCCCCTGCCGTGACAAACGACAGGGGCAGCGAGCCAATCCAGATGAGTCGTATCAGTTTTGACATGGTCACCGGACCACGCGCGTATGGCGCGGCCTCAGCCCTTTTTCTTCAGCTTCTTCAGTGCGTCAGTGGCCTGTTCATGTTCCGGCTCCAGGGCCAGGGCCGCCTGGTACTGTTCGCGTGCTGATTGCCAGTTTCCCTGGTGTTCGTAAATCATTCCCATGCGCCAATGGGCGGAAGCCAGAGGGATGGGCAGGTTCGCTTCGGTATCTGCCAGTGCCAGGTAGCGCTGCATGGCCGCCTCGGCCGGTTCCAGGTGTTTGCCGGACAGGGCTCCGGTCCGCCCAAGCTGGTAGAGAGCGTCCGGGTCCGGCTCGTCGGCCTTGCCAAACGGCTGCAGTACTCGAAAGGCTTCGTCGTATTTTTCGGCCTGGTGGAGCATGAGCGCGAGCCTTACCGCAAACCGGGGATTATCGGGATTCCGCTCCAGGCCGGCGCGGTAAACCGCCTCGGCTTTTTCCGGCTCGTCGTCCGACAGGTACAGGCCGGCCAGTTCCATGTCTGCGCGGTCCGGGTCGACTTCCCGGATCAGCTCGACCTGCTCATAGGCCTTGTCCATGTCGCCGCCCATGAACCAGGGCGCGCCGCTGAAGAACGTCACCAGCCCTGAGCGGGCTTCGATGTTGCCGGGATTGATCTCCACGGCTTTTTCAAACGCCTTGCGGGCCTTTTTTGCCGGCCCGGCCCGGCCGAGACCGCTGCGGTTGCGCGCGTCGGTACCCGCCGCCCGCCCGAGCCACAGCCAGTAGTCGTCGTTGCGGCTGTTGGCCTTGGTGGACTGTTCGAAGTAGCGGGTGGATTTTTTGTAGTCCTCCCGGTCGAACGCGATCCGGCCTTTCAGGTAATTGACGCCGGGATCGTTGCCGTCCAGCGAGGCCAGTATGGCTTCGGCCTCCGCTGCCTGTCCGGATTCGTAGAGTGCCGTGGCCTGCTCCAGCGCCGCTGCCTCACCGCGGCCCGTGACTGCCACAAGGCACAATATGGCTAACAGTCTGCCCATGGTCCGTTTTCCTTTTTTGCCTGCGTCTCCCCGCCCTGAAGCAAGGGACGTGCCAGACTGGGCAAGGCTTGAAAAACAGGGAGATAGGGCCTCTCGGGGAGTTCGTCGGAGGGCCGACTGTTCGCAAATGAAACCGGGAATCCCGAAAACGCACAGGGCTTCTGGTCAGTCCTGGTAATCCAGCGACGGCGGGCGCCAATCGTTGCGCCCGCCGCGCTGAGTCAGCCCTAATGGTCCCAGGTGCTGGAATGGTCAGTCGGAGTCAGCCTGCGTATCCCGCAACAGGCGGAGCCGCTCCCTCATCTGCTCGAAGGTGTGTGGCCGGACCTTTCGCATGGGAATAGTCAGGGGTTTTGACTTCCGGTTTGCAATCACACCCAGCAGACCTGCCTGGGAACTCCGCTCGCCTTCGGTATTGAGTGAACTGGCGGCGAGAATCACGGACGGGTCGCTGATCACGTTGCCATTGGGGTCGGTTTCGAACACGAAACCCAGGGCCTTGTCATCGGTTGAGAAGAACTTGGCTACCGCGATGTTGTTGTCCTCGATTTCCTGAACGGCGACAAAAGCTTCCTCATCCTCGTCGAAATAGGCGAATCCCGGGGTGCCTCCCGAATCCAGGGTGGTGAATTCCTTGGCCGGCGTCAGGCCGTCTTCCAGGATGGCCTGGGCAACGTTGAAGATGATCGTGTCCGAATCCGTTTCCGTGGTGGACACCTCAGCGACGGACCAGATGCCGTGGAGAAAATCCGCGTCGTTGACGAAATTGAAATTGAACGGCTCGAGGACTCGCTCCTCGCCGTTCGCGCTGACGGTACCCACCAGACGACCCTGCTGGGGGCGAAACTCGGCCGTGAATGGGCCCAGTTCCGTCGTCTCGGTGCGATTGCGCGTGATCGAGAGCGTACCCGTCAGCGTCACCACCACCTCGTCCAGGCTCACGGCCTCGTAGGTCACGGTGCAGACTGCCGTTCGAAAGGTCGGCGAGCCGTCGGCCTCGTAGGTATACCAGGTCAGAAAGGCGAGATCGTTCTGGGACTCGATGGTCCAGCCCTCGCCGTTGAATCGAGGGTCCCAGAAAGTCCCCTCAATGGTGGCGCCGGCAAGCGACACAAAAGAAAGCAGAATCGCGGCAAACAGTGATCTCATGGTTGCACCTCCCAATGGTTGTTTTCATTGTAGAAGACCATGGGCCGACGACCACCCTTTTTTGTGGGTGTTTTCAGCTCAACACCCCGCCTCAAAGGGGTCCGGTTTGATTTTGGCGGTGGGTTATCTGCCGGCGAGACGAAGCCAGCGCAGGGCGGCCACTTCACCGTCTCCGGCCAGGCGCTCGGCATATTGGGCGTTCAACTCCGGGTCGCGGAGTATCCGGCGCAGGTCATCCAGCATGGCATCCCGCAGTTTTTCCGCTGCCGCAAGGCGCTCAATGGTCGCCTCGTAGCCCTGGCTGTCGCCGGTCGCTTCGAACAGCATTGCGCGGGTGGTCAGCGCTACGATGTGCTCCACCATGCTGCTGCCCGGCGCCAGCATGGCCTGGGTGCCGTCCAGACATGCCGTCTGAAGCGCCTTTTTCTGCGCCTCCCGACAGTAGCTCATGGCCCGCACCGCTGGAAGCGACAGAGCGGCGCCGGTGCCGAGGGCGTTGGCCCAGGCGGCTACCGGCCAGACGTCCAGGGGGTCGTCATTCGCCGGCGCCGGCAAGTGGCGCAGCAAGACCTGGCGCATCGTGGTTGTCAGCAGAGCAAAGCCACTTCGATTAGATCGTGCGCTGGCGGCCCGGTGGAGCGCCTGCTCGGCCTGGGCCGGCTGCCCCAGCTCAAAATACGCGGCGGCTGCCAGCAGATAGCCCGTGGCCTCGTCGGGCTCCGCCCGCTGAATCCGTTCACTGGTTTCCAGCAGGCAATGCCAGTCTTCGCCACACCACTCGGCGGCCACGCGGTTGATCACCGGGCTTGCCGGATGGGATGCCACCAGGTCTCCGGGCGTCGGTGGCGGTTGCGACCCGGCGCTGCTCTGGTCCTGCCGCTGCAGCATCTTGAGCAGCAGCTGCGCTTCGGCGCTGGCGTCCCGCGCCAGGGCATCTCGAAAGTTCGACTCGTTCAAGCCACGATGCATTCGCTCGCTTTGACGCTCCACCTCCGCTTCAACCATGTCGGCGGTAACACAGTCCGGCGCGTCCGGCCCGAACGTCCCCTTCAGGCACCCAAGCCGCTGGGCCGCTGCATCAGCAGGCTCGGCATGGCGGCTGGCGGTCTTGATGCGCGTATCCAGCTCCCCGAACCGGACCCAGGCATCCAGCACCTTTGCGACGTCACCCTGTCGGTTCATGAGGGCCATGGCGTCGCGCCAGCTGCGGTCCGAGATGGGCAGGCTGCTGCGCTCCAGTTTGACCTGCCGCAATCCGGCCTCGTCGCCACGCTGGCGGTAGACGTTTTCCTCCATGGCCAACGCGATGCGGTGCGCCAGCACCATCGTCCCCGGCCGTTTCAGCGCCCCGGCAGCAGCCAGGCAGCCGCTGAGCAACGGTTCCGCCCTGGCCTGCTGGCACGGATAGTTGAGCACGTGATGTGGCGCGGTGTGCAGGTGAGCCAGGGTTACTTCCGCAGCGTGAAGGCGCGCTACCTCCATTTGATCTGTCGGATCGTGATCGTCCACCGGTGCCGCCGCAAACGATTCAAACAACACCTGCACCAGCGCCCAAAGGCCCAGGTCTACCCGCGGCTGCTCGCTGGCCATAACCATCCATTCGGCTGCCTCGCTCACGTTTTCCCGGGCCAGGTACCAGGCGGCTTTGTACAGGTAGCCGGCGGCGTTGCCGGGATGGTGCTGCAGCAAAGCGTCACTGTGGCGCCGGTGACACTCGTCGGGGTCCACCGTTTGCGCCTCATGGCAGTGCGTCAGCATCAGCGCCCGCGGTGCCAGGGCTGTCGGCGCGCTGTCAATGACGCCGGCCATAACGGTTTCAAACTCGATAGCGCCCGGGTCACTGGGCGAGCCGCCACCCGGTTCGTCCGGATAGCGAAGCAGCAAGGCCCGGGTGAGCTGGCTGCGCCAGTCCGTTCGGGGCTCTAGGAGATCACGAAACTCGGGAGAAAAAACCGCTTCGATATAGCGATCGTACAAGCGGTCCAGTTCAGCCTGCCTCGCCTCCGTCGCGAGGTCGCGCACGTCGTCGCCACCCGATGGCCCATCCGTGCCGGCAAACGACAGCACGGGCAACAGCACCCAGATCAACCATTTCATGCTTTTGTTATAGCTGCAGTACCCGGGGCAGACCAGTGCAGGAAGTAAATCCCCCACAAAACCCCAGGTAACCCCGGGCCCGGCTACTGTGGGTCAGGCACGGGAAAGCCCAGGGATGTCCAGGCACTTTTCAGCCCCGGGGCGAGGTAGTAGGTCCGCCAGGCATAGGCTCTTTCCGGATCACCGCCAACAAAGCCTTGTTCGTGGGACGAAAGATCAACCGCCCCCGAGAGCTCTGAAAACGGGATGCCGGATTGCCTGGCCTTACGGACCCCGGTCACGGTGGCGCGAAGCAGTGACATGACCCGCTCCAGGTACTGGTTGTCCCGCTGTACCGCGCCATGGCCCGGGACAAGGGTTCGAGCCCCTGTCGCGGCAAGCCGTTCGAGGGTTTCGATCCAGTCAGCCATGGGCGAGTCGAACGCGTATGGAATGGGAGCGACCAGCAGATCTCCGGTGATCAGTACCCCATCATCGGGCAGCCACACCACCACATCGCCGTGCGTATTGCCACGACCCAACCATTCAACAATGATTCGACGATTTCCGTACTGGACTTCCAGTCTGTCTTCGACAAGCGTGTCCGGGTAGACCAGCTGCAGTTCCGGCAGCTCCGGCTTCAACGCGGCCACATAGCCGGCGTAGATGCGGTAACCCAGGGCCGCCTCGGCATCATCAAGCTTGTCGGCGGCGGCCAGGATCTGGTCGGCTTCCAGCGGCGCGTAGGCCTGCTGCCGCTGGGCTATCATGGCCGGCCACTCCCTGCGCATGGCAGCAAGCGTGGATTTGTGGGCAATGATTTTTGCGTCCGGAAAAGCCTGCCGGTAGGCATGGTTTCCGTTGGTGTGATCGTCGTGCCAGTGCGTGTTGACGACATGGGTGACGGGCTGTTCGGTGACCCGTTGTATCTGCGCGATCACGGCCCGGGACACGGCGGGATTGATATGGGTATCCACCACCCACACCCCGTCTCCGGTGACGATCACCACCGAGTTGCTGTCGACCGGCCCGGCCAGGGGACTGATCGGTGAATGAAGATAAAGACCGTCACCCAGGGTCGACCAGCGATAGCCCGGGTAAATAACTTCATCTCCATGGGCGGCGACAGTCGCCAGGAGCGCCAACAGCCAGCGGAAGCTGATCAGTGTTGTGGGAGTCCTCATCAATTGGCCAGTCTAAACAGCACCTGTGGCCGCGTCCTGGCCAGGAGGTCATGCAAACACGGCGCTGCGGCAACCGGACTCTCTAATGCGAGCCGGCATCGCCCCCCTTAAGATACTGACGGATTGCGTTCATCGCCGGGTCACGGCCCTTACGCAGATCCCCCACCGTCAGTTCAGCCGGGATATCCGGCGCTATCCACGGCCTTTCGTCATCTGATATGAACCGGTTCTGGAACCAGCGGCTCGAGACACTGCCCGTGAGACCGCTGTAGGGCAGCCGAAACTCGGTGTCCTCGCCGTAGAACTGCGGACTCGATCCGGTGGGTTCGCCGACGAAGATCGCGTCGGTATGAGACTCCAGCATGGAGGCCAGCAGCATGGCCGCCGAAAAGGTCCGTCGACCGGCAATCACGAACAGGCCGCCCGGACCATCCAGTGCCTCGGTGCGAACCAGCTCACGCACAAACGGCCAGTTGAGATAGCCGTTGCCGCCGTTGTTGTGGCGCAGATCCAGCACCAGGTGCCGGTAGCCGCCTTCGGTGACCTGGCGGCGGAGTTCCCTGCCGAAACTCTCGAGGCTTTGATCGGCCCCGTTGCGAATCTGGTTGATCTGGGCGTAAACGAGCTTCAGCTCATCCACGCTGGTGTGCCAGAACGCGGAGTCGATCTTCCGCAGCCACAGGGGCGGGTGTTCGGCCTGCAGGCTGGGCCAATGGCCCGGCGCCCAGGCCGCCATGGGATTGCGGTCAACCGGACCGCCCGCCAGCTCGACGCTGCGGCGTGACCCGCTCTCGTCCTCCAGTTCGAGGGTCATGCCTTTGGCGTCCCGGTTGCCAAATACAGCCTGGGAGACCTCGGCAAACTGCAGCGCAACGTTGACCACCCAATTTGGCGTCATCGGGTTATCGGCCGGAAGGTGTCCGGCGAGCCTGCGGGCTGCCTGCGCCATGGGCACCCCTTCCACGGCGATGATTCGCGAGCCGACGAGATGCTCGAACTCGGGCGCCGCCGCGATGATCCGCCAGTCATCTCCAAAGGCATAGGGCCAGATGGGCGTCATGTGGAACGCCAAGTCGCCCTGCATTGGCGGGTATACCGAGGTGTGGCCGTCGCCAATCATCCCAGCCAACCGCATAAACCGGCCGACCACCTCGAGGTCGGTGAGTTCTGGAAGCTGGCGACGCAACACCTCCGCGGCGTCTCGCCAGATCGTCTCGTCGACGGTGTGAAACGGCTCAGGGTGACGACGCTCCACAAGATCGATGAAGTAATCGAGATCCGCGGACCATCCGTCAACCCGGCTGACGCCTGTCCAGTCCTTGCGGCCAGCCAGGCGCTGGAATGGCGGGTATTCAGCCAGGATCGCCAGGCCTCGCTCGGCAACAAAACCGTCGAAATCGGAAAATTTGTATCGCCCCTGGGCGATGCCCAGGTGTTCTACGGCTGAGTCCAGATCACCCCGGATAGCTGCGCAGGCCGCCGCCTCGACATGGGCGTACCGCATGCCAGGCCCATTGCCGCTGACGCCCAGCTTGATGGCGCGGTCGAACATCGGTGCAGCGGTTGCGCACTGGCCAAGACGCGCATGGGCGACGCCGAGCAGATGCCAGCCTTCCCCCTGGTAGGGGTTGGCGGCAAGTACCGGCGTCAGATCCGTTCGAAGGTCTTCCCAGCGCCCGGCATTGATCAGCTCAATATAGTGACCGCGATCAAATATCGTCGCCGCCGCAGCGCTGCCGGACGGCGCAATGGAAGCCAGAGCAACCAGAATCACAACTTTTGAATTCACGGCTGTTTCCTCTCGAATGCCTCGATGAAGGGCCATCCTGCCGGTCTCATGGCCAGAATTCGTCCCGGAGAATGCTGTGAGACTGATTACCTGCGCCTTGCCCGGTAGGCTTTCGGGGTCATTCCCAGGCGCGCCCGAAAGTAACGGTAGAAGGTGGCCTTTGAATTGAAACCGGCCCGGTAGGCAAGCTCGAGAACGGTCCGTCGATCGTTGGCCGGATCGTCCAGAAGCTTTCTGCAGGCCTCCAGCCTGAGGTCGTTGATGAGGGTGTAAAATCCGCCGTCAATCGACTTGTTGAGGGCGTTTGACAGGCGGCTTTCACCCACCTCCAAGGCGTCGGCAAGCTTGCGCAGGCCAAGCTCGGGGTCGAGGTAGGCTTCGGTACTGGTCAGGTGATCGCGCACCCGGTCGACGATGCCTGCTGCGTCGTCGTTTCCCGCCTGTCCGGCAGACCGCCGGCGCCGCACGTCGAAGACGTTGCGATTGGCCAATGTGAAATACCCCAGCGAGTAGATGCCCACCACCATCACCAGGCCGCCGAAGTAGTCCGAATCGATCGCCCAATCCAGCCGCAGGTAGAACGCGAGGAACGACGCCAGCACCATCACGTAGGTGGCACAGAGGAACCATAACCAGCGCCTGACCCAGCGCAGTGCCCGGCGCAAAGCTTCTGGTTTCGAGTCGAGCTGCAGCGGCCGCGTGAGGATCAGCGCCGCATAAAACGCGAAGAACAGCGCCTTGATCAGCACGGTCAGCGCTATCTGCTGGCGCACCTCGGGATTGCTCAAGCTCATCCAGGCATCTTCCGCCCCCAGGTAGATCCACAGGTACCAAGCTATGGCGATGCCGGTCGGAACCAGGTGCCACCACTGGGCCCGGAGCGGTCGTGGCCCCTCCTCCGCCAGAGAAACGACAAACAGGTACAGCAAGGGCCACATCAGGAATTCGGCGATGAGCCCCACGCCGAGGCCAAATCTCATGCCCGTTACATCCAGAAACTCCTCACCCAGTGTCAGGGTCAGGACCAGCAGGAGCGCCGCCAGCAACCATCGCGCCCTGGAATTGCGGACGTCGAGCAACGCCAGCGCCAGCACCAGGAACAGGCCCTGGGCGACCGCCACACCAAAAATCCAGCCAAGGATGTGTTCGCTCAATGGGCCCTCCGACTCGTCGAACTTGCCACAATGTGTCCGGGTGCCTGGAATGCGTCGACCGTTCGAGCCACAATGGCCGAGCGTAACCTGACGTCCTTTCAAATGGTATTGCATAAACCAACTGATTTTGCCCTGGCGATAACGGCGCTGCTGGCAGCCGGCTGCGCCACCGTCCCCCCACCGGCACTGGAACGCCCGGAACCGGCCTGGTCAGTCGAGTTCGACCACCCGGTCACCTATCACAAGGTGGTTGGCGACGACCTGCTGATGATCGGTACCACGCGACATCTCTATGCCGCGGATCCGACCAACGGCGACCTGCTCTGGCGACTGCGCAATGTCAACGCCAGTGCGCGGGACGTGGTACACGTGGAGGGAGAGCCCTATCTGCTCATCAACGACGCGGGAGGGGGCGCCTTCGATGACCTGGGGACCCACGTATTGTCAGTCGATCGCAATGACGGGCTGCTGCTGTGGGAGTCTCCGGTATTGAGCGGCCGAGGCCTGCAGGCTCGAATCGATTACGAAGAGAACACGCTGTTTGTTGTCACTGTACCCCAGGCTCATGGCGATGACAGCGGCATTCTCAAGGAACTGCTGCCCGGGAAAGGGCTGATGTCCGGGCTCAAGCGGGAGCCCGAGATGACCCTGATCAATCTGAACGATGGCTCGGTGCTGTGGAGCCAGCCGTTTGGGGCCGACGTGCCGATGCGACCGTCATATCGCCATGGCGTCGGTGGCAGCGGCGCGGCTGAGGATTATCGGCCGTTCGACCTAGGCCTGTACCACCCCCCGGCAACCGTGGGTGAGCAGATCTGTGTCAATTTCAGCGGCATCAGCTGCTACGACATGGAATCCGGCCAGCCCACCTGGTCGCGCTCCTACGAAGTGGTGGATGACGAGCTGGCCTTGTCCTATCCCAATCCCATATCAACCCCCGATGTCCTGATCACGGCGGACACACGGCGAGCCTACCGACTTGATCCTGACAGCGGCCGGGTCATTTGGCGCTCGGAGAAAATCGGGCGTGTCCCGGAATGGCTGGACGATGAGGACATCGTCTTCGCCCAGGTTGGAGGCCGCTACTTCGACATGGACAAGGAGCGGTGGGTGGCCCGGGGCAACTTTGCCGTCGTCGCCCTGAACAAACGCAATGGCAACGTTCTTTGGGAACACGAGAAGGTCTATCGCTCCATCAGCAACCTTATGGTGGCGGGGCCCTTCGTCTGGGTGGCCGACGAAAGATACCTGTTCGCCCTGGACCGGCTCGATGGATCGGTGGGCTTGCAGGTGCCACACCGGCTCGGCGAGCCGCCCAATTATGTGCTGCTCAATGAGAACCAGCAGATCGTACTGATCAGCGAGAGCGAGGCCGCCGGCTATCATCAGGACAGCGGGAAGCTGCTGTGGTACGAGAGCTATCCGGCGCCCAGGCCCAGCGCCTGGCGGCGCCTGGCCGGGAGCCTGATGACCGCCTCGGGCAGCATTTTCAAGCTCAGCTCAACCGTCATCGCCTACGGCAGCGGGATGCTGCCGTCCATTCCCAACATCACGTTCACCGATGGACGCAAACTTATCAGCGGCAAGAGCCTGCTCAAACGCACCACAGGCATGCTGGGTGAGTCCCTTTACGACATGGGCAGTAACGTTGGGGACAATTCGGGCTACGCCAACCTGACGGGCAAATCCCAGTACTTTCTCACGGAGCTCGAGGAGTACGATGACGAAGTGGTGCTTGCCGCGGTGGACCTGAACCAGGGCACGACCCGCAGGCTGACGGTATTGCCGGCGCAGACCACGCAGATCGTGATCGACGAAGTCAACGGCCTGCTGTACCAGGCCATCGGTCACCGGCTGGTGGCCGTGCCCCTTGGTGAGTAAACCAGTAGAGGCATGCTGACTGCAGACGCCGGCCGGTGGTTGCGGGACCATCAGGCATGCGCCCAGCGGACGCAACGAACTCACTGGATGTGTGGTGTCTGTTCACTCGAGAACAGCCAGATCATGCCTTGTCGAAACGATGCCGGTGGCGCGGACATGTGGGAATGTCCATCCAGGGTCATGGTCTTGAGCTGCCAGGGGTTGTCTTCCTTGCCGGACCAGTGCTGAATCCACTGCAGGGCGGGCCCGCGGAATGTCGCATCATCTTTTGATCCGCTTGCCACGAACAGCCTCGACCGGTCACCCGTGTTGGCAGGCTTTGCATGGTCTTTGAGGAAAAATGGCAGGTTCCGGTGCAGCGCGGGATTGCTGGCGATGTGGCCCCAGAACAGGCCGGGTTGGGTCAGGGCCGTGTACAGGACAAACTGTCCACCGATGGACTGGCCAAAAATCACCCGGCGGTCGGCCCGGGACCGGTAGACTGCTTCAATCTGAGGGAACAGCTCGTCGCCAAGGAATCGCTGAAACCGGCCTGCCCCTCCCCAGTAATCCCGTTCATCCGATATTGCCGTGTAATCCGTCGCGCGAAAATTGCCTTCCCCGAAGTTGTCGTTCCCATAGGAGATACCCACGAGAATCAGGTCGGGGACTTCCTGTCCAAAATTCAGGTACCGGTAGTAAGCCGCCAGGAGCGGAAACAGTGCACCACCATCCAGCACATACACCGTGGGATAATAGCGGTCGGGGGATTCTTCGTACCCGGCGGGCAACATGGTATAGATGTGGTAGGGCCGACCGATGATTTCGGAATCAATACGCTGGTAAAGGGGGGCACCCAGACCCTGCAGGAAACGGGTATCCGCGGCCCATGGCGCCGACATCGTCAGGAAAACCACGGTCAGGACAAAAATACGTCTCATCATATGGGTATTGGTCTCCTGCAGACCTGAATCGTTCCGGAAGAGTGGCCAGGTTTTCCTGTCCACGCGCGGCGCCACTGCCTCCTCACCTCAAATACATGGCCGCGCGTCACTCTCACCGGGAACGCGCGTTCAACCGTTTGAAGTGGGCCGGTCCAATGACCATGGGCGCATGAACCGCAGGCGCAGGCCGTCTATGCTCAAGGCCTTGATCCAGGGGTGATCCATCCGATGAACTTCCATCTGTGCCTGTCGACGATGCTGTTTGTATGCGCCAAGGCCGCGGCAGGACCCGTGATAGTCCAGGACGATTTCGAATCGGGGATGAGTCAGTGGCATGCGGACCCCCCGGAGCGCATTGCCATCATCCCGGAGGAAGGCACCAGCAATCACGTGCTGCGCCTGACACCCGAGCGGCGTGAGTTTACCCAGGTCATGCTGGCAGGCTCCAGTACATTCACCAACGTACGGGTCGAGGGGCGCTTTCTGTTCCCCACCGACGGTGACGGTTACCTGGGGTTTATCTACAACCACCAGCAGGATGACCGGCGGACGGACTCCGGCGTCATCTACGTCAAGTCCAACGGCAGCTACCTCCGCATCAGTCCGCATTTCGACGGCAATCCATCGTGGCGACTGTACGAAGAATTCAGGGTGGACCTGGAGGGAGATCGGCGCATCAGAACCCGGACCTGGTACCCATTCCGACTGGAGGTTAGCGGCCACGTGGCCACCCTGGCCATCGGTGACCTCGAACACCCGCTGGTCCGCTTCCGCGGCGCGCCAGCAGCCCTGGGCGCCCTGGGGCTTGAGGCCCGGCCCGGCGGAGGTGAACCCGTATGGGTCGATGACATCATCGTTTCCAGATTATCTACCGGTAATGCAATCGCACCGCGGGGGACGCCCTCCGCATGGGAAATCCTTGGACCCTTCCAACCCGGTGACCCGGGTTTTCACGAAGCGCCTGAACTGCCTCAGGATGGCTGGACGCCCCTGACCCTGGACCAGCGCGGCGCCCTGATCACCGGACGTTACACCCAGTACCGATCAGGGGACAAAGACTGGGTTTACCTGCGTCATCGCTTCCAGACCATGGACCCGAAATCCGGTCCACGCTGGCTCGCTGCCAGCTCGGCAAACCGACTGGATGTGTGGCTCAACGGATACTTCAGGGGAACAGTAGCGGAAGAGCGTTTCATCTGGTCGGACTACCTCACGTCAACGGAACACCCCGGCGCTCGAGTCCCCATTGATCCGACGGTGGGATCCAACGAAATCATCATTCGGGTCCACGGCAGACGATTCGCCGGCGGCGGCATGTTTTTGTCCCTGCTGCCCCGCCAAGCGCCGGATTCACGCTGACGATCTAATCCTCAGCACCGCGCTGAGAGGCCATTCTGAATTGAGTGGCGGAGGACCCAGACTTTCCGGGCTCGGTGACACTGCTGCGATACGCTTCTGCTGCCTGTTCGAGCGCGACTTCGAACGGGTCAGGATCATCCGTTCCAGAGCGGCCCGGACCTGGGCCCAGCAGCTCCCGCACGGTACAGGGACACACCGTCTGCCCCTCACGGGCGGCGCCGGCGATATGGCGGGTGACCTGTGGCGCCTGCCCGACGAGCTGCTCGGCCACCCGGCCGTTCTGTTCCGCCGCCAGCATGGACGCAACCCGGGCCTTGATGTGGTCGGGCCAATCGGCGATTGCCAATCGGCTGGCCTGCTGCTGGGCAGACAGGTCACACAACGCTTCAAAATGAGCGCGAACCGCCCGCCACTGCTCAGGCGTCATCGCCGGGCTCCAGTTCGCTTGACAGAAACGCCCGGGCCGCGCGCATGTCCCGTTTGACGGTGGCTACTGACAGGCCCATGACCTCGGCCACGTCACCCGGGCTCATTCCGGCGAAAAAGCGCAGCTCCAGCACCTGTTCAAGCCTCGGATCCAGCCGGCCCAGCTGATTCATCGCCTCGTCGATGGCAATCAGATCGGCGATCTCGCGCCACTCCATCTGGCCCTGTTCCAGGTGCTCCAGATCGACCCGGGTGCCTCCGTCGCGCTTGCGCGCGTTCTGTTTACGCGCCAGGTCGACCGTGACCTGCCGCATGACCCTGGCCATGGTCGCGTAGAAGTGCTTGCGGTCCTGCCAGAGCCGCTGGCGGGGTCCCAGCTTGACATAGGCCTCGTTGACCAGGGCGGTGGTATTGAGGGTGGCGTCGGCACGCTGAGAGCGCAGCTGGGCATGAGCAATGACCCGGAGTTCCCGGTAGACCTCCGTCGGCAGCGCGTCCATGCCCGTTGCGTTGAGCTGTCCGGTCACGTCGACTGGCTTGTGATTCTCCGCGTCCAATGCAGTCCCGCCTTGCATCACCGCTGGGACCCATACTATACGACAGCCCTTCGGCCGGGGGCGCTGCCACCGGGTTTCCATGACCGGGGGCAGGCCCCAATGGATTGCACCGGTGGGCAGCTCCCACACTACTCACCGGCTTCAAATCCGCTGGCAAAGATCAGCGCAGGCCCTAACGGCAATAGCGTGTCGCCTACGTCGGTTGTACCACCGGCATTCACTGTGCCGGTGGCAAACCCGCTCAGCGCCGACCAGTCCAGGTCACCGGCGTTGAGCGTGTACTCGCCGGGCCTGAGATTCTCGAACCAGTACTGGCCGGATTCGTCGGTAACCGCCAGTGGTTCCGCTGCCTGGTCCACATAGATCGTCACGCCTGCCAGCCCCGGCTCCCCACCCTGTTGAGCACCTTCCCGAACCACTCTTCCAGTGATGGCCCCGAGCGACCCCGCTGGCCACAGCTCAATACTGTCAAGATAGGTCGGAGACTCGGCACCGTCATACCGATACCGGACCGACGCAACGACTCGCCGCGGCTCCGCGGCGGACGACACGCTCACTCGATAGGGCGAAGCGTGCGGGATCCAGCCGCTGCTGAATCCCTCCACGGAAACCAGCATTTCGCTGCTCGCTGAATTCTTGTTGTAGAGGGCGGTGTCCAGCACCAGTTCGGGATTCTCAGTGCGAGGGTTGCCGCCGTTGATACGCATGTCGCCAAAAGCCAGGCCCGGATCATCCCTGGCGGTCGTGCAGACGATCTCGCTGGGACGGGCGGCGTTGCCCTGCTGGTCGAACGCCTTCATCCGGTAGCAGTAACCAGTGCCCGGAACGACGCTGGTATCGACGAATGAGCCGTCACGGGACGGCGCATCGATATCGAAGGTGGTATCGAACAACCGTGGCTCACTGGTAAAGCCGCGCTCCAGGACGATGTTGGAATAGGCCGGGCTGTTGCCAAACACCAGTGTGATTGAGGCTGGGGGCAGCGGTGAATCGCGCTCGGCATGGGTGATTTCCTCATCAACCACCAGGAAAGGGATGCCCGGCAGCAGGTCGTCGGCACGCAACAGCGGATCACGACCAGCCGCCACCTCCGATCCGTCCTGTTCTCCGCCGCCGTCTGTGTCGGCGCTGCAGGGGTTGGTGGCCAGGTCGAATTCGGCGATGCTCGCCAGTCCGTCGTCGTCCGGGTCCAGCGTGGCGTCCTCAACGGCAGGGTCCAGGCACTCGGCGCGATTCTCATAATCATCGGTAAGGCCGTCCCTGTCGGTGTCGGTCAGCCGGATGGTGGCATCCACGGCGTAAGAATCGCTGGCCAGGTATCTGACCGTGTATCCGTCGTAGGCGCCTTCGATTTCCACCTGGATGTGATAGGCGCCCAACCCCAGTTCGTTCTCGTTGCCCGGTGCGGCCCCCTGGGGATTGGTCAATATCGCCCGGTAATGCACAGCCGCCTGTTTCCCGCCCGCCATGGGTGGCGGTCCCGCCTCCAGCCGTTCAGGAACCAGCGCAAAGGGCTGGCTGTTGGGCAATCGGCCGGTAATCAGCGGTTGATCGGGAACAGCTGCTTCACAGGCGCTGGTGGCGGCGCAGCCGTCATAAAATACGGCGTTGATGGTCTTCGGCTGGCCCACGGCGATGCCTTCCTGACCGCGCCTGGACCGCCGGGTTTCAATATCGCCAAAGGCGGGCATGACCATCAGCGGCACGTTTCGCTCAACAACCAGGCCGAGGAGCAACTCCCCGGACTGTCCCGGCTGTGGGGTAAACCTGACGTTCCATATTCCGGCCGGCAATTCCGCCTGACCACTGCCGCTGACGCTGTAGCTGGTGATCAAGAGGTCGGTGAAGGTTACTTTCAACGGCTCACCCTCGGGCGGCGTCAGCTCCAGTTCACCGATGACGGTGGCACTGGTTTGTGCTGACTCTCGAGCGGCTTGAACGGCCGGCAACAGCAGTCCGACGGCCTGGGGCGGTACCGCAAAAGTGAAATCCACGGGCGTGTCGGTAATGGCGACGGTGTGGCCCACCATACGCTGGCGTCCGGTGATCGCTGCGGCCAACGCCGCCAGTTCGGCCGCCATGACCACATGGTCGGCTGCCGTCGGTGAAACCGGGACGTAGGCAAATCGACCACCGGTGCTGCGTGCGATTTCGTAGCCCAGCGGGTGATCGGAGTTCGATCCCACCACGATAATGTGCATGACGTAGCCGGCCTGCTGGACGGTGTCCCTGAGGTTCGCCCAGAATTCACCTTCGGTCTCCGGACCGTCGGCAAACATCACGAGATGCTTGCGCTGGTCCGGGTCACCCCGGGCCGCGAACTCGTCCATGGCCACCTGGATGGCGTCGCCAATGGCATTGCCC
>JASJDM010000087.1 GCA_030065125.1 Lysobacterales bacterium | reverse complement strand
TGTACTGGTAGGCGGTGGACTGCCCGGCCACGGTGATTGTTTCGGTCAGGCTTTGCAGGTCCAGTAATCCGCCGGTGTTTTCCAGGGTGGCGCTGCGGGACCGGTCGGTGATCTGGGTGGTACCTCCCGGCAGCGACAATGAACTTTGCACGATGTAGGGCGACTGCATGGCAAACCGCGGATCGGGTGCCAGGACATCCTCCAGAGCGGTGCCGTCGGCCAGCATCCTGGTGACCGTTCCATTGGTCTCAACCAGCACCGTTTCAACGGTACCGTCGGGCCGGGAAATAGAGGTCGTGACATCACGGGAATTGCCGACGGTTCGGTCGTACCGGGTGACCTCACCCTCGGGCGTGGTCACCGTTACCCGAGTGCCGTCGGCGATGAACTGGCGAGCCAGGGTGGTCGTGGCGTCCGCAGGATCCGTGACCGAGGTCAGCAGGCCATCGCTGTCATAGACCATGGTGTATCGATCGTCGGTGGCCGTCTCCACGGCCGTCAGCAGACCCTGCGTCGTGTACTCAAAATCAATCGAGGCGTTTCCAGGTGTGGTACTGCTGGCCAGGAACCCGTTTCCGTCCACGCTCAGGATTGTGACCTGTCCGTCCGGCCCGGTGACCGAGGTGGGCTGGCCCGATCCGTCCCGGGCAATCGTGCTGGCATTGCCGTATCCGTCCGTCACGCTGACCAGGAAACCTTCGTCGTTATAGCCAAACTGCCACAGCAATCCTCCTGTGAGGGCGTGGCGGGTCTCCTGGTGCCGGCCGTTGGCCGCGAAGCGGAAGACTTCGGGGCTGTCACTGGAAGCCACCAGGGTGTCGGCCAGGGGAACCGGCTCGTCGCCGGGGACGATACGGGTGATTCCCGGGAAAACGGTGCCGTAGATGGCGCCGTCGGGACCGATATCGATGTCCAGGGGACCAAAGCGCTGCTGCCGCGCCGGTCCACCCTCGGAGGCGTAGGGCTGGTCTACCGGACCGCCGGCAATCAAGCGTGTCGAGCCGTCCGGCTCGATGGCGAGCAGCTCCTGTACAAAGGGAAAGTCCTCGGAGGTGGTGGCCGCGTAAATCACGCCGTCGGGGCCCGCGGTGATGTTATAGATGGAGCGCTCTTCCTGGCTGGGCAGGATGGTCTGAACGATGCCGTCACGGGTGATCTTACGGATAGGGCTGTCAAACTGGCTGCCGGCAAACACAATTCCGCCGTCCGGCAGTGTCGCCATGTCATTTGGAAGTTCCAGCACCGCGGTTTTAGCCAGGGCTCCGTCGGGTTCGCAAAAACCCGGGAAACAATTGGCAACGCCGGCGAAGTGACGCACGCTGCCGTCGGGCTCCAGGCGGTAAAACCGGCCGTACTCCAGGATCGCCATGGTGCCGTCGTCGAAGAATTCCAGGTCCTCCACGGAAGTCATCTGGAAATCCAACGCTGAAACATCGTCGAAAAATCCGTCGACCGGCGAAAAGTTGATCAATTCGGTACCCGCCACGCGTACGGCCCGGTCGCCCTCAATCCGGTATATCAGGAAGGGATAAAACTCTTCTTCCTGCTCGTCTACGAAGGGCATGTCAGGGCAGAACGCGGCAGCGAAGTAAAGCCGGTCCTGCTTGTCTACCGCCAGTACCGCAACCTGGGAGGCAAAGCTGGAGGCAGCCACGCCAGTTATCCCGATATCACTGACGAGCTCGTTTTCACTGGGGCAATCAGTACCACCAAACGGCAGAACGGTTCGCACGGTTCCGTCGGGATCGACGGCCCGGATCCGGTACTCGCCAAAATCGCCGTCGGATTCGGTGTAATACAGCGTGCCATCCGAGGCGATGGCCATCTGTTCGGCATTTTCCATGAACGCTTCGGTGGCGGGCGCACCGTCTTCGATGGTGGTGCCGCCGCCGGCGAAGTTGTTGATGGTGTAGATCAGTTCGGATCCACCGTCGGTTTGCCGCGTGCCGTCTCCACGATAGACGATACCGCCAGCCTGGTCGTAGAAGTGGTGCACGCTGGGGCTCCAGCCGCCGACGCCCAGCGGCCGCCAGTCCAGCAGGCCTGGCACGGTTCGACGGAACCGGCGCGGCTGGGTTGTGATGACCAGGGAGCGGCCCTGGCTGTTTTCCAGCTGCAGGATCCGTCCGAATACCCGGGGCGGCTCGGCACCCGTGCCGTCCACCTGGGCGAACCGATAGGTAATGGGAAAACGGTAGGCCAGTTCGTAGCTCAGGTTCTGTGTCCCGAAAACGGGTCGGTCGTATCGATCCCTTCCATTCCAGCGGATGGTGAAACTCTGGCCGGGATCCGGCCCCAGCAGGTACTCGTTACGAATTCCCGCCACGTTGACCACCAGCTGAGCGCCCGAGAGGCCCGTGGGCACGCTCGACCGTGTGATAGGGACCCTCAGGGTGCGCTCGGCGTTGCGCCCCGGCGTCCGGTAGCTGGAATAGTGCAGGTCAAACGGGACGCCAACCAGCCCCAGGGTTTCCTGAAACACCTGAGTCTGGTACTCGATACGTCCGTAGTCCGGATCAGAGGTGTCCACGTCCACGTCATCGGGCAGCGGTGGCGGTGGCGGCGGTGGCTCCGCGTCGTCCGGCAGAGGGAAGTTGTAATCGTGGGGCGAAAAATGCCGGATCGGCACCCGCCACAGGGTATCGCCGGGCTGGAAGAGCTGGGCCAGCATTTCCAGTTCGTCGCTGGAGATTCCCGCCTGCATCAGCTTACTGGTGTCCGCGGCCGCGCCGGTGCTGTCCACCGCCACGGTCACGGTACCCGCGGCTTCGGTAAGGATCTCAATGACCCGGCCGTTCTCCGCCGGCACCCATTGCCCCAGCTCGCGGTCGTACCAGCCGTGGGGAATCACCGTGCCGGTGGGAAAGCCCAGGAAATTCTCGTTATAGCTGGCCAGTGCCTGGTTGAAGGTGACCGGGCTGGTGATGCCTTCGTCGGCGCTGAATTCTACGGCGTAGGTATAGCCGCTGGTGGGCGGCAGGTCCGCCGGCATGGCCATGGGACCGTTTTCGCCTACGGTGTACTCGGTAATGCGGACATCCAGCTGGCTCATGGGGTCCATGCCACCGGCACCATTTCCCATCATCATGGTGGTGTTGGCGGGAATCATCAGCCTGGCGGTGCGGGAGCCGTCTGAGTCTGTTCTCATGGAGCCGCTGACGAGCTGGGGTTCCGGCATATTGGCCATTACCGTGGTCACGTTGCCGTCCAGGGCCACCAGCATGACGTCTTCCAGGGTCAGATCCGCTCGCGGCGGTACCTGGGTTTCCCGGTCCGCGTTGAGCAGACCGTCGCGACTGAACAACAGTGTCAGGGGCCCGCCGCCATTGACGGCCAGGTCATATTCCCCGTCCGCCCGGGTCAGGGTCATTCCGAACTCCGGGCGGTCCTTGACCATCACCGCGACGCCGATGACCGGTGCCATGGAGGCGTCCACAACGCGTCCACCCAACACCGCCAGCTTGTCGCAGTCGATGCTCGCCTCATCGACATTGATCTGCACGGGCTGAGCGCCGTTGAACAGGAATCCATAAGCCTCACAGGGCCCCGTATTGCCTGCGCCGTCCCGGTCGGGAGCCACATCCTCGGGATTGGGCGGGATACCCATGGTGCCGCCCTCACCGTCCTCAAAACCGCTGGCGAAAATCAGCTGGGCCTGTACCGGTGACAGAGACACTATCAGGCACAGTGCTACGGCAATACGAAATCGGTACATCAGGAAGCTCCCAAAATCCATCGCCCGGGTCGGGCCGCTGATAGGGGAGGCGCAATCCGGTGTCCAGGTGGCTCAAGGGCCCTGAAATCAGCGGGGCATGGTGATGCGCAGGCGGGAGAGAGGATTACCCGCCCATGAGGTTCCTGAAGCCGGAGCTGACCTTACGGACGTGCTCTTCCATTTCCTTGTGGTGGCGTTCCAGGGCCCGCTGGCGGAGGGCCGCAATCCACTCGGCGTTGAGTGCCTGGGGTCCGGTGAAAATCGGGCCGAACTCTTCGACATGCTCGGCCAGGCGGTTGGCCAGGTTGACGCTGGCTTCCTTCATGAACATGCGCGCGTCAGCCAGGAAGTCCTCCAGCAGGGTGGCGGACTTCGGGCCACCATGCTCCTCGTGGGCTCTCTTCAGGTTGTTCCATACAATAAAGGCCCGCTCGAACAGGTCGTGCTCGCAGGCCAACCTCAGGCGCACACTGATCTTGGCGATTTCTTCGGAATCATGCAGCTGTATGGCCTTGCCGGCCAGCTGTTCGAGTTCGTTTTTCAGCACATCGTCGCGCAGGGCGAACCGGGCCTGGATGGCCTGGGATGCGGTCTGGCGAACGGCATCACTCAGCATGACGCCAGACCCGGATATGGGGAACGGCTGGGAATCAACATCGTATCCTGTTATCAGGAAATTATGCCGCGTTCTCCGGCGCTAGCCAATTGGTGATCTCCGGCCCCTCAGTTCCCTCCATGGGAAACCGGGTTGGCGGAATCGGCAATCCACCCGCTGAACGAGTCGACATACAGCGCGGATCCTGTCTGGCCCAGGTGTTCCATGCAGGCCAGGTTAAAACAGGCCGTGACGCCGGACCCGCACATGTGAATCACACTTTGTGGAGACCGCTGGCCCAGGAGTGCGCCCCACTGGGTCCGCAGCTGGTCCAGCGGCAACAGCTTTCCCTGATCCAGGTTGTCCTCGAACGGCCGATTGGCCGCGCCGGGAACCGTGCCGGCCACCGGGTCGATGGGCTCGGATTCGCCCCGGAAGCGTTCCGGCGAGCGGGCGTCCAGCAGCAGCATTTCGGGCGGCCGTTCGGCCACCGTGCGGGTCGAGACCCAGGGCATGGCACCGGGCTCCACGGTGATCCGGCCTGGCGACCGGGACCCGGCGCCGGATTCCACCGGCAGGCCGGCTTCCAGCCA
This sequence comes from Lysobacterales bacterium, assembly GCA_030065125.1. Taxonomy (GTDB): domain Bacteria; phylum Pseudomonadota; class Gammaproteobacteria; order Xanthomonadales; family SZUA-38; genus JASJDM01. Next base: position 21,026 of record JASJDM010000087.1, on the reverse strand, counting down.
GGCGGGCCAGCCGCCGTCCAGGATCGCCACCTGCTCGTGGCCTGCGTAGCGCAGCAGCCACCACAGCCGGGCGGCTATGGCGCCGCTGGCGTCATCGTAAACCACCACTTGAGAATCCGGCTCGATGCCCAGCCCGCGCAGGGTCTGCTGCAGCCGGTCGGGATGGGGCAATGGGTGGCGCCCCGGTCCGGCGGACAGATCGGAAAGATCATGGTCCAGGTGGGCGTAAACCGCCCCGGCAGCGTGCTGCTGGTGATAGGCCGCCCTGCCCCAATCCGGGTCAGTCAGGCGGAAGCGGCAGTCCACCAGGACTTTTTCGTCCAGGGCATCGCCCAGTTCCCGTGGTGTGACAAAACAGGTACTCACGACAGCGGGTGCAGGCGGTTGGTCAGATCCACGATCATCTGGGCAGTGGCGCCCCAGATTCGGCGCTGCTGGTACTGGATCACGGTGTAGCTTCTCCGCCGTCCCCGGTAGGTTGCCCACTCGGTGACGTGGTTGCCGCGATCCACCAGGAAATCCAGTGGGACTTCGAACGCGCTGTCGACTTCGGACCGATCCAGCTGCAGACGGTAGTCCGGGTCCACCATGCCCACCACCGGCACCACTACGAACCCGGTAATGGTGGGCAGCACCGACAGGCTGCCGATAATCTTGACTCGGGCAGCCTCAACGCCAATCTCTTCCTCGGTTTCACGCAGGGCGCCGCTGACCGGCGTTGAGTCGGTCATTTCCAGACGCCCTCCCGGAAAGCTGATCTGGCCGGCGTGATGAGGGAGGTGTTCGGTTCTCTGGGTGAGCAGCACCTGCCAGCCGTCGGGACGATCGATCAGCGGTACCAGCACCGCCGCGGGACGCAGCTCACTGGTGGGAACCAGGTCGCGGTCCGGCACGTCATCGGGGATCTCAACCGGCGGCACCGGCGGTTCGCGGGTGGCCAGCACCTGGCGCAGCTGCCCGGCAAAATCAGCCATCATGCTGCTCCGTCACCGCGGCGGGCTGCCCGCCACTGAAGCGCTGCCAGCGGTCGGCTTCGGCCGCATCAACCGGCACGCCATGCTTTCCCTCGCGATAGATTTCGGCCAGGTTAAGCCCGGCTTCCCGGGATCCCGCGGTGGCTGCCTGCTGCAGATAGCGGATGCCCTGGACCACGTCTTTGTCGACCAGGCGCCCTGCCAGGTGCATCTTGCCAAGGGCCCAGGCGGCCATGTCGTGGCCACCCTCGGCGGCACGGCGCAGCCAGAACACGGCCTGTTCGTTGTCAGCGGTTCCGCCCTTGCTGCCGGTGTGGTTTACGCCCAGGCGCCACATGGCCTGAACATTGCCGCGCTCTGCTGCCTTGCGGTAAAGCGCGTTGGCGGCTTCGAGTGCGCGACCGGGGACTGCGCCGGATTCGTAAACGGCCCCCAGCAACATCATGGACGGGGTATGCCCAAACCAGGTGCCGATGCGGGAGAAAAACCGCAGGACTGGGTAACTTGGCCTGCCGGAGCCGCCGCCCATGTCAACCCTGGGCGCGACTCCGCGCCAGGCGCTGCATGATGCCGCGCCGCTCGTCCTGGCTGTAGCTGGCCCACCGGGTAATTTCCTCGGTGCTGCGGCCGCAGCCGATACACAGACCTTTCTGATCCAGCGTGCAAACGCCGACGCAGGGCGTCTCGACAGGCTGGGATTCCGGGATCACAAAATTCATTCGTCCAAATTCGCTATGATAAATCAATGAGTGATGCGCTGGCCGCGGCCACCCAAATTGTTTCCGACTACGGGCAGATCCTGAACCGGCTGGACCCCGCCCACTACGGCCATCCCGAATCCAGTCTGCCTCATGCCAAGCAAACCATTCGTGAAGCCATTCTCACCTCTTTCCGGGAATTCGGCCGGCTCCGCAGCGATGTGCGCCAGGGCCTGATTCACGGTTTCGTCTACCTGGCCCAGTTCGTTCCAGACGCTGACGCGGAAACCATTGCCAGGGGCCAGGATTGGATGCAGCAGGCCAATGAATCCAACGCTATCCCGTCCGACGTCGAGCGCGCCATGCGGCTGATCAACGACATCAAGCTGGAGATGGAGAGAGCCCTGGAGGAAATCTCCGCCATGGAGCAGGGGCTGCTGCATCCCGACCAGTGAGCAGGGTGCTGCGCCGACCCGGCGACTGCCTGGCCGGCGCAAAGTCGATCAGGATTTGATTTCGACCAGGTTGATGTCGAAAACCAGGACTTCGTTGGGCCCAACCGGTGGTTGCCCGCGCAGGCCATAGCCCATTTCCGGCGGCACGAAGATCTGCCACTTGGCCCCGACCTTCATCAGCGGCAGGATTTCCTGCCAGCCTTTCAGGACCTGGCTGACCTTGAAGGACACCGGCTCGCCCCGGGCGAACGAACTGTCGTACTCCAGTCCGTTCATGGTGGAGCTGCGATAGTGCACGATGACTTCGCTTTCCATGGTCGGGCGTGAGCCGTCGCCGTCCTCGATGATGCGGTACTGGACGCCGCTGGGAAGCACCACGATGTTTTTCTTGGACTTGTTCTCGTCCAGGAATGCCGTAGCTTTCTCCTTGTTCTCTTCCGCCAGCTCCTTGAACTTCTCCAGCTGGGCGGCACGGAACTCCTCTTCCAGCTGCTTCAGCAGGGCAACCATCTCGGCCTGGGGAACCTGGGGTTCTGCTTCACTCTGGGCATCGCGCAGGGCCTGGATTACCTTCTCCAGGTCCACGTCCACGTTGCGGAACTTCAGGTCGGTACCGAACTGGTATCCAATGGCGTAGGACAGCTTGTCCTTGTCAATGGGGGTTGCTCCCTCCTGGGCCATCAGCCCCTGGGCTGCCAGCAGCGCAATGGTCGCTGCCGCGATACGTAAAATCATCAAAGACCTCCGATCTAAACTCGCTCGTCTGGTTAACTGGTGAAGCGCCGGGACCGGCCCGCAGCGCAAAAGGTCCGCTATTCTACTGAAGCGGCGTGCCCCTTTGAAGCTTCCTCACCCTGTTGTTGCTTCCTGAAATTGGTCAAATTGCCAATTGTTAGCCTGATTGACCACAAATACCCTGAAAGTTCCGCAAACCGACACAAATAAATTCCACGCTAAGATGCTGTATTGCCTTGGTTTACCGGCGTCGAGGCAGATTGGCACGGTTCATGAATAGTCATCCATCGAGAGAAAACTTTGCAGGAGAACTCCGTGGGTATTTTTTCCCGTCTCACTGACATCATCAACGCGAACATCAATTCCCTGCTGGACAAGGCCGAGGATCCGGAAAAGATCGTCAGGCTGATGATCCAGGAAATGGAAGACACTCTGGTGGAAGTTCGATCCACTGCCGCCAAGGCCATTGCCGATAAAAAGGAACGATCCCGGGCGCTGAATTACCTGGAGCAGGAGGCCATTGACTGGGAGCAGAAGGCCGAACTGGCCCTGCGCAAGGACCGGGATGACCTGGCCAAGGCAGCCCTGGTGGAGAAGACCAAGGTCAACGAGCGCATCGAAGCGCTGAAAAAGGAGGTGGGAGCCATCAACGACCACCTTGAAAAACTGAACGAAGACATCAGCAAGCTCCAGGCCAAGCTGAACGACGCCAAGAACCGGCAGCGCACCCTGGCCATGCGCCACAAGGCAGCGCATTCACAGCTTAAGGTGCGCAACCAGATTCACGGCACCAAGATCGACGACGTGCTCAATCGGTTCGAGAACGCCGAGCGCAAGATCGACGAGGTGGAATCCGAGGCGGAATCACTGGACATGGGGCAGAATCGAACCCTGTCTGATGAAATCCTGGACCTGGAGCGCGGCGAGCAGATCGAGGCGGAACTGTCCAGCCTCAAAAAGCGGGTCGCCAAGGGCGAGAGCAAGAGTAAGGACTGAGCCATGCCGGATACATTTGTCATATTGTTTCTCACGGTGGTCGCGCCGCTGTGGATCATTTTCCACTACGTGACCAAGGCCAAGACCGCCAAGGGCCTCACCCCGGAAGACGAGACCATGCTGGCCGACATCTGGGAGAGCGCCAAGAAGATGGAAGAGCGCATCCATACCCTGGAGCGCATCCTGGACGACCAGTCGCCGGGCTGGCGAGGGGCACGATTGTGACCCACCGACCCCGCAGGCACCACAGCCGCCGCCGGCGTCTCTACCGGGACAAGAGCCGTGGCTGGATTGGCGGCGTTTGCGCCGGCATCTCCAACCACCTGGGCGTGCCGGTGTTCTGGGTGCGGCTGCTGACCGTGCTGCCCCTGCTGTCGCCCCTGGCGCCCATCGTTTTCCTCTGCTACGTGGTGGCAACCCTGAGGATCCCGCTGGAGCCCGAATCCCTCTACCAGAACCAGGAGGAAGAGGAGTTTTACCGCTCCATCCAGTCGGCACCGTCGGCCACTTTCGGTGAGCTGCGCCACACCATGCGGGAACTGGAGCATCGCCTGCGCCGCCTGGAAGCCTACGTCACCTCACCCGAGTTCGATTTTGAACAGGGCATGAGGGATGAAGCGCGGATTCGACCCGTGCGCTAGCCGGGTGCGGGCGCTTCTGTCGGATCTGCGTTTTTCCGGGATGGAGGTTGCTGCGCAGTGAACGCTCGCTGACGCGAGCTGGTGAACGCGCCCTCTGGGCGCTGGTGAACGGCCGCCTTGCGGCCTGGTGAACGAACGCTGCGCGTTCTCGTTTTGGAGGCTCGCTTCGCGTCGCCAGCTGTTTACCCTTCGAGCAACTCGGATAATTCCTTAAAAATCGGCGAAGCAAAGCGAGCCTCGTTCACGAGCCTGCGAAGCAAGCGTTCACCCAACACCCTAATCCCTCTAAACACCGCAACAGGCCGTTCACCCGGCACAAGGGTTTCCTGGCCCGCCGCTTTCCACAACCGCTACAATATCGCGCTTGCCAACCTGATCAGACCGAATCCCATGAACAATCTGCTGCTGGAAATCTCCGACGCCGTTGCCACCGTCACCGTCAACCGACCCGACAAACTCAATGCCCTCAACCGCGAGACGGTATCGGAGCTGTTCGAGGTGTTCGCCCGCCTGGGCGCTGACGACTCGGTTCGCGCCATCGTGCTGACCGGGGCCGGCGAAAAGGCGTTTGTGGCCGGCGCCGACATCACCGAGATCAACCAGCTCAAGCCCGTGGATGCCACCGAGTTCGGCCGCCGCGGACAGCGGCTCATGAGCACCATCGAAAACCTGGGCAAACCGGTGATTGCGGCAGTCAACGGATTTGCCCTCGGCGGTGGCTGCGAACTGGCCATGGCCTGCACCCTGCGTATTGCCAGTGAATCCGCTCGCATCGGGCTGCCGGAGATCAATCTGGGAATCCTGCCGGGTTACGGCGGGACCCAGCGCCTGCCGCGGCTGGTCGGTAAAGGACTGGCGTTGGAAATGGCCCTGAGCGGCAAACCCGTGGACGCCGCCCGCGCTTACGAAATCGGCCTGGTCAACCGGGTGGTGGAAGGCGACGAACTGCTGGCTCAGGCGGGCAAGCTGGCGGCTTCCCTGGCGGGCAACGCGCCCATCGCCACCCGGCACATCCTGCGGGCGATCAACGAAGGGACAGAGTCCAGCCTCGAGCGTGGGCTGGATATAGAGGCACAGTTGTTCGGCTTGTGCTGTTCCACCGACGACATGGTGGAAGGGACCAGCGCCTTTATGGAGAAGCGGAAACCGAGCTTTACCGGTCGCTGACAGCCGGTGCCGGATCCGGGCCTGATCCGGGCCTGATCCGGGCCTGATCCGGGCCTAATCCAGGAATTCGACCTGGGCGGACACCACCTTCAGGAGTTCATCGGGCATGAATGGTTTGCGCAGGTACCCGTCAAACCCGGCTTTTTCGCTCAGGTATCCGCCGGCTTCCAGCGGCTGGGCCGACATGGATATGACGCGGCAGGCGATGGCGCGGGCCCGAATCTGGGCTAACACTTCGGTACCTTTCATTTCAGGCAGGTTATAGTCCAGCAGTATGCAATCCGTAGGCTGCTCGTCTATGAGCTCAAGGGCCTGCCGGCCGCAGTCGGCCTGCAGAACATTGAATTGCGCGGACTCGAGGATTTCCACCACCAGGTCCCGGACCAGGTCGTTATCGTCCACTACAAGGACGGTGGCAGGATCTTTTCCCGAATTCCCTTTCATGACGCTATTAAAACAGAGCGCCTATCGATTGCAAGTAAACCTTTGATTTTCGGGAGCCAATGAACATGGCGGAGATCCATGTCGAAACCGAGCCACGGTCCATTGAGATCGAATTCGCACTGACCCCCGCTGAACTGCGGGCATCGCGTGAGCTGCTGCAGCGAGCGGCTCGCCGACAGCTTGGGCTGGAGCGCCAGTGGCAGACCCTGCACCTGCTGCCATGGATCCTGCTGACGGCGGCCGTGGCAATGTACGCTCTTGCAGCCTCCACAGTGCTGCACTGGGTTGGCCTCGCCCTGTGCGTGGCGGCCCTGCTGCTGTCCGTCCTCGGGCAACGGTGGCTGCATCGGCGGGAAGCCGCAGGCATCGATGGCCTGAAAGCGCTCAAGAACCACAAGCAGTGCTGGACCATGAACGACACGGGCCTGCGTATCCGTTACCGCTCACAGTCCTACGATATTCCCTGGCGGGATATCGCCGCGCTGGGTTTTCAGAAAGGCTACATTTACCTGTACCTGGACAGCCTGATCCACCTGGTGGTGCCCGAGCGGGCGTTTTTGTCGGAAACCCAGGAAAAGCGATTCATCCACCGTCTGCGCGAACACGTGACCCCCGGGAAAGCTGCCTAGCAGGCTTTAGGGCTCAGGCTGCTGGCCACAGGACACTGGCGATGCGGCTCAAATCAGATTCTGCGACAATGGCGGTTTTGACCGTCCAGCGACCCGACCACAGCCTATGAACCAGTTTTCAGGAACAGAGACCTATATCGCCACGGAAGATCTGACCACTGCCGTCAACGCCTCGGTGACCCTGCAGCGCCCCATTCTGATCAAGGGTGAGCCCGGCACAGGCAAAACCCAGCTGGCCGTTGAGATTTCCCGTTCCCTGGACCGCCCGCTGTTCGAGTGGCACATCAAGTCCACCACCAAGGCCCAGCAGGGTCTGTATGAATATGACGCCGTGGCGCGGCTGCGGGACTCCCAGCTGGGTGATGACAAGGTCCACGACATCCGCAACTACATTGTCCGGGGCAAGCTGTGGGAGGCCTTCGCTTCCGAGCAGCAGCCCGTGCTGCTGATCGACGAGATCGACAAAGCGGACATCGAGTTCCCCAACGACCTGCTGCAGGAACTCGATCGCATGGAGTTTTTTGTCTACGAGACCAAGGAAACGGTCCAGGCGAAGCACCGCCCCATCGTGGTGATCACCAGCAACAACGAAAAGGAACTGCCGGACGCTTTCCTGCGGCGCTGTTTTTTCCACTACATCCAGTTCCCCGACCGGGAAACCATGGAAAGCATCGTGGAAGTGCACTACCCCGGCATCAAGAAGCAGCTTCTGCGGGAAGCGCTGGAGGCGTTCTACAAGGTGCGGGACGTGCCCGGCCTGAAGAAAAAGCCGTCCACCTCGGAGCTGCTGGACTGGATCAAGCTGCTGCTGGCCGAAGATATTCCGCCGGAGGCCCTGCGCACCGAAGACAAGGCCAAGGCCATTCCGCCGCTGTACGGCGCATTGCTGAAGAATGAGCAGGACGTGCACCTGTTCGAGCAGCTGGTATTCCTGAACCGGAGGGTGCGTTGAAAAAACCATTGTCGGATTTTTCAACCATGACAACCTGTGCCGGACCACGCCCGGCGCCGGGGCGAAAGCAATGCTGATCAGCTTCTTCTTCATGCTCCGCGAGGCCGGTCTCAAGGTTTCCATCACGGAGCTGCTGACCCTGCTGGAAAGCCTGAAGCGCGGCCTGGCCGGCCACTCGGCGGATGAATTCTACTACCTGTCCCGGGCCTGCCTGATCAAGGACGAGTCCCAGTTCGACCGCTTCGACCAGGTATTTGCCGCCCATTTCCGTGGCATCGAGGCGGCGTTCCAGGGCCTGACCAGCCAGGAACTGCCCGCTGACTGGCTCAGGCGCCAGGCCGAGCTGCATCTCAGCGAAGAAGAGCGCCGGAAGATCGAAGCCATGGGTGGTTTCGAGGAACTGATGAAAGCGCTGCAGGAACGGCTGAACGAACAGGAAAAGCGTCACCAGGGCGGCAGCAAGATGATCGGCACCGCCGGCACCTCACCCTTCGGCGCCTACGGCTACAACCCTGAGGGCGTGCGCATCGGTCAGGACAAGTCGCGGCACCGCCGCGCGGTCAAGGTGTGGGACCGACGGGAGTTTCGCAACCTGGACGACAACATCGAGCTGGGCACCCGCAACATCAAGGTTGCCCTGCGCAAGCTGCGGCGCTTTGCCCGGGAAGGCGCCGCTGACCAGCTGGACCTGGACGACACCATCAACAGCACCGCCCGCAACGGCGGCATGCTGGACATCAAAATGGTCCCCGAGCGGCATAACGCCATCAAGGTCCTGCTGTGCCTGGACATCGGCGGGTCCATGGACGATCACGTCAAGATCTGCGAGGAGATGTTTTCGGCGGCGCGCAGCGAGTTCAAGCACCTGGAGTATTTCTACTTCCACAACTTCGTTTACGAAAGCCTGTGGAAGGACAATCGGCGCCGGCACAACGAACGTGTCCCAACGCCGGAGATCATTCACAAGTACGGGCCGGACTACAAACTGGTCATCGTCGGCGACGCCACCATGAGCCCCTACGAGATCACCTATCCCGGCGGCAGCATCGAACACTGGAACGAGGAGGCCGGCGCGGTATGGCTGCAGCGGCTGCTGCAGCACTACCCCAAGTCCATCTGGCTGAACCCCGAACCGCGCAAGCGCTGGGACTACACGCCGTCGGTGAAAATCACCCGGGAGCTGATGGAGGACCGCATGTATCCGCTCACTCTCAGCGGCCTGGACGACGGCATCAAGGCACTGCGTTGACCATGGGATTCCAGGACCGCTTTCTGGACGTGGGAGTGCGGCTGCACTACCGGGACTACCCGAGCGAGTCTTCGCTCACGCCGGTGCTGTGCCTGCACGGTCTGACCCGCAACTCCCGGGATTTCCACGAGGCCGCCAGCTGGATGCAGGCGAGCCGCCGGGTGATCTGCCCGGACCAGCGGGGCCGCGGCGATTCGGCGTCCGATCCGGAGTGGAAAAACTATCATCCGTCCACCTACGTCCAGGACATGTTCGCCCTGCTGGATCAGCTGGAGATCGATCGCTGTATCGTCCTGGGCACCTCCCTGGGCGGACTGATGGCCATGCTCATGGCCGGGCAGCAGCCCCAGCGCCTGGCCGGCGTCATCCTCAACGACGTCGGGCCCGAGCTGAATCCGGAGGGTATTGCCCGGGTGGTGGCCTACGTGGGCCAGCAGCCTCCCGTCACCAGCTGGGAGGACGCGGCGGAGCAGTGCCGCGAGGCCTACGGCCTGTCATTTCCGGACTGGACCCGGGATGACTGGCTGGCACACGCCCGGCGTGGCTACCGGGAAGACGCTGATGGCGTCCGCCTGGATTTTGACCTGAATATCGGCCGGGCCCTGCGCGAAGTGGGTGGCACCCTGGATGACCCCTGGGTCCTGTTCGAAGCCGTGACCATGCCCTGCCTGCTGTTGCGGGGCAGCCTGTCCGACATTCTCACCCGGGACCTGGCCGGGAAAATGAAGCAGCGCATGCCGTCCATGCTGTGGCAGGAAATCCCCAACCGGGGACATGCGCCCATGCTGGACGAGCCCGAATCACGGGAGGCCATAGCGCGCTTCCTGGATCAAATCGACGCCTGACGTGCAGATCCCCGGCCAGGTTATTCACCAGCTGTCCAGCGCCCGCCGGGTCGCGGCCATGACCGGCGCCGGCGTCTCCGCGGAAAGCGGCATTCCGACTTTCAGGGATGCCCAGACCGGGCTGTGGTCGAAGTTTCGCGCCGAAGACCTGGCCACGCCCGAGGCTTTCCAGCGGGACCCGGAGACGGTGTGGACCTGGTACCGCCACCGGGCCGAACAGGCCGCCACGGTGGAACCCAATCCCGGACACTTCGCCCTGGCCCAGCTGGAACAGAGAGTGGAGCACTTTACGCTCATTACCCAGAACGTCGATGGACTTCACCGGCGCGCCGGCAGCCAGCGAGTGCTGGAGCTCCACGGCGATATCAGCCGCGCCATCTGCCATATCACCCGCCGGCCGGTTACCGAAAAATACCTGGTGGAGACAGCGGGCTCGCCGCCACCGTCGCCGCACCACCCGGCAGGGCTGTGCCGGCCCGACGTGGTCTGGTTCGGCGAGATGCTGCCCGACGGGGTGCTGGACCAGGCATTCGAAGCCAGTCAGCAATGTGATGTATTCCTGTCCATAGGCACGTCGTCAGTGGTGGAGCCCGCAGCTTCCCTGGCGGTAGCGGCACACCGGGCCGGTGCTTTCCTGATCGAGATCAACCCGGGAGAAACGCCACTGTCCAGCCTGGCAGACGCGGTCCTGGCAGGCCCATCCGGCACGGTACTGCCGCGCCTGCTGCAGGCCATGGATGACTGATTGCGGCGTATAATCAGGTCTCCACAAACACCGGACCCTGACCGTGAGCAACACAATGCGCGCCCTGGTCAAACGCGAGGCGGCGCCCGGAATCTGGATGGAAGACGTTCCCATTCCGGAGATCGGCCCCAACGACGTCCTGATCAAGCTGGAAAAGACCGCCATCTGCGGCACCGACCTGCACATTTACCTGTGGGACGAGTGGTCCCGGCAGACCATCAACCCGGGCCTGATCATCGGCCACGAGTTTGTCGGCCACATCCACGACAAGGGTGCCGGTGTCCGCGGCTACCAGATCGGCGAACGGGTTTCGGCTGAGGGCCACGTGGCCTGCGGTGTCTGCCGCAACTGCAAGCGAGGCAAGGCCCACTTATGTCCGCACACCGAAGGTATCGGCGTCAATCGCGATGGCGCCTTTGCCGAATACGTGGTGGTGCCCCAGAGCAACCTGTGGCGGATCCCGGATCGTGTCCCCTCTGAACTGGCCGCGTTTTTCGACCCCTTCGGCAACGCCGCCCACTGCGCCCTCAAGTTCGACCTGGTGGGCGAAGACGTACTGATCACCGGCGCCGGTCCCATCGGCATCATCGCCGCCGGCATCTGCCGCCACGTGGGGGCCCGCCACGTGGTGGTGACCGACGTCAATGACTACCGACTGAACCTGGCAAAGACCATGGGTTCGGACCGGGTGGTCAACGTCACCCGGGAATCCATCGACGACGTGGTGGAAGAGCTGGGCCTGGAGGGCTTTGACATCGGCCTGGAGATGTCCGGCAACGCCCAGGCTTTCGAAGACATGCTGGAGCACATGTATCCCTCCGGCAAGGTCGCCCTGCTGGGCATCCTGCCGCCGGAATCGATGATCGACTGGAACCAGATCATCTTCAAGGGCCTGGAGGTCCACGGCATTTACGGCCGCCTGATGTACGAAACCTGGTACAAGATGACCCAGATGGTCCTGGGCGGCTTCCCTCTGCACGAGGCGCTGACTCACCAGATCCCCATCGATGATTACGAGCAGGGATTTGAGCTGATGCGCACCGGCCAGTGCGGCAAGGTGGTCTGCGACTGGTACTGAAACTTAGCCTGAAACATTCACCAACCGAATACCCCGGCGACTCACGAAACAGTCTGGCTGGAAAAAAAGGAAATGACATGACCCACAGCGCAACGCTCCAGCGCCTGGACCAGGAACTGGACCAGATCCGCGAGGAAGGCCTTTACAAGGAAGAACGCGTCATCACCACACCCCAGCGGGTGGAAATCACCGCCAATGGCCAGGAGGTGCTGAACTTCTGCGCCAACAACTACCTGGGGCTGGCCGATCACCCCGAGGTCATCGCCGCCGCCCACCAGGCCCTGGATGACCATGGCTTCGGGCTGGCGTCGGTGCGGTTTATCTGCGGCACCCAGGATCTGCACAAAGCGCTGGAGACCGAGATTTCCCGGTTCTTCGGTACCGATGACACCATCCTCTACCCGTCCTGTTTTGACGCCAATGGCGGCCTGTTCGAGACCATTCTCGGACCGGAGGACGCGGTCATTTCCGATGCGCTGAACCATGCCTCCATCATCGACGGCATCCGCCTGTGCAAGGCCCAGCGTCACCGCTACGCCAGCAGCAACATGCAGGAACTGGAGCAGTGCCTGCAGGCCACCCGGGACTGCCGCAGCCGTCTCATCGCCACCGACGGCGTGTTTTCCATGGACGGGCACATCGCCCAGCTGGACGAAATCTGCCGTCTGGCCGAGCAGTACGACGCCCTGGTCATGATCGACGAGTGCCACGCCACGGGATTTCTCGGCGCCACCGGCCGCGGGTCGGCGGAGCACCATGGCGTGCTGGAAAAGATTGACATCGTTACCTCCACCCTGGGCAAGGCCCTGGGCGGCGGATCCGGCGGATTCACGACGGGCCGGCAGTCGGTCATCGACATGCTGCGCCAGCGATCGCGCCCCTACCTGTTTTCCAACACGGTGACGCCAGCCATTGTCGGCGCCAGTATCAAGGTGTTCCAGATGCTTCAGGCCAGCACCGAGCTGCGGGACCGGGTCCAGGACAACACCCGCTACTTCCGCGGCCGCATGACCGAAGCCGGTTTCGATATCCTGCCCGGGGAACACCCCATCTGCCCGGTCATGCTTTACGACGCCAAGCTGGCCCAGGAAATGTCGCACCGGCTGATGGATGAGGGAATCTACTGCATCGGCTTTTTCTATCCCGTGGTGCCCAAGGGCCAGGCGAGGATCCGGCTGCAGATCTCCGCGGCCCACACCCGCGAACACCTGGATCGCGCCGTGGACGGGTTCATCAAGGTGGGACGGGAGCTGGGCGTGGTGAACTGACTGCGCCTGGGCTGTGATGGGCGCGGCACCTGCTACAATGCCGCCGCAAAACTAGAGGGCCTGGTGTGGTCTCCCATCAATAAGTTTCGTTTCAGAGCCCCCGGAATTCACCAGGACAAGGCGCATTCCGCAGGCAATGTCCAGACCTTGTCAAGGGATGCAACGCGGTCGTGGTGAATTCCGGGGGCTCCCGCAGGGCGCTCCCCACAAGGCCTGTGATAGTGTTACAGCCCTTGACGAGACAGTCTTCGACCTGGTGCCGGCGGTAGGTGCAGGCACGGAGACCATCGCGTACCCTGGAATGACCATGGCACGGCGGGCCGCGCCTGATCCCAGGCCTTGTGGGGAGCGCTGAAACGTAACTTATTGATGGGAGACCACACTAGCCATGTCCAGCCACAAAGCCACCGTCACCTGGGAGCGCAACGGCGCTGATTTTTCCCTGGCATCCTACAGCCGGGACCACCGATGGGATTTTGAGGGGGGTGAATCCCTCGGGGCATCCGCCGCGCCCGGCTACAAGGGCAATCCGGAACTGGTGGACCCCGAGCAGGCCTTCGTAGCCTCGCTGTCTTCCTGCCACATGCTGACCTTCCTCTATCTGGCCGCCGCCAAGAAACTGGTGATCAATCGCTACGTGGACGAGTCTGAAGGATTCCTGGGCAAAAACGAACAGGGCAAAATGTTCGTGGAGCGCGTTGTGATGCGCCCGCGGGTGGAGTTCGAGGGCGATGCCCCGGATCAGGCGACCCTGGACCAGTTGCACCACGGTGCCCACGCCAACTGCTTTATCGCCAATTCCGTCACCACCCGTATCGATATCGAGTAGCAGGTTGGCACTGGCGGTTTCACGACATAATCACCACCGCTGGCGCATATTAGAGGTTGGTGAGATGAAGCGCGCCGTCAGAGCGCGCATGATGAAACGATGAAAATTGTACTGAATTTTGTTTTTTTCCAGCTGTGCTGGGTCGCCTGTGTCTGGGGCGGCGCCCAGGGCTACTGGTGGCTTGGACCGGCGGCGGTATTGGCTTTTCTCTGCTGGGAACTGCTGGTCAGCCACAACCCGGTGGACGACCTGAAACTGGTCGCCGTAGTGGCTGTGATCGGATTGCTGGTAGACAGCGGTTACGTCATGGCGGGCCTGATGCAGTTCGCGACTCCGATCCCCTCCAGCGAGCTGGCACCGATCTGGATTGTTGCCATGTGGGTCAGCTTTGCCCTGACCCTTAACCACTCCATGGCCTGGCTCAAGGGCAAGGAAACCACGGCCGTGGTGTTTGGTGCCCTGGGCGGACCTTTCGCCTACTGGATTGCCTGGGCTGCCTGGGACGCCGTGGAATTCACGGGTCCCCTGGCGGTGGTGCTGGGAGTCGTTGGCGTGGTGTGGGCTGTCGCCACGCCCCTGCTGCTGCGACTGGCTGACATGCTGCACAACGTGCCCCAGGCCGAGGCGTCCCTGGCAACGGAATAACCGGCCGGCCCCCCGGCCGACTGACTGGTCACGAAACTGGCGAAATCAAGACTGTGGGCGCTATAGACTGGGCCGAAAAGGGCTGGGTTCCTGACTCGCTGATCCGCTTCGGCATCAACCGGCTCAACCGACGCCGGCTGCAGCAGGAACAGGTCGCCAACCCCATGGGCCGGTATAAACGCTACCGCAAACTGCTCGAGCAGCTGCGGGAAAGCCCCATTGCCATCCATACCGACTCGGCCAACGAGCAGCATTACGAAGTTCCGGCTGAATTCTTTCACTACGTGCTTGGTCCGCGACTCAAGTACTCCGGCTGCTATTTCCCCGAGGGCGTCACGCGACTGGAACAGGCCGAGTCCGCCATGCTGGCCCTGACGGCCGCCCGGGCCGAGCTTGCCGACGGGCAGCGCATCCTGGAACTGGGCTGCGGCTGGGGCTCGCTGACGCTGTGGATGGCCGAACACTTCCCCGGAGCGGAAATTCTCGGCGTATCCAACAGCGCGTCCCAGCGCGAGCACATCATGCAGCAGGCACGAGACCGGGGACTGGAAAACGTCCAGGTCCTGACCCGGGACGTCAACCAGCTGGAACTGGAGCAGCGGTTTGACCGGGTCGTTTCGGTGGAGATGTTTGAACATATGCGCAACTACCAGCACCTGATGCGCAACATCTCCAGCTGGCTGCAGCCCGACGGCAAGCTGTTCGTGCACCTGTTCTGCCACCGGGAAATCATGTACCCCTTTGAGGTCCAGGGCGATACCGACTGGATGGGCCGCCATTTCTTCACCGGTGGCCTGATGCCGGCGGCTGATACCCTGCTGCATTTCCAGGATCACCTGGCCATCGAGGAGCACTGGCGGGTGTCGGGCAAACACTACGAAAAAACCTGCAACCACTGGCTGGAAAACCTGGACCGCAACCGCCAACCCATCGCGCAGCTGTTCAGCACGGTTTACGGCCCAAACCAGGCCGACCTCTGGGTGCAGCGCTGGCGGATATTTTTCATGGCCTGCGCCGAGCTGTTTGCATTCGCTGACGGCGGCGAATGGTTCGTCAGCCACTACCGCTTCGCCAACCGCGCCGGTTGAGAGCTGCCTCACCCGCTCAGCGGGGTTACAATAAGGTCATGACCGACGCGTCTTACAGCCTGTGGATGTTCTTCGGAACCTACCTGCCGCTGATTGGCATCGCCCTGACGATCGTGCTCGCCTGGATCAACCGGGGTCCCACCCGCGCAGCTGCCTTGATCGTCATACCGGCGTTAACGCTGATCGCCTGCTGGTGGCTGGCGGAAGAAGTGGCCCGACAGGGCCCGGGCCGGGCTTTTGCCCTGTACATGTCTTACGTAGTGACGCTGGTGTTCTACTACCCGGTCCTGGCGGTCTGGTGGTACGTGCGCTACCTGCGCAACCGGTTCGGCAAGGCCTCCGCGCCATTGAATGAATAAGCTGACCGGTCATTGGCTGGGAGTCTACTGGCAGAGTGACCGCCCCACCCGGTTTGACATGGACCTGACCGAGCTTGACGGGATCGTCACCGGCATCATCCGTGACCACGGACCTCTTGGATCTGCCACGCTCTCCGGAAACAGGTCGAGTACGGGGTTGCGCTTTCAAAAGAGGTACCTGGTTCATTTGGGCCGGATCGACTACCAGGGTTCGCTCAGCAGCGACGGATTGACATTGACCGGCCGGTGGTGGTTCCCGAACGACTACGGTCGTCCCGATCCATGGAGTGGGACGTGGCAAGCCGAGAGGGATCCCGGCGCCGTCGGCCGGGAGGAAGTGGAAATCGAGGACTGCCTCACGCCTGAGGAAAGCTTTTCCGCCGATTGAGAGCGCTAAACGGTTGATCTGATGGCCGACCTGGATTGCAATGATCGGCCCAAAACACGACGTTTCGCATACGTCACGATGCACTGACCAACGAATACTGCCATATGACAACCCGTACTCTACTTCTGCTGCTGGCAGTTGGCCTGCCTCTGCTGGTCGGCTGCGTCAGCACTGCTCCCCCGGCGTCCACAGTTGTCCAGGTCAGTGACCCGTGGTTTACCCGGGGACAAGCGACGCTGGAGCGTCGTAAAGCGCTGGCCAGGCCGGCGACAAAAGCGAAAAACGTCATCCTGTTCATCGGTGACGGCATGGGCATTTCCACCCTGACCGCGGCCCGGATATTTGCGGCGCAGCGCGACCTGGACGGTGAGCTGACCGGCCGCAGCGGAGAAGAAAACCACCTGAGTTTCGAGCGTTTCCCCTACTCAGCCCTGGTCAAGACCTATACCACCAACGGCCAGGTTTCGGATTCGGCGGGCACCGCCACCGCCATGGCCAGCGGGGTAAAAACCCGGTCCGGTGTGCTGTCGGTGACCTCGGAGCAGCCCAAAGGCGTGTGTGCCGGCAGCCGTGATCGGGCGGTAGACACCATTCTGGACCTGGCCGAGGAATCGGGAATGTCTACGGGCGTGGTGACTACTACGACCCTGACCCACGCCACCCCCGGCGCCTTTTATGCCAGTACTCCACACCGGGACTGGGAATATGATGCCGTGATTCCCGCGGATCAGAAACCTTGCCCGGATATTGCCCGGCAGCTGATCGAATATGACCGCGGAGACGGCCTGGAAGTGGCCATGGGTGGCGGGCGTCCTTACTTTCTGCCTGCTGGCCGGCCTGATCCGGAATATTCGGACCGGACCGGACTGCGCCAGGATGGCCGGGACCTGGTGGATGAGTGGCAGCAGCGGCCGGGCGCGGCTTACGTATGGAACCAGGACCAGCTGCGAGACCTGGATGTTGCGCAAACCGACCGCCTGCTGGGCCTGTTTGAATCCTGGGAGCTCAAGTACACGGTATTCCGCGATCCGAAAAATGAAGCGGACCCAACCCTCACCGAAATGACCCGGGCGGCCATCGATATTCTGCAGAAAAACCCCAGGGGATTTTTTCTCATGGTGGAAGGCGGGCGGATCGACCACGGTCACCACTACGGCAGCGCCCACATGGCCCTTGAAGAGACCCGCCAGCTGTCCATGGCGGTGGCCGCGGCCATGGAAAAGGTGGACCTGGACAATACCCTGATCCTGGTGACCGCCGACCACAGCCACACCCTGACCATCTCAGGCTATCCCAGCCGCGGCAACGATATTCTGGGCCTGGTACGGGAGAACGATGACCAGGGCGGCGCCACCGGGAAACTGGCCCGGGCGGAGGACGGCAAACCTTTCACCACCCTGGGATACGCCAATGGCCCCGGCGCACGCCACAGCTTCGATGAGCAGGGCAGGACCGACCCCTCCGATCACCAGACCCACGGCAGCCGCTACCGCCAGCAGGCCCTGGTGCGCCTGTCCGATGAAACCCATGGTGGTGAAGACGTGGCGCTTTACGCCACGGGACCCCAGGCCCACCTGGTAGGCGGACTGATCGAGCAGAACGTGATCTTTCACCTGATGCGTCACGCGCTGGGCCTGGACTGATCATCCACCCGCCGGGCCGCATCAAACCAGCAGAAAGGATCGGCTATGAAATTTTACGATTACACCACCGCGCCAAGCCCCAAGCGTGCCCGCATGTTCATGGCTGAGAAAGGCATACAGGTCGAAACGGTCCAGGTGGATCTCGGCCAGGGCGAACAGTTCAGCGACTGGTTCCGCCAATTGAACCCGCGCTCTACCGTCCCGGTGCTGCAGCTGGATGACGGCACCTGCCTGTGTGACAACTCGGGCATCGCGGCGTACCTGGAAGCAGCGTACCCCGATCCACCGCTGCTGGGCACCAGTGCCAAGGAAAAAGGCCTGGTGGCCAGCTGGAACTCCCGGGTTGATCAGGAAGGCATACTTGCGGTAGCTGAGGCGTTTCGCAACAAAGCCAAAGGATTCAAGGACCGGGCGCTGACCGGTGCCCGCAGCCACGCCCAGATCCCGGAGCTGGCCGCCCGGGGCCGTGTTCGCTCCGAGGATTTTCTGGATGTTCTCGAGCAGCGCCTGGCCGAAACCCCGTACCTGGCGGGTGACGTATTCTCGGTAGCCGATATCTCTGCCTTCCTGTTCGTCGGGTTCTCCGCATGGATCAAGCTGGAGATTGGCGATGAACGGCCCAACCTGCAGCGCTGGTATGACCAGGTGGCCTCCCGGCCCAGTGCCCGGAGCCTGTAGACTGACGCCATGAAGAAGGTGATGCCCATGCTCAATCGACTGTCCCAGGCCGGCGCGACTCTGAAGCTGGGATTGGCGCTGGGACTGGCGCTGTCCTGGTCCGCCGTCGCCGGCGAAGCCGAGGTCAAGGCGCTGGATCGCCTGTTTACCGAGGACATCTCCGAGGACTGGCTGGCACCGATATTTATCAGTCAACTGCCCCCGGCCCGGCTCAAACAGGTCCTGGATCAGGTGTCCAACGGGCTGGGAGACTACCAGGGCGCCTCTCAGCAGGGATCCGCCTACCGGGCTGATTTCGAGAGAGGTTACCTGCCGACCACCATTCATCTGGACAGCGATGGCCGCATCGACGGTCTGTTTTTCCGCCCGGCGGTACTGACAACCGATGCCGCCGGCGACCTGAAGCCGGCTACCGGCCCGGCCGCCGAGCGGCTGGCCGCACTGTTCACCACTGAAGTGATCCCGGCAGACTGGTTTTCAGACACCTTTCTCGAGCGCGTGCCCGTCAGCCAGATACAGGAACTGGTTGGCCGATTGAACAACACCCTGGGGACCTATGAACAATCCCTGCAGACCCGGTCGGGTTACTCCGTGCAGTTCTCCGGCGGCAGCGTTCCGGCCCAGATCCGGCTGGGTGACGACGGCAGGATTGAAGGCCTGTTCTTCCAGCAACCGGTGGTCAATAAGCCGGACTGAGTCGCATCAGTACCCAGCAGAACAAGCGCGACCTGACCCAGGGTTCCATCGCGCGCCACCTGGTTCGCATGACCCTGCCCATGATCGTGGGCATCCTGGCGCTAATCAGCAACTCCATCGTGGACACATACTTTGTATCCACCCTGGGGACCGACGCCCTGTCTGCGCTGTCGTTTACCTTCCCCGTCATCATGGTGGTGGCCAGCCTGTCCATCGGACTGGGAGCTGGCGCCTCGTCGGTGGTGTCCCGCACCATCGGCCGGGGTGACCGCGAGGCGGTCAAGCGGCGTTCCACTGACGCGCTCATCCTGAGCGTGCTGGCGGTGACCCTGCTGGTCATCGTCGGCCGGCTGACTATCCGCCCGCTGTTCTCGCTGCTTGGAGCCGAGGGTGCCGTACTGGACCTGATCGTCGAGTATATGACAATCTGGTACTACGGCATGCCCATGCTGGTACTGCCCATGGTGGGCGGCAGCCTGATGCGGGCCGCCGGTGATGCCCGGATTCCCGGCATGCTGATGGTTGCGGGCGCCATCATTAACATTGTGCTGGACCCCATCCTGATCTTCGGCCTGCTGGGCGCCCCACGGCTGGAAGTCGCCGGCGCCGCCCTGGCCACCGTGATCGCCAACGGAGTCGGCGCAGTGGCTGCGCTGGCCGTGCTGCATTTCCGGGAGCGCATGCTGACCCTGCACCTGGCCTCCTGGCAGGACATGATGCAGTCCTTCAGCAAGGTGCTTCACGTGGGCCTGCCGGCGGCGGCGGCCAACATGATCAACCCCCTGGGCATCGGGCTGTTGACCGCCATGCTGGCGGCTTTTGGCAAGGAGTCCGTGGCGGGGTTTGGTGTGGCCACCCGGATCGAGGCCCTGGCCAACGTCGGCCTGCTGGCATTGTCAGCGTCCATCGGGCCGGTCATTGGCCAGAACTGGGGCGCGCGAAAGGTGGACAGGGTCTATCGCACCCTGAAACGGGCGTACCAGTTCTGCCTGGTGTACGGCCTGGTGCTGGCTGCGCTGGTGGCTCTCAGCGCGACGCTGCTCACCGGCATATTCACTGATTCCGAAACCGTCGCCCGGGTGGCACGGCAGTACCTCTGGATTGTGCCCGTCACGGCCTTTGGCTTCGGCATCAACATCGCCGGCGCCGCGGCCCTGAACGCTGCCGCCCGGCCGATGATCTCCACCGGACTGACCGTGGCCAGGATGTTTATCGTCGCGATCCCGGTGGCGTACGTGATGAGCCGGAGTTTTGGCCAGGTCGGGATATTTATCGGGGTTGCCGCGGCCAACCTCTGTGCCGCGGGTTTGACGATTTGGGCGACTTATCGAACGGTGCGGATTAATTTGGGTGACGAACGCTCGCTGCGCGAGCAGGGGAACGACCGCTGACGCGGTCTGGGGAACGCGCTTCGCGGCTAGGGAACGCTCACTTCGTGAGCTGGGGAACGGCTGCTTCGCAGCCTGGGGAACGACCGCTAACGCGGTCTGGGGAACGCGCTTCGCGCTGGGATCCATCTCCATAGAAGATCAGAATCCCCGACAGCGTGCTTTGATTGAACCAGCTGCGAAGGATCATGCAGGGACGGCCAAGAGTTTTCCCCAGCGCGCAACGCGCGCGTTCCCCAGGCCCCGCAGGGGCCGTTCCCCAGCGCCCGCAGGGCGCGTTCCCCAGACCGCGTCAGCGGTCGTTCCCCTGCTCGCGCAGCGAGCGTTCGTCACCCAAATTGATCCTAACCGTTCGATAAGTCGCCCAAATCGTCAAACCCGCGGCACAGAGGTTGGCCGCGGCAACCCCGATAAATATCCCGACCTGGCCAAAACT
>JASJDM010000086.1 GCA_030065125.1 Lysobacterales bacterium | reverse complement strand
CCGCACCGCTCCGCGTCCTGGTCTGATGACGAGGTCATCGAGCGCTGGTCTGCGGTGTATGGCATTCCTGCCCTGGTTCATGCATCACAAGACACCGATGCCCCGGCGGCCGTATCCCTGATTAAGAGGTGTTCTGCCGAAACACTGGACCAGGGTCACCGCGCCCGCGTCGGGCAGAGCGCAGGCGAATCCGGGATTGCAGTGTCCCGGGGTCAGGTCTTTCGTTCCCACAGTTAGAGTTTCAGCGGAAACGTCAATGCGGCAATTCAAGACCTGACCCCGCGCTGGAGTGCCGCGCTGAGTGACCCCGCGCTGAGTCAAGCCGCGTTTGCTTGAGAACATTTCTCCTTATGGCACATTATTAACGTTTTGCGTTATTAACGCAATGCGTTACTATTAATGCCAGTGATCAAAACGTTCAAGAACAAGGCCACCAAAAGAGTCTTTCAGGGCTATTTCGCGCGGGAATTCGATTCCCGAATTCAGGCCCGAGCGGAAGCCAAGCTAACCCTGATCGATGCCGCCGAGCGGATTGATGACCTGCGGTCTCCGCCGTCAAACCGTCTGGAAAAGCTGAGTGGCGATAGAGTTGGCCAATACAGCGTCCGGATCAATCAGCAATGGCGAATCTGCTTTGCCTGGAAAGACGGCGACGCCTACGACGTGGAGATTTGTGACTATCACTAAACCGGAGGAACCAACATGACTGGAAAACGACGGCCGCCGATTCATCCGGGGGTCCATCTGGCCGAATTCCTGGAGGAGTACGGACTGAGCCAATACGCCCTGGCGAAAGCGATGCACGTCCCGCCCCGGCGCATCAACGAGATTGTCAAAGGACAGCGGGCGGTCACCGCTGATACATCGATCAGGTTGGGCAAAGTGTTCAATCAGACCCCTCGGTTCTGGCTGAACCTTCAGACACGCTACGACCTGGAGGTCGCTGAAAGAGCGTTTGATGACGAGATTGATCCGCTGGTTGCCATCGTCTGAAAGGAAAAAGACCACCGCGGCGGGACGGTTCACTTTGATCTTGCTCAGTGTCTCGGGGTCAGGTCTTTCGTTGCCACAGTTAGAGTTTCAGCGGAAACGTCAATGCGTCAACCTGACTCCGCGCTGCTCGGGCGAGCATCCGCACGAGATACTCGATACTGATCCCATCAAGTCTTCCGGTCTGGATTTGACTGATCTTGGGTCTGGGGACATTGAAAAATGCCGCGGCTTTTTGCTGGGTCCGACTCTGCCGCTCGATGAATTTGCGGAGTTCACAAGCCAGATCGACCTTGATCGCCAGGTCCACAGCTTCCTCGCGACTGAAGCCCAGGTCCTCAAATTCATTGCCTTTTGTTACGTGAGCCAAATCTCAGATTTCGTTCAGTCCTTTTCTGGCCAGATCGATCTCTTTTTTCGGAGTCTTCCGCGTCGATTTCTTAGACGCGTGCAAAACGTAGACACCATCGTTGCGCATGAGGTCCGCAGTTCGAGTCTGCGCACCGGCACCATTGTTACTGCAATGACGCACTGACGTTACCGCGGAAACTCCGGCGTTACTCGACATCCCTGATCAAGAGGTGTTCTGCCGAAACGCTGGATCAGGGTCACCGCGCCCGCGTCGGACAGCGCGCGGGCGAATCCGGGATTGCGGATCAGGTGGCCGGAAATGCCATGGCCCGCGTCCCTTTGGCACCCATAACGAAGCTGGATGGAGCTCTCCCCTCCGGAGGAAGAGGTCTGGGAGAATTTCGGGGAATCAGCTCGCCGGCTGGTCTGGTCGACGCAAAAGAGCCATTCGCATATCATAAATGCCTCCGCACAGGCGCGGTTTTTGGACACGGAATCTTTCAACTCAGTCAGCTTTGCCGCTGTGAGAATTTGACGCAAACAACAGGGGCAGTTTCACCCGGCACCCCAACCATGCAAGGATCAGCAGGATGAAGAAAATTGCACGGCTCCCACCCATATTGATGCCTTGTCTTCTGGCGAGTCTACTAGGCACTGGTGCCATTTCCAACGCCGTCACGATTACAGTAGACGGATCCGCCGACGGCACCTTGTCAGAGCTTGCTGGCAATGGCACCTGTGATTTGCGGGAGGCCATCTTTGCAGCCAATTCTGATTCACCAGGCGGCGAATGCGCGGGCGGCGACGGTGCGGACACGATTGACTTCGCGCTGGAGCCATACCCGACGGTTATTCGGGTGACCCAGGGTACTCTCGTAGTGTCAGAAGCGCTCACCGTTGTCGGACCGGGTTCCGGTGACCTGCTGCTTTTCAATCAAAGTATTGGTGGGTTGTTTTTGATTGACGACCAAACGCCCGGGGACGTCAAGGCGGTGAACATTCATGATATGAGCCTTGGCGCTGGCGGAGGAGGTAGTGGCAGCATTATTCTCAATCGCGAGTCACTGAACATGGACGGCGTGTCGTGCAGCGATGCGTCTGCCAGTGAGGGTAGCTGTATCTTCAATGACACTGACGGTGACTTACAAATCTCCAACAGCATCTTCACCGGTAACCGAGTTGCTGTAGGGAATGAAGGGGGCGCCATTTCCAACCGCGGGTCGGCGATCATCAATAACACCGAGTTCCGAGACAATGCTGCCGCCCGCGGCGGCGCAATTTCTAACCGGGGGTCTCTCAGCGTGGTCGGTGGGCTATTCGTCAATAACGGGCGCACCATTTTCTCAGCCACGCCCCTCACCATCAGCGATGCTCGATTCGAAGACAATGGCGCTTCGGGCGGCGCGCCCTCCGTGCTCCGGTGCCAAGGTCGCATTGTTTGCGAGATCCGAAACACTGAAATCGTAGGTAACCGTGGGGACAGGTTGTTCTCGATTGAAGGGGAGGCGACACTACAACTGATTCAGAGTCTCATCGCTGATAACAACCCGGGAACGACTACCATTCCATTCCTGATATCCGTCCCGCCTCAATCGATGCTCCTGGTCGAAAACTCCACGATTGCCAACAACAACCTGGTGACCAATACGATGGTGCTGGAAGAGGACTCGGCGACTCTGACTTTACGCAACTCGACGATCGCCACCAGCGCCCCAAGTCCGAATACGGCAATTCTGGCCAATCTGGATTCCATCTTGATCATTGAAGGCTCCATCGTTGCCGGTCACGCCAACGATTTGCTGACGACAGAGGATCCCCCATTTTTTGTGCCGTCAGTGACGATCAATGATTCCATTCTCGGGACCGTAAATGGGACTTTTTCCGGTGACAACAATCTGCTGGGAGTGGATCCCGAACTCGGGCCATTGCAGGACAATGGCGGTCCGACGTTAACCATGGCCATTTCCGAAACGAGTCCTGCGGTGGACCTGATTCCGGTGGGCCAATCAGGCTGCGGCTCGACCATTGTCCTGGATCAGCGCGGTGAGCCCAGACCCATGGGTCCCGGCTGTGACGCGGGCGCCTTCGAGCAGCGGGATATTGACCTGATCTTCGGCAGCGGGTTTGAACTGCCTGTGGACAACTGACTGATAGCCTCGCTGACCTTTCCAATCAGATTTACATGAAAGCTGTGCATGTAAGCTGGGGTCGGACCACGCCAACCTGCTGTTGGTAGCCAGGGCTCTGTCAGCAAAACGTGGCGCTGCTACACTTCCACCAGTAGGGAGAGAAGGTGTTGGCACAGCGGATGCGCTACCAGTTTGGAGATTGCCAGTTCGACGCTGACGCGATGTCGCTGCTCCGCAAGGGGCAACGGGTCAGCCTCCAGGGTAAATCTCTCGACCTGCTGCACTACCTGCTGCAGAACGCCGGCCGAACCATCAGCAGGGACGAGCTGCTGGAGCACGTCTGGGAGAACATTCACCTGACCGACAGCGCCGTCGGCCAAGCCGTGATGAAGGTGCGTAAGGCTATCGGCGACGACGACCGCTCGATGCTTCGCACCGTGCACGCCCGGGGATTCCAACTGGCCGTCCCGGTGTCCGAGGTGGACGCCGACGCGGTCCACAATGCCGGCATCGCTTCTGCATTACGCACCGGACCCTGGCCCATGGTGGCGGCGCTGCTCAGCGTTGCCCTGGTGGCCGGCGGCATCATGTGGAGCCAGCTCCAGGCCAGCGACGAGGTCCAGGCCACCTGGTGGGTCGCACCGTTCGCCGACAGCACCGGGAGCGACGACCTGTCATGGGTCAGCACCGGACTGCAAAGCACCGTCACCCGTATGTTGAGCTGGTCGGGCCAGCAGGTCGTGGCCGGCCCCGGGGAGTTGGACCACGACAGCGACCTGTCCGGCATCCGGAGCTTTGTGGGTGCCGATTTTGCGCTAAAGGCCAGGGTAGACAACCAGGCCGGCGGTTATCGCCTGGCGGTCGAGCTGCACCGAGCGGGAGAAACGCTGGAATTTGACCTGTCGGGTCCGGACCTGGCCGTGCTGACCCGTGAACTGGTAGAGCGGTGTCTTGATATCGCGGACTCGGGCGCCAGGCCAATCTGGTTGCAGCGGGGCCATTTCAGCGACCCGCTGGCAACCGAACTGCACGCCAGGGCCAGCGAGGCCATGGCCATGGATGAATTCGACCAGGCCATCGACCTGACCGAAGCGGCCCTCATTCGCGAGCCCGACAACATGGAGCTGAAGGTGTTGCTGCTGGAAGCGCAAACACCGGAAAACGGCCACGCTGCAACGGTTACGGCATTAAGGGCGCTACTGGCGGAGGCGGGTACGACACTGTCCGGCCGCGAGCAGGCCCGTTTGCTGCACAGGCTGGGCGACTACCTCTGGTATGCCGGTGAGATTGATTCCGCCCGGGCGCTCCTGGAGCAGGCCCACGGCTTATCTGAGCACGCTAATCCCATCCTGCGGGGCCTGATTCTCAACTCGCTCGCGGCGGTGCTGCAGTCCCAGGGTGACATGGACCGGGCCTGGGAGCTGGCCACGCTGGCAGTCACCCGTTTTCGCGATGCCGGCGACGACTTTCACGCCAGTGTTGCCCTCAGCAACCTGGCTTACCTGGCCGACGACTGGGGCCGCCTGGACAGCGCCCGTCAGCTTCACAGCGAGGCTCTGGCAATCCGCGAGCAATTCCAGGTGCCCAGCCTGATTGCCGCATCCCGCTACGGGCTGGCGCGCATCCTCCGCCGGTCTGGCGACTTCGCGGCGGCGGAGGCGATGCTGGCCCTCAGCCTGGCCGAGGCTCGCACCCTCAACAGCCCGTTCGATCTGTTTGACAACCTGGAAGAGCTGGCCGAGCTGCAGCGGGCCCGGGGTCAGTTCAATGCAGCCTGGAAAACCATCAGCGAAGCCCATGCGCTGGCTGAATCCGAGGATGACTCACTGGGTATCGGCTGGGCCTTGAGTGTCCGCGGCAAAATTCGTCGTGACCAGGCCCGCTACGACGATGCCCGCCGGTGGCTGGAACAGGCTGTGGACAAACTCGGCGAGACCGGCGAAACCAATGAAGCCGCTTACGCCAGCCTGCACCTGGCCGAGGCCCTGGTTCGTGGTGGCCGCAGCGATGCAGCGCAAACCATCCTGGAAACACTGCCCGACCAGCTGGACACCGCCGGCAACCTGGCGATTCACCTGGCGCACCTCAACGGGCTGAACAGCCAGTCCCGGGACAGCGAGCCCCTGCGCCAGGCACTGAACCTGGCCCGGGGCAGCGGCGCCGCCGACCTGGAAGCCTTCATCGCCATGGACCTGGCCAGGCAATCACTGGACCAGGGCAACCTGGCGGTCGCCGAGACAATGCTGGCCGTGGCCCGGGGATGGAACGCCTCCCATTACCGGGTCATGGCGTTGATGGTGCAGTTTCATCAGCTTAATCAGGACTACGATCGGGCCAGCGAACTCAGCGCCCGGCTGGCCCGGCAGCACCCGGAGTACCTGGCTACCCTGCAGGACGCTAAGGTGCCTCAAAACCGTTGATGAAAATGGTTTCGGCCAGGGGCTCGAAGCTTGCGGTGACGTTGTTTTCCACGATCATGGATACGTCACACTGGCCCGGCAGTTCTGCTGGCGGCACGCAGCCCTCCCAGCCGGCGAACTGCCAGCCCGTATCCGGCGTTGCGGTCAGGGTGACCAGGGTGAACTGGTCAAAATCTTCGGTGCAGCTGTCGGTGCACGACAGGCTGCCTGGCGAGCTGGCCACCGTGCCGTTGCCGACGACATTGACGTTCAGGTTGACCCGCCGCTGGAACTCAGCATTGACCGAGCGCGGCCCGTCCATGCTCACGCTGCAATTCCCCATGCCCTGGCAGTCGCCGCTCCAGCCCGCGAATACCTCGCCGGCAGCGGGGACCGCCGTCAGACTGACCAACTGGCCAGCCGGGAAAGGCGCCATGCAGCCCGCCGGACAGCTGATGCCTGCCGGGTCGCTGCTGACCACGCCGCTTCCGGTCCCGGTAAGCGATACGGTGAGGTCAAAATCGGTTTCCTCGAACGTCACACCAACCTGGGCATCTCCCCGTAGATTCAGCTCACACAGGTTACCGCTGGTGCCGGCGCAGTCTCCTGACCAGACCAGGGCAGCGCCCGGATCAGGCACGGCCATCAGCTGGACCATCCCCCGGGGCAAACGGGCCTGGCACTGGGGCTGACAATACAGACCGGAAGGCTCCGACAGCACGATACCCGGACCGGTCACGGCAACGTCGACTTCAGAGGTCAACACCCCTCCGCTGAATTCCGCGGCGGCACCCATCAGTTCTGACATGGTCAATACGCAGGGTCCGATCTGGCCCGCACAGGCATCCTGCCACTGGGAAAACACGCTGGTATCATCGGCCGCCGCCACCAGGGTGGCCTGGCTGTCGCGCGGATAGGCCACGTCACAGTCCGGCGGGCAGACCAGGCCGTAGGGCACGCTGACGATTTCGCCATCCCCGCCGTTCAATGACTCGATCCTGGCTCTCAGGATTACGCCCTCCAGCGCTTCCCAGGCGCCGATGTCACAGTCGGCATCGCTGTCTGCGTTGCCGTCGAGGGGACGGGTTCGGCCCAGCATGTCCCGGTTCAGCGTACAGCTGGCCAGCGGCCAGGCGTCGATAGCGGGACTGGCCGGCTCCAGTACCACCGCGGTGTCCAGTACCGTCTCGCCCGTGGGCATGCTTGCCGCGCGGGCGTCGGTCACCAGCACGTCGTCTGGATCCACCACGCAGGTACCGTCGTTACCCAGGTTGAAGCCGTATTCGTCGGCAAACGCCAGGTTGGAAATCACGCAACCGTCGAACGCCGTTCCATCCCGGCTGACGTACAGGTTGCCCTGAACCACATTGGTGGATTCATTGGTCGGATGCAGTGCCAGCGCCACGTGCTCGCCCTCGCCCGCAATGCCCTGGGAGCGATTCTCGAAAAACGTATTGCCGATGAAACGCAGGCCCAGGTCCACCTGGGAGGAAAAGTTGGCGAAATTCAGCGCACCACCAGCGCTCTCGGCCTGGTTTCCCAGGAACGTATTGTTCTCGATCACCATATCCGCTGAGCTCAGACGCGCCGCGCCGCCGGTGCCGCCAGCAGCGGCATTTTCCTGAAACAGCGAGTTAACCAGCATCAGGCTCAAGGTGTTATCGGTACCCAGACCCGTGGCCGAAATGGCACCGGCGTCCAGGCCCGACACATTCTGATAGAAGCGGCTGCCGTTGATGGACAAGGACAGCCGCCCCATGGCGTCGAACGACGTCACGTAGATGGCGCCGCCGCGGCCGAACTGGCCGGTCTGATTGTCATCAAATCGGCTGTTGCTGATGGCCACGCTGACATCAGCGTTCATACCGGCCGTGGTGATGCCAATGGCGCCGCCGAAGCTGCCAGCGCTGTTGCCGGAAAACCAGGAGTTCTCGATGGTCACCGTCAGGGCGTCTGTGATGGTCCCGCCCAGGGCGCCGCCGCGATCGGTTGCGCTGCTGTTGGTGATCCACACATTGCGCAGGGTCAATGCATCAACGCTGCCCAATCGGATGGCGCCCTGACCGCCGACGCCCCGGGTCAGGTGCAGGTGTTCCAGGGTCACCGCGATATCCCGGCTGATGTTGATGACCTGGGACTGCAGGTTGGCGTCCAGCGTCAAACGGCGTTGCGCCGGTCCGGTGATCGCCAGATCATCGTCGCCAAAGCCAGACAGGCTGCCGTCCAGCAGGATTTCAAAGGGCGTCTCCAGATCGGCCGGGATCAGAGCCGGGTCAAATACAATCTGGTCTTCGAGCCCGGCGTCCCCGCCGGTGCAGCCGCCAACCTCCGTGCTGAACCGGGCCGACTCGATGGCTTCACGCAGAGAGCAAAGCCCATCGTTGTAATCAGGTGGATTGGCGTCCACCAGGGTGTCCACCGTAATCACCGCCGCCGATGCGGAGCCCAGGCTCAACAGCAGCACCAGGCCGGGAATGATGCCCGTTCTATTCAAATCCATTGATAAAAATCTCCTCGGTCAGGGGTGTCTTCGGCAGTTCCAGTGCACCGATGTCGCAGTCCGCCGGCAGCATCGGATCGCCATCCAGGGGCAGATCTGACTCGTCCCGGCGATCCCCGATCATGTCCACGGACAACAGGCTGCTGTCGACCCTGCACTCGGCATCGGGCCACTGGTCCACCACACCGCTGTCCAGCTCGGGAAACACCGCCAGGAATCTCCGGGGATCTCCGGTCAGCCCGGTGGCAACCCGAGACGCCAGGTCCACAATCTGCAGTTCCTGGTCGCCAACCAGGCAATCCGCCACGTTGGAGGCGTTGTGCATTGCCGAAGCGGGCGTCACCTGGCTGAGCCCGTCCTGGGGTCCGAACAGGCAAGTCGGCTCGACGCTCGGCTCCCGCTGCACTACCAGGTTGCCAACAAAGCGTCCGTTATCGGCCTCGTCGGCCAACTGCAGCCGCAACGCCTGGGGCAACGGCGCGCCGATAAGGCCCTTGTCGTCAGTGACTTCCCGGGACGCGCTGTTGCCCCAAAAAGTGTTGCCGACCACGACGGTGCTGCCGGAGTCGTCTTCCACCAGCAAACCACCCGGCCCCTGGTCAAAGGACACGTTGTCGATAAAGGTGTTGTTGGCGCCAATAAACCGCACACCCCTGGAGATCACCGCAGCCCGGTCGCTGCGATTGGCAAAGAGCAGGTTGCGACGCAGGTTCAGCAGGCCCAGGGAGTCTCCGAAATGCCGCAGGGAAATCGCGCCGCCCGCGTTGTCCGAAAACACGCTGCGTTCAATGCCAAGCCCCACCACGCCGCCGTCGCTGGTGCTGCCCAAAAAAAACGCCACGCTGGAGTTTCTGGAAAAGGTGGAGTCTTCGATCGACCCCAGCACGGCAGCTGATTGCGACAGCTCCAGGGACATGGCGGTGGCGTTGTCCACCAGTTGGCTGTCCCGCACCAGCAGCGTCACGTCGCTGTCAGCCTGCAGCACCAAACCCACCCTGCTGAATCCCCGAATGCTCATTCGCTCGAAATCCAACTCCACGGACCCCGCGCTGATCACCGAAACCCCTTGGCTGCCCGGTGCCCCATCGCCAATGAGGTCCACCTCGGTCAGCCTCAGCGTCAGATCCCCGGACTGAATCAGCTGCCCGGCACCCAGCGCCGGAGCGGGTCCCCGGCTGCGCAGCGTCAGGCCGGCAAGCTCGAGCGTTCCACCGTTACTGGGCAGGGCGAATCCCGGGCTACTGGCCTGGGTGGATGGTGGCAGCAGAACGGTCAGCTTCGGTTCAAGCGGACCCGACAGGGTGATGGTGAGCGACGATTGCGTATCAAAATTCAGCGGCGCAACCAGATTGATCTCAAAGGGTGTGGCGGGATCGACCGGAACAACATTCCCGTCAAAACGGATGTTGCGCGGGCTGGATGGCATGGCACAACTGTCCACGGCCATGCCCAACCGCGCCGCTGCCGCCGCTTCACGCAGACTGCATAGCCCATCGGACTCATTGGGCGGGTTTTCGTCGATCAACGTGTCGACCATGATGGTGGATCCACCGGCCAGGGCATCCGGCACAGCAGCCACACCGGCGATTCCCCCGGCAATCACAGCACCGACACTGAAAAAGGTGAAAAAAGATCTGTACACGGCTGTCCCCAAGTCGTTGCACAGCCTCAGTTTTAGACCATTCGGCAGAATATGCTTGATCAGTCTGTGATCAGTTGTGAATAGTTATATTTTTCAATGTTTTAAGGACGAATTTAGATCCACAGCCACGCCAGCGGGCCCCGTTTTCTGCCGTACGGATTCCGCCTTGATCACGCCGATGGAGGCGACGCAGGGATGTGGAGCGCGCCCTGGGGGGGTCCGTTCTAGCGCACCTATCGGCCTTAGCGTTCTGACCGTGTCATTCCGGCAGTCCATTTTCCAGAACGGTTTCTACAAGCCAGTTGACTTGCACGTCGTAGTATCCGTCGCTCTTTTGGGGCGCGGTCATAGTCCGCATTTCGCGAATGCTCCCGGTCTCCGAAACATGCAGATTGTGGTCGGCATCTTTGAACGACGCGACAGCCAGGGACGCATTCGGGTTCTGCCCGATGGAGGCTTGGTAAAGAGCGCGAGTCTTGCGCCAATCCACGTTCAGGTCTTTTTCACCGAATATCGCCAATGTGTCGACTTCCAGGGATGAGAGCATCCCTTCAAAGTCCTCGATATGCACGTAGGAGCACATATCGTTATCGATTTTCAGGCAGTTGCCGGCATTGCAGCTTCCTTGTGCTGCTTCATACTGCGCACGGGTCTGCCACTCTCCCCGCATTTCCTTGATGTAGTCATTGGCGCGCAGCAATTCGGTCGTGGCCTGGTAGTCATCAAAGCTGCCGCCGGTGCGAAAGACCTCGCACCCGCTCCGCCATTGTTCAGCCAACTGCTTAGCCTGTTCAACGGTGCCCCCTTCATAGGGCAGGTTTGACAGCAACAGGTACGAGAAATTGTCTTCTCCCGTGGTGCCGCTGACTGAGATCCAGAAGTCGATATCCGGATCTTGTGACAATGCAATCGGCGCGATCCAGCCGGCGCGGCTGACACCCCAGATTCCAATCCTGTGTGACCCCGGTGCCTTGATCTTGCGAAGATAGTTTGCCGCGTCCAGGACTTCCTCAGCGCTGCTGGACACGGGTTGGTTGATGTCGAACGTGCCTTCGCTTTGCCCCTGGCCGGGTTTGTCCCAGACTGCAGTGGCGACACCAATCTCACTGAAGCGCTGGCGCAGGTCCGCGTAAGAGTTCCAGCTTCGGATATTCGTTTGGCCATAGCCGTGCACAATAATGACCAACGCCTTGCTCTCTTGTCCGGGAGGGGTGTCGAAAACCCCGGACAGGGTCAGGCCGTTGGATGCAAATGTGAAGTCCACGGTGGCGCCGGGCGCGAATCGGAATTCCTGTGTCGTGGCCTCTGGCTCCGGCGGCACACCACAGGCGTTGAGGATGATCGCGATAGCGGCAACGGTTTTGTTCCACATGGTTCGGTCAACTCGATCCTGCTCGGTCTTTGCAATCGGCCATTAGCGTCCCTCCCGAAAACCCGGATCATTACACCAGATCCGGTCTTCCAAAGCTCGGCTACGCCGCATGGGACAGGATCAACTACTTCCGGGCTTGTCTTTGGTCGTCGTCACCGACCCCCTCGGTTGAAACCTGCCAGAGCGGGTCGTTGGCCGAAAGCACCGTTTCGATGGGTGAACCGCAAATCGCAGCCACGACACGGTGGCCAAAGGGCAGTGTATCCAGGCCGATCAGCGCGATTTCTTCGGGCACTGAGTTGGCATCGAATTCCCACCAGCGTTGGATCTGGTGGTGGGACGGTGGGGACTGCCCGGTGCGGCGGGCGGGCGAAACCGTGTCTCCCCATCGGGCCGCTACGTCGGTTGTGTGATGGGCGTCTGCAGATGCAAGCTCCCAGGTCAACAGGACTCCCGCCTCTCCGATACACAGCTTGATTTCGCTGATGCCCGGGTCGTGGCCCCAGGCGCCTGGACACAGGCTGGCCAGCAGCAGCGCTGCAAGAACTCTAAGCATTTCATTGCTCCTCAAAAAGGAGCCCGGCAGGAGCTGCCGGGCTCGATGACAAAAGGATGTCAGTGATGACCGTGGTTGCGGCCGTTCAGCGGCGTTGCCGCATAGGGAAACACCTTGTTGTACCCGATGTCGTTTTCGCTGACGTTGTCGATGCCGTCGGCAACCTGGATCTGCAGGTTGTTCAAGTCCCGCAGATCGCTGAGAGCCGCGCTGACCGCAATGTCTACCACGTCATCTCCAAAACGACGGCCGTTGGGCCAGCCACCGGGCACGACACCGTCGCCAAACCCGTCGCTGATCCGGCTCTGCAGCACGTCGCCGCCGAAAATCCCGAGCCGTGAAAAGCCTTCGTCATCGGCGTTGGTCGCGGCGTTGGCGCCATTGCCCGCCAGGCGCGCCGGGCCGGTGGACAGATCGACCTTGATCAGATCGGGAATGAAAATCCCAGCCAGGTCCGTGCGATCGGTTGCGTTGACCACCGGTTCGCCATTGAACAGCAGCGCATTGATCAATCCGGCCAACTCCGGGCGCAGGGCGTACTGGCTGAACAGCCGACGATCCGCCGTGGGCATGGTTCGGTTGTACCGGTCCTTGTCCTCGATGGCGATGAACCCCTCAGCGAACAGCGGATTGCCCTGGCGGCCCACCTGCCTGTGCAGCGACCGTCCCGCGCCCAGCACCGAGAACACGGGCCGACTGGTGGTGGCAAAAACGCCCACCTGCTGCAGGTCACCGCCAATCTCGTCTACCGGAATGTTGAGCACGATGGTGTGCACGTTGTAACCGCCCTGGCTGTCGAAACGGTCGTCGCCGCCGCGGAAGCTGAGCAGATCGAAGATGGCCTGGATGTCGGCGTAAAAGCCGTCGTCACGCTGGCCGGCAAAAGCCAGATAGCCGGAGCTCAGCTCCGCTATCGACGCCCGGGTGTACCGATCCAGGTCCTCGATCCTGTCCACGCCGTTTTTAGCCGGCGCCTCGCCATCATTTCCCTGGTTGTAGAAGGGTGTTGCAATGCCCTGATTGTTGGGAGGAACAATCGCCTCTCCGAGCACCGTGACGTTGGGACGAAAAGGCGACCGGCTGCGGTCAATTTTCGTTACCTTGTAGGTTTGCACCCGGTTCTGGGCGTCATCATCGACATCGTTGATGACTCCGGTGTAACCCTGCAGGATCGTTTGCTCGTTTTTGTATTCGGTGTCGAAGTCAAAACGATAGGTATACGTCGGACGCCCGGCGACAAGATCGTCGTCCACGGCCACATGAATTTCGTAGCGCACCTCGGGATCGAAATCGTACGCGTTCGGACCGATGCCAGGCTCCTCAAAGGGATATACCGCCAGCGCGGTGCTGAGGTACTTGACGCCGTCTGATTCCGCGACGAAGGCGTAAACGTCGGTGGTATTGGCAGGGTCGTCCCTGGTGATCGACGGGGCATCCATATGGCTGGAGGCCAGTCCGATCATGGGCGTGGCGAGAGCCAGGCCCAATGCCAGGGCCAGACCGGATTGCCGCAATGCGGCTTTGGGTTTTACAGACATGTTGAAGTCTCCTTGTGGGTGGCTGCCAGGCAGCCGTCAAAAATCGTCCGCGCGAGCGGACAAACGTAAAATCTCGCTTTCAGTCGGGCAGGCGCTGGCAGCTTCCAACCGGGCAGCGGTTGCCAGCGCCGGCTCTCCCAGGGCGGCATGGGCCTCTGCCCGCAGTCGCAGCGTTTGCGGATCGCGACGCTGTTTGAGTTCAGCGTCGATCAACTCGGCAGCGCGCGCGGGGTCGCTGCCGCTTTCGAGCAGGTACCGTGCGAAGCCTCTTGGATCGATGCGCGACCCCAACTGGTGCAGACGCGATCGCACAGGGGCTGCCTCCTCAGGCCTGCCGAGGCGGTCCAGCAGCCGGGCCAGCGCAGCCAGGGCATCGGGCATCGGATAATCGCGGACCAGCTCATTGAGCTGCGTAACCGCCAGGTTGAACCGGCCGGCCGCCTCATAGGCCTGAACGAGATTCCAACGCGAATGCACCGAGCGGCTGGCTGCGACGGCGGCGTGGCCCAGCGCCAGCGAAGCCTGGTGGTCGCCGGCTGCCCGGGCGTAGGTCGAACCCTCGGTCAGCAGCCAGCCGCGCATCTCAAGGTCCTCGGGATGAGTGGCCCGCACGGCGCGCTGGTTGAACCTCACCGCCCCGGGTAGATCGCCGCACAGATATCGCAGCCGTGCTGCCCTTCCGTACACCAGGGCACCCGGTTTTTGCGCCATGGCCGATTGATAAATGGCGGCGGCATCAGCCAGCTTGCCTCGCTCCGTGAGAACGTCGGCCAGCAGTACGTGGTGTTCTGCCCGGGGGCTGTAGGCCTGCAGTTGACGCCCGAGGATTTCAGCCTCTCCAAACCGATGCAGGTTTCGCAGGCTCTCGATGCGCAGCGCCAGAGCGGTCACGGACTCTGTGTCTGGGAGCCGCTCCGCGGCGCGCAGGGCAAGTCGGAAATAACCCGGATCGCCACTCATCCGCCCCTGACGTATCAGGTCCTCTACACTCGAAATCGCTTCGGCAGACGTTGCGGTGGTCACTGTCGGTTTCCGCGCCGGCGGACCTTTCAGCTCACTGCCGGCGGCGCCTCCCGCTGGCCAGGTCAGTGTGGTCAGCAGCAGAAATGTGAGGGCTATGGTCATGGCGAATGTCTCCAGACTCGATTCGAGAAGCTTTACGCGCCTTCACCGCTGCTCGGATGCAGCTCTTTCGGTGCAACCGTTTCCGGAATTGCCGCGTATAGAAAGGAGAGTGCGAAGAGGTGCTTAGACAGATGGTTGCCAAAGAGAAAAGCCGCGCCGCCAGCCAACCGCGGCGCGTGAGATAATGGGGGCCGCAATGACTCAGGCCGTCGTTTTGCAGCAGACCAGCAACGACCAGCTTGCCGCGGACCTCGCCGGAATTGCTTCCGGTGACGAACGCTCGCTGGGTAGACTATATGACGCGACCGTGGATCAGGTGTTTAACCTTGCCCGTTCCATCGTGCGCGATCCAGATGAGGCGGAGGAGGTTGTTTTCGACACCTTCAGCCAGATCTGGCGCACCGCGGACCGGTATTCTCCCGAGCGTGGAAGTCCGCGGGCATGGATCACGGTGATGACCCGCAGCAGGGCTCTGGATCGGCTGCGGCGACGCGCTGCCTCTGCGGGCCAGGTAGACCTCAGCGCAATCGATGAGCCCGAGGCAGAGGGTCCGGGTCCCGATCACCTGCTGGATCTGCTGAATCGCGGCAGCGCCGTACATCGCGCCCTGACCAGCCTGACAGAGATACAGCGGCAGGTGGTTTCACTGGCGTATTTCCGCGATCTGAGCTACACGGAAGTAGCGACCCGACTGGGGTTGCCGCTGGGTACCGTCAAGTCCCACGGATTTCGTGCACTGAAGACCCTGCGCCAGGTTCTGTCGCAGTCTGAGTGAATCGACAACTGAGAATGACAATGAAAGACACCGACGCACTGAAACATCCGGCCATCGAGGCCATCAGCGAAAATGTTAGTGCTGCTCCGCCCATGCCTGAAGAGCGCAAGGCGAGGACCCGCCAAAGGCTGATGCAAAGCATTGGCGTGGAGCCACTGCACATCGTGCGTAAAGACGAGGGTCAATGGGAGCAGCTTCAGGAAGGCGTTTCGATCAAACGTCTGTATCAGGATCCTGACAGCCAGGCGGTGACTTCCATATGGCGTCTCGAGCCTGGCATTCGCGTGGAGTCTCACTTTCACGACATGGACGAAGAATGTCTGGTACTCGAGGGTGAGCTGCACGTTGGCAAAGAAATTCTTCAACCCGGTGATTATCTTCTCGGAGAGAAAGGTACGGGTCACCCCGAGGTGCGGGCACCGATTGGCGCGCTGCTGCTCATTCGGTCCCAGGATTATCAGCCGGCCGCCTGAATCACCGCCGGCATGTGAGCCCGCACGTAAAGCATAGCCCCTCCCGGTGAGCTGATGCGCGGATGCCATTCGCCCTGCCGCCCCAGCAGATAATCGCCCCGCCTCAGAATTGACCCACCCACCGTAATGGTTCCACTGACCACCACGCATTCGTCGGCATGGTGGTGAAAATGTGGGGGGATGCCCGCACCGGCGTCGACGTTCCACAGCGCTGACACATAGCCGCTTTTGCTATCCACCCGCAAAGGTTTGATGCGAATGCCGGGAGATAGAGGTAACCAGTCATTCCCGCGCGGTCTGCGACTCGGGTTTTCGGAGCGGAAGGCATCGAGGATCCGGCGCCGAAGGGTCACCCGCCGCCAGCGCGACATCTCTGCGACACGGATACCCGTAAGTCCAAGCCGTCTGAAAAGTTCTTTGAGTTCCACAGGTTCACTCGCAAGCCTATGTCTACACTACGGGCGCTACGCTCCTAACGGATGCATCCTGCATCCGCGGTACCCATCGCTGCGTATGGGTACATGGGTCCCTGGACCCGACGGCGGCGGGGCCGGCTCCCTTCCTCTTCGCGCCCGACCCGTCGCCGTCTTCTGGATTTGGCCGTTCCTTTGATCAACTGGCGCAACCGCTGCGGGCGGTGCTGCGTAGACGGTTCAGTTGAAGAGGAAATCATCATGAAAGATCTCATCCGCTGGCTTGTTGTTGCGCTGCTGACGTCTGGTGCCCCGGTTTTTGCCGCTGAGGAGCAGGAACCCGCGCTGGAGGAAATTGTGGTGTACGGGCGGACGCAAAATGGCGTCGGATTGGCGGCTTCTGCGTCTGAAGGGGTGATCGACTATGACGACATCGAGCTGCCCATGCTGCTGCGGGCCGGCGATCTCCTGGAGGCCGTGCCTGGAATGGCGGCCACTCAGCATTCGGGCACCGGCAAAGCCAACCAGTATTTCCTCCGAGGGTTCAACCTGGACCACGGCACGGACTTCTCGGCCAGTGCCGAGGGCGTGCCGCTCAACCTGCGAAGCCATGCCCATGGGCAGGGATACCTGGACCTCAATTTTCTGATCCCCGAACTGGTGGCAACGACCCGTTATCAAAAAGGCCCTTACCGGGCTAGCGTCGGTGATTTTTCCTCGGCCGGTAGCGTGGAATTCGAGTTCTACGACAGACTGCCGCAGTCGTCTCTGGAAGGGTCCCACGGGCAGGACGGATACCGGCGGGGTCTCGCACTGACCTCGGTGCCCGTTGGGCGGGGAAACTTTTTGGGGGCCATTGACGCGGGTCGCAATGATGGGCCGTGGCAGCTGGAGGAAAACCTGAGGCAGGAAAAGCTGTTTGCCAGGTACACGTGGGGCACTGGCCGAGGCACTGCGAGGCTCACGTTCCAGGGGTATTCCAGTGAATGGATCGCCACCGACCAGATTCCGGAGCGTGCCGTAGAGGCGGGGCTGGTCAGCGAGTTCGGGTTTGTTGATCCAGATCCTGGCGGGCGAACGGACCGCTACGCACTGTCGGGTGGGGTTGATTTCGGGAACTGGCAGGCCGCTGCCTGGCTCGTCGATTACGACTTCCAGCTGTTCAGCAACTTCACCTATTTTCTGGAGGACCCGACAAACGGGGACGAATTCGAGCAGCATGATGATCGGCTGAGCTACGGTGCGCGGATGGACGGCGTGCTGGAGCGTTATCTCGGGGGGCGTCCGATCGGCCTTCGCTGGGGCGCCGAAATCCGGGTGGACGATATTGGTGAGGTCGGTCTCTACCAGACTCGTGGACGTCAGCGTTATCGCACGATACGCCGGGATCGGATCAATGAGCGCTCGGCAGCGCTATACGCGGAACTCGATTTCGGGGTGACCCGAAACCTGCGCAGCAGGGTCGGCGCCCGTATCGAGAGGCTGGGATGGAACGTCGACGCGCTGCGACCCGACAACAGCGGCAGCGGCTCCGCGGTTCAGGTCAGCCCAAAAGTGACCATGGCCTATCGGCTCAGCGAACGCACTGAAGCGTACCTGAACTACGGTCGCGGTATGCACTCCAACGACGTGCGCGGCGCCAGTATCGGCATCGACCCCGTCACCGGCCGGACAGCGGATCGCGTCAGCGCGCTGGTGCCCAGCGACGGCGCGGAAATAGGTATTCGATACGAGGGCGATGGTGATGTCAGCGCAGCCCTGGCGGTTTTCTGGTTGGACCTGGACTCCGAGCTGGTGTTTGTCGGCGACGCCGGGGGCACCGACCCCATTCCTGGCAGCCGTCGCATTGGGCTGGAAGCCCAGGCATCGTGGCAGGTGACGCCATGGCTGGCCGTAAACGGCGCTTACTCCTACACCGACGCGGCGTTGAGGGGCACGCGGGATCCGTATATCCCCGGCGCGATCTCATCGGTATTCTCGCTGGGCATTACCGGGGCCTGGAGCGGAGGCGCTCGCGCCAGTGTCCGACTCCGGCACCTCGGTTCGGCCCCGCTGGTCGAAGACGGAACGGTCAGATCCCGGGGATCCACCCATCTCAATCTCGGCGCAGCAATCCGCCGTGGCCCGGTGGAATACCGGCTCGATCTGCTTAATGCCCTGGATTCCAGCGACCACGACATCGCCTACTACTACGCATCGCGCCTGTCCGGTGAGCCTGCTGGCGGGGTGGAGGACATCCATTTCCATCCGCTGGCGCCACGCACGATCCGTGCCGCCGTGAAGCTGTTGTGGTAGATGTGGTCGGGATGGCTCCAGATCCTGGCGAGGGCCCGTCGCCCCAGTCTGTTATTCCCGGTACAGGAGATCGAATTCCGATCAGAGGATTCATCGTGGCTCCATACTCCCCGAAGCAGTATCATGCCCCGAAAACTCGATAAAGGGAGATGGAGTGATGCGCACATATTCAAAAGCGGCAGTATGGCTTTTCACGGCGGTGGTGTTGCTGGTGTCGTCGCCGGCCGCAGCCCAGCTTCGAATCGCATTCACCGGGAAAGATGCCAACGCACCCGATGAGTATGCATTTGTCGCCCTG
Source organism: Lysobacterales bacterium (assembly GCA_030065125.1). Lineage (GTDB taxonomy): Bacteria > Pseudomonadota > Gammaproteobacteria > Xanthomonadales > SZUA-38 > JASJDM01. The sequence continues at coordinate 6,865 of JASJDM010000086.1, read as the reverse complement.
AACGATATTTCCTCCGGAACCTCTTTTTTCGTCACCAATTGTGACTGGGACAACTCTACCGGGGCGTTTATCAATCCCTGTAACGAGGGTGTAATGCAGGTGACCACCACCGCGGTGATCACGCGCGGGACGGTTACGCTGGTACAGGAGACGGCGCCTGATGTTTATACGGTGACGGGAGATGCCACGGCGGTGGCAGTGCCCGGATCACTGGCCTGGCAGTCGGTGTCGGCGGATCCTCACTACGCTTTTGCCGCATCCAATCCGACCTCTCCACTGAACACGGTGACAGAGATATATGCCTATGCCGACACGGATCCTGACACGGCCGTCGGAGGGGTGAAAGATCCCACCATCAACAACAATGCGAGTCCGAATGCGGTGGTGTTGGATTTTGTGGGCGTGCAGCCCGTCGGTATGGATTTCGTTGGTAACCGGTCCACGGCCACGCTGGCGGATCTCACCAATACGGCGAACTATACGGTAGGCGGCACGATTACACTGGATCTGACGGCGTTTACCGGCCCCGGGCTTCCGGTTGAGCTGAAGTCTTTTTCGGTGGAATGAGGCTTGACTGATTCGTGTTTGTGACGCGCGATGTCACCCAGTATTTCCGCTTCGTCCGGCGTTGCGTATCAGCAAGGAACACTGAGGAACACGGGACAGGCAACAAACAGGAATAATCCTACCGGACTGATCGCCGATCTCCGTTGCTGATTGCGACTGTCCCGGGCAGGCTTAGTACACCCGACACCAGACTTGCTATAGGAGCCTGTCTCGCACTTGCTCCATAGGTGCCTGTGCCGGACTTGCTCCGTCCACCTTTTGGCGTTGGGGCGCATAGCAAGCCTGAAAATGCGATAAGTGCCTGTCCCGCATTTACCGCTCTCGATAGGTGCCTGTCCCACACTTGCTCTCGCTCCCGCTCCTGGCCTTCCCGCCCTTGGCCTATTCATGGTTCATACTTGCGTGGCTTGATATGTTACGCATTCACATGATGATGCGGAGGTAACCAGTGTCTGACAAATCGGATTCGATGGCGAAATTGGCCGCTGTTCTCGGTGCGGTGGCCACAGTTCTCGTCGCCATCAATACCTGGCAGGTAAGCCAATTCGAGACCGACTTTCGGCAGGTGGAGAGCGAGCGAGAGCTCAATTTTCGTATCTATCAGTCTATCGCCGAGTCGATAGAATCAGGAAACCCTCAACGAATCCGGGCCGTCCGCGCGTTGGTTGATGCTCTAGCATCTGAGGATCTCCGAGACAGTTTCCTTAGCGCACTCGAGACCGGCGAGGTCCAGATATACGAAAGCCAGCAAGCCGTTCCTGCTGGCGGGGCCCGGACCACCGATGCCGTTCGAGAGAAATGGGGAGACTGGGACTACGACATATTCTGGTGCAGCTCCTCCGGCTCTGCGGCCGAATCCCAGGCCAATGCCATTGTGGCTGCGATTCAAGGCGAAGGGGCGGAGGGCCGTATCCGCGCTCGAGTTCTTCCCGATTCGATCAGGGCGACCGGTTCCTACTCCTCCCTCCAAGACTACGAGATACGCTATGAAGAATCAGAGAGGAAGCGGGCAGAAGCCGTTGGCGCCATCGCGGAGCGCACCATCAGCATTCCTGGCTCATTCAACTTGCGCGAAATTGCCCCCCTGAAACCAACTCCCTGGTACATCAGCGTTTTCATCTGCCCGGAGGCAACTGAGACGGCCGCCTAAGAAGAGCATGCCGTGGAACTAAGCTGAAAATTGACAGGACGACCTTCGATTGAGTCTTGCATCATCTTTTTGTGCCGTAGCAATTGTTGTTGGCGTACATGGGAGTTTCATAGCAAGTGTTTCGGAGTGCTTCGGTAAATCCCAATTGAACGGACCATTTCAGAGCGCACCTATTCAAGTAGGTGATCGTTGTGCGCGAGTTTTCCTGTCTGTTGATTCTATGTCTGATGGTCTTGGCCAAGGTCGACGCACAGCCCCTTGACTGTGACCCCATGGATGTAAACAGTTGTACTGGAGCCGGGGACTACTGCTGGCTGAACGTTACCAATGAAGAAAACCCCACAGCGTGTGCTCCTGTTGGGATAACGCCCCCGCCACAACAAAACGAGGCCTGCGAATTCATCAACGGCTGCGATATCGGTCTTGCGTGTGCCCTTGCGGGGCAACCCGGACTCCTGTGCACCCATGTCTGCGACCCGGTTACCGGAGAGACTGCCCTGGGGGGCACCTGCCAGGACGTTCCAGAACTTCCCGCCGAAACAGCCCTTTGTGCCAGACTCGATGAGTATTACACCAATGTGAATCTCAGCTATGGCATTTGTGTTGATTGCGCCATGGCAACGGAAACAATCGCTTGTGATCGGCTATTTGCCGACAGCTTCGAATCTATCTGAATTGACACCCGATACGATAAGTGTCTGGGCTCCGGTGGGAAATTACGCGGCACCATCCCCAATCTTCGATTATGTGCCGGCTTCCCAATCAGGGCTCAAAGCATTGAGCTATTGAGCTGAGTAATCAGGTCAGGTGAAAGATCATTTCAGGAATGAGGACATGTCCTGGTAAACGCATTGCCAAGGTTCATCGGTTCCTGAAACTCGCGTGCAATTGACTGAGAACATCCTCCCATTGCCAGGCCCCTGAACATCGAAATTTTGAAACACCATATGGTCGTTTTGGCCATTCAACGTGATCCAGGCGACGTCCAGATGGGCGTTTCGCAGATCATCTGGGAGCACAGCGCGAGCAGCAGACCGCCGACTCTCCCGTTCTTGTGCATCGATTGGTCGTTCAATGTTTTGACGCAACAGATCCAGGCGGCCCGTATCATTCGGAGGGTATCCGGACGAATGGACTTCAGTGACAACAAAGTCATCGTTTTCGTCGCGTTCCAATCTGACGCTGAATCGCGAACCTGCATTGGATGCGATCGCGATTGTGGCACCGCTTGGTTCAGGCGGCGCCAGGGGTTCGAGACCTTCGACGCCGACACTGTAAACCTCATTCGGGGTTTTACCTCGCAGCGGTTCCGGAGCTGATCGCAGAGGCGGAAGAAGATTAGATGCCACATGAACCACCTTCATCGAGCCTGCCCGGCTTTTCGACCAGAACCGGGTCACGTGGTCAACTACCTCGTCTAGAGTCCCGGAATCTACAGCGCCTTGGATCAGGACTGGGTCGTCGTGGCCGGGTAGTGATCTCTGGCTGCGAACATTGATTTGGCTTAGCTGCCAGGTTGGGCTCTCGAGCTTTGACACGACGTGGATCGTGTAACGCGCTCCGTCGCCGTACCGGCTGTCCTGTAGATCGAATTCAACCACAAGAACTCTGTATTCACCGGTAGCCAACGCATACACCAACTCCAATGGATCTGGCAATTCCTCAAGAAAATAGGGTTCCAGCGCAGCGCGAGCAGCCCGAAGGTCCTTTTCAGTGATTTGATCGCGAATATCGACGCTCACATTTGCCTCCTCATTCGCAGCCAGGGCCATGGCCCACAAGAATAGCGCCATGACGCTGCTGCCAAGAAAAAGACGCTGAGACCTCATTCTATCTCCGCCAATTGAATCAGAATGGGTTCTTCACTGGGATCCACCACTTGCTGGTGAATCACATCGCCCAAATAGCCCTTCAGCAGCCTCAGCCTGTGGGGGACGTCCGCAAGGCCGTAAAACGCAAACCAGCCCTCGGCGTCGGTGACGGTATCGCGCATTGAATAGTTGGCGCCGAAACCTGGGGGAGGTGGGCTCTCGGGAAGGACTATTCGTCCACGGGAGTTCCGCACAAGCGCCAAATCGTCAGGAAAAGACCAATCCAGCCTGATCCGCTGACCACCGACCGGGCCATTGCTGGCATCGATGACGCGGCCCGTTATCTCAGACAGCCCTGAGTCGACAAGGAGGGTTACTCGCGAAACCTCGGCAGGTATGACCACAACACCATACACCAGATGATAAGGGGTCCCCGGGGACGAGAACTCAACCAGCCCTTCCGGCAGGTTTTCGGCAACAAACCATCCAGCCGAATCCGAGCGGATCTGGCCCACAACGTCGAAAGTTTCGACCTGCATGATGTCCATTGCGAAGTCTGCCAGCGGCGCGCCTGCTGCCGTGTTGATCTGACCCTCAATGGTTCCCGTCTGAAGGGCTTCGAGTTCGATGGTCAGAGCCAGGCCGTCCTCATTCACATACACTTCCTGCAGCGTTCTTGGCTTGAGACCCGGCCGAAAATCGGAATTCGTGGAACCCGGGGAGACGTGAATCATGTAAGTCTTCCTGGCGGCCAGTTCGGATTGAAAAACTCCGTCTTCACCAGTTTCCGCTCCGATGCCGATGTAGCCATCGGTGGCGTCGATATTCAGCCGGGCCGCAACGCCCTGATCATCGGAGTCAGTAACCCGGATGGTCACCGGGACCTTCAGTTCGCGTCGCTCCTTGTCTCCCATGGTCACGTCACGGGTAACGACTCCATCAACATAATCGTCCCGTGAGATCAAAACACCCTTATGTGAGCGCACAGCCTCCCCCGTGGTTTCATCCGTGAAAGCGTAAAAAAATGAAAGGTAATGCGGCTCCTCATCAGGTGGCACTCGAAACGCCAGGTCATATCTGCCCGACTCATCGGTTTGAGTACTTGTGGGATCTGGATGACCCCGGGCGACCCGTACTCCCGCCAGTGGCTTGCCGTCGAGGTGACTTACGGTCCCCAGCGCTCTGAACAAACCGCCTCGCGGCTGCAAGACCAGAACGACCTCGGCTTGTGGATCTGAGGCTGTGGTGCAGCTTTGATGCCAGTGGTCAGACTTTTCGACGTAAAACCAATACCGATCTGCGGGTAGTTGCAGCTGAAACAGTCCGGCTTCGTCGGAAGTCACAGACATCCATGGGCGTTGGCCGCAGGTATCTGAGGTGCCTAATTCAACTCGAATGTTTCCGACAGCGTCGCCGACGCTGGATTGGGTTTTTCCATAATAGGTGACCAGCTCAGAATCGGGGTCGGCTTCGGGAAGCTCCGGATCTGGTAGCCGTGAATTGTGAGGTATGCGACTCGGCCCAAGCGTTTGCTTACCGGTCCCGGCGTCCCGGGCGGCATCATTGGCAAAGGTCGGCGATTCAGGTTCAGTGGATTGGGCCAGCTCGTCCCCACTTTCAGGGATCTCGTCCTTGTAGTCCCCCGGGGCGACTTGAAAGAGGACCATTGTTGCCACCGCTAGCATCAGCAGGGTGAACGCGAGCCGTGAGACGCCTTGCCGGGACATCAACGGAAGTTAGCTACAGGATTGAAATGGATATGCCGGGCAGACTGAATTCCGGACCTCGGATAGGTACACCGTGCCGGAGTGTGGACCAACGAATCTGACCCGATATTCTCCGCTCGGACTGCCACGCGCCACCGTGATCGTGAGGTTCTTGACCTGGCTGCACCGGACCCCTTGGCCAATTCGAACGTGGAACTCCACGTTGCGCGTCCGCTTCGGCCCGTGGCACTCGGTGGCCGCGTTTTCTGACACCAGGACCTGCGGCTTGTCCGCACATCGTGAGAGGCCGGTCCTGATGAGAAAGTCCTCAACGGCCACACTGACTCCATCGAGTTCCGCTGCAGGGAGGGAATCCGAGTAAGCGGGCCAGCTCAAAGCAAGCATGCAAAATGCGGCGAGTTTGCACATACCTCTCACCTGACGATTGGTGGTGGGCCGTCAATAAAACTGTAGCACACGGTGACAGGTTGAGCGTCAACCCCTGCCTCCCAGCTTGAACCATCCTGCGAGGATGACTCTTGTGGTCTATGATCCGATAGCGTTGCCATACCGTTTCAGGAGAGGCCCCATGAACAAGTTGTTTTTTTCCCTTTTGCTTTGTCCTTTGTGTCTTTTCGCTCAGCCCGGGCCCACCGCCCAAAACCTGATGAACCAGCCCGCCTCAATGTTCGATGTGGGGATGATCCGGATGCGCTACGCGCTGGACTGGGCCAAGCTGCAGTCGGAGCCGGCCTGGAAAAACCAGACTCAGTCCAGGTCAGGCATCGACATCAATGCTTACTACGATACGGACCGCGATCGCATCAAAGTCAGCATATCGGCCATGGACTGGGAGATCGGTGAGGAACAGCTGGAAGAGGGCTGCGACAGGGCACTGAAACCCGTGATGATCACGATGTCCAAGAGCATTCCGGGTTTATTCCTGAGTGTGGGCCATGAGTTGGACAAGGGTGAGATTTCCCGGCTTCGGGACGAACTCGCTGACATCATAGAAGTTCACTGTATTGTCTGGGGACGTGCCACCACCGATCTTCGGTACAAGAAAGTGACGGGGATCAAGACATGGCAGCACTGAAACGAGGCTTCTGCGCGGAGGTGTTGATGCGCCTCTTTGTGTTCATCTTGCTCGCTCCTGGCCTGTATGCCCCCGACCTCGAAGCGGTAGAAATAAAGCCTGTTGAGAATATCGACTCCTCTGGCTTGAAAGCGCTGTTTGGTGCCTTGGGACTTGGTTACACAGCTTTCGATTTCAATGCTCCATCAGCAGCATGTCTCGAGGTCTGGCTTGAATCGACGGCTGACGAATGGCCAGACCAACGCCGATCTTGCTTGTGCTCCAAGGCCGGGCCGCAACGCGTGATGATCATGGTGAAGGCGGAAAACCCATCGCTGAGTTTCAAGGTGTCCCATCGCTCTATAAGGAGTGGCAACTCGGGCACGACGGGGTTTCGAGATCTGGTCCTCGAGCGCTGGGGAGGATCGGGCTCAGGGCGTCAGCCGCCCGATTCTTTGCTGAGTTTCGAATCACCTTCTGTATTGTGGGAAAAGCACTTTACCCATTTCGGCGAAGACCGTACGAAGACCGGGGAGTCGCTGGTCCAGGTCTTCGG
>JASJDM010000027.1 GCA_030065125.1 Lysobacterales bacterium | reverse complement strand
GACAGAGTAATTCCGGAATTACTCTGTCCCTTTACTCTGACCCCGGGGATGGCCGGCGCACCAACTATCCGCTGATGTACTGCTCCAGGCTCTGGATCTGGTGCTTTTGATCGTCGATCACGGATTTGACCAGGTCGCCGATGGACAGCACGCCCACCACCCCGCCGTCTTCCAGCACCGGCAGGTGGCGGATCTTGTTCTGGGTCATCACCGCCAGGCACTGGTCCACCGTGTCGTGGGGCGACACGGAGACCACCTCGGCGGTCATAATGTCCCGGACCTGGGTGGAGCGGGAGGATTTGCCCTTGAGAATAACCTTACGGGCATAGTCACGTTCAGACACCACCCCAGCCAGGTTATCGCCTTCCATCACCAGCAGTGCGCCCACGCCCTTGTCGGCCATCATCTCGATGGCGTCGTACACCGGCGATTCGGGTGAAACGGCGAACACCTCGTGGCCTTTTTCATCCAGCAGCTGATTGATGGTCTCCATTGCCAGGCCTCCCTAAGCTCTGCGTCAGCGAAACGATTCTCTATTGTAGCGCAGCCCGCGCCCGCCACGGGGCGTCGGCCCGGTGATCCTTCAGATGGGCCTTCAGATCCATGCCAGTTTTCAGCAGGATCAGCGGCACCAGGGCCCACACCGGCGACCCCAGCACGGACACCAGCAACCCGCCGATCAGTATGGTGACGTGCAGCACGATGACCCGTCCATAGGGCCGCTTCATCATCCTTGCCGGACTGATTTCCGTGGGCGGCCTGCGCCAGTCATTCAATGCGAACGACACCAGGTGGCTCAGCAGCAGGGCCAGGCCCGCCAGTTCCAGGTGCTGCTCGGTCACGATGGCCCACAGGCCCATGGGATCCTCCAGCGACACCTCCTGCTGACCAAAAAACTGCATCACGAAAAATCCGTGACCCAGGGCGAAACCGCCGTAGTGCACGGTGAAAAAAGGAATCAGGAACAGCTTGCTGGCCACGCTGCCCCGGGCAAAATCCGCCGTGGCCATGCGCAGGATGTGGACCAGCCCAATGGCGATATTTTCCATCCAGAACACCAACAGCACGCTGAACACATCCCAGTCGAACAGCCAGATCCCCAGGATGGGTACCAGGTTGGCCGCCATCAGCACCCAGGCGCTGGCCGGCAGCTGCTCCAGGCGCCGGGACCAGCCGTCGTCAGTCATGCTGCCCCGCCAGTTCAGCGGCCTGCTCCCGCGCCTTTTCCAGCTCACCGGCCAGGGCCAGTCCGCGCTCGATATTGCTTTGCAGCTCAGAGTTGGCGGTTTCAATGGCTCGCAGATCGTAGCGGCCCGCCTGCAGCTCCTGCCGAGCCAGGCGGCGGGCGTCGGCCAACTGGCGGCTGGCATCGGCCAGGGACTGGCCGGCATCCACCGATCGTGCCAGTACCTCGCGCGCCTTGTTCTGGCGCCACAGGGCCACCAGCTGGGTCATATGCTGGCGCCACAGCGGCAGAGTGATCTCCAGAACATGGTTGATGCGCGACATCAGCTCCCGCCCCGATCGCTGGGACAGCCGCAGGGTAGCCAGGGCCTGTTGCCCCACCTGTTCGCTCAGCGCCAGGTCTTCGGTGCGCTGCAGCAGGTGATAACGCGCTTCGTCCGCCAGGGATTGATCCAGCACCTGCATGGCGTGGCGGCGAAAAGCGCCGATCTCGGCCAGCCCCTGGTGACACTGATCACCCAGCCGGTCCATGGCCACGATCTCCGTCAACAGCGCCGTCTTGTGCCGCTCCAGGTCCAGCGCCGCATGCTCGACCTGGGACAGCAGCCCGTCCAGCGCCTGCAGCAGGGGCGCCAGGCCGCCGCGGCCGGTCAGCCGGGCCCACAGGCCGCCGGCGTTGGGGTCCAGCGATGCCGCGTCGAATCCCTTGACGATGGTCAGCATGGCGTCCAGCGCGTCACCGGCTTTAATGGTCCCGTCCCGCTGCACCAGCCGCAGCATCCGACGGGAGGCGCGGCTCAGTCTTTGCTGGGGTTTCTTGCCGAAGTACGCAATGGCCTCCAGGTCAGCCAGGTCCAGTTCCAGGTGTTCTACGGGTACCGCGGGCCGGGCCGGCGCCTCTGGGATTTCAGCATCCGCCGTATCGGGCTCCAGTTCCCGGCTGCCGCCACCGCTGCTGGCCATGGAACTCAGGAAACACCCTCACGCTTGAGCTGGGTTTTCAGGACCTCGATCTGCACGTCCAGGTCGGTGAGTTCGTCTTCCATCAGGCGCTGATGCTGCTCCTCGAACACGTCCTCGATGGTGATCAACACCTTGCGGAAGTTGTCTTCCAGCTCCTGGGAACCGGCCTTGCGGTGGGTGCCCGCGTAGCCCTTGGTCACCCGCTCGGCACCCTCCAGGTAGGAGCTGAGAAAGCGCCGTGCCTCGCTGGCGGCCTGGGGTTTGTGGATCAATACGTCGAGGATTTCCCGGGCCTTGTCGGTGATGCGGTCCATGCGCTCGGTCAGCTCCGGGCACTTGATGTCACTGTTGGCCAGTTCAATTTCCAGGATCTGCTGCTCGGCCACGGCCAGGGCCTCGGCCAGGGTTTTGTCCAGGCCGGCACTGCGCGGCTTGCGCGGGTCCAGACCATACACCAGCAGTGAACCCACCACCGACCCCAGGGAGTAGCCGATGGTTTCCAGCAGCGGAATGCCGGCCAGGAACTGGGCCGTGACGAACGTGCCGGCACCCACCAGCAGCGACGCCAGGGTCTTGCGGGGAAACGGGGCCTCGGTGGCGTACTTGCGCTCGAAGAAGGCCGTCTCTTCCTGCAGCCCTCGCCGCATCCAGGCTCCGGCCGTATAGAACATCGCCAGCGAGCCGCCGCTCAACAGCGCCCGCAGCAGCTCGCCCTGGACCAGGGCAGCCAGCAAAACCGCCACCAGCGGCAGCGGCAGCAGAAACAGCAGCAGCCCGCGGGGACCGCTGATGACAAATTCCTCCTGGGTGGGTCGATTCACACTGGTTCCTTTGCTCTACAGGGCCTGGATGGACACCCAGCCAACACTCCACAGCAGAATCAATACGCCCAGGGCGCGCCGGAAGAAATTAGGCATGTCGTACTCTCTTGATCAGTCAACCGCTATTTTATCAGCCTGGACCGCTTGTGGTGATGTGGCGGAAGGTCAGGTTTATTCGTGGCCCCGGCGCCCGGCGGGTCTTGGGTATGGCGTGGTGCCAGTTGGCCTGGGTCTGACCAGACATCACCAGCAGGGAGCCGTGGCTCAGCACCAGCTCATGGGTGTCGGAGTGATCCCGCCGTCGCCGAAACCGCATGCGCCGGGCCTGCCCCAGGCTGAGTGAGGCAATCACGGGTTCCGGGCCCAGTTCCGGCTCATCGTCGGCGTGCCACCCCATGCTGTCCTGGCCGTGACGGTAAAAATTCAGCAGGACGCTGTTGAAGGATTCAGACGCCAGCTGCTGGACTGCGTCGCGGATCTCTGACAGCAGCGGCGTCCAGGGCCTGGGATGGTGGACTACGCCGGAGTAGCGGTAGCGGCTGTCGGGATCGCCGTGCCACGCAATCAGCCGGGGCGCCAGCACCTGGCGGCCAAACAGGGTCAATCGTTCCTCCTGCCAGCCGATGTCGGACTGCAGAGCCTCCATCCAGCGATCTGCCAGGTCCGGCGCCACGGCAGCGGGCCACCAGTGCAGCTCAGCACCGGGCCAGCGAAAGGTTTCGGCACCAAAACTGAGGAATCCTGTGGCGCTCATATTCAGGGTTTAAACCCAACGGCAACTTCGGTCATCCAACTATCAGATCACAAACCGAATCAAAAAGGGGTAAACCATGTACAAAGCATCCTTCAAACCTGTCCTGGCGGTGCTGGCCGGTGCCGTGCTGCTGCCTTTGTCCGCCGTGGCCGGGGTCACTGTCGATGATGGCATCGACGCCCCCAACTCCGACTACAGCTCAGTCAACAAGTCCGTCTCCATCGGCAGCAATGCCCGGGTGGGTGACGTGGATACCGTCAACGGCGGCATCCGTATTGGCGAAGGCACCATGGCCGGCCGGGTGGAGTCCGTCAACGGCGGAATCAAGATCTCCGACCAGGCCCAGGTGGAAGCGGTGGAAGCCGTCAACGGCGGTATCAGCCTGGGTGAAGGCGTCATCGTGCTGAAGTCCATCGAAACCGTGAATGGCACCATCCGGGTACCCGACGGCGGCCAGGTGGGCGGCAACGTAAGCTCCGTCAACGGCACCATCGACCTGCAGGGCACCCTGGTGGAAGGTGACATCATCACCTACAACGGCGCCATCGAGCTGCAGGGTGCGGAAATCATGGGTGACCTGTTCGTGAAGAAGCCCAAGGGCTGGGGTTTTGGCAACAAGAAAGCCACCCGCGTGACTATCGGCCCGGGCACCATCGTCCACGGCGACCTGCATTTTGACAAGGCGGTCAAGCTGACCCTGGACAAGTCGGCCCAGGTAGGTGAGATCCACGGCGACAAGGTCGAAATGAAAGAGTCCCGCCGCATGCGGTAAGAGACAGGAATCGAGAGCGTTGAGCCGGCCAGACCGGCTTGTGGACCGGGGTCATTGGGTGACCCCGGTCTTTTTTTTGCTGGACCAGGAAAAAAGCCCGACGAAATCTCCCACCGCGCTGCGGCTGAATCCCCTGTAAATCGCGGATTCTCCGAATTTTCATGGACCCTCTCCGTCCCCATGACCTCACTACGGGAAATCTGGAGGTCTGGCCATGCCTCATTGCCTCATCAACTTGACTCGCCCTGTACTTGCGCTTCCCCTCGTCATTGCATTCGCCGTTCTCGCCCAATCGTCGGGCGGGGATTTTGAAATCACCCGCGCGACCATCGACGCCGGGGGCGGCACCTCGTCAGGCGGTTCGTTTGAGCTGACCGGCACCGTCGCTCAGCCGGATGCTCATCCCCAGCAGTCCGCAGGTGGTGAGTTTGTGCTGGCCGGAGGCTTCTGGGCAAACGCAACGGACCTGCTGTTTCAAGACGGGTTCGAGGAGCTTCAACCATGAACAAACTGTTAGCCTTGTTGTTGCTGTTACCAACGGCGCTGCTGGCGGGTGAAGGCACCGGCTCAATCCTGGGCCGGGTGGTGTACTACTCCAACAATGCCGGGACACCCGTCATCGACGTGGCGGCCCACCTGGTACAGGGGCAACCCCCTGTGGACAACACCACGCTGATCGGTCCGGCCGGTGATTACGACCTGGGCGGTCTGCCCCCGGACAGCTACTTCATCTCGGCGTTTGTCGACTTCAACGGCTCAGGCGGTCCGCCGGATCCCGGTGAGCCCCTGGGCTGGTACGACGCCGACGGTGACTGCCAGGCGGACGCCGTGGATTTTGTCGACGCTAACCTGGAGGGCATCGATATTGCCCTGGGCAATATTATCTACGTCGATGCCGACGCCGCGGGAATGGATGACGGCACCTGCTGGGACAACGCCTACAACTACCTGCGTGATGCTCTGGCCGCGGCGCTCGCTGACAGCGAAATCTGGGTCGCGGGCGGAACCTACCGGCCCACCACCGAAACGGATCGGAACGCAACGCTTCCCATGAAAAACGGCGTGGCCATTCACGGCGGTTTCGCCGGCGACGAGATCCTGCGCTGGCCACGGGACTGGACCGAGGATCCAACCATTCTCTCCGGCGAAATCGGTGCACCGGGCAACGGCGATAACAGTTATCACGTGGTGACAGCCTTAAATGCCAACGCCAGCGCCATCCTCAGCGCGGTGGTAGTCGCGAATGGCTATGCCGATGGCATTGGCGGTGCCCTGGAGCAGGGTGGCGGGCTGTTCTCGGACAATCGAGGCACCTCACCCTCGGACGGGCCCACCATCACCAACGTGGTGTTCACCAACAACTTCGCCCGCCTGCACGGCGGCGCGGTGGCGGCCCAGGCATCGAGTCCCACGATAGTGAACTGCGAGTTCACCGGAAACATCTCGGGCGTCAACGGCGCCGGCGTTGCGGCCCTCAATTCCGTCCCGGCTCCGCCCGGCAACCCGCTGATCGTCAACGGCACCTTTGCCAATAATCTCAATACGGTGGCATCCCAGGCCACCATCGCCAAGCTGGACAGCTCCACGGCAACGGTGCACAACACCGTCGTCTGGGACAACACCCTGCCGGCTATTGGGGACTACGGCAGCGGCGCCTCACCGGTAATCAGCTACAGCATCATCGAAGGCGGCTTCGCCGGGGACGAAAACCTGGACCAGGATCCGCTGTACTTCGACCTGGACGGCGAAGACAACACGCCGGGCAATATCGACGACGAACTGGACCCCATCGGGGGCTCGCCGGCCATCGACAGCGGTGACAACGCCCAGGTGCCGCCGGACCTGGCCGACCTGGACAGCGACGGCGATCGGTCCGAGCCAACGCCCCTGGACGTCTACGGCCAGTCCCGTTTTCGCGATGATCCCAGCGCCCCGGATGGTGGGGGCGGCAGCGCCCCCGTCGTGGACCGAGGCGCCCACGAGTCCCAGCGCGGGGAAGATGTCTTCGAAGACGGATTTGAATAGACCGGCGGCATGACCAACGGCCGCCGAGGCAAAAAAAGGCCATCAAATCGGGTCCCACTACGGAGCCGATTTGTGCGACCATAGCGCGCCGCCTTAACCACCCTTGGAGAACAATGCGCTTACTGGGAGCCTTCTGGGCTGTCATTGGGTTCAGCCTGCTGCTGATCGTCGCCATTCACCGGCTGGGTGAAATGGCCCTGGAGGGGCTGGCTGACAGCCTGAACTGGATGCACTGGGCGCTGCTGATCGCCAACGTGGCTTTCATGGCCTATTCCGAAGGATACCGAGGCTTCCAGCTTAAGTTTTCTCCGCGCTTTGCGCTGCGGGTGGCCCACGTGCACCGGCAGGGTACGCTGGTGGAATGCCTGCTGGCACCGTTTTACGCCATGGGGTTTTTCAGCGCGCCCCGCCGGGTCATCATCACCACCTACGCGCTGACCTTGATGATCATTGGTTTTGTCATCACCTTCCGCTACATCCCCCAGCCATGGCGGGGAGTGCTGGATGCCGGCGTCGTGGTGGGGCTGTTGTGGGGGCTGCTGGTGAGCTGGCGGGAAGTGGTGAGACACTGGCCCAACCACCGTCTGTCGGAGGAATCATCGTGAGACTGATCACTCTTGTTCTGGCGGCCCTGCTGGCGGCCTGCGGCAACGATCCGAGCCCGCCGTCCGGGCACCCGACCCATTCCGGGCGGGCTGATCCCCACTCTTTTTCCCGGCCCGAAGAGGCCCGAACCCGGCATGTGAGCCTGGACCTGACGGTGGATTTCGAGCGTCGGGTGCTCGAGGGCGAAGTCACCCTGACCCTGGAGGGCCACGCACCGCAACTGACCCTGGACACCCGGGAGCTGGTGATCAGCGGCGTCAACAGCGGCGACACTGCCCTGGAATGGTCCCTCGGTGATGCCAGGGGCGCCCTGGGACAGCCACTGGTGATCCAGACACCTGGGTCGGTGGACAGCGTGACCGTGGCGTACCGCAGTTCTCCCGAGGCCACCGGCCTGCAGTGGCTGGATCCTGTGCAGACCGCAGGCGGCAACCACCCCTTCCTGTTCTCCCAGTCCCAGGCCATTCATGCCCGCTCCTGGGTACCCCTGCAGGACACCCCCCAGGTGCGTTTCACCTATGACGCGCTGATCCGTACGCCGGCTGAGCTGCGCGCTGTGATGAGCGCACACAACGACCCCGAGGCGGAAAAAACGGGCACTTACCAGTTTCAAATGCCACAGGCCATTCCCAGCTACCTGCTGGCCATTGCCGTGGGTGACCTGGAATTCCGGGCCATGAGCGACCGCACCGGGGTTTACGCCGAGGCGCCCGTGCTGGAATCCGCCGTCTGGGAGTTTTCCGACACCGAGGCCATGATGCGGGTCAGCGAGGAGCTTTTCGGGCCGTACCTCTGGGGCCGTTACGACCTGTTGATCCTGCCGCCCAGCTTTCCGTTCGGAGGCATGGAAAACCCGCGCCTGTCGTTCATCACGCCCACGGTTCTTGCCGGCGACCGCAGCCTGGTGGCCCTGATTGCCCATGAGCTGGCCCACTCCTGGTCCGGCAACCTGGTGACCAACGCCACCTGGGACGACCTTTGGCTCAACGAGGGATTCACGGTCTACCTGGAAGCCCGCATCATGGAGGTGGTATTCGGCGAACAGCGCCGCGCTATGGAGGATGTGCTGGGATACGAAAATCTTGTGGCGGAACTGGCGGAGCTGGACGAAGCCGATCAGCATCTAAAGCTGGACCTGGCCGGCCGGGATCCGGACGATGCGTTCTCCAACGTGCCTTACGAAAAAGGCCGGCTACTGCTGGTCTACCTGGAGAACGCGTTTGGCCGCGAGACCTTCGACGCCTACCTGCGGGGTTATTTCGATCGGTTCGGCTTCAAGAGCCTGGGAACCGCCGAATTCCTGGCCGACGTCCAGGCCCACCTGCTGAATCCCAACCCCGGCGTCGTCTCATTGGCCGACCTGGATGCCTGGATCCACCAGCCCGGCCTGCCGCCCACGGTGGTGGTCCCGCAGTCTAACGCTTTTGCCGCTGTGGACCGACAGCGCACCCGCTGGATGCAGGGCGAAATTGCCGCCGCCGGACTGGACACCAGGGACTGGACCGTCCACGAGTGGCTCTACTTCGTCAACAACCTCCGCGGCATGAGCGCGGAGCAGATGGCGGAACTGGACCAGGCCTACCAGCTGACCGCCACCCGCAACAACGAAATCGCCCACAGCTGGCTGCTCAAGGCCATTGCCAATGGCTACGCTCCGGCCAATGAGCGCATCGAGCAATACCTGCGAACCATCGGGCGCAACAAGCTGATCGTGCCTGTTTACGCGGCGCTGATGGACAGCGACTGGGGCCAGGAGATGGCCCGGCGGGTCTACGCTGAAGCCCGGCCAACTTATCATCCGCTGACCCAGAGTCGGGTGGATGGGATTGTGGGTTGGGTTGAGGTACAGGAGTAGCTCACTGCCATCGCGACGGGACATTGGGTCGTTCACGGAGTTGGAGAATCAATGTGCCGGCATCGAACCGTATTTCGCCATCCTGCGTGTCCCCTGGCGGCCCCGACGTTATCCTGACCCCCCGGCGTTATCCCACCCCACGGCGTCATCCTGCCTCCCGGCGTTATCCTGCCTCCCCCCGGGCGTCATCCTGAACTCGATTCAGGATCCATCTGAGATCAGGGTCAGGGTCCGCTTCGATCGAGCCATTCGTTGGATCAGAGGCGTTGTCGCTTGTTCGGAACTCGTAAAGGGAGTTGGGGTCGGGAATGACTCTGAGATCAGGGTCAGGGTCCGCTTCGATCGAGCCATTCGTTGGATCAGAGGCGTTGTCGCATGTTGGGAACTCGTAAAGGGAATTGGGGTTGGGAATGACGATGGATCCTGAATCGAGTTCAGGATGACGTTTAAAAAGAGTCCGCAGTTCGGCTTTGCCGAACTGCGGACTGTTGTATGAATCAAGCCCCTGAGATTCGAGCCTGATTCACCCGCCCCCTATTTCCCAGCAGATGTCGGAACGGAAAACTGAATCATGTCGGGTCAACCGCCGGTTCGGCGGTTGCGGCACCAGGCCGTCAGCACTACAGCGGTCCAGACCACCAGGCCAACCATTACCGCGGTAGGAAATCGGCCGCTGTGGATCAACCAGATGTCGTATGCCAGGCAGGCACTTCCGGCCAGGACACTGAGTATGAGGTTGAACGCTTTGATGTTGCGATTCCTGATTAACCACCCTTACTCACAATTACCAGCGGGTTGCAAAAAAGTTGGTGGAAAATCGCAAAAATTTTTTATTTTTTGTTTTTCAGTCGGTTAGCGCCAACAATCCCCTGCTTTTCAGACCCCGCATTGGCCAGCGGAATTAACCACCGCCGGGCAGGTCAAAACCATTAGTGCTAATATTTCGGCAGGTAGATCATGATGTTTGCCGTACGAACACTGCTGTTGCTCCTCCTCCCGACCCTGGCCGTGGCCACCGAGAGCATGACCAGCAAATCCATTATCGGTCCCCAGAACACCTTCCTGGCCGACGGCGCCAGTGCCCTGATGTCCGGTGACTATGCCGAGGGCGTACGCCTCACGGAGATCGGGCTGCGCTTCGCCGGCAGCAACAGGGACCGTGGCGCGGCCCATAACAACCTCTGCGCCGGCCTGATGAAAATGGATCAGCTGGAACTGGCCCTGGAGCATTGCGACACAGCGCTGAGTATCAATCCCAACGACTGGCACGCCTACAGCAACCGCGCCGGCGTCCTGCTGCAGATGGATCGGCTGGAGGAAGCCGAGGAAGCCGTGGAAAAAGGCCTGGCCATTCGGCCGAACTCCCGCACCCTGCTGAAAATCCTGGACGTTGCCCGAAGCATGCGGTATCGCCCCCAGGTCAGTGTAGTCGACGAGCGGTGACCTTCCCCTGCCGGCTCGCCGGGTTGCTGCTCACCATTTGGCTGGGCAGTACATTCGCATCCCCGGAGGTCCGTATTCTCGGGAGCGACCAACCCCCGGAGATTGCCCCGGTGCTGGTGGCATCCCACACGCCGGAATACCCACGCGAGGCCATCCGCGCCGAAATCGGAGGCCTGGCCACAGCCTGCTTCACGATCACCCGCAAAGGCAGGGTCAGGGATGTGGTTGTGGTGCAATCCTCTAACGAACTTTTCCGCAAACCCGTCATCAAGGCCATCCGCAAGTCCAGGTACACGCCGGCGAAGCACAACGGCAAGCCCGTGGCGGCACAGCTGTGCCGCACCTACCGCTTCAGCCTGGAGGAGCGTTGATCCATCCGCTATTCGTCCATCCATGGACGAATAGCGGTCGTTTCGCAAAAACGCGGTTTTGCTTCACTTTTGTTCGCCCCAAGATCGCACCTCCCTGTACGACTTGGGGACGTGATTGGAAAATGCGATTTCCCAATCACTCACGGCCTACGGCCGTTGGCACATCCATGTGCCAAATGTCCTCGTTCTGATCTTCGCGGCAGTTACCAGCGCGCGGAGCGCGCGTTTCCCAGGCCGCGTCAGAGGCCGTTCCCCAGCGCCCGCAGGGCGCGTTTCCTAGCGCCCAAAGGGCGCGTTCCCCCAATAGTCCAATAAAACCGCACCTCTCCCCTCCGGGTATGCCCTTAGTAATATTGACCTAAAACGTATAAAATTTTATATTTTCTACACACTATTTAATTCGGATCATTTAAAACCATGTCTAAGAAACCCACCTCCTCTCAACGCACCGTCCTGCTGCAGCGAGCCTATGCACGCCTGCTGGCGGAGCGTTGGCTGGGCAGGCTGGGTAGTCGTCTGGCGGCATGGTTGAAGCTGCAACTGGAATGGCCAGAGGGAAAGGGCCAGTAAGGAGACCATCGATGGAAAAGCGTAGCTACGGCGACATCATGAGCGAAGTATTTCAGAGCCCGCTGGTAGAGAAATTTCAAACACGGGTGCGGCGACGGTCATTGGTTATCAGCATGGGCTTGTGGATGGCGGGCATCACCGCGCTCTGCCTGCTGTTGCCCGAGGCCTGGTGGCTTTGGGGTCCGCTGTTCCTGTTGTTTTTCCCCCTGGCTTCGATGATCAATATGTCCGTCCGCGGGGTCACCGAGATTCCCATCAGCCACCTGGACGACCGCCTGGCCCAGCTGCGCGCCCGGGCGTTTCACGACGCCTACTACATCGGCGTGGTGCTGGCGCTGATTGGAGGCATAGTTCTCCAGGAGTATCTGTTCGCAACCGTCGGCGAGTCACGACCGTTGCTCAGCATTGTCCCTATCGGCGGCATGCTGGGCGGATTCCTGTTCGGCCTGCCCGCGGTGATGCTGGCGTGGCGGCTGCCCGACGAACCCGAGCATGAAGAGGCCGCCCATGGGTAAAAGCGAAAAAGCCCGGGTCTACACCCGGCTGCCCATGCTCCGGGCGGAACGCAGCCTGTCGCGCAAGGAATTGGCCGAGATTCTCAGCGTGCACTACCAGACCATCGGCTACATCGAGCGGGGCGAATTCGTGCCCTCGCTGGAAATCGCCCTGAAGGCAGCCGAGTACTTTGGGCTGCCGGTCGAGGCCATCTTCTCCCTCAAACCCTTCGAGCCGCTGAATGCGGCCAGCCTGGCCGGCGGCTGAGGTTATCCGCGACAGGACACAGGCAGCTGGTTTTCCGGGATGTCCGGGCTGTAGCAGGTCCACTCCAGGCCGCCCTCGCCTTCCGAGGCTTCCAGGTGCAGCGATTTACCCTGCAGGGCTTTCTTGGCCTCCGCACTGAAGTAGATGCTGATCACGCCGTCTTCGTAGTAAACGTCCCGGCTGGCGGACGAAGCCTGCCCCAGTGCTTCGGCCAATGACTCACCAGCAGCGGGTAAGGTGCCGTTTGCATAGTAGGACTCCGACACCTGCTCCCTGACCAATCCTGCCGCCGACAGCGCTCCGGACACGGCAGCCCGGGCCTCATAGTCCACGTAAGCCGGGATGGCGATGGCAGCCAGGATGCCAACCACGGCGACGCTGGTCATGGTGTTGCCGGCAATCACCGCCTCCAGGGGTGAAACCTCGTAGTCCAGCTGCAGACGCAGCGCCGACTCACTGGAATCGATGCGGAATCCCAGCCTCCCCTCCTCGGCCAGACCGGCATCGGTCCAGATCGGCATGGCAAAGGGATCCAGCTCAGCACCCGCCATGTCTCCCATGAACAACAGCATCTGCAGGTAGAAGTGATAGATGTTGCGCGACACGTTGCGGGTCCGCGCCGCACCTCCGATCACCGTATGGGACCAGTCAATCTGCAGGCTGTCTCCGATCCAACGGCCCACGTCCACAGGATCATCCAGGCTGTGCCGGGCCATCAGCACCTGGGGCACACTGGCACCCACGCTGTAGCGCCCCTCGTCGACCCAGAAGACGTGCTCCCGCAGGTTGCCGAAAATCTGTTTGACCACCGGGGGGATCACCGTGTCGGGCAGAGTGTCCGTTTCCAGCAGGGTCATGGTGTTCATGGGCCAGTGATACAGCGTCTGGCCGCCAATATTGCGCTGCTGGATCGGAGATCCTGTCTTTTCTACCAGCGCGGCCGTCATCTCGTCATGGGCCGCACGGTCGCGGATTTCGTATGCGACCCAGTAGCCAGCCCGGTCCGACACCAGCATTATATCGGGTCCGTAACCGACCAGGATCCTGGCCGAGTCAAATCCCAGGTATTGATCCACCAGGTCCTTGAATCCTGCGAGTTCCTTGCGAGCGCTGTCGCTGTCCTCGGACTGGGCCAGGACGTAATCCAGCGCCTGCTCGAACTCCTGCTGGGTCGGCAAAACAATTCGGACGGCAAAGTCCGGCACGCCCGCGCTGGTCACGTCCGGCACGCCTGAAACCACCGGCAGCAGCTGGCGGAATCCCACCCGGGGCATCTGCAGGTGGGCCACCAGGCTGGCTTTGCCGCCGCTGGCGACGGAACCCAGGTACAGGTAATCCAGCTGGTCCAGCCCCGTGGCGCTGACCATGGCGGCCTGCTCGGGAGGCGCCATGGGCGCAACCATGGGCCAGATCCGATCCATGTCCACCCAGACCGCCAGGCCGCGCCCGACCGCGTCCAGCCCGGATTCATGCTGGCGAAGGGGCGACTCGGTCTCCGGGCCGTCGGTCATGGCGGTCAGGCTGTCCTGGGTGGCGGATGCGCCGGACAGCATGGACAGGCGGCCGCTGGCCTCACTGAAGTGCATGTACAGCGGCATGGGGCCGGCAAAGAGCGTCATGTAGCCCGCGTCGTCCATGGGGGTCAGGACCCGCACCTGCTGGGGATTCAGGGCGGTCAGTTGCTCGATCAGCTGGCCAAATCCGGCCCGGTCCACGCCCTCCAGGGTGGTGCCCATCAGCACGTTAGGCACAAACGAACCGTCCGGCGGAATCAGCGCGGCCACTTCCAGCGGCGTGCTCATTTTCTCCAGCAGCAGCTGCACCGGGCCGATGGCCTGGGCCGGAAGCAGGTTCCAAAGGTTGTTGGACAATCCCTGCTTGATGGCCTCGAGCTGGCGCAGGTTTTCTTCCTGGGCCTGGGCGTTGTGCAGTCCGTCTTCCTTGGGCTCAAACAATGCGTTCCACAGGCTGGGAATGCGCAGGTAGCCCACGGTTTCCGGCGGCAGCCGGTCGATCAGCCAGGCCGCTTTGGGTACAGACTTCAGCGGCAGTGTCGCCGACCCTGACGGTTCAGTATCAGATTTCTGGCAGGCCGCCAGGAATACTGCGGCGGCGCACAGAATGATGGTGGTGGTGCGATGGTAGGTCATGGGCTGCTCTCGGAAATCCTGCTGGCGCGTAGTCTAGCGGCAGCGAGGGCTGCCGCAAACGCCAAATTGAAAGTTCCTGTCAACCTGTCGGCTCCGCTTGCGTTACATGCAGAAGCACAGGAGTGGCCAATGCATTTCGAAATCCGAGCTCTGATCAGCGTGCTGGCGGCTTTGCTTGCCGCCAGCTGTGCCGCCAACGGTCCCAATCGCAGCTATCCGCCAGGTTCTATCGGAGCAAGCCTGAAAGCCCAGTCAGGCACCGTGATGGCCGTCGAAACCGTCATCGTGGAAGGTAATCACTCGGTGGTGGGAACCCTTGGTGGCGCCGCCGTGGGCAACAGCCTGGGCCGGACCGTGGGTGGCGGCAGCGGCAGGCGGGTTGCAGGCGCCGTGGGCGCCGTCGCGGGCGCCGTGGCCGGGCGGGCGGCGGAAAAGCACTGGACCCGTCAGACTGCCGCGGAGGTCACTGTAAAACTGGACAACGGCGGCGTCATTGCCGTAATCCAGGACATGGACGCATCACTCAGCCCCGGTGACCGCGTGCGGGTATTGCGGGGCCGCCGAACCAGCCAGGTCATTGCGATCTAACCCTTCCTGTCCGCTTTTGACGCAGTTTTTCGACAGCCTGCGTCCCATGAATGGGGTTTTTCACCTCCGGCCAGACGCCGCGCAATCCCTGCCCTCGATATTGGTCAGGCGATCGAGGGTCAGGCTGCCGCTGCCGTTGGCACCAAAATCGTAGTCCGCCTGGAACAGCCCGCACTCCACCGCCGTGAAAGTCATGCTGCCGAAGTCATTGCGGCTCGCGGTGTTGTCAGAAAAGTCCAGGAACGGCAGACCGGAAACCTCCTGCATGGTCAGGGTGATGCTGCTGGCCCCGGGCTCGTAAAAATCAACGCCCACCAGCCAGCGGGGACTGCCGCTGGCGTCAAAGGTGAACCAGGCGATGAAAACGAAAGAGCCGCTTTCGTTGGATCCCACGGTGACAAAAAACCCCTGATCGTTAAGCCCCTGTACCACGTAGGTTCCGGACAGTGATCCATCAATGGGAATGCTGTTGGACTGCACCGGCGGACCGTCGCTGATCAGGAAAACGCCGGACTCTACGCCCAGGGAACCGGCCACATATATGTTGCCGCGTTGATCCTCGCCGAAGGTGGTCACGTTGCTGAGCGTGCCCGTGTCCAGCAGCAGCTGGTTCTGGAAACTGCTGCTGTCCAGTCCCCAGACTCTCCCGGTGCAGAAATCCCCGTAGACATAGAGGCCCTGCAGCGCGGGGTAGTCCGGGCCACGGTACACCTGGCCGCCGGTTATCGAGCAGTCGCCGGCGGAGTGGTCGTACGTGAACGCCGGCACCACCGTACCGTCGCAGCTGCCGCTGACGCATCCTTCGAACAGCGCCCAGCCGTAATTCTCACCGCCGCCGGAACTGGCCGGCTGCACATTGATTTCCTCGATGTTGTCCTGTCCCACGTCAGCGATAAACAGGTCACCGGTCATGGAATCGAAAGCCATGCGCCAGGGATTTCTCAGGCCATAAGCCCAGATTTCGTCGCGGGCGTCAGCCTGACCCAGGAACGGGTTATCCGGCGGCACCGAGTAGCCGCTTTCCTGGCTGACGTCGATGCGAATCAGGCTGCCCAGCAGCGTCCTCAGGTCCTGGCCGTTGCCGAACGGGTCATTGGCATCACCGCCGTCGCCGATGCCCAGATAGAGCATGCCGTCGGGACCGAACTCCAGACGGCCGCCATTGTGGTTGGTAAAGGGCTGCTGCTCGGTCAGAAGCACTTCGGCGCTCTCGGGATCCGCCACGTCGGCATCGTCCGACACCCGGTAGCGGGCGATGGTGGAGAATCCGGACAGGTCGGTGTAGTAGACGTAAAACACGCCGGACTGGGCATAGTCCGGCGGGAAGGCCATGCTAAGCAGGCCCTGTTCCCCTGAGCGGGAGATGATGGACCGGATGTCCAGGAACGGTGTGGCCAGCAGTGACCCGTTGCGGTAGATCTCGATAAACCCGAACTTGTTCACCAGGAACAGGCGGTTGCTGCCGTCCCCGGCGTGCTTGATATCGGTCACCGAGGCCCGGTCAGAGATTCGGGTCAGCTGAAGATCAATCTGAGCGTGGACACTGGCGGACAGCAGGATCAGGCAGAGAAACAGGATCGGTCGCACCATGAATACTCCTGAGAAAGTGGGCTACGAGGAACATCGTAGCACCGGAGTGGTCCGAGGCAACCGCCGGGACGGACCGACGGTGGCCGAAGCCACCGTCAGCAGGTTGGTTCAGGCGGTACCCTTGATCAGTGCCACGGTGGCCGAGTAGGAATCCTGGTCGGCCGCTTCATCGTAGGCCAGGGGCATGCCGTACTGCTCACCGCGACCGGTGGCCGCTGGATTGGTGAACCCGTGCACCACCCCGGGATAACTCTTGACCGAGTAATCCGCCCCGGCTGCCTGCATTTCCGACTCGAAGGCCTGCAGGATTTCCGGCGTCACCATGGGATCGTCTGCCCCGTTGAACACCGCGACCTTGCCGCCGAAGGCGCCCGCCTGCATCGGCGTCTGGGTCTCCAGCAGACCATGGAAGCTGGCCACGGCCTTGAGGTCTTTTCCGGCCCGGGCCATACCGAGCACCACGGCACCGCCGAAGCAGTAGCCAATGGCGCTGATGTTGCCGGCATCCGCCTCCGGCTGCTGGCCGAGGGTCGCCACGGCAGCGTCGAAGCGCTGTTCTATGGCGCCAGCCTGGCCCATCACGGCATTCATCAGCTCACCGGCTTCGTCGGGGTTGCCGCCGACCCGGCCGTCGCCGTACATATCCAGCGCAAACGCCGCGAAGCCTTCGCCGGCCAGCTGGCGAGCCCGGGTTTTCACGTAGTCATCGTGCCCCCACCACTCATGGACCACGACCACGCCGGGCCTCGGTCCGGCGGTTGCGTCATCCCAGGCCAGGTATCCCTTGAAGGACTGATCCCCAATCTGATAGTCAATTTCTCGCGTCTGTACCGTCATGTCTAAACCTTGCATCACATCCAAATATCCGAAGCACGGATTGTATGGGCAAACCGCTCCCCACCCAACAACATGCCCAACAACCCGCCCAACAACTCACCCAAATCCTCGTCCCTGCGCTGGCATTCCACGTGGCATCCGGCCATGCATTGTGGACATAATCCGGCATGCGGATCGTCTCCCACACCTGCTCCAACACGGAAATCCTGTGCGCGCTGGGCCTGGCCGACCAGCTGGTGGCGGTGGACGACCATTCGGACTATCCCGCCGAGGTGGTCAGGAAACTGCCCCGGATCGGCCCTGACCTGACGGTGGATGTGGATCGTATCCTGGCACTGAACCCGGACCTGGTAGTGACCTCCCTCACCCTGCCGGGTCATGAGGAGGGCCTGGAGCGGATGCAGCAGGCGGGTCTGCCGCTGCTGGTACTGGAACCAAAATCCCTGGACGACGTTCCCCGGGATATACAGACCATTGCCGATGCCCTGGGGGTTTCCCAACGCGGCCGGGAACTGGCAGAGGAGTTCCGGACCGCCATGACACCCCAGCAGCTGGACTGGCAGCCCGCCATCCTGGTGGAGTGGTGGCCCAAGCCGGTCATCGTGCCCGGGCGGGACTCCTGGGTGACCGCCATGATCGAGCTGGCGGGTGGCCGCAACCCGTGGCAGCACAATCCCGTAAAGAGTGAACCGGTCTCTGATGCAGAGGTTTTACGCGCCCGGCCCGACGCGGTGGTGATCAGCTGGTGTGGTGTCCCCTTCGCCAAGTACCGGCCCGAGGTGGTCCGACGGCGCGAAAGCTGGGCCGCCACCCCGGCGCTGCGCCGGGATCAGGTGTACTGCGTGTCAGAAGAGCATCTGGGACGCCCCGGGCCCCGGCTGTTGGAGGGTTTGACGCAACTCAAGCACATTGTCGCCAATGTCAACCAAATGGGCCCCTCGGACCATTAACGGTCAAAGCGAGGATAAACCATGACGGACCCTTCCATCGACAGCAGGCTGACCCACGCCGCTCAATCCTACCGGCGCATCGGCTACACCGGTCCGGCCCTGGATAGGAGCCGGCTGCACGATGTAGCGTCGGAGTCCGGGCGGAACTGGCTTCCCGCAGGATTGATCACCGCAACAGCCGCCCTGGTGCTGATGGTGCTGGTGATTCGAGATCCCGGCTTGGGCAGTGGCGGCTTTGGCCAGGACTTTGTCGAGAGCCAAAGCCCTTACCAGGCGCTGGACCTGGCTCGCAGGGCCCTCGAGCGCGGCGGCGAACCTTCGGTGGAAGATGGCGAGTTGCACCAGGGACCTGGCGCGTTCCGGCTGCCGCCGGTGCCGCGCCGGGCCAGTGGCTTCGCCCCGGAACCTTCCCAGGCAAAACCCGGCGAAGTGTCCTGAGCCTTTATGCCGTTACCCGAATGCTGTTGATGAATGGACCCATTAAGCAGGGCGGCCAGGGCAGCGACGACTGGGATCTGGCCAACCAGGCCAGGACCGACCCCCGGAGCCTGGACCTGCTGTTCCGGCGTCACCGGGACTTTGTGTACCGGGCCATCTGGGCTCAGGTTGGACACAAAGCGGTTGCCGAGGACCTGACCCAGGAGGTTTTCATCCGGGTCGCAACCGGCCGCAGGAAACTGTTCCGACGGGCGGCCTTCAGAACCTGGCTGTACCGGGTGGCCGCCAACCTGGTGCGGGATCATCGGCGTAAACACCGGTGGGAACTGGACGACTCGGGTCTCGAGGGCCAGGTCGGCGAGTCCAGCCAGCAGAATCTGATGGACATCCTGAAGGCCATTGACAGGCTGGCCCGTCGACAAAGAGAGGTGGTTCTGCTGCGGATCCTTGAGGGGATGAGCACCGAGGAAACCGCCGACCTGCTGGGAATAAGCCAGGGTTCGGTGAAGACCCACCTGCACCGCGGCCTGGAGCACCTGAAAACTGAATTGAGCTGACCTGAACGAGGAGAGCAATGAAACTGAGCAAACTGATACTTCCCATGACCCTGTGCGCGGCCCTGACCACCGTGGCCTGGCCGGCCCAGGGCCAGCAGCCCGATGAAGCCATGCAGTTCGTCGAACTGATGAGTGAATACATGGACCTGGCCGACAAGGTGGTGTCCACGGCCGAGACGCCCGAAGGTGCAGTCTTCATGGCCATCGAGGGAATTTTCGAGGTCTACGAGCAGCGACGGGACGCACCGGGCGCCGTCCGGCATCTGAATCGAATCCTTGAAGCCAACCCGGACAACCAGACCGTGCGCAACCTGGTGCGCTTCAAACTGCGTGACATCCACAAGGAAACCGGCGACCTGGACAAGGCCCTGGAGCAGTTGGACCTGGTCATCAAGGAAAACACCTGAACCCACGGGCGCGGGCCGGTCGGTCCGCGCCACCTGCCTGCGCATCCCGCGGTCCGGGCGCCGCGTCATCCGGCTGAACGCCCGCCGCCGGTTTATGTCTATAATTGCAACAACGTAGCACTTCGTAGGTTCACACCGATGAACAGAGCCTTGGCGCTGCTGGCGCTCGCCCTGTATGCGGCCGCCGGACTGGCGACAGACGAGCTTGAAGCCCGATCCCAGGCCCAGCGCCTGCTGCTGATGACCTCGGTACTGCCCTCCCAGGCGGTGCTGGCGGAACTGGAACGCTTTTCCGATGACCGCAGCATACCGCTGGAGACCCGGGAGGCGGCCCTGCGGCAGTACGTGCTGTCGCTGCGTGATGAGCCACCTGACGCCGTCAACTGGCAGGCGGCGGAACTTCTGTCCCGCTATCGGGAACGCGCCCTGGTCAGTCATTCTCATTCGCTGCAAAATGCGGTGCCCGTGCACAACGTAGCCGCCCCCGCCCGGGGTACCCTGAACGTCTGGACCCGCAAGCTGGAGCGCTCAGCCGGTGAACTGGCCCTGGCCAACCAGGACTACGGCTATTTCAGCAGCCTGTCTGCAAACCACATGCAGGTAGTGGCCGGTGCCGCTGACGCTCTGAAACATGCGCCGGTGCAACTGCTGGAGCCCGCCATCCCTCACCTGATCGCCGCGGTGACCCGGGAACCGGCCCTGGCCCCGATCATGCTGGCTGCCGCAGCGAATCTGTCCGACCCGGACCTGACGGCTGTTGCGCTGGAGTTCCTGGAAGGCGCGGACCGTTTCCGGACCGTGCTGGAGCTCGACGGGATTATCGGTCCGGATGCCGCCCGGGCCTGGTGGCTCAAGTCCCTCGACTCCGGGCCCGACCAGGCCGCCGCCATTGCCGCCCTGGGCCGGATGGCTGCCGATGACCCCGATGTGTCGGAGGAACTGTTCACGCTGATGGGCGACGCAGACCTCGGCGCGGCCGCTGCCCTGGCCCTGGGCAAAAGCCAGGCACCGGGGCTGGTTGACCGGGCAGCAGAGCTGCTCAAGTCAGATCAGCCGATGCTGGCGGCTCGGGGCCGGCTGATGCTGCAGAGCCATGGCGGCCGCCAGGCCCTGCAGATTCTGGAGCGGCAACCATGAAGCGCCGGACGATCGTACTGGGCGCATTGCTGTGGTGCGGCGCCGCTGCCTCCCAGAGCGTGATCGAATGGACCGAGCAGCCTGGCATTCTCGGCCTGGGATTCCCGGTACCGGAACCCGTGGACACCCCGCTGCCCTTTGACGGTTTTCGCAGCTACAACGGCCTGTTGACCCGGCACCAGGATTTCATGCTCAATCACGAATTCATCGCTGGTGAGGTGGTGGGGAATTCCGAGGCCGGCAGGGATATCTGGGCCTACCGGTACAGCGACGCCGACAGCATTACCGTGACGGGTCTGCCGGAACCGGCCATCTACACCCAGGGCGGCATTCATGCCCGGGAATGGCAGTCGCCGGAAGTGCTGACCGGCATCATGGAGCACCTGGTGGCCAATGCCGGCGACCAGTGGCTGCACCGCTACCTGCTGGACAACATGAACATGGTGCTGCTGCCGGTACTCAACGTGGACGGCTACCTGCAAACCCAGCGTTACCCGCGCCAGGTCTACCTGGAAGGCTCAGCCCCCCGGGACGGGCGCATGCGCCGGAAAAACATGCTGGGCGTGGATGAAGACATCAACACCTCCGGCGACCGGCTGCTGGGGGTGGACCTGAACCGCAACAGCCCGCCGTTCTGGGCCACCAACTCCGGCGCCAGTTCCAGCGACCCGGGCTCCATTGTCCACCACGGTTCCGGGCCGCATTCGGAGCCTGAGAGCCTGGCCATGGTGGCGGCGGCCCGGCTGGGGCCAGAGGACCGGCTGCGCATGTACACCGACGTCCACTCTTTCAGCCAGGTGCACTTCTCGGTCAATACGAACAACACCCGGCGCAACGTGATCCAGCGCAACCTGCTGGGGGATTTTTCCAGCTTCCATGCCCAGCTGGAGGGCGGCAAGGTCTACATCGACCGGCCCAGCGACGCCCGCCAGGGCCAGGCCATCGGTTCCACCGATGAGTTTTTTGCAGTCACCTACGCCGTTCCCTCCTGGACCCTGGAAATTGAGCCGTCCGGAACGCTGAGCCCCGACGCCCACCCTTCGCTGCCGGGTTGCGGCGCGGACTACGGCGGCTTTGCCAGCAACTGCCACGACGGATTCATCCTGCCCGAGTCCGAGATCCGCCGGGTCCGGGAAAACCTGGGCCAGACGTTTCCCATCGCCTATTACGGCCAGGCCGGGCCGCCGTCGGTGACCGCGGTGCGCTGGATCGATGACGCCACCGGCGCGGTGGTGGCTGACGCGGAATGGGACGTGCAGTCCGCCACCCAGCGCAGCCTGTTTTTCAACCAGGTTCAGCCGCTGCAGCTGGATCGAAGCTATACCCTGTGGCTGGCCTTCGACAAGCCCATGCGCTGGCGCAACGACAACGGCCAGATTGCGCCACTGCCTGGACAGGCCACCCGCACCACCGAGGTGACTGCGGACCTGCTGCTGGAAGACGTGACCCAGTCGCCCGAGGATAGCTCGGGCCAGTGGCTGGCCAACGCCGGCGGCGCGCCGGACGGCTACTACCGCTACCGGGACGACGCCTATTCAGCCAGTTTCAACCTTGCCGGTTCGCCGCTGGCGGCCGCCATTACAGGCGAGACCCAGGTGACCCTGAACCTTTCAGCCCAGGACATGGTGGGCCAGCTGCTGGACGGCGACCCCGCCACCCCTGCCGACTGGGGCATCGTGGGCAACTGGGTGGGTTACGAGGACACCAACGGCGTCGAAACCGACCTGGGCGGCAGTGATGACACGCTGACCTTTGCCGTAACCAGCGCAGCGCTGGACGACCCGTTCGTGATCACCCCCGGCGTCAGCGCGGTGTGGTTTGATCCCACCCACGACGGCGAAGGATTCGTGATCGAGGTGCTGGATAACCAGCGGGCCGTGGTGTACTGGTTCACCTACGACAAAGCCGGCAATCAGCGCTGGATGATCGGGATCGGACAGGTCCGAGGCAACGAGGTGGTATTCCCCGAACTGCTGGAATCCAGCGGCGGCATCTTCGGCGACGCATTCGATCCGGCGCAGGTGCAATTCAGCAATGCCGGCAACGCCAGCTTTGTCTGGTCGGACTGCGGTGCATTCCGGATGCGCCACAACGTCGATGTGCGCAACCAGCGGCAGGCCGCCCTGCGACTGACCGACAGTACCGGCTCGGGCTGTGAATTCGATACCGACCGCTTTTCACTGCTGCCCTTTACCGGGTCCTGGTATGACCTGGAGCACGATGGCGAGGGATTCGTGATCAGCGCCGCGGGACCGGACCGGGTGGTGGTCTACTGGTTCACCTATGACGACGCGGGCAACCAGGCATGGATCGTCGGTGACGGCAGTTTTGACAACGGTCAGGTCAATATCGAGCAGGCCTTTATTGCCAGCGGTGGCGTGTTCGGCGACGCGTTTGACCCCGACACCGTCAGCCTGGAACCCTGGGGCCAGCTGCAGTTCAGCCTCGGCTGCAATTCCGGATCGGTAAACTACCAGTCTGTGCTGCCGCAGTATGGCTCCGGCAGTCAGAACCTGACCAGGCTGACCAATCTTGCCGGACTGGATTGCACGACAGATTGAAGAATCTTCTTCGCATGTGCCGCTAAGTGACTGAACTCTCTTGGCGGGATTATGATTTAATAGGCGTCGTATAAGAGGGACCATCAGCGGCGTTGCAGGGCTCAACCCAAGAAGAAGTTCGCATCGATGTTGGCCAGCTGAAACTGGGAATGTACGTTTCCAGGCTGGACCGGCCGTGGGAAGACTCGCCATTCACACTGCAGGGCATGTGGATGGAATCCGTGGCCGACATTGAGAAAGTCCAGCGCTGCTGCCGCTACGTCTACGTCGACAAGAACCTGTCTGACAGCCTGACCGATATGGACCAGGAGACTGCCTCCGGTCCACCTCCCCCCCATGTCTCGGGTCCCATCCCGGTGGTCGGCGAACCCCACTCCCAGCGGCGTATGGATGACTGGACGCCCCCCGCACGGGACGAACAGGGTGCGCCCCTGCCCGGCGCCGGCGGTGTGATTCGCTACGAGGACGAGGCGTCGGTGACCGAAGAATTACCGGACGCGCGCATCGCCGTGGTGAACCTGGAGGCGACCGTGGCATTCGCCATGGAGACCATTGCCGAGAAAGAATCCATCAACCTCCGCGCCATTACCGAGGCAGTCAAGGAACTGGTAGCCAGCATCCTGCGCAATCCCGACCCCGCCATTGGATTCGCCATCGGACGCAAGCAGGATAACTACACCTTGCGTCACTGCGTCAACATGGCGATCTGGTGCATTTGCCTGGGCCGCCAGCTGGGACTGCCGCGATCAGACCTTGCGCTGCTCGGCACCGGTGCCACCCTGTGCGACCTGGGCCGGGCCAAGCTGCCCCACTCACTGCTGGGACAGCCCAAAAAACTGTCGAGCTGGGAAATCGAGGTGGTCAGGGAACACGTCAATTTCAGCCTGGAACTGCTGGATGAACACGTTGACGTGGACCCCGTGATCCGGCGAATGGTGGCGCAACACCATGAGCACATCAACGGTTCCGGCTATCCCAATGCGGTCGCGGGAGAAGACATCGACCTGTATGCCCGGATTGCCCGCATCATCGACACATTCGAGGCGCTCATTTCCACCGGACCCCATCGCCGTCCCATCACGGTGTCCCGGGCCACCAAGGAGCTCTACAGCCTGCGCGACCAGCAGTTTCAGAAAGACCTGGTGGAGGCCTTTATCTCCGCCATCGGCATCTACCCCGCCGGAACTTCAGTCCAGCTTTCCTCCCGGGAAGCCGGCATCGTCGTAGCCGGCGCCCGACGCAACCACCTGAAGCCGGTCATCTGGCGATTGACCGACGCCGACGGATTCCAACTGGCCCGCCCCAACGCCGTCAACCTGGCCAAGGATGACCAGCAGCGGCAGATCAAGCGGGATTTTGTGGATGGGGAGTTGGGGTTCAGTGCTCGGGCGTTTTTTTGTTAGAAACGCGCTACGCGCGTTGGGGAACGCGCCCTGCGGGCACTGGGAAACGCTCGCTACGCGAGCTGGGGAACGGCCGCTGCGCGGCCTGGGGAACGCACGCTTCGCGTGCTGGGAAGAAGCACACCTCCGATCCCAGCTCGTTGCGATTCCCAGGCCGCCGAAGGCCGGCCGTTTCCCAGACCGCGTCCAGCGGTCGTTCCCCAGCTCGCGTAGCGAGCGTTCCCCAGGCAGCCGAAGGCCAGCCGTTCCCCGGACCGCCGTCCAGGCGGTCCTAGTGCCTCCAACCGTGCAACCGCGCCTTCATCAAGAACGCCTTCTGCGCGGCAACGGGAAACGCGTCCCCGCCTTCGAGCTCGAAGAAAAACGGCTGGCGAGTGCTGGTTTCGTTGCCCACCTGGTTCATGGTGGCGGCCTCGTAGAGCCGGCCGTTGATCATGGTGTGGGACACCATCTCGGACTGGCGCAGGTCGTCCAGCGGGTTGCCGTCGATGATGACCAGGTCCGCCAGTTTGCCCACCTCGATGGAACCCAGATCCTGGTCAAGGCCAAGGTACCTGGCGCCGTCAATGGTGCCGCCGCGCAAGGCCTGCCAGGGTGTGAATCCGCCCTGGTGCATCATCCACATCTCCCAGTGGGCGGCCAGGCCTTCCCGCTGTCCGTGGGCACCGATCACGACAGGAACATTTTTTTCCCGCAGGGTCCTGGCGTGCCGCGCTACGTAGATGTGGTTGTAGTGATCGTCCGGAGCGGTGATTCGTCGAAAAGACGCAGGAAACACCTGGGATTTCGGCGAGTAGCGCAGCAGCCGCTTGTTCTCGAACACCGGCGTTCGGTCATACCAGTAGGTTTCACCGGACAGGCCGCCGTAGGCCACGCCGAAGGTGGGTGAATAGAACACGTCGGTCTGGGACCAGAGCTGGATCACATCGTCGTAGAGGTGCGCCACCGGTACCGCATGTTCAAGGCCGGTATGACCGTCCACGATCTGGTTGAGGTTGTGCTGGAACTTGGCGCCGCCCTCGGGCACCACCATGATGCCCAGTTGGTGACCGGCTTCGATCACCATCTGGCGGGAATCCCGGCGCAGCTGGTTATAGCTCTTGACCGAGATGGCTCCCATCTCCTTCAACCGACGCACGTGGAACAGCGCGTCCTCGTAGGTGTCAACGACCGCCGTGTACCCGGGGATGAGCGCACCGTAAAGAATCGTGCCGGTGGAGTAGGTACGCGGCCCTACCACCTGACCGGCGCGCTGCAGCTCAGCGTGAGAAAAAATCTCGGTGGTGTCGTTGGACGGATCATGGATGGTGGTCACGCCAAACGCCAGGTTGGAGAACTGCATCCAGTTCTGCTGGGGGGTGATTTCCAGGCTGGCCATACCGCCGTGGGCGTGGGCATCCACCAGGCCGGGGATCACGGTTTGGCCCGATGCGTCCACCACAAAAGCGCCTTCCGGAATCTCCACCTGGTCGGCGCTGCCTACGGCGGCAATTCGATGCCCTTCCACCAGGACCGTACCGCTCTGGATCACTTCCTCGAAGCGGTTGGAGTCGCGCATGGTCACGATGCGCGCACCGGTGATGGCAATGGTGCCATCTGGCCGGTCGCTACCGGCCTGGAAGGACAGGTCCAGCCCGGACTCCAGCGGCTCCGGTAATTCCTCCGGCGCCCCGGAAACGAAGGCAAATGCGTCTTTCAGATCCCGCGAGTACAGGGTTGCCCCATGGGCCCACCGCAGGCTGGACGAGTCGCCAGACCAGTGCAGCCCTTCGCCGGAACGACTGGCCACCTGCCGTACCGGAAAGCTGTCGCTGCCCTTGCCGATGTCCACGGATTTGCCAGTGGCCGCGAAAGGCGCCAGGTAGGCGTTGTAGTGTTCGGCAAAGGCCAGCCAGCGTCCGTCGGGGGACACGCTGAACTCGGTGACCTTGGACCCTTTGTAATGGGTGCGCTCGTCCAGGCCCTGCAGGTTGACGCTCTTCAGCACGAGCTTGGTATTGTCCTCCTGGGCGGAATACAGGATGCGGGAACCGTCAGCGCTGAACTGGGCGTTGAAGCCGCTGCTGCTGATCTTCCGGGAGTTGTCGCCGTCGCGATCCATCACGTACAGGCCGGGCTCACCGGACCACTTGGGCGACAGAAGGTAGCCGCCGGAAAACTTGCGGTAGACCACCTGCTCACCTGAGGGGGAAAACCGGGGCTCCACGTAGTGGCCGGGCTGCTCTGAAACAACCTTGCCGGATCCACCCCGAGCCGACAGGATGCGCACGCTGCCCAGTTCCTGGTCGTTCCAGGTGGTGTAGACAATCGAGCGGCCGTCCGAGGAAAAGCTGGGCCAGAACTCAAAGTGATCGGTCTGCCTGGTCAATCGTTTCTGGCGGCCACTGGCCACGTCCCGGATATACAGGTATCCCAGCGCCTGGAATACGGCCTTGGAACCATCCGGCGAATAGCTGGCAAAGCGTATGGCCTTGACGTCGAACTTGTCCGGGGAAACCTCCACCGGGAATCGCAGGGCCTGGCGAACCTTCTTCTCGGCCTTGACCCGGACCGGGATCCGACGCGGCTCGCCGCCGTCCAGGGCCGCCCGGTGCAGATACCCGCCGGCCCAGTAAACCAGGGATTGGGAATCCGGCGTCCAGGCAATGGCGGGCGTATTGCCATGGGTCCCGTTGGTTTCCTGCAGATCACGGTCAAGCCCCTGCGCCACCTGCCGCTCATTGCCGGAATCCAGGTCTTTGACGTAGATGGCGCTGGTCATGTCCGGATGCCGTTTCACGAAGGCCAGTTGCTTGCCGTCCAGGGAGGGCGTTGGCCGGATCGCGCCGCCCGGCCCAGACACCATGACCACGGTTTCGCCCTTTTCCCGGTCCAACCGCTTGATGGAGAAAACCGAACCGGTGGAATCCTTGTTGTACTGCCAGGTCTGGCCGGACGTGGTGTCCTGGCTGTAGTAGAGGTAACGGCCGTCCGGCGAGAACGCCGGTTCCGCAATGTTTTTCTGGCTCTGCTCGCCGTGGGACCGCTCAACCACCTCCAATCCCTTGCCGCCGCTGGCGTGGGTCATCCAGATGGAACCGGCGGGAATACTGCGAGTCGAAACGTAACCTTTGCGCGCCGCCAGCCACTGGCCATCCGGCGTCCACGCCGGGTTGTGGAACAGCTGATTTTTTTCACTGGTCACCGCCCTGGGATCGGAGCCATCAGCGTTCATCACCCACAGGTTGTCGCCGCCCTTGCGATCGGAAACGAAAGCGATCTGGCGGCCGTCGGGGCTGAAGCGGGGCTGGATGTTCCAGGCAATGCCGGCGGTCAGCGCCCGGGCCTCACCACCGGCCAGGTCCACCGCGTAGATATCACCCAGCATGTCGAACACCACGGTCTTGCCGTCCGGGCTGACGTCGACATTCGACCAGGTGGTGCTGTCGGTGTCGATGGACACGGTCTGCCATTCTCCGGGCGGGTTCTCGATATCCCAGGTGGGCTTTTCGGATTCCTCGGTTTCGTGGCTGTCAGCGAGCGCTGACTGTGGGGACATGGCGGAGAGAAGTACGGCGATCACGCCGGCGATCATTGGCTTCATAATGCTATCCAGGAAGTCTGCTGAGCCCGCCCCCCGGCAGGCCGTTCGTGGCGCGCCATTGTCCACGAGGGGTAACCAAGTCGCAACCAGGGTTAGGAGTGCCGGGGGAATACTACCGGCGTCAGGGTGCTCTCATACCAATGACCAACAGACCAAAATCGCACGGGTTGTTGCTATGCTCCCGATCCTGTGAAGCTCCGCCGGGGCTGGAGGGAGAAAAACATGGGCTCAGGTCGAACAACCTGCGTTGATGCCACAGCGCAATTTCAATTTCTTGCAGCAATAACTGTCAGTTTTGCCATGGCCGGACCGGCGTCCGCTCAATGGGAGAACCGCTACGCCAAGCTGTCCGATTTCAATCACCACGTTTACCTGGAACAGCACGAGCTGCCGGTGTTGGCCCACGGCCCCACGGACCCGGCGCCGGCGCCGGACGGGCGGCACCTGGCATTCGCCGCCCAGGGCTGGCTGTGGCTGCTCGACCTTGAAACGGGAATTGCGGAACGCCTGACCGACGGACCGGGCATGGACGCCCGGCCGCGGTGGTCGCCGGACGGTAGCCGGCTGGCCTTTGTTCGCGACAGCGGCCGCGACACTGCGATCGTCATCATGGAAATGGGCGGCCGCAGCGAAACGGTCATCGATACCCCGACTATCGAACTGGATCCGGAGTTCTCGTCTGACGGAGAGTCCCTCTACTACACATCAGGTGCTGGAGACGTACTGAGTCTGTGGCGCCGACACCTCGCGTCAGGGCTCGACACCCGGCTTACCGACCTGCCCCAGGTAGAACGCAACGCCCGGCGGCTGGCAGGGGGGACCGGCATTGTTTATCTGCACGGAAACGGCGCACATCGCGTCCTGCGGGAGCGGGACTTTATCGCGGGCAGCGATGAGATCATCCACGGCGAAACGCTCACCTACCACCTGACCGGGGACAGCCACCCGAACCAGCGGCTCATCGTCTACAGCGCTCCCATCGATAACGACTACCACCTCTGGACCCTGGACCTGGAGGATACCCGGGTGAAGCACCGCCTCACCCATGGCAGCCCGTATGCATTGACGCCGGCGTTCAGCGCCGACGGAGACCACGTGTATTTCACTGAGCTTGGAGAATCACGCCAGTTCAGGCTGATGCGGATCCCGACCCATGGCGGCACACCAACGCCCGTGGACATCAGCCAATGGGAGTACGGCGGCGCAACCGGGACGCTGTCAGTGGCGATCACCGATGCGTCAGGGACGGCAGTCACGGCAAGGGTGTCCATAACGCAGCTGGATGGCCACCCGGTGGCCTCTCATGAGGACGCGACCTACTTCGACTCCCAGACCGGGCGCCATTACTTCTACGTGCAGGGCCAGTCGGAGTTCACCCTGCCCGCCGGTCGTTACCGCGTCCTCGCCGCGCGCGGCCCCATGGCAACCGTCGTTGAGGAGACAGTTCGTGTACGCAGCAATGGCCTGGCTGAGGTCGGTGTCGTCTCCCGGACAATCTGGGATGCAAGGTCTGCCGGATATGTCTCGGCCGACCACCATGTCCATCTCAACGGTGACGGCCATCATCGCGCCACCCACCAGGACGCCCTGCGCGTTATGGCCGGTGAGAATCTCGATGTGCTTGGGCCTATGTCATGGAACCGCTGGCAGCGGCGCATCGACGCGCCACTGCTCGGTGTCGAAACACCCGGCGACGGGCGCATCGTTACCCAGGGCCAGGAGGTCCGTTCCCATTTCCACGGCCACGTCGGGCTGTCCGGCGCCGGCAGACAGCCCTTTGCCCCCTGGTTCTTCGGTCCGTACAACCCGACACTGGGTAACCCGGACCTGACCAATGGAGACGTGATCGCCTTCGCCGAATCCGTCGGTGCAATCGCCACCTATGTCCACCCGGTGGTGGACGATGCAGGACCGTTCCAGGGGGAACAGGTGGAAGGCATTCCATTGGAGCTGGTTTCCGATGCGGTGCTCTCTGAAGGTTTGGGCCTGGAACTGGTGTGCGCCTGGACCAGCCCGCTCGGAACCTCCGAACTGTGGTATCGCCTGCTCAATATCGGCCGTCCGGTGGCGGCCATGTCCGGCACCGACGCCTGGGTCGATTTTCACCGCACACCTGCCGTAGGCACGGGTCGAAATTACCTGCGCCTGGACGGCGAGGAAATGACATCCCCGACCGTCCTGGAGGCAGCCATGGCGGGCCGTGGCTTTGTCACCACGGGCCCTGCCCTGCTGTTCGAGGTCGGAGACCGTATTCAACCCGGCGGTGTCGTCCAGTCGGGCATGCAGCAATGGCGGGCGACGCTGGCGGGCACAACCGACGTCGAAGTACTGGAGCTGGTGGTCAACGGCACCGTGGTCGATCGGCTTGACGGTATCAGGGCCGGCGCCACGCGCAGCTACGACGGCAGTATTGAACTGCCCGACGGCGGCTGGGTCGCGGCGCGTGCCTATTCCTCAAAGCGGGTGGAAGACGCATGGCCAACCATGCACGCCAGGCCTTTTGCCCACAGTTCACCGGTATGGATCGGCGCCAGGGGAAGTACCGAGCGGTCAGCTCGGGGCAAGGCCGCCAGCGACCTGATTCGGGCCATCGATGCCGCAGAACAGCGGGCCCGGGAGGCCTACGGTGACGTAGAGACGCCGCGGCTGCAGGCCCGCTTCGACCAGGCCCGCACGGCGCTGCGCACCATGCTCGAATAACCCCTCAACGCTGCGAAGCACGGGGTCAGAGTAAAGGGACAGAGTAAAACCCAGTTTTACTCTGTCCCTTTACTCTGACCCCGCCCTGCTGACCCCGCCCTGGCTCAAACGGTCCGGGTCGCTACGGCCGGCGGTACTGATGCCGCACGTCGCGCCGGGCCCAGCACTGCCGCCTGGCCCACCAGCAGCAGAATCAGCATGGCCGTGGGTATCAGGTACCACGCCATCGGTGCCAGGCTGAATTCTTCCACCATCCAGATGTTCAGACCCACGGCCAGCGCGCCACCGGCAACCACCCCGACCAGGCTGATCAGGAAGTTCTCGGTCAGGAAGTAGCGCAGGATGGCGGCCCGGCTCGCGCCCAGGGCACGGCGGGTGCCGATCTGGCGGGTACGCCGGTTGACGCTGAAGCTGGCCAGACCGACGATTCCCAGGGCGGTTATTGCCGTCAGCAGCGCCACCACGAAGATCAGCATGCGCACCATGCCGTTGTCGGCCTGGTAGCTGCGTTCCCGGGTTTCGGTCATTGTCTGCATGCCGCGCACGATGCGGTTGCGATTGCTTTCAGCCAGCATCTTTTCGATCTGAGCCATCAGCTGGTCACGCTGGCCGGGTTCCGTACGGATAATGTAACGGGTCGAGCCGAACAGGGTGTGCTGGGGCACCAGAAGGACCCGCTCCACGCCACTCCAGCCGTTCCAGGGGGCCTGCATCTGCTCGACAATTCCGGTCACGGTGACCGGCTCATCATCACCGATGTAGAAAGTCTGGCCCAGGGCCGAGTCCGGATCATCCGGCAGCAGTGCCTCCGCCATGGCCCAGGTGATCAGACCCTTGGTGGGCCACTGCTGGCTGGTGCGTTCGCGCCAGCCCACATCGGCTTTGGCAAAGTTTTCCCCGGCCCGCATTTTCAGGCCAAAAGTATCCACCCCGTGCTCATCGATAAAGTAGATGGCGACGCCCACCGAATCCTGGCCTTGACCAGGCTCCCTTGCCAGCCCCATGGACCAGCCGCCGCCGGACAGGGGCACCGAGTTCGACTGGATGGCATTGATCACACCCGGCGTCTGCCGGATGGCCGCCAGGTCTTCCTCTATGGCCACCTGTTCGTTGAAATCCTCGGAAAACCCGATGCTTGAGAGATAGAAGATATTGGCCTCGTCCACGCCACTGGGCCGGGCCATGGCCTCGGCCCGCTCCTGGATGATGGAGATGGCGTTGACCATGATGGCCAGGGTCACGGCGATTTGCAGGGCGATCAGGATGGCACCGGTCTTGTTGCGCAGCATCGCCCGCCAGATCGGACCCCATTCCATATTGGTTTGCATATCGATGACTCCCTAGTGTCCTGTCATGTCAGTTGGTTGAATATCAGCGCGTGTCCACACGGTCCGGAGCAAGGCGCGGCCCGAAGCGCCATGGTCATTCCATGGCCAGCGATTGTCTCCGTCCTGAATCAACTGCTGATTTCAGGCCGAAGACTGTCTCGCCAAGGGTCGCAACGCCGCGCCGGGCCATGTGGTGCGCGCCCTTCGGGCGACCCCAACAGGGCCAATAACAGCGTTGCATTGCTTGCCAAGGGCCCGCCATTGCCGGCGCAATGCGCCTTGTTCTTGGCCCTGTTGGGGACATGACAGGACACTACTGCGTCTTCAGCTGGCTGGCCGGGGTAATGTTGCAGGCGCGCCAGGTCGGGTAAACCGCCGCCAGCAGGGCGGAAACGATGGCCAATCCAATGGCTGTAGTGACCATGACCAGGTCCATGCTCGTCATGTCCTGGATGAACTCCCCGTAGAGCACGTCGATGCCGCGCAGGCCCAGCCAGGCGAAGCCCAGGCCCAGAATGCCGCCCGCCACGCCGATCAGGCCCGATTCGGTCATGTACTGGGCAAACAGGGTGGACCGGGTTGCCCCCAACGCCCGGCGCAGTCCGATGTCGCCAGCCCGCGCCAGGAACTTGGCCAGCAGCAGGCCAATGGTATTGAGCAGGCAGACCACCAGAAACAGCCCGGACATCCACAGCATGACCCTGGCGTCTTCTTCGACCACTTCTTCGATTTCCATCCATTCCATGACATTGGACAGGCGGTTGTTCAGTGGCCGTGGAAACCGCTCAAGCAGCTTTTGCTCTTCCACATAGGCGTTGAGAAAACTCATGTACTCCGCCTTCTCGTTTTCGTCGCGCAGTTCGGCCCAGAACTGGATCCAGACGCACTCGGAATTGAGGAACGCATTGAAGTCGTTGCCATCGGCCGGCTTCCAGCAGTTGGTGTTGCCGTTACGCGGAAGCTGGTTTTCGATGGCGACGCTGAACGGGATGTAGAGGTCTTCCGGATCGTTGAAAGCGCCGTTGGTGACGTCGTAGAACTTGGGCACGGGATGCCAGTCGTCGGTCACGCCCAGCACGCGGAAGTTCATGCCGTTGAGAATCACCCGCCGGCCGGTTGAGTCTTCGCCGCCAAACACCCGTTCGTTCATGGCCTTGCTCAAGACCACCACCTGCTCGGCATTGTTGTCGGCAGAGTCGTCCCATCCGGAGCCATAAAGGAACGGCAGGTCGAACATCGGGAAGAAATCGGCGTGGGTGCTGCGGGCGTCCACCAGGAACGGCAGTTCACCCTCGGTTTCCGGCTCCAGCACCAGGCCCGTGCGGTTGCTGGCCACCTGGCGGAAGGCCCGGTCGGCCTTCATCAGGTTCATGGCGTCGGTGTAGGTCACCTGGTCCGGCGGCTCGAACTCCTCGGGCTCACCGTCGGCACCCCAGCTGTCCAGCTGCACGTAGTACAACTGGTCCGACTTGTGGGGAATGGGGTTGCTGGACATCACGTAGTTCACCGTGATCACCACCATGCAGGCGCCGATGCCCGTGGCAACGGCCAGGATCATCAGGCCGCTGAGGACCGGGTTGCGGCGCAGGCTCAGCAGGCCGAGCTTCAGGTAGTAGCCAAACATGATCAGCCCGCCAGTTCCAGGGACGGCGTGGCGGCCTCGGCCGCCGCGGACGGCAGCTGGGTATCGCCGGTACCGTTGTCACTGATCCGGCCGTCGCGGACATGGATGTTGCGCCGGGCCCGGTCTGCCAGGGCGGGATCGTGGGTCACCATGATGATGGTGGTTCCGGCGCCGTTGATCTCGGCCAACAGCTCCATCACGCTCAGGGCCATCTGCGAATCCAGGTTGCCGGTGGGCTCGTCCGCCAGCAGGAAGCGGGGCTCCCCGGCCAGGGCCCGGGCGATGGCCACCCGCTGCTGCTGACCACCGGACAGCTGGGACGGCAGGTGTTTCATGCGGGACCCCAGTCCCACCATCTCCACCACGTGGTCGATGCGGCGCTTGCGCTCCTTTGAGCTGAACCCCCGATAGCGCAGGGGGACGTCAACGTTGTCGAACACGTTGAGGTCCGGGATCAGGTTGAAGCTCTGGAAAATGAACCCGATCTTCTCGTTGCGGACCCGGGAACGCTGGCTGTCGTTGAGGCCCGACACATCGCGGCCGTCCAGCTCGTAACGTCCGCTGGTGAATGTCTCCAGCATTCCGGCGATATTCAGAAAGGTGGTCTTGCCGGAACCGGACGGACCGGTCACCGCGACAAAATCGCCCTCCTCCACCGACAGCGACAGTTCCCGCAGGGCGTGGGTCTCCACAGTGTCGGTACGATAGACCTTGGAGATATTTTCCATCTTCAGCATGTGAGCATCCTCTCGCTGTCACCGGCCGGGCATTCCCGGGCCGCGGTTGATTTACTGGGTAATGAGAACGGTCTCGGCGCCGCGAAACTGATCGATGCTGGACAGCACCACGGTTTCGCCGGGCGCAAGACCCGCGACAATTTCAACCGACGCCAGGCTGCGGGCACCGGTTTCGATGGAGCGGCGCTTGGCCAGGCCGTCTTCCACCACGTACACCACCCGGCCGCCACCGGTGTCCAGGAACTGGCCCCGGGGCAGCATCAGCACATCGGGTTTTTCTTCCAGCAGGATGCGGGTGGTCAGACGCTGATTCTGACGCAGCCCTGGCGGCGACTGCTGCTGGAATCGAATCCGTGTTGTCACCTGGTTCTGGATAATCTCCGGGGATACCGCCACCACGCTGGCCGGGTAGCCGGCCGTACCGGACTGGACTTCAGCCGGCATTCCCAGCCCCAGGTCATCGGCATAACTCTCTGGAATCTGTGCCTCCACTTCAAACACGCCGAGATCTACTACCGCCATTACGGACTGGTTGCGGGTCACTGCGGATTTCTGCTCCACCAGCAGATTGCCGACGATGCCGTTCACCGGGGAGCGCATGGCCAATTCGTCCACCTGGCGGGCCAGGTCATCTACCAGCAGGCGCTGGCGCTCCACCTGCAGTTCCCGGGTCTTCAGCTCGAAGGACAGGCGCTCTTCGTCCAGCTTGGCGTCCTGCACCGAATGGTCATAGGCCAGCTGGGCGTTGCGCAGATCGTCCTGGGCCTTTTCAAAGTCGATTTCGGAGATCGCGGCAATATCCCGGGCCGCGTCGGCCCGACGTTTCTCCCGGTCTGCCGCAGTCAGGGTCACCTGGGCCAGATCCACGTTCTTCTGGTTGTCCAGCAGCTTCTGGCGGGCCTCGATGCGCTGGCGCTCCAGCTCGATGCCCAGTCGGTCCAGGGTTGAACGCTCCTGCTCCAGCTGACTGGTCAGCTCCGGGCTGTCTACGCGGGCCAGGATCTGTCCTTCGGAAACCTGGGCACCCGCCTCGACTTCAAGACTGATGGTGCCTGCGGCTGGCGCGAACAGGGTGGGACTGACGGCGGCCACCACACGGCCCTGGACCGAGACGTCGCGCACCAGGTCGCCACGCTCGACGGTACCCAGGCGCAGCCGGTCCAGCGGCACGCTGATGGAGGCCTGGGTCCAGCGCTGGAACCACGGGACAACCAGCACCAGCAGCACAACCAGCACAACGGCGCCCACACCGGCCAGCACCCAGCGACGGGTGTTTCCCGGCGGCTCCAGCACCACGTCCTGGCCCGATGTATCGGCGATCTTGAGACGGGGATTGCCCTGGGCAGATCCCTGGTCATGATTTGGCAACTGTGCCTGAGACAAGCCCCTAATCCTCCCGCAGTTCGACAACGCGTCCTGTATTAGACGTCGCAACCCGCCAAGAGGTTACACAGGACGTCCTCAGAATTAGACGCCCGGAAGTCATGGGAGGTTTAACCCAACCGCCAAAGCTGGCGCAGCGGCGCCAGCAAGGCGCTCCTTAAAACGTCATCCCGGACCCCGATCCGGGATCCATCAGCATTGAAGATCACGCAACCATTGAAGGCCGCAGGGATGAACAACAACACCCCCGATCAGGACCACACTCCCGTCGAAAGCACTTGGCTTCAGAAGCCGATGGATTCCGGATCAAGCCCGGCATGACGGAGAGCAAAACCCCGATCCGGGATCCATCTGAGCCCAGCAAAGTCGATCCCGAATAAAGCCACTACTCGTCTCAGCGAAACCTTCGTCCGTGACTCTTCAGATGGCCCGCGAGTTCGACCGTAGCCCCCGATAAATCAGATTCCTGGATCGAAGTCTTTCCAGACCCCGATCTCAGATGGATCCTGAATTGATACAACAGCCCGAAGGGCACCTCTCAATCTGTCATCCCGGACCTGATCCGGGATCGAGTTCAGGATGACGGTGGAGGATTGACCCGGGATCCCTCTGAGCCCAAACGAAGACAGCGACTCTAAACGCCGCAGCTATGTCGCATCGTCCGCGACCACTCCCAGGCCTCGTTCTGCTGAACGAAGCCAATGCCGAGATCAAAGTACAAAGACATGAACCGGAAACTTCGTCCTGGAACACTCGTGCGACTGTAGGCACCGTGACCTCTCGCTGATGGACCCCGGATCAAGTCCGGGGTGACGGGAGAGTGGGATATCAGCCCTTTGGCACAGGTATGTGCCAACGGCCGGAGGCCGCGAGTGATTGGGAAATCGCATTTTCCAATCGCGACCCCAAGTCGCAGTATGTGTCTACGGGCAAGCCCTGCATCATCCGAATGCGCTAAGCGATGCCCACTTCGGGATGTGCGATCTTGGGGATTAACTAAGGCCTCGACAAAACCGGCGGCCGTCGATCCATGGCTTTGCTGTCTCCCACCGCCAGCTCCTCGAACAACAGACTCGGCACCACGAAGCTGGCCGGCTCCATGCGACCGCGAACGCCGCTGAGGAAGGTCCCTCCTGACGGGAACGGCGGCGTGGTGGTGTGGACGTAAGGGTCGTCTCCCACGGCCTCCAGCCGGCGGAACTCGCGCACCGCGAAGGGCTCAATGTTCAGGTTGCGGATGCGCACGCGGGACCCGTCGGGATAGACCTTCCAGGCCACCAGCGCCTGGGGCAGGCGGTCGCCGTAGCTGAACGCCGGCATGCTTTGCATGGACTCCAGCGCCTGGCGTACCTCGTTGACAGCCATCTTT
Source organism: Lysobacterales bacterium (assembly GCA_030065125.1). Classification (GTDB taxonomy): domain Bacteria; phylum Pseudomonadota; class Gammaproteobacteria; order Xanthomonadales; family SZUA-38; genus JASJDM01. Next base: position 29,589 of record JASJDM010000027.1, on the reverse strand, counting down.
TCGATTTCGATGACAAAGTCAGTAGCGGCGTCTACCCGCAGTTCCTCGAATTTCGCCCGCAGCTCCTTGGGATTCGCCGGCTGTTGGGAAGTCAGGATCAGGTTGCTGGGCATGGGGAAACCACCCCGATTATTGCCGGTGCTGCCCGTGGTGCCGTACATGGGCACCCGGGTGGAAAGAATCTGCTGGAGGCGGCCGTCTTCCACCAGCACCTTGGGACGCCCCGGCACACCCTCGTCGTCCACCGAAAAGGATCCGCCCAGGGGCAGGCCGGCAAACTCCTTCAAAGTCGGGTCATCCACCAGGGTGCTGCCCCGGGGCAGAACCCGGGCGCCGATCTTGCGGCCGAAGCGCTGCTCCCGCTCCTGCAGATCGGTAACCCAGCGGCGCACGGCGGGTTCCGCCGCCACCATGCGGGGGACCGACATCAGCTGGGTGGCGAACTGGTTGGCAAACAGCACGGCGGCGGCCTGGCCTTGAAACAGCACCGGGCCGATGTACTGGTCCAGGCGCTGGGCCTTGCGCGCGTCTATCAGGCGACGGGCAAGTGCATGCGCGGCACGTTTCAGCTCGGTCGCCGAGGGTAGCTGGGACCAACCGGGCACCTTGTACAACTCAAAGTCCCACAGCACCGCGCCGTCGTCGGCCTGGGTTCGCACGATCATGCCCAGGGTAACCTCGGACACGGTGCGCCTGACCCGGGTACCCTCAGAATTGAGCTGGCGCACCACGCGAAAACCGACGCTGCCCCAGGCCGCGGACTCGTGTATCTCGGGAATGCCTTCGAATACTCGTGAGAGTTCTCCCACCAGGCTTCGAACCGCCGCTTCGTCCACGGGCTCAGCGCTGATGTCTTCCATCATCTCAGCCGGTTCAACTTTCCAGAAATCCGGCATTCCGTCGCGGTCGAGGACCCGGTCCGCGTCGGCCTGCTTCACGGCGAAGTCTTCCAGGGCCCGCTTGTACGCCAGGTCCGTGGCGACCCAAAACGCCCGGCGGATTCCGGCATAGTCCTGATCTACCGGCAGCGTAAATCCGCGTGGATCGTAATACCGGTGCATGGTTGAGCCCCGCTGATTGAATCGCTGGACCAGGCTCGAGTCCAACTCGTGACTGCCTACCCGCACCTGGGCACTGCCGCGTCGGCTGCGGCTGACCGAGTCCGAGGTGGCCGCCCCCAGTACTGCCTTGACCCGCAGTCGGTAGCTGTCTTCCATCCGGTACTCGATAAAATACGGTGCCGGTTCCTCCCCCAGGCGCAGCTGCTCGAAGTTGCGCTCCATCTCGTCGGCCATGGCCCTGAACGCCACCTCATCCTCGGTATAGCCGGGCAGGGGTGTGGCAATCAGGGCCAACAGCATCAGCAGCCGAGGCATCACTGGTCCTCCGGCACCGGATTGGGCAAAAGGGGTCGGCGCGATTGGGACTTGCTCTTGCGCTGCACTTCCAGCCGATCCAGCAGCACGCTCGGCGCCACCAGTGATACCGGCAGCGAACCGGATTCCGCACCACACCACCCATGGAATACCTGGGCGCTGTCCGCGGCCGCGGCCAGGTGGCTCAGAGTCAGCAGGGGCGTCCCAATCACGTCTACGCCCCGGACCAGTTCCTCGCGCCCGTCCCGGTACAGGCGATAGACCTCGGTGGGCACCACCTGCAGCGCGCTGGTCTGGGTGCGCCGGGTGCTGGTCAGGCCACCGCGCACGTCGCGAATCACCAGGCCCCAGTCCCGTTCCTGGCGCTCGAGCGTTTCGACAAACTTCCGCCGCAGTTCCTCAGCCGGCACCGCCTGGCGGGAGCGCACAAACAGGTTGGATTGGCGAGCCACCGGCGTGGAGCCTGTCTGGGCGCGGCCATGACCGTTGGAACCGGGGTGCCCGTCGATGGGGATGCGGGACATCAGGAACTCCTTCAGAACGCCGTCGCTCACCACGTCCACGCGGCGTGCCCTGACCCCTTCGTCGTCCACCCGATAGCTGCCCATCAGGCTCGTGCCCTGATGGGATTCAACGGTCGGATCGAAATAGACGTCAAAACCCGGCGGAAGGATTCGTTCACCAATCTTGCGCTTGAAGGTCTGGGAATCCTCTTCCCGACGCAGCCGATGGCCTTCTACCCGATGGCCCAGAAGCTCGTGGAAAAACACCGCGCTGGCCCGCCCTTCCAGCAGCACGGGACCCTGGTAAGCGGTCACAATGGGTGCGGTCTCCATGGCTGACAGCAAGGCCATCATCTGGTCGATTGCGGCCATCACCTCCTCATCCGAAGGCAATTCCGCCGCGCTCCGGGCCAGGAAGGTACGACTCAGGGGCAGCTCCATGCCGTCATCAGCCTTGGCCATGGCGGTCAGGACCAGGCGGAACACACGGCTGGACTGGCGAATCCGGGTTCCCTCGGTGTTGACGAAGCGCTGGACGGACTTTTCGGCGCTGATACTGACCCGCCCCACCAGGATGCGGGCGTCACCGGCAAAGCGACGGCTGTAGCGGCGGACCCGGTCCTGCCAGGTCCACGCCTGGAACTCCAGCGGCGTCACCGGCTCCAGGTGAGTTACCGGCGACTCCCGGGAGAAGTCGTTGGACTGGTCCTCTTCGTCAACCTTGACGATGGTATTGGCCTGGACCTTGCCCAGGTGCTCTACCGACTGCTGGTAGACCCGGTCGGTGGCTTGCCAGATCTGGGCGCGGATGGCCGCGGGATCGTCCTGCAGGGGCAGATCGGTCCAGTTGCCACGATAGTTGATACCCCAGCTGAACCCGTCGCTGCGCATGGCGTGGGTATTGTCCCGCTCGTAGGTTCCGGTGCGCGACTCCACGTACAGTCGGCGGCTGGCGCGCTGATACTCACGCTCCAGCGCGCCAAAACTGGCCGCCAGCACCTGTTGCTCCTGGTCGGCCACCCGGTACGCCAGGAAGTAAGGCGGCACCGGCTGAGAACCCAATTCCTGCATGGATCGATTGAGCTCGGTCTCCAGCAGGGCCAGCAGGCCATCGTCCGCCCGGAGCTGTCCCGGGAAGAGCACGACCAGCAGCAGACCGCAAAACCCGAAGAGGCATTGCCCCGGCCGGCTGGGTGGATACTGTAGTGTTCCCGGCTGCATGATCTGTTGTTAGAAATCGCCGGCACCGCGAGGTTCCTGGCTCTTATTCTCATCCCTGTTTTGGTTGATAATCCTGTCACCGCAGCAGACGCAAAAAAGGAGTCACTGGTGTCCGGCAAGGTGGGATTTGTAAGTCTGGGCTGTCCCAAGGCCCTGGTGGATTCAGAGCGTATTCTGACCCAGCTGCGCATCGACGGCTACCAGATTGTGCCCAGCTACGACGATGCCGACGTCGTGGTGGTCAACACCTGCGGCTTCATCGACAGCGCCAAGGCGGAATCCCTGGAGGCCATCGGCGAGGCCCTGGATGAGAACGGCAAGGTGCTGGTGACGGGATGCCTGGGCGCCAATGAAAGCGACATACTGTCGGTCCACCCACGGGTGCTGGACGTCAGCGGACCCCAGCAGTATGAGCAGGTGGTGGCCGCGGTCCATCGTCACGTGCCCCAGCAGGCTCCAGATCCGCTGCAGGACCTGGTGCCGGCCCAGGGCATCAAGCTGACCCCGCGCCACTACGCCTACCTGAAAATTTCCGAGGGCTGCAATCATAAGTGCACCTTCTGCATCATCCCCTCCATGCGCGGCCGGCTGGTGAGCCGACCGGTGGAACAGGTGCTGGGTGAAGCCGCCCGGCTGGCCCGGGCCGGCGTGCGGGAGCTGATGGTCATTGCCCAGGACACCAGCGCCTACGGCTCGGATCTCAAGTACCGGAAAGGGACCTGGCGGGAGCGGGAGTATGCGACCCGCTTCCAGGATCTGTGCGAAGGCCTGGGTTCGCTGGGCATCTGGATCCGCCTGCACTACGTCTATCCCTACCCCCACGTTGACCAGGTCATCCCACTGATGGCTGAGCGGCGCATCCTGCCGTACCTGGATGTCCCGTTTCAGCACGGCAGTCCCCGGGTGCTCAAGGCGATGAAGCGACCGGCGGCGGCGGAAAACACCCTGGAGCGGATCCAGGCCTGGCGGGACATCTGCCCGGACATCACCATCCGCAGCACCTTCATCGTCGGCTTCCCCGGGGAGACCGAGTCCGAGTTCCAGGAGCTGCTGGGCTTCATCCAGGAAGCACAGCTGGACCGGGTGGGATGTTTCCAGTACAGCCCGGTGGAGGGCGCAAGGGCCAACGACATCGGCGAGCCGGTGCCGGACGAGGTCAAGCAGGAACGCTGGGAAAGGTTCATGGAACTGCAGCAGTCCATCAGCGTGGACAAGCTGGCCCGGCGCCAGGGTCAACAGATCGAGGTCCTGGTGGATGAAGTGACCGGCGAAGGCGCCGTTGGGCGGAGCTGGGCGGACGCACCCGAAATCGACGGACTGGTATACCTGGACGGGGACTCGCTGATGCCCGGCCAGCTGGTGACGGCGGAAGTCACCGGCACCGACGAATACGACCTGCACGCCCGGGTCATCACGGACTGACACCGCGATCGCCGTGAGCGGCAGCCTGTCCAATCCCAGCCAGCTGCTGATGCGTCATGCCGATGCACTTTCCGGCTCGTTTTTAATCAATCCCCCGGCCGACGGCATCATGCGCCAGCTTCAGGCTGACGGCGGCCTGCGGTTGACCGCCCATGGATCGGACCAGCCATCCGTTGAACAGCTACGGTCAGGCGAACGCAGCGAGAACGTGGTGCTGTTCCTGCCCAAGTCCCGGGCACGCATTGCCATGCTGATCGACCTGGCCCTGAGCCGGACGGCGATCGGCGGGCGAACGTGGCTGGTGGGCGCCAAGAAGGAAGGCATCGCCTCAGCCGCACGCCAGTTTGGCCTGGCTCTGACCGACGGTGGGACGGTCCGGAAAACAGACGCTGCCCGGCACTGTATGTTGTTCCAGGCAGGTCCAGGTGACACGGCAAGGTCGTTTGATCTGGATGCCTACTGGGAGTCATTTCCGGTGTCATTACCCGGTGTCGATGGCGGGCCGCATACGCTTTTCAGCCTGCCCGGCGTGTTTGCCCGGGGCCGGCTGGATCCCGGGACTGAACTGCTGCTGGGACACCTGCAGACGTCTCCGGGCCAGAAGGTCCTGGACTTTGGCTGCGGTGCCGGCCCCATCACCCTGGCAGCAGCCCGGGGCGGAGCCCGGGTCACCGCCCTGGATTCGGATCTGCTGGCGGTGCTCTCCACCCGCCGCACCCTGGCCGAAGCCGGTCTCACCGGAGACGTCATGGTTTCCGACGGCTTCAGCCAGGTTAACGGCAGCTTTGACCTCATCATCTCCAATCCCCCGTTTCACCAGGGCGTGCAGACCACCAGCCAGGCGGCCCATGGCCTGATCCGCCAGGCGCCGGCCTACCTGAAACCCGGCGGCAGCCTGCTGCTCGTGGCCAATGCCTTCCTGGATTACCCCCGGGTCATGCAGGAAACCTTCGGCCGCTGCCATTGTGTGGCGGAAGCTGGCGGCTATAAAGTTCTGAAAGCCTAGCGGTTTTTGCGGAAGTCGGGGTGCCTGCTCAGGTGCTAGACTTGAATCCATGAGGTACAGACTGCCGCTGATGCTTTGTCTGGCCCTGTTGGGATGGTTCACCCTGGTGCAGATCTCAACCGGGCAGGTGCAGCGTTCGGTCGCGGTTCTGGAGGTCAAGGGTGCCATCGGGCCGGCCACCACGGACTACCTGGTGCGCGGCATGGAGCGGGCCGCCGCTGACGGGGCCGAAGCGGTCATCATTCTGATGGACACGCCGGGTGGGCTGGATGCCGCCACCCGGGACATCAACCAGGCCATCCTGGCCTCGCCGGTGCCCGTGGTCACTTATGTGTCGCCCGAGGGAGCCCGGGCCGCCAGCGCCGGCACCTATATTCTTTACGCATCTCACGTCGCCGCCATGGCGCCGGCCACCAACCTGGGCGCCGCGACCCCGGTCAACATCATGGGCGGCCAACAGCCCGGCGGTAAGCCGCGCACCAAACCCGCTGACTCCGAAACCGAGGATGGTGAGGACACTGAATCCACGCCGGAACCCGCGGCCGCGGAACCGGACAATGCCACGAGCCGCAAAGCGATCAACGATTCTGTCGCCTACATCCGCGGCCTGGCGGAAAAACGGGGTCGCAACGCGGACTGGGCCGAAAAAGCCGTTCGCGAAGCGGCCAGCCTGAGCGCCAGTGCGGCGCTGGAAATCGGCGTCATCGATCTGATGGCCGACTCCCTGACGGACCTGCTGCAGGCCCTGGACGGCCGGGAAGTCGAAGTACGCGGAGAAACCATCACCCTGGCCACGGCTGACGCCGCCATCAACCGGATCGAGCCTGACTGGCGCAACCGGCTGCTCAGCAAGATCACCGATCCCACCGTGGCTTACCTGCTTTTCATCGTGGGCCTGTACGGCCTGCTGCTGGAGGGCTACAACCCGGGTGTGCTGGTGCCGGGTATCGTGGGCGCCATCTCCCTGATCATGGCGCTGTATGCCTTCCAGGTGCTGCCCATCAACTACGCCGGCGTAGCGCTGATCGTGCTGGGACTGGTGTTGATGGTGGCGGAGGCGTTCGCGCCCTCCTTCGGTGCCCTGGGCATTGGCGGCATCATCGCGCTGGTGATCGGATCCCTGATCATGGTGGACACCGACCTGCCCGGATTTGGCGTGTCCCGCAGCCTGATCGGCGGCATCGCGGTCACCTCGGGCCTGGCTTTCCTGGCGGTGACCATCGCCCTGGTCAAGGCGCGGAGCAGGCCACTGGCCATCGGCAAGGACACCATCATCGGTGCGGTCACCACGGTGATGGACCCCTCCGGCCGGGTCCACGTGGAGGGCGAAGACTGGACCACGGACATTGGCAGCACCCTGGCCGAGGGCCAGCCGGTGCGCGTGGTCGGCATCGAGGGGGTTACCCTCAACATCGAGAAAATAGAGCAAGGAGACTGATATGAGCGGCTGGTATATCGTACTGACCGGGCTGGTGCTGCTGATCGCCAGCGCTCTGAAGATCCTGCGCGAATACGAGCGCGGCGTCATCTTCCAGCTGGGCCGGTTCTACAAGGTCAAGGGCCCAGGCCTGATTCTGGTGATTCCCGTCATCCAGCAGATGGAGCGGGTCGATTTGCGGGTCGTGGTGATGGACGTTCCCACCCAGGACGTGATTTCCCAGGACAATGTCTCGGTCAAGGTCAACGCCGTGGTGTATTTCCGGGTGGTGGACCCGGAAAAGGCCATCATCAAGGTGGAGCGATACTACGAGGCCGTCAGCCAGCTGGCCCAGACCACCCTGCGGTCGGTGCTGGGCAAACACGAACTGGACGACATGTTGTCCGAACGCGACAAGCTCAATGCCGACATCCAGAAGATCCTGGATACCCAGACCGATGCCTGGGGCCTCAAGGTGTCCAACGTTGAAATCAAGCACGTGGACCTGGATGAAAGCATGATCCGGGCCATCGCCAAGCAGGCCGAGGCCGAACGCGAACGCCGGGCCAAGGTGATCCATGCCGAGGGTGAGGCCCAGGCCTCCACCACCCTGGTAGACGCCGCCAACACCCTTTCAGGCAACCCCAGGGCCATGACCCTGCGCTACCTGCAGACCCTGACCGAGTTCGCCGGCGACAAGAATTCAACCCTGGTGTTTCCGCTGCCGGTGGAGCTGATCCGGCCGCTGATTGACGATAAAGATTAACCCGGATACTGCGCCAAGCTCGCGGAATCTCGCTTAGTCTTTGATTCCAAAGCAAATTTTTCGACATTCGGAAATACACTCTGGTATTCCGCTCGGCCGAAAAATCCACTGTGAATTCAAATTCTTAACCGAAATCCTCGCGCCTTGGTGCAAAAAAATCCGGGCTAGTGTCAGGGGAGGCTCGTGTCCTCGAACATCGTGTCCTTGAATACTAGGCCGAAATCCTGACCGGCAGCCGCTTGCGGCCCCAGTCACCCGGGCTGGGATCGAATACGCCCGCCAGGGGCGTCTGGCAACTCGCGCAGTTGCCCTGCCCGTCCAGTCCCCAGTGTCCCAACTGGTACCAGTCACGCTCGATCAGCAGGGCGCCGCATCCGCAGCACCAGGTGCTGCCGCCCCGGGCGTCATGCACGTTGCCGGTGTACACGTAACGCAATCCCTGGGCCAGCCCGATATCCCGGGCCCGGGACAACGTGGCCGGCGGCGTGGGTGGATGGTCCAGCATTTTCCAGTCGGGATGGAAGGCAGTGAAGTGCAGCGGCACGTCCGGGCCAAGGTGGTCAACGATCCAGCGGGTCATGGCCTCAAGTTCCGCGCTGGAGTCGTTCTCTCCCGGTATCAGCAGGGTGGTGAGTTCAAACCAGACATCGGTGTCGTGCCGAAGGTATTGCAGCGTATCCAGCACCGGCGCCAGTTCACTGCCGCAGATTTTGCGATAGAACCGTTCGGTAAAGGCTTTCAGATCCACGTTGGCCGCATCCATATGCCGGAAAAACTCGGCGCGGGGCGCCTCGCAGATATAGCCGGCGGTCACGGCGACACTGCGAATTCCCCGCTCGCGGCAGGCCTGGGCCGCGTCTACCGCATATTCCAGAAAAATCACCGGATCGTTATAGGTGTAAGCGATGCTGCTGCAGTTCAGCCGTTCCGCGGTGTCGGCCAGGGCCTCGGGTGAAGCCGTGTCCATCAGGGAATCCATTTCCCTTGATTTGCTCATGTCCCAGTTCTGGCAGAACTTGCAGGCCAGGTTGCAGCCGGCGGTGCCGAAAGACAGGACCGGCGTGCCGGGGAGGAAATGGTTCAGGGGTTTTTTTTCGATGGGATCGACGCAGAAGCCGCTGGACCGCCCGTAGCTGGTGAGCTTGATGGATCCCTCCTGTCGCTTGCGCACGAAGCACAGGCCCCTTTGGCCCTCACGCAGCCGGCAGTAGCGCGGACACAGGTCACACTGCAGTCGACCGTCCTCCAGTTGATGCCAGTAAACGGTGTCCGCTATTCCCTGGTTGATACTTGCTTGATTCATGAGCTTGTTAGCATTTAAATATAGGCAAGTGTCTGTTAATGCAAGCAAAAAACCATGAGTACCCACCGCCGCGCAGCAGTTGCAGGGCTGTTTTACCCGGACAGGCCCGCGGACCTTGCGGCCAGCGTTGACCGCTACCTGGAGCAGGCGGGCGAATCCAGTGGGGATCCAAGGCCCCTGGCCCTCATCGTGCCCCATGCCGGATACATCTACTCCGGACCGACTGCCGGCAGAGCCTACGGCCTGCTGCGGCCCTACGCCGGGGATATTCGAAAGGTCGTCCTGATCGGCCCGTCTCACCGGGTTGGATTTCGCGGAATCGCGGTGCCGTCGGTAGACCTGTTCGATACGCCCCTGGGACCGGTTGCCCTGGATCGACCCACCATCGACCGGCTGCTGGCACTGCCGCATGTGCGTACCCTGGACCAGGCCCACGCCCAGGAGCATGCGCTGGAAGTGCAGCTGCCGTTCCTGCTGCGCACCCTGGACGAGTTCACCCTGGTACCCCTGGTCGCCGGCGATGCCGACGCTGACCAGGTAGCCACGGTCCTGGACCAGGCAATGGAACCCGGTTCGCTGCTCCTGGTCAGCTCAGACCTCAGCCATTTTCATGATTACGACACCGCCAACCGGCTGGACAGGCAAACCGCTGATCTGATCTGTGCCCGCCAGGGCGGATTGGCCGGAGAGCAGGCCTGCGGCTGCCGTGGTATCAACGGGATGCTGCAACTGGCCCGCGAGGACGACTGGCGGGTGGACCTGGTGGATTTGTGCAACTCCGGCGATACCGCGGGAGACCGCCAGCGGGTGGTGGGCTACGGTGCGTTTGCGGTTTACCCATGACCCGGCTTGATCCCGCCGCGGTGGACCTGCTGTTCCAGGAAAGCTGGGCGGTGATCCATGACGGCGCTGCCGGCGTCAGGCGGGCTGCCCCCGACCCCAACGACTTCCCCCCGCCGCTGCAGTCCGTGCAGTCCAGTTTTGTCACCCTTTCCCGATCAGGAGAGCTGCGCGGCTGTTGCGGCCGGCTGGAGGCTACCCGGCCGCTGGTAGTGGACGTGGCCGCCAACGCCTGGGCCACCGCGTTTTCGGATCCAAGGTTTCCGCCCGTTGGGGCGCTGGAAATCCCGGAACTGACCATGGAACTGTCAGTTCTGTCCCCGCTGGTTCAGCTTGAGGGAGTCCACAGCCGGGAGCAGCTTCTGGGAGCATTGCGGCCGGGGGTCGACGGACTGGTGATCAGTGAGGGTCCGCGCCGGGCGACATTTTTACCCAAGGTCTGGGAGTCGCTCCCAGACCCCGGGCAGTTTATCGACCACCTGCTGTTGAAGGGTGGCTTCACCCAATGGCCGTCAGCGGCCGAGTTCTACTCCTACCACACCGACCTGTATGACCAGGTCTCTCCGGTCACGACATGCTGAGCAGGGCCAGCACGGCCAGGCCGCTGCCGCTGACGATCAGCAGGGGTGCCGTTCGCCTGGTGCCAAACACCATCGCCAGCGCGCCAATCAGGTAAGCCATAGCGATCAGCGCAGGGTTACCCGGCAGGGCGTTCACCGCCAGCACAATCATGGCGGCGCCGGACAGTCCGAGGGCAGCCTTGGCAACAGGCTTGACTACGTCAAACGCCAGCCACAGGTTCACGGCGCCAAACCCGGCAGCCAGGGCCGCCAGGATGCGAATCTGATCAGTGGCTTCCATTCCGGCAAAGCCGGCGTGAACGGCCACCGTGATGGCGACGCCCACGGCCAGCCAGCCGAAGAACAGGCTCGCACCAACTTCGGGGAACTGGGGCAGCCATTGCGCCGTCGATCGCCCGAAACGCTCGGTACCGGTGGTCGGATTCGCGATGGTTTGCATTAACATGGTCGTCTCCTGTTTTCAGTGTCCATTTTTACTTACATGAAGGTAAGTATTGAACCCAAATTTTTTTAGCTGGGTTCCTTGTAGAGCTCTTCCTTGAATTGTCCTGCAACCCGCTCTACCTGGTTGCTGCAATTCAGCCGGGAAAGCTGGCGTGCGCCCTGCATCGCGGCTGAAATCTGAATGGCCTTGGAGCGCGCGTCGCCGCTGAACTCCACGTCGCCGTTATTGCGTCCCTTCTCCAGAGTCTCGGTCAGCCAATCCACCACCAGGGCGGACAGCTGGTTGAGCGAATTTCTCATGGAATCGGAGATGGTGCCCAGGCTGGTGGTCATGGCGCCCACCGGGCAAAGACTGTTGTCACGGTCAAACTCCTGGGCCATGCGTTCAAAGTAGGCGTCCAGCTGCTTGCGCACCGTCAGGTTCTCCCTGGCGAAGGCGATCTGCTGGCGCGTTTCCTCGCAGAAGTCCTCCACCAGCGCCTGCCCCAGGTCCGACTTGGTCGGAAAATGGTAGTGAATCGCCGCGTTCTTGATGCCCAGCTGACTGGAAATGTCCCGGTAACTGAAGCCCTCGAACCCGTGGGACTGCAGCAAGCGGCGCGCTCGGTCCATGATCTGTTCTTTGGCGTTGGAGAGACGGGGCATTTTCGGGGCCAGTTCTAACTTACATGTAAGTAAGTTACCCGGAATGGACTCTGATGTCAAGTTTTGAGAAGGGGGAACGGGCGCTTTTCGCCCTGGGGAACGCGCTGCGCGCTGGGGGCAGGCCATTAACGCCCGCGGGCCGCAGCTCCTCTACGCCCGATCGACCGATTGAAGATAACCTGCCGGCGCACCAGCGGGTGCCGTCCCAGCGCGCGCAGCGCGCGTTTCCCAGGCCGCGTCAGCGGCCGTTCCCCAGCGCCCGCCAGGGCGCGTTCCCCAGCTCGCGCAGCGAGCGTTCCCCAGGCCGCATCAGCGGCCGTTCCCCAGCGCCCGCCAGGGCGCGTTCCCCAGCTCGCGCAGCGAGCGTTCCCCAGGCCGCGCAGCGGCCGTTCCCCGCCACCTGCCACCCCCCAATCTGCTACGATGCCTGAATGACCGAATACCTGAACGAGGTCTGGCGCGTCTGGGCCGAGTTATCGCCCTGGATGCTTCTGGGAATGGCCATCGCGGGTGCGCTGCACGTGCTGCTGCCGGCGGGATTTGTACAGCGCCATCTGCGGGGCGTCCATGGCGTAGGTAAAGCCATCCTGGTCGGGGTGCCCCTGCCCCTGTGTTCCTGCGGCGTGATTCCCGCCGGCATCGGACTGAAGAAGGACGGCGCCAGCGACGGGGCGTCCATCGGCTTCCTGATCTCCACGCCCCAGACCGGGGTGGACTCTATCCTGGTCAGTGCCTCCATGCTGGGCTGGCCGTTTGCCCTGTTCAAGGTGGCCAGTGCCGCGGTCACCGGCTGGGTCGGAGGCTTCCTGGCAGAAAAATGGGGCGGCAAGCCCGTAGGCATCGCCTCGGACCTGGAGGGCCAAGGCACCACCGAAGCCAGGAAACCGCTGGCCAGTGGCACCCGGCACGCATGGGATATCCTGGCGTCCATCTGGGTATGGCTGGTGGTGGGCGTGCTGCTGGCAGCGCTGATCACCGTTGTCATTCCGCCCTCGGCGCTCTCCAGCCTGTGGTCCCTGGGCAGCGGCCTGTCGGCCCTGGCGGTGCTGCTGATCGCGCTGCCCATGTACGTCTGCGCCACGGCATCGGTGCCCATCGCCGCCGCCCTGGTCACCACCGGCATGCCATTGGGTGCGGCACTGGTCCTGCTGATGGCCGGTCCGGCCACCAACGTTGCCACCATGGGCGCCATCCTGCGGGCATTCGGCAGCCGTATACTGGTCATCTACCTGGGCACAATCATCGTAGGAAGCCTGGTGCTGGGATGGACCTTCGATTTTGTGCTGTCCACCGACGGCGCCACGGCGGGCCACAGTCATGAGGTCATTCCCTGGTGGGGCACCGCAGGAGGCGTGGTCCTGGCAATCATGGTGGCTGCTATCGCGCTGTCGCGGGCCCGGCGCGGTCTGGCGGGATTCGCCGGAAGCCGCGACGCCAGTCCGGCTGTGGAAATCGGCGTGGCCGGCATGAACTGCGGCAACTGCGCCCGCAAGGTGGAGCGCGCACTGCAGTCCCTGGACGGGGTGGAACAGGTCCGGGTCGAGTTGGACGCTAACCGGGCTTTCATCCGTGGATCTGCCCGGCTGAAGGATATCGAAACCGCCATAACGGAGGCCGGCTTCACGCCACAGCCATCATGAAGATCACCATCCAACTGCTACTGCCTCTGATGCTGCTGATGGCAACCGTGCCGGCTCATGCGGTAACGGTTTACCTGGTGCGGCACGCAGAGAAGCAGGCCGGCAACGACCCATCACTGACCGAAGCTGGACGGGAGAGAGCCCGCAACCTGGCATTGCTGCTGAAAGATGCGGACATCCGCCACATATTCAGCACCAGCTATCGCCGGACTATGGAGACGGCCCAGCCGCTGGCCGAGGCCCTGCAACTGGAAGTCCAGTCCTACGATCCGGCCGACCTCACCGGGTTTGCCCGGCGGCTGCGCAGGCTCAACGGCGCAGCTCTGGTGGTTGGCCACAGCAATACCACGCCCGAGCTGGTCCAGTTCCTGGGCGGAGAGGCGGAGAATATGGAGGACTGGGAGTACACCCGGGTTTACCGGATTCAGCTGGAAGCCGGGTCCACGCATACGCTGCTGCTGCATCTGCCTCCGGGATTTGCGCCGGAAGCCGGCCAGTCGACGGAAAAACGGGCGGTTGCTGCCGACCCTGGGCGTTAACGGCAACTGGCCTGGTCCCAGTTATTCAGTGACCGGCGTCACGCACCTGGCTATCGCCCCCTGACAAGCGACCCCGGCGGTGATTAAATAGCCGCCGTTGCAAACCATCATCAAAAGGATCTCTCCATGAAAGCAGTGGCTCTGGCTGTCATTCTCCTGTCCAGCGTGTTTCCGGCCTGGGCCCAGACCGTGAGCAATCCGTCTGCTGCCCGGGACACGGCTATCTATTCCGAGAATGATAATTCCAATGGAATCGGCACCTATCTGTTCTCAGGGGTCACCCGCCAGGGTGACTTTCGGCGCAGCCTGATCGCATTCAACCTCTCGGGAATCCCTGCCGGTGCCACGGTGACCGATGTCACCCTGACCCTCAACGTCTCCCTGGTGGCACCGGTGCTCAGCAGCACAACGGTGAGTCTGCATGAGGTTAGGGCGGACTGGGCCGAGGGAACCTCCAACGCTGGCTCCCCCGGCGGTCAAGGGGCCGCGCCGACCCAGGGAGACGCCACCTGGAATTTTCGCTCGTTCAGCACCGACAGCTGGGCTGATCCCGGCGGGGATTTTGCCAATTCACCATCGGCCTCCACTACCATCATCAACCTTACCGGACCCTATGACTGGACCGGGGCTGGCCTGATTTCTGACGTGCAGGGCTGGATCAACAACCCTGGCAGCAACCGTGGCTGGATCCTGGTCGGCGACGAGGCCGGCCTGCAGAATGCTGTCCGCTACGATTCCCGGGAAGCGGTCAATCCGGCTGATCGCCCCCAGCTAACCGTCACCTACACGGCGCCCACCGGCGTAGGCCAAACGGGCCCGATTGCCGTCCCGACCATGGGGCTCCCGGGCCTGCTGCTGCTGGCGCTGATCCTTGGCGGTCTCGGGATGTTCCGGGCAAGGAAAGACTGACTGCCTGACCGTGACCGGTCCATCGATCAGAAAGAGCTACACCGACGGTCCCTACGGTCAGCTGCACTGCCGCGGTATTTACCCGGGTTCACCCAGCCGGGCGCCCCTGGTACTGCTGCACATGAGCCCCAAGTCCGGGCGTTCCTTCCACGAAGTGATGCCCTGGCTGGCAACGCACCGCACGGTCATTGCCCCCGACTATCCTGGCCACGGCGAATCGGACCTGCCGCCGGCGGAGCCCGCGGTTACTGTGGAGGATTTTGCCCGCTGCGTCTGGGCGGTAATCGATGACCGGCTGGGGGACATGCCCGTCCACCTGGCCGGCTATCACACCGGCTCCATGGTAGCGGTGGAAGCCACCCTGCAGCGGCCCGGGCAGGTGTTGAGCGTAATCAACATTGGCGCCCCGGCGTTCAGCAAAGAGGAACTGGAGGCGGCCCTGGAATACTTCCAGCCCATCCCCGTGGATGAAGCGGGTACCCGTTTCAAGGTCATGTGGGAGCGCATCCTGCATCATCGAGGACCAGGAATGACGCTGCAGATGGCCGCCGCGTCCCTGGCTGAAAACCTGCGCGCAGGGGACTGCTACGAATGGGGCCATGACGCCGCCTTCGCCTACGCGCCGAAATACCCGGAACGGTTATCCAGGGTCACCCAGCCGTTGCTGGTGATGAATCCCCAGGACGACACTTACCAGCAGACGCTGCGTATGGATGCGTACCTCAACAACGGCAGGCGGGTGGACTACCCCCAGTGGGGCCATGGCTTTCTGAACGCATTTCCCGAAGATGCCGCGCGGGACATGCTGGGGTTTATTGAGTCCCACGAAACCCCGGAAACCCCGGGGTCAGAGTAAAGGGACAGAGTAGAGTGGACTCTACTCTGTCCCTTTACTCTGACCCCACTATTCGTGACCCCATTATTCGGGTGACGTCGGCAGGAGATATCTGCGGAAAAACTCGATTCGTGCCTGACCGTAAACTTCCCGGTTCTCCTTGCGGCGAAAGCCGTGACCTTCGTTGAGGGCGTTGATGTACCAGACTTCGTGACCCTGGGAGCGGACCGCCTTGACGATCTGTTCCGCCTCGCTCACAGGAACCCGCGGATCATTCTGTCCCTGCACAACCATCAGAGGCACCTTGATTTTCTCCACGTTATTCAGGGGGCTGATCTTCTCCAGGTGCTCGCGCATTTCGGGAATCCGCTCGTCGCCGTATTCGGCCCGGCGCAGGTCACGCCTGTAGTCCTGGGTGTTCTCAAGAAAAGTGACAAAACTGCTGATG
The DNA here is from genome assembly GCA_030065125.1 of Lysobacterales bacterium. Classification (GTDB taxonomy): domain Bacteria; phylum Pseudomonadota; class Gammaproteobacteria; order Xanthomonadales; family SZUA-38; genus JASJDM01. The sequence goes on along the minus strand of JASJDM010000027.1, from coordinate 13,694 downwards.
CCCACCACGTCCACGGCGGCTTTCAACCGGTCGCTGTAGTGAACGGCCGAAGCCAGAACCATGTAACCGCCGTAGCTGCCGCCAATGACCGCCACCCGGTCCGCGTCCAGATCATCCTGGGTCTGGATCCAGTCCAGCAGCGCGCCGATGTCTCGAACGGAATCCTCGCGCAGTATGCCGTTGTCCAGGGAAACGTAGCTGCGACCGTAGCCCCTGGAGCCCCGCACGTTGGGCGCTATCACTGCGGCACCCAGCAGGTCGATCCACTGCTGAACGCTGGTACGGAAGGAGGGTCGATACTGGCTTTCCGGGCCGCCGTGGATGGAGATGATGACCGGAAATGGACCCTCACCCTGGGGACGGTATACGAACGCCGGGACCTCCCGGGGCCTGTCGCCATCGCGGTCGAAAGTCGGGTAGCGTATCAGTTCCGGCACGGCAAACCGGCTCGTGTCCAGTCCACCGACCTCGCTGTAAGTCCAGCGGACCAGTTTGCCGGAATCCAGCGGGCCCTCACCCAGGTCCAGCACGTAGCTGTCGCTGGGCGTCTGGGGCGAGTTCAGCACCACCGCAAGCCGTCGGCTGTCCGGGCTGAACTCAATGGAAGAAACCAGGCCGGCGGGCATGTCAGGCGCCTTGCGGTAGCGCAGGCTGCCTGGATCAAGCAGGTACAGCTGGCCAAACCCATCCTCGTTTACGGTAAACGCGGCCCGGGTGCCGTCCGGACTCAGTTGGAATCCGTTCACATCCCAGGAAATATCGCCGGTAACAATCTGTTCCGTGGCGCCTGGCTCCAGCGTGCGGTAAGCCAGGCGGGAAAACTCCGCATCCCGATCGGTGATGTAGAAAAGGCCGTTGCCGGCATGGTCGAAACCACCGGCCCGGTTGGCCGCGGGCCGCTCGGAGCTGCCAAGCACTCGCTGGCTTTCACCGCTGTCAAGGTCCAGCAGGTGAATCCTGGAATCCGTGACGCTGACGTACTGCTGCACCAGCAGGGATCCGCCGTCGGGGGAGAATTCCACCGGGCCCCACAGCGATCCGTCGGGAGACTCCAGCGCCACACGGGCCGACGCCGGGTCAGCCACCTGCATGATCCACACGTCGTTGGAGCGGCCGTTGCGCCGGGTACTTTGCCAGGCGATACGCTGGCCATCCTCGGACCAGCGGACGGTGGTATTCCTGGAGCGGCCGTCGGTCAGCATCCGGTAGCTGCCGGTAGCGGGGTCCATCAGGTACACCTGGGAGAATTCGTTGCCACCAGCGTCCATGCTGAACACCAGCAGATCCCCGCCCGGCTGCCGCGAAACATTGCGCACTGGCTCGTCGGTGAAAGTGAGCTGGTGCCGGGCGCCACCGGGCATGTCCACCCGGTGCAGCTGCTGCACCTGGCCAAACCGGGTCAGCACATACATGGATCGGCTGTCGCCGGTCCAGTCCGCAAAGGAAGCGGACCGCACGTTTTGATAGCGATTGAGCGAAGCCGCGAGCTCCGCAGACAGTTCCGGCACGTCCTGCAGGATGAGCTGGCCGTCGTTGACGGTCCGAGTCTGTACCGGGGGTTGTTCCTGAGCCGGAGCCGCTGCCAGCAGTGGCGGGGCGAAAAGCAGTGCGATCAGTGACGCCGTGCACCAGCGGCGCGGGTCAGCCAAGAGCCACCCCGGTTCCGGCCAGGCCGCAATAGCCGTCAGGGTTCTTGGCCAGGTATTGCTGATGGTATTCCTCGGCGTAGTAGAACTGCCTGGCCGGCGCGATTTCGGTGGTAATCCTTCCAAATCCGGATTCTGAAAGCGAGGCCTGGAAGGCGTCCCGGGTTTCAACGGCCGCGTCGGCCTGGGGCTCGGTACAGGTCAGGATGCAGGAGCGGTACTGGGTTCCAATGTCATTGCCCTGGCGCATGCCCTGGGTCGGGTCATGGGCTTCCCAGAACATCCGCAGCAGCTGGGTATAGCCGACCTCCTGGGGGTAGAACACCACTCGAACCACCTCGGCGTGTCCCGTCCGTCCAGTGCAGACTTCCTGATACGTCGGATTGGGAGTGCTGCCACCGGCGTATCCCACCTGGGTGGAGTAAACCCCGTAGATTTCCCAGAAGGCCCGTTCTGCTCCCCAGAAACAGCCCAGCCCGAATATGGCCGTTTCCGTGGTGTCCGGAAACGGCGGCGCCAGGGCGTTGCCCGACACATAATGCTTGGCCGGAACCGGCATGGCGTCGGAACGCCCGGGAAGGGCATTGGACGGTGTCGGCAGGTCAGTCTGTTCACTCATGGTCAACGGGTCCCGATGGGTACTTTTGCTCCTGGTTGAGGCACGGCCTACACCCTGAGGATACTCGCCACCGCGACCGCGCTGCAAACGACGGCTGACATGCGTGGCGGCGGACGCTTGCAGAGCCTGCCTGTCCCTTACGAAAGTGCACCAGAATCAACGTTTTGGTTTCTCGATTTTTTAGTCCAGGAAATCTCGTTGGGCACGCAGCGGCGGTGCTTCCGCGCCGTCAATCCCCGGGCTACCAGGTAGATCATCCGACAACGAACATGAATATTCTGTTCGTATTTCCCTACCCTCAACTACTTAGGTCCAGTACTTCCAAAACTGCAGGCCCATTGGACCCGCTTTTTTCCCAGGGTGCCGTGCAACATTTTGGAATTCTTCTTGCGGCAAATTTCTTGGTGCGAGTCAGTCCTGGAACAGCTCTCGCGGCCAACAGGAGGGTTTTGCTCCAGTCCGCACGGGGCCAAAAGCAAATCCCATATGGTGCATGGCTCCCTTAAGCGCGGTGCGGTCGGCGCTAATACTCTTGACCGTTCCGAGTCCGCTCTGGTCTCGACGCTGTTCAGTTCAGCCGGAATATCTCATGACTACGTTGTAATCAAATTGCGCAAACCAGGAACTGAGATTTCGTTGGTTGAGAACTCCGTCGACTTTGATGCCACCAGCCAGCGTGATGATTGAGTGGACAGGAACATGGAACGTGTCCTCGAAAAGAGTGGATCTTCTCTGTGACGAATCAAGTTCAAAAAAAGTGAACTTCACGTCTTTCTCCACAGTGTGGCCTGGCAGCAGCACGCCTCCACCATAATCGAGTTCCAGATGTTTTCCCGCCAGATTGGTCGGAAATGTCCGATTGGATGAGTCTCGAGTTGGAATCCGAAAGCCGCCTTCCACTTCTGAAAAAACATAACCCATCGCCAGCGGCCCCGCACCGCCTCCTCCCCAATCGCGAAATTGGAACAGCCTTTCACTACCTCCACCCGTTGGTGCGCTGCCGGCTGGCGTATCCGAAGGATGAAAGCCCACGAGAACGTTCGCAGTTGATGCCATCCAGACACCAGTGCCGATGATCCGAAAACCCAATCTAGGCATGACGACCTCCATCAGAAAGTTTAAAGAACACGCCGGGTGGAATCGTCACTCGTTCACGCTGTTTTAGAATCCGGGGCTGTTTGTATTGACCGAAACTACCGACGCAAAGCTCGGATTCACATTCCGTCGAACGCGCGCAATTGACGTGCCGGGCCATGGTAACGGCGGGAATAAATGGAAGGGCTGTACGCGTCGGCATAGCCAAACGGGAATTAGCCATGGGTCTTCCAATGCAACGGCGTATTTAAGTTAAATCTGTGTCACGAGAACCTGGTCCAACCAGAACAATCACGGATTGACCGACTCTTACGGAATGACAATCCGCGTATGGTAATCTAAGGATCGCCCAGTATTTGAACGCCCGGCAGTTCAGATCGTCGGCAAACCGGGAGATCGATTTACGCTCTGACATTGATACTTCAGTGACTGGGAGTTTTGGGAAGTCCAACAAGCGGACCGGGCCCCACATTCCGCTGCTGTTGAAGCTGTCCTGCATCATCGGACAGCGCTTAATTGATGTGGTGAGACTCGCTTGGTCGGATGATCCATAGGACTGTATTCACCTAAAGCAGTACAAAGATCGGCAGGAATTTGCATCCCCTCAGGCCCAGGCTTGCGGGAGTGCGGGAGCGGTGTAAGCAATGGGTCGTTTCTGGCCTTAGGCACACCGCAGCCTATTGGAATACCTCCGTTTATTGGAACTTTCGGACACCGCCCTTTTTGACCAACAAAGGAAAGAGATAGCGCAACGAACATGAATATTGCGTTGCCAGATCCACACGCTATTGCGGTCCTGCTGCTGACCATGCTGGCGCTGTTCCTGTTTACCCGGGAAAAAATCCCGCTGGAAAGCACCAGCCTGTTTGTCCTGGTGGTACTGGCGGTCGGCTTTCGACTGTTTCCCTACCAGGCAGCCGACGGCGTGGTCGAGGTCAGCGAGTTCTTCTACGGCTTCGGCCACAAGGCGCTGGTGGCGGTTTGCGCGCTGATGATCGTCGGTAACGGCCTGGTACGGACGGGCGCGCTGGAGCCGGTGGGTCGCAGTCTGGCGCGGCTGTGGAAACGCGGCCCGCTGGTGTCCCTCCTGGCCACATTGCTGGTGACCGCAGCGCTCAGTGCGTTTATCAACAACACCCCCATCGTCGTGCTGATGCTGCCGCTGCTGGTGGGTGTTGCCATGCGCAGCAACACCTCGCCAACCCGGATGCTGCTGCCCATGGGACTGGCCAGCCTGGTAGGCGGGATGTCCACGACCATCGGCACATCCACCAACCTGCTGGTGGTGTCCGTGGCCGAGGACATGGGCGTTGCGCCGTTCCAGATGTTTGACTTCCTGCTGCCAGCGGGCATTGCGGGGCTGATCGCCATCCTGTACCTCTGGCTGATTGCGCCCAGGTTGCTGCCGGATCGCCAGGCACCCCTGGAAAGCACCTCGCCCCGGGTGTTCACCGCCCAGCTGGTGCTGGACGAGGACTCTCCAGTGGTGGGCGAGACCCTGTCAGCCGCCATGATGCGCACCGAGGGAGCGCTGCGGGTAGACAAGATTCAGCGCGGCCCGGGCGCTTTTGTCACCCCCCTGCCCGACGTTGAGCTGCGCGCCGGTGACCGTCTCAGCACCTCGGACACACCGACCCGTCTGCGGGAATTCGCCCGCACCCTGGGCGGCACGCTGTATTCCGGGCAGCACCCGGTGGACGAGGATCATCCCTTGGCCTCGGGTGACGAACAGCTGGCCGAGGTGGCCATCACCGGCGCCTCGCCCCTGGTAGGCACCCGCCTGAACCAGGCGCGGCTGCAGTCCCGTTACGGCATCGAGTTTCTGGCGCTGCACCGTCAGGAAAAAGAAGAAAACCGCATGAGCCGGGACATCGACGAAGTCGTGCTGCAGAGCGGCGACGTGCTGCTGGTCCAGGCCACACCGAAGAACCTGGGTGTATGTAAATCCAGCGGTGACTTCCTGGTGCTGGACGGCACTACTGAGCTGCCCCACACCCGCAAGGCGCCCATCGCCCTGCTCACCATGGTGGGGGTGGTCGCCCTGGCCGCCCTGGGATTGCTGCCAATCGAGGTCAGCGCCCTGGCAGGCTGCCTGGTGATGATCATTACCGGTTGCATCCGCTGGCGCGACGCGACCGGCGCTCTGTCGGCCCAGGTCATCCTGATCGTGGTCTCCAGCCTGGCCCTGGGTGCCGCGCTGATGAAAACCGGTGGCGCGGCCTTCATGGCCCAGGTGTTCCTGGCGGCCACCTTCGGCCTGCCGCCGGCCCTGGTACTGGCGGGTCTGATCCTGCTGATGGGCCTGATGACCAACGTGGTCTCCAACAATGCCGCCGCGGTTATCGGCACACCTATTGCCATCGAGATCGCCACCCGGCTGGGGCTGCCCGCTGAACCGTTCGTGCTGGCGGTGCTGTTTGGCGCCAACCTCAGTTTTGGCACGCCCATGGCCTACCAGACCAACCTGCTGGTGATGAACGCGGGCGGCTACAAGTTCAATGACTTTGTCCGGGTGGGCGTGCCCCTGATATTCATCATGTGGCTGGCATTGACCGGCCTGCTGGTCTACGCCTACCAGCTCTACTGAGGCCGGAGCGTTCCATCGACCCGCGGACGGACGCCGTCATCAGCCCCCTGCTCCGCCAGTTCGGCGCGCTGATGGTCTGCCTGGCCTCGTGCCTGCCGCTCAGCGCAAAGCCGTCGTTCGACTCAGCCGCCTTCGATCAATTGCTGTCAGAGCTGGACCGCATCCGCCAGCGTGAATCCATCGCCGGTGGCGCGCTGCTGGTGACCGGGGTCGACAAACTGATCGACGTTCGTGGATTCGGCATCGACAGCTGGACACAAAAACAAACGGTCACTCCGGATCGCTACATTCGAGTCGGATCTGTCACCAAGTCGTTCACCGCCCTGGCCTTCCTGCGGCTGGAACTGGACGATGAACTGAAGCTTGACCAGTCGTTTGCAGGCCTGACCGGAGAGCGCCGTTTCATAAACCCCTGGCTGAAGACCCATCCGGTTACCGTTGCCCAGTTGCTGGAGCACACGGCCGGCCTGGCCGATATGAGCCGGGTGGAATGGGAAAACCGGCAGGCTCTGCCGCTGGACGAGGCCCTGAGGCTGGACCCTGAATCACGCCTGCTGCGCTGGCCACCGGGGCTGCACAGCTCCTACACCAACTCGGGCGCGGGGTTGGCGGCTTACGCCATGGAGGTCGCCACCAACCGGGATTTCGAGGCCTACCTGGCCGAACAGGTGTTCGAGCCCCTGGGCATGGTGTCCGCTACCCTGCAACCCACCCGCCAGGTCATGGCGGGTCTGATCGCGGGTTATGACCGCGATGGAAAAACCCCTCTGCCCTACTGGCACATGCTGTATCGTCCGTTCGGTGCCATGAACGCCCGCATCCAGGACATGGCGCCGTTCCTGCAGATGATGCTGGGCCAGGGCCGGCTGGACGGAAAACAGGTATTCCCCGCCGGTTCCATCGCCCGCATGGAGGTGCCCGTTTCCACCCTTGCGGCGCGACATGGCGTGTCCTTCGGATACGGGCTGGGCAATTACGCGTACGTTCGAAACGGCTTCGTGTTTCATGGACATGGTGGCGACGCCGACGGCTACCTCAGCCACTATGGCTACAGCCGCGACGCCGGGCTGGGGTATTTCCTCGTAATCAATGCCTTTCGCAACGACGTCCTCAGGGAAATGCGCGCCGCCGTGGAGTCGGCCCTGGTCAAGGGCCTGAAACCCAGCTTTGCGCCAGGCGTTCCCCAACCCGAGGCGGAATTGCGGCGTCTGACCGGGAAATACCGGGAGGTCACACGGAGGTTTGGCGGCATGCCGGGCGGTCTCAACGTGGAGTACGCCGACGGCCGCCTCTACCTGAATCGAAGCGGGCGCCGTCAGCACATGATCCCCCTGGGCAGTGGCCAGTTCCGCCGGCGATTTGAACCCGTGGCAACGACGGTTTTCGCGGCTCACCAAGGTGAGCTGTATCTGCAGGGTCCCTTCGGGAATTTTCGCAGGGAGCGCGGCGACCAAAAGCCGGGGTCACCAAAGCCGGGGTCAGAGTAAAGGGACAGAGTAAATCCCGATTTACTCTGTCCCTTTACTCTGACCCCATCGGTGCCGGCCGTGACGGCGGAGCAATCTTCACGCGCTCCGCTTGAACGCCGGCAGGTCCGCTGGGGGCTTGATGCGTGGCACCGACAGCGGGATGTCGGTGGTGGAGTCGAATGCGCGTCTCCGGGCGAACTGCCGGAACAAAACCGGAGCAAACACCAGCGACAGCGTGGTGGTCAGCACCGTGCCGCCGGCGATGGCTATGGCGAACGGCGGCCAGAACCCACCCCCTTCCAGGATCAGCGGCATGAATCCCCCCACCGTGGTGATGGTGGTGGAGCTGATGTGCCGACTGCAGGTCATGACGCCCTCGATGATGGCGTCACGGTCGCCGCGGCAGGCTGCCGAATTGGATTTCAGTTCGGCCAGGATCACGATGGCGCCATTGATGGCCAGCCCCATCAGGCCCATGAGCGCCACGATGACGGTAAAGCCGAACGGATACCCGAAGGCGTAGACGCACAGCAGGCCCAGCCCAACAGACTGTGCCGCTACCGAAAAAATAATGCCGCTGATACGGAACGAGTTGAACGACATCACCACCACCAGCACCAGCAGCACCGCGATGATGCCCACGTTGGCCATGAGGTTGCCCACCGCATCGTTTCGTCCGGACGACTCACCGCCGTAATCCAGACGATATCCGGCCGGCAGCATGAACCCGGATTCGTCCAGCTTCTGCTGGAAACGAGCCAGAACGATCTCCGGCAGAATATCGGCACGCAGGTAAGCTTCCACGGTGTTGACACGCTCGCCGTCACGCCGGCTGATGGCGCCCCGGGACGGGGTCAGCTCGAGGGTCGCCAGGGCCGAAACAGGCAGGCCGCCGAAATCCCGGCTGTCGGTAAACGCCTCCGGCGCCAGGTACAGCCCGCCCAGGTCGCCCAGGTCATTGCGGCTGGCTTCTCCCACGCGCACGCGCACCGGCAGCTCCTCGGTCCCTTCCAACAGTGACCCCTCCATGGTGCCGCTCAGACCAGCCTGCAGCTGGCGCGCAATATCGGTGCGTTCCAATCCAGTCTGGCGCGAGACCTCCTCTCGGGTCCGCAGCATGGCCTTGGGCCGCGCGCCCTCCAGTGAGGCCCGGGTGTGGACCACGTCCGGGGTCTCGTGCAGCAGTCGGCGCACTTCATGGCCCAGGCTCGTCAGGCGGTCCAGGCTGGGACCATACAGACGAATCTCGATGGGCGCCTTGAATGGCGGGCCCTGTTCCAGCTTGCGCACCAGGATCTGGGCTTCCGGCCAGGTGTTGTCGAGTTCCTGCTGCAGCTGCGGGATCAGCCGGTTGGCATCGTCGAAGGACGCTACTTCGATCATGCCCTGGGCAAACTGCGGCTCGCCGTCGCTGTTGGTCATCATGTTGTAGTAAAACGAGGGTGCGCCATTGCCCAGGAACCAGGCCTGGCGAACCAGGGATGGCTCGTCGGCCAGCCGCTGGCTGATGGCTTCCGCCAGGGTGTCGGTTCGCAGAATGCTGCTCTGGGGCGGCAGCCGGACTTCGATATTGAACATATCCCGATCGGCTGGCGGAAAGAACTGCTCGGTCATCTGTGTAACCGCCCAGAAACCGGTCACCGGAAGCACCAGAACCAGGGCCAGAGTGAGCCTGGGCCGGTCCAGGGCCCTGCCCAACAGCGAGCGAAACCACCCGGCAAGGGCCGGCACCTGAATTCCGTGCCACATCATCCCGCCCTGGTCGCCGCGAGGACACAGGCGCAGCACGCGTCCGGCCAGTCCGGCGATGACGGTGTGAGAAATAATGTAGGAACCCACCAGGGAGAAAATCACCGACAGGGCAATGCCACCCACAAATTCCCCGGCCGGGCCCGGCATCAGGGCGATAGGGGCAAAAGCCAGGATCGTGGTCAGGGTGGATCCCATCAGCGGCAGCCACAGGTGGCTGATGGCTTCCAGCATGGACTGCAAAGCCCGTTTGCCTTCGCGCTTTTTCTGCTGGATCAGGTCGACCATCACGATGGCGTTGTCCACCATGATCCCCAGGGCCACTACCAGGCCGGTCACCGACATCTGGTGGATGGGCAGACCCCAGAACTTCATCACCGCCAGGGTAAATGCAGCGGTCAGGGGCAGGGCCAGGGCCACCACCACGGCGGCACGGACGCCCAGGGTGACCAGCAGGATGGACAGGATCAGCAGGAAGCCCATCACCACGTTCATCACCAGGGACCCGAGGCGATCCTGGGTATAGGAGTTCTGTTCGAAGATCACTTCGAACCCGATATTGGCCGCGGCGCCAGCCTTGAACAGCTCCAGCGATTCCATTACCGAGGCGTGCCAGCGATCGACCCGCACATCGGGCAGCATCCGCACCGCCACCACCAGGGCCGTCTCACCGTCCACGTAGACCAGTTCAGGCGCGGGATACTCGACGGTTCGGCTGACCTGGGCGAGGTCACCGACGCGGACTGTTTCGCCGCTGCGGGCCACTACCACCGGGATTTCGCGAATGCGCTCCAGGGAATCCAGCTCGCCGGCGACTTCCACCTGGATCTGGTTGGTTGTATTGCTGAGCACGCCGGCGGCAACCTTGGAGTCGCTCCGGCGGATGGCGGTGGCCACGGCGTCAGCCGGCAGGCCCAGGTCGGCCAGGCGCGCGGCGTCCACCTCTACCAGCACCTCTTCCCCGGGATCGCCATAAACCCGCACCAGGTCGGTGCCGCTGACGCTGCGCATGCGGGTTTCCAGTTCCCGGGCGTAGCGGTAGAGAATGCCCCGATCAGCCTGACCGGGACCGTTCCAGGTCAGCGCAATCATGGTGGTGAAGGCATAGCCGCGATCGTCAAACACCTGGGGAACGCCGGCTCCGGCGGGCAGTTCAGGCTGCACGTCGGCCACGTAGTCCCGGGCCTTGGACCACACCGGGGACGTGTCGCTGACCGAGTCTTTCAGCTCGATGCGAACCGAGGACAGGCCAGGTCTGGAGGTTGACTCGATCACCTTGACCTCGGGCAACCGGCGCAGCTCATTCTCGATGGGCTCTGATATGAGCGCCTCCACCCGCTCTGCTGTGGCGCCGGGAAACGGGGTCAGCACCAGGGCCATACGGTTCATGACCCGCGGGTCTTCGGTCCTCGGCAGCGTACTAAGGGCAGCCATGCCCGCCACCAGCAGCAGGGCGATGGACAGGGCCAGAAAGCGGCCATTTCGCAGGTAGTCTCCCAGCATGTCGCTACCTCATCGCCATTGGCTGCTGGACCCGGACGGTTTGCCCCGGCACCAGTCGATGCAGCCCGGAAGAAACAATGGACTCACCGTCGGTAACGGCGCCGCTGACGAAGGCCCGGGTCTGGTCGGCGTACAGCACGCGGACATCCCGGGCTTCGAGCACCGGTGAACCGGCAGCTCCGTCAATCACCACGTAAAGGTTCCACAAGCCACGCAGACCGTCGGTCAGCGCCTCCAGGGGCACCCAGAATCCTTCCTGGGCAATGGACTCGTCCAGGCGCAGATAGGCCTGGTCGCCGGCAACCGCCTGGACCTCCAGAGGTAATGCGACGCGAACGGGCACGGTCAGGGTAGACCGGGTGACATCGCGACCCCGGGCAATGACGACGCCCTGGTAAGGCTGCCCGCCAACGCTCATTTCGACCGCATCACCGGGCTGTACAGAGTCCAGAACCCGAACGGGCAGGCCCACGCGGGCCTCCAGGGGGCCGGCATCCAGCAGACGAAACACGGGGTCTCCAGCCTGCACCACAGTGCCCTGATCAACGAACCGTCGGCTGACAGTGGCGGAAAACGGTGACCTGAGCACTGATTTGTCCAGTCGCGTCGCGTTGGCGTCCAGGCTGGCGTTGACCTGGCCCAGCCGCGCTTGAAGAGAGGCCTTTTCGGTGCGCAGCTGGTCGAATCTCTGCTGGGAGGCAAAGTTGTTTTGCTTGAGTTCGCTGATTCGGTCGGTGTCGAGCTGGTTCAGTTCCAGCTGGGCCTGCAGCTCCTGCTTCTGGCCCGTCAGCTCGTCCCGCTCAGCCTGCAGCAGCTGCACGTCCATCCGCGCCAGAATCTGGCCCTGCTGCACCGTTTCGCCTTCGTCAACGGCCAGTTCCACGGCCTTGCCGGCCAGCTCGAAGCCGATGTCCGTGCTCTGAGCGGTGATCACCAGCCCGGCGAAGTCCCGGGTGATGCTAAACTCGTTCTGGCGGGACAGGGTATGCACGGTCACTGGGTGAACAATGACCGTTTCCTGGCGAGTGGCGGAACTGTCGCTGCAGGCAGCAACAGCCAGGCCAATCATCGAAACCAGGGCAGTCCTGATCGCAACCGATTGAAAAGAAAAAGAAAAAGGTCTTGAATTTTTCATTGACGCCGCCATTACTATACTGGACCGATGAGTCTAGAATGTAGTCTAGAATAACTAGACTGGACAGTCTAGTGTGATAAAAGTCATGGCCGTGTGAATGCCATAGATCAGGCCTGGAGGAGTCTTAATCGTGTCGACCGCCGCCAAAGGGCGCCCCAAAAGCGAAGAAAAGAAAGAGGCGATGCTGTCCGCGGCCGCGGACCTGTTCCTGGAAAACGGCTATGACGGAGTGAGTATGGACCTGGTCGCCGATCGGGCGGGCGTGTCCAAGCAGACCGTGTACAGCCATTTCGGCAACAAGGATGCGCTGTTTGCCTCCTGCGTCACCTGCAAGATGGAGGAATATGGCCTCGGACCCGCCCTGCTGGATCACGACCTCCCAGCCCGCGAAGGACTGAGCCGCATCGGTCAGCACTTCAACGCGCTGCTCCTGTCGCCCGAGGCCGTGCGCATGAAACGCCTGATGTGCGCCCATGCCGAATCCAATCCCAAGCTGTCCGAACTGTTCTACCAGGCGGGTCCAGCGATGATGAAGGAAATCTTTGCCGACTATCTGGATCGCCAGGTGGCCCGGGGACAGCTTCAGATCGAAGACACGGCGCTGGCGGCCAGACACTTTCTGTACATGATCCAGGGCGATGCCCACATGATGGCCCTGCTCAACATCTCGGAGGCGCCTTCTGCTGAAGAGACTGACCGGTACGTGGAATCCTGTGTTGAGCTGTTCATGACCGTCTATGGCACCAAGGGGTAACTGGGTTGTGCCCCAGCGCGACCGTTTTCCTGATCTCAATCTGAGGGGTTCAAAACAATAAATCGCCCAGGAACCCTTCCTGGCCTTTCTCTGTACCCCTGCTCTGCGAAATCCAGCTGGAGGCGCCTGACAGCAAAAAAATGACTGTCCATGGATCACCTTTTTCCCAAAAAAACGGTGGGGAGCCATTTTTTTCAATAGCCTGGTCTCATAAAACCAGTAAAATCAACAAGTTAAATTATGGCACGACTGTTGCTTGCAGGTAACGTCGAAGGTCGGTAGTTCCTGCCGTCTCCGCCGGATCTTACGGTTACAGTACGACACAGTTCGTTAGATTCGGTTACTTGCAAGGTTTAAAACATACAACTGGGATTTCCTGCTAAAACCACCGCCATCACATCGTTCCATACGGATCTTGGAAGGACTCATGAACACAAAAAAAATTCAGATCGCGGCAATCGTGACCGCATCTTTGGGCATCACCACCATGGCCGTAGTTGGCAAGGAAGACTCCGCCGCCGAGGCCACTCAGTCCTACATTATCTCCGGTCAGAACATCAGCACCATTGAACGGCACCTGGCGGAAAAAGACATTCCAGTACTGGCCCAGCTCGACATTATCAACGCCGTGAGTGCCGAACTGACGCCATCACAGATTGACCAGCTGGACCGGGTGGATGGTCTGCGCCTGTTTCGGGACCGCAAGCTGACCGTAGAGACTGCCGGCGACCCCCTTTCCTGTGAGGAATGGCTGGTGATGGACCAGTTCGAGACCGACCACAGTTACAGCGCCAACGACGGGAACACGAGCTGGCTCAACAACTGGAACGAATCCGACGAGAACAATGGCCCCTCCAGCGGGCACGCATGGGTAGACAACGGAAAACTCTATCTCAAGGCGGACAGCTACGTGGATTCCGGCGCTCTGCGCAAGGTTCAGCTATACCCGGATCACTATGGATTCCTCTCTTTCGACCTGACCGCCAATGACGCCATCCCACATGGCGCTCAGTTGGAGATCGAAATCATCATTGGCGACCAATGGTGGAACGACCACAAGCTGGAAGAGTACAAGCTGACACCGGGCGAACAACGCACACTCACCTACAATCTGGCACAGTTCGCCGGCGAGCAGGT
>JASJDM010000085.1 GCA_030065125.1 Lysobacterales bacterium | reverse complement strand
GCGATCACCACACCCGCCGAGGACGGTTCACCGATGATGTAGCTGCCGGGGGCCAGGGTGAGGTCCAGGGTTTCCTCGCCCTCCACCAGGATATCCGCCACGGCGGTGATGACCAGGTCGAAGGCCGTCTGCCCCGAGCCGATGGTCACCTCCCTGAAGGACCGGAAAACGTTGGAGTTGTTGTCGGTATAGTCGTTGATATCAGCCGTGGTGGTGCCGTCCAGGGTGGTATTGATGGTCAGCGCCTGGGCGATATTGCCGCCGGATCGCTCAAACCGGAATGTGGCGGTGTCGCTGGTGCCCTCGATGGCACTGCCGTCCACTGCTGTCACGGTGACCACTGGAGGGTCATCGGCGATAGTCACCGTCGCGGAGTCCTCGGAACCGATGTTGTAGTCGGGAGATTCAGCCAGTTCGAGGTCCAGGCGCTCTTCACCCTCCACCAGGATGTCTTCGACAGGGGTAAGGACGAGATCATAGGCGCTCTGTCCATTCGCAATGGTGACCTGCCTAAAGGACCGGAAAACGCTGGAGTTGTTGTCGGTATAGTCGTTGATGTCCGCAGTAGAGATTGGCAGCACCGTGGTCTGGATGGTCAGTGAGCCCGTCGTGGTATCGCGGGTGAACCGGACCGTTGCTGCATCGGTGCCTGCCTCGGCGGCACTGCCGTCGATGACCTCAACGTTAACTGTGGGAACGCCGCCGCCCCAGGCCATCATCGGCCCGGACAGGGCGACAAAAGCCAAAATTCTGAGAAAAGATCCCTGAACTGGTGCTCTCATGGTTTCCTCCATTCCGCCAACTCAGTAGGCGTCATGGAGCAAGCTAGCTGTTTACGGACCTCTAACCTTGAAGGATTCCTAACGGTTCTCTAACGGAAATTAAACCGCCCTTTATTCAACAACTTACGAGGCACCAAAGGCACACAACGAGGGTCAGCATCCTAGTCCCTCCCCGGTTCGAGTATCTGCACTGACTTGCTGTTTACCGGGATCCTCAGGGCTGGAGGAGCCACAAAACATCAGTGGCTGGCTGGTTATCCCGTGTTCAGAAGCTGAAGCCGACGGTGGCCCCCACAATGCGCAGATCGGTGCTGGCGCCGCAGGTCAGGTAGTAACCATGGCCGGCCTGCGATGCTCACGTACCGGTGATCAATGAGCACCAGGCGAAAAGCGCACAATCCCCGATTAACCCGGGATCACATGACCCATGAGAAAAACCCCGGCCACTCTCGCGACCGGGGTTTTACCACTAAGACCATGAACGCGGCGGCGCCGCGCCTCAATCCCCCTGCCGTTTATCCAGCAGCTCGGTATTGGGCCCGATGGGCGTACGCAGCTGGTTCAGGAATCTGATCAGCCGATTCTGCTTTTTGCTTGATGAGGCAACAAATGCGTCCCGGGCCTGCTGGGCTTCGCCGCCGTGGAGTTCGATAGCCTCACGCAGGGTGCTGGCCCGGCCATCGTGCAGGTACGGCGCAGTATCGGCAACGCCCCACAGCCTGGCGGTGGTGAACTCGTCGTTGGCGATCTCGCCGCCACTGAAGGTTTCGGCCAGCCCAGGGCCCATCTTGTGGCGTTTCAGGTCAGCAAACAGCGGAACGATCAATCCACCGCCCGGGGCCTTCTTGAATCCTGCCTTGGTCAGTTTGACGCGATAGTAGACATTGGCTGACGGGTCTTCCGGCACCTCGGGAAACGCCAGGGGCAGGCGCCGGCCTTCGGTGCGCATCTCGGGTATGTGGCAGTCGCCGCAGCCGATGGCGAGGAAATGATCAAAACCGTCGCGCTCGGCGTTGCGCAGCCGGCTCATGAAGGGCGGCGGGTTGGTGACGTCAAACAGGTGCAGGGCCGTCATCTCGCCGACAGTCACTTCGTCGACCACGCCATCACCGTCATCGTCCGTGGCTGGGCCCACCACTTCCACCGGCTGAATGCCGAAGTGGAACTGCATGGCGCCCCGGTCAAAATCGCGCATGGAGAAGTTTTCTCCCTTGCGGCCAAACGGCCGCACCACCAGCACCTCCTCGGGCGGGCGTCCGGTGTTGTCCTCGAAGCCGATGCCCTCCACGTCCAGCTGCACGTCGCCGCCGCCGAGACTGGTGACGGTGCCGAAATTCACGCCATGGGTATCCAGGTTCAGCACGGTACCGGAACCGGCCTGTCGGGCCTCCTCCAGGAGCTGCTGGAGGTTGGCGGTCATTTCCTTGGCCAGCAGCTCCACACCGCCGCCGCCGAACAGAAACGGCGGATTGGCGAATCGGCCGTTGAAGTCAGCGACGCCGTCGAATCCCATGGCCAGGTCAGGATGCTCGCCCGGTACGTATTGCACCCGGGAATCACTGGAGTCCGCCACGTCCATCAGAGTGGGGAGGATGATGGCGTTCTGCACCATGCCGCCGACCCCGCCGATGCCCAGCTCCGGGGGCCGGGTCCGGGTACTGACGATGGTGTGGCATTCATTGCAGCTCTGAGCGTCCAGGCCGTTGACGCGCAAGACCAGACCATTGCCCTGCAGCGTGGGGCGCTGGCCAAACGCGGTCGGATCCGTTTCTGACGGGTCGAATGGACCGTCGCCAAAACCATCGAGGGTATTGAAGGGGGTGGTGAACACATCCAGGCCGATCCGGCGTACCTCGTTCAGCTTCAAGGCCCCTGATTCCAGGCCATGCACAATATCCGACTGGGTCAGCGGCGCTTCGGCGTGGTTTGGGCCCTCAGCCCCATGAACGGACATTCCGATGGTTAACAGTGCAATGGTGGTTACTGCTGATTTCATGACAAACTCCCCTTTGTCGATTTGATGGGCCTCCGGCAGCACGCCGGTGGATGTCGGTCAGCCTTCGAAGCCGTCGAAAAAGACGTCCTCGGCAGTGGACTGGATCAGCACGTCCAGGCAGTCGATATAGGCCTCCATCGGAGTCTGGTTCCGCACCTCGATGACCGCCTCGCCTGCGGGAAAATCGCCTGGGATAGCCAGCGGCCCGATGGCCAGGACCTCTCCCTGGGACCGATTCTCGCCCTGGGGAAAATCCCGGATCAGAAAGTCCTCGCGGCCGCTCTGGCTGCTGCGAATCCTGACGGTAATCTGGTTGCTGTCGCCGTGGACCACCGCAAGCAGCCAGGGAATCTCGAAAGGTTCACCCGTCCGGTAGCGGTTTTCACCGGGCAGCAGAGGCTGTGCGGGTTCGTCGATGAGGCAGGACCGGGTGACTCCGCAGGCCTCGTTGGCTCCGGAATCTGAGCATGCCGGCGCCCGATTCGGCCAGGGCGGCGCGACCAGGTCGTCGGGGTAACCAGCGATACCGGCGGGCGGCACGCCGCCGTGGGCGAAAGCGCCGGTCACGGCAAGAACAGGTAACAAACCCATCAGCCTGGTTGCCATCATGGACCTCCCACTCCAGGTGACCTGACTGAAATTCTGCGCCGGCTGATCCGCCGCGATCGTGATCCCGGTCACATCGCCGGTGGACAAATATTGGATTGCCGTTAGATTCCCGTTAAGGAACTGGAAAGCGCAAAAAACCGGGTGGCATACTGAGGCTGTACATCCCACCACGGGCGCCTTGGGAGCGACGAGAAGAAGTGATGAGAAATTGGGCAACACTATCAATCAGCCTGATGCTTTTGGGCTGCCAGCAGGAATGGACTCCACCGGACCACCCGGCGCCGGTTCTGATCAGCGACGCAACGGAATGTGCTGCCCTGGCCGGGGGGCAACAGGCTAACCGGGCAGCCTGGATTGCTCTGAAGGAAACCTGCAACTTCGGCTTTGCCATCGGCCCCATCGTCAAGACGCCCCCCGCCCTGGATAACCCCGTCTACATCTGCAGCTTCACCTATCTGCCCGGCACCCGGATTGAGAAGGCGGCGGACAGGATTCTGGAAATCTGCAGAACACGCGGCACCACCGACGAACCCGTCGTTCCCTCCAGGTACAACGCCTGTCTGCTCTCGAGCCTGAGGCAGGTCACCGATGACGCCCAGATCACGGAAATGGAGACCCGCTGCCTCAACTGGTCATCCAGACCCGACACCGTCTCGGGATTCCGATGCCTTTCAATCGATGACCCCGGGAGCGATTGTGTGTCCTGAGGTGGGATATGCCCCTTCGTGCCGCTGATCCTGCTCAACAAGCCCTTCCGTGTCCTGAGCCAGTTCACTGACCCCGACGGTCGCCCCACACTTGCTGATTTCGTCGACGTTCCCGGGGTCTATCCGGCCGGGCGCCTGGACTTCGACAGCGAGGGGCTGATTCTTTTGACCGATGACGGCAGGCTGCAGGCACGCATCAGTCAACCGAGATCAAAGATTACGAAGACCTACCTGGTGCAGGTGGAAGGCACGCCATCCGGGGAACAACTGGCGGAACTCAAGTCCGGGGTTCGCCTCAAGGACGGCATGGCCAGGGCCACCCGGGCCCGGGAGATTGAGCGGCCGGAAAGTCTGTGGCCCCGGGACCCGCCGGTCCGCGAAAGAAAGTCCGTGCCCGACGCCTGGCTCGAGATCGGCCTCAGAGAGGGACGCAATCGACAGGTCCGCCGCATGACCGCTGCCGTCGGTCTTCCTACCCTGCGCCTGATTCGCTGGCAGATCGGGCCGTGGTCGCTTGAGGTATTGCGGCCGGGCGAGTCCCGCCGGGTGTCCAACGACGATGCCTGGCGAGCGCTGAAAACAAAGGGGCCGTTTTCCGGATCTGAAAAATGACCCCTTTGTTTGTCTATTGACGGACGTCGCTACCGGGCCCTGATGGCATCAGCCGTTTTGGCTCGGCGCACCAGCTGGATGAATTCCGTTCGATATCCGTAGTTGTCGTCACCCTTACTCTGCTGCGCCAGGCCAATGACCTCGTCAAACCCGTAGGCGTTCATATGTTCACCGCCCTTGAGAAGCTGGGCAAAAGCGGCCACGGCCGTGGCAAATCCGGCTTCCCGTGCCAGGGTGCTGCCCGAATCCAGGCTGATCTCGTCGCCATTGGTGATGGGCCGTGTGATCAGTTCTGACTGTTCCTCGCCCGGCAGCTTGTAGCGGATCTTCAGAAACGCGTACTCGGCGCTGGCGTCATGCGGGGTCGACGCGGTCTCCGGCTGGTAGCGGCTGGGCTCGATCTGCCTGGCATCCGATCCCACGGGAGTGATCTCGTAAATGGCGGTTACCGTGTGGCCCGCACCGATGTCCCCGGCATCCACTGCGTCGTTATTGAAATCCTCACGCCGCAGCTGGCGGGTTTCGTAGCCGATGAGACGGTACTCGGCGACCCGGGCAGGATTGAACTCCACCTGGATCTTGACGTCAGTGGCGATGGGAAACAGCGTCGAAGTGGCCTCGTCCACCAGCACCTTCTGGGCCTCGGCCAGGGTATCGATATAGGCGGCCACGCCGTTGCCGTTCTGGGCCAGGGTTTGCATCCGGGCGTCCTGGTAGTTTCCCTGGCCAAAGCCGAGCACGGACAGATAGATCCCCTGCTCCCGCTTGCGCTCGATGAAACTCTGCAGTTCCCGGTCGTTGGTGATACCGACGTTGAAGTCGCCGTCGGTTGCCAGGATGACGCGGTTTACCGCCGCGCTGTCTAAGTTGCTTTCCGCCAGTTCGTAGGCCAGCCGGATGCCCTGGGCACCGGCGGTGGAGCCACCGGCCTGCAGCTGGCGCATGGCGTCCAGGATCCTGCGTCGCTCGCTTACCGGCGTGGGTTCGAGCACCGTTCCAGCCGCGCCCGCGTATACGGCAATCGCCACCGTGTCGTCAGGATCGAGCTCGCTGAGCAGCATTTCCATGGACTGTTTCACCAGAGGCAGCTTGTCCGGATTGTTCATGGAGCCGGACACGTCCAGCAGGAACACCAGATTGCTGCGCGGCTTCTCCGCCGGCTCAACGTCAAATCCCTTGATGCCGATGTGCAGCAGCTTGCGCCCGCTGGCCCAGGGCGAGTCGCTCATGGCAATCGTGGGCAGGAACGGCTGTTGCCGGCTCTGCGGCAGCGGATAGTCGTAGCTGAAGTAGTTGATCATCTCCTCGATCCGAACCGCGTCGATCTGGGGCAATACCCCCGTGTTGAGCATGCGCCGAACGAAGCTGTAAGACGCTGTGTCCACGTCCACCGAGAAGGTCGAAACGGGATCTTCGGAGACCAGCTTCACCGGGTTGGGGTCGAAGGCCTCGAAGCGGTCGCGACCGATTTCCGCGTAAGGAACTGACGACGACGGATCTGCGCCCTTGTGCCGCATCAACAGCATGTCGCCTGCGGGAACCGGTTGATTCACAGCAGCTGTTTCTGGGCTGACTGCTTCGAGCCGGTCCGCTATGGGTGTCCGGCCTGCGTCCGGCAGCTTGCCGCCGACATTCGGCAAAATGAGGCTGAGAATGAGGCCACTGGCCAGTACCAAGGTCATCACGGTAGCCACTGTGGCCAGGGACGGTTTGGAAAATGTCATGAAGCTTCTCCCGTTATCCGAGTTTCGCTTCATAAGACGCCGCCAGGAGAAGAATCCTTGGCGCGCGCTTGACCTGTCGCTGCGATCGGCATGCAGCACATCAAATTCCTGCCGGGCAGCGGCAATGGCGCGCCGCCGGGCCGCTTCGTTGGCGGGAGGCACCCGCAGCTGTTCGAGCCGTGCCTGCAGATCGCCGTCAATTGGATTGTTGCTATCCACCACGGATCACACCCTCATCGAGTTCCAGGCTGTAGTTTTTTCTGAATTCATGCAGACGCCAGGACACGGTACTTTCCTTAACGTCCAGTATCCGGGCCGCTTCCCGGTGCGTGAGTCCCTCGGCGTGGACCAGCAGCAGGGTTTCCTTGGTGCCGTCTGGGAGCGCGTCCAGCGTCCGCAGCAGCTGCCAGAGAAACGCCTGGTGTTCCACCGAACCCTCAACGGCCCGGTCCGTTTCGTCCTGTTCAACGCAGCGGCTCTGACGCCGTTCGGAACGGGCCCAGTCCCGGGCGCAGTTGACCACCACGCGGTAAAGCCAGGACGAAAAGGAGGACTCAAAGCGGAACTGACCAATGGTGCGCGCCAGCTTGACGCAGACCAACTGGGTCACGTCTTCGGCATCGGCGCGGTTTCCGCACCACTTGTACGCAAAGCGATACAGCATGTCGTAGTGGGTCTCGAGCAGCTGCTCAAAGGCCTCACCATCGCCGGATTGCGCCCTGCGTATCAGCGCCTTCTGGTCAGTCACCGGTACTCCTCTTTAGGGGTGAGACGCGGTGGATCGTGAAATCCTTGGGAATCGCGAAAATTATTTCGGGTGGCGAGAGATTGTGCCAGAAGCAGCCCACAAGCGACCCACAAGCGGCAATGAATCCGCCGCCTTAAGCTGACAGAGTGGGCTAGTTCGAGCCGGACCCGTCCGGGCTGTGCACAAGCAGATCCTGCATGGTGAGGAACAGGCGATTCGGATCGATAGGCTTGTGCAGGAAGGCTTCGGCGCCTGATTCGAAGGCCTGCCTGGAATGCTTCTCGTCGCGGAATGCCGTCATGACAATACAAACCATCCCTGGCAGCGTCCGCTTCAAAATGGGCAGCAGCTCCAACCCGTTGTCCTGACCGAGCTTGACGTCGATCAGGGCAATGGCCGGAAGGTGCGCCTGGGCCATGGCCACCGCGCTGACGGCGTCCCGGGCGAGACAGGTACTGTAATTGCCGCCCATCTCCAGCATGTCCCCCAGGGACTCGAGAAAATCGCGGTCGTCGTCAATCACCAGCACCGTGCGACGGTCCGGCGCCCCGTCGACACGGCTGGATCCAGGCCCAGGTTTTCCGCGGGGAGGGTGATCTGAATCACCCGGACGATTGGCCTGCCAAGGCACCGGAAAGACGCTTGGTTTTGTAATTGTCAATGCTGGCTTCCCTTGTTCAACGGGAGTATCTCCCGACCATCCTCTCACACCATGCCCGCCAGAGGTAGCGAGAAGACCACGGTGGTGCCCTCACCAGGCTCAGAATCAATCGTTATTTCGCCGCCATGCTGCTGCAAAATCCGGCTGGCAGCGGGCAGGCCGAGCCCGGTGCCGAACCCCTTGGTGCTGAACAGAGGCTCGAAGCACTGGTCCAGCACATCTTTTTTCATGCCGACACCATTGTCGATGAACGACACAAACAGGCGCCCGTCCTCGATTCCGGTTGAAACCACCACGCTGGGGGCCGGATGAGGGTTCTGGGTCTGTTGCAGCAGGGCATGACAGGCGTTTTCCAGAACATTGATCACCGCACGACGAAGCCGCTCGTGATCGGCCTGGATGCACGCCCCATCAGCGTCCAACCGCCTGTCTATCTGAAGGTCTCCCGACCCTTCGTACTCATTCAGAACCCCGGACAGCCAGTCATCAACCATGGTGGCTTTGAGCACTGCCTCCTTGGTGCGGGCGAAATCCAACAGCTCGTCGATGATGCCGTCGCAACGCTGCAGGCTGCGCTCCAGGCGCGCCAGCGCTCGATCGAGCCTGTCGTTGCCTCGCTCAACCAGGCCGCCGAGGACAAACAGGGAACTGCGCATGGTGGCCATCGGGTTGCGCAGCTCATGGCTCACCGTTGCGGTAATCTCCCCAACCATGGCAAGCCTGGTTTGTTTCAGCAGCTTTTCCTGGGCTGCCCGGAGTTCCTGGGTACGCTCTTCCACCAGAGCTTCAAGCTCGGTATTGATTTGTTCGATTTTCAGCTCAGCCTGGCGACGGACGGTGACATCGAGTCCTATGCCCCCCAGGCCCGTTACCTGGTTCTGCCAGTCACGAATCGGAAAATAGGTCGCCAGGAACCAGCGCCCCTCGCCATCACCCGCCTCGGTAGAGCTGACCTCGCCGGTATCCAGGGTACGCTGTTGCGCGGCGATCATCTTCTGCGCGTCCTGGGCGGGAAACAGGTCGGATGGCAGTTTGCCCTGGACATCTTCATTGCTGCGGCCGTAAAGCTCCTCGGTATGCCGATTGATCAACAGGTAGCGCCCTTCGGTATCTTTGATTCCCATTTCAAAAGGCGCGCTGTCCAGAAACGCCTGGATGTCGCCCTGGCGTTCCTTCAGCGTCCGGGCTACATCAGCCAGCAGGGCTTTGTCGTTCTCCAGGGGCGCGCCGTCCGGCAGGCGCGTCCCATCGAACCACACCCCCTCGCAGGCGCTGCAGTATTCGAAGCCCACCTGCTCCAGGGACAGCGGCGCCATGGCCGACCCGCACTTTGGGCAGTCCAAGGTCCGCGCGGCGTGTTCGGTCCCATTGTTCATCCCCGTTGCACTTCCCCTTCGCCTGGGTACCGTTGAGCGGATTGCAGGGTAACTCCCCCTGTTGGTCGGCGCAAAGCGTGCTCCGGGATGCGCGAATTCATTCTTCAGATGGAGGTGCCAGGCGCCGCCGTCGGCTCTCCAAGAATCCGCCGCAGAGATGAAGGCAACAAAAAACCCCGGCCGCTGGCGCGACCGGGGTCACGGTCTCCCCCTGTTACCTGGGCGGCAGGTCATCATCCATCCCCACCAGCTTCACACCAACCGCTTCATTGGCGTCCAGGCTGGTCATGACGGCGTACGCTGATTTATCGGAGGGGCAAATCAGCACATCGTCGCCCACGTACCAATCGGCAATCTCTCCCTGGTCAGCCTGGTCCACACGCCAGACCAGTCCGTCGCTCAGGGTCAGCTCGTACACGAAGCCAAGCCTGATGTCCCAGATCTTCATTACGGGCGAACAATTGTTGTCGCCGTTGACCAGGACAGCCTCCCGCAGGGCCAGCAGCTCCTCGTCAGAGATCAGCGTCTGCTCGCAGTCGTGAGCGGCCGGGAAGCGCTCCAGCATGATCAGGTCTTTATCGGCACCCACGTCCAGAGCGATGGTGTTGCAGTCCCGGGCGTAGATGGTCACGTCATCGAAGAACGCCAGGGTTGCGTCCGTCGGCAGGGGCTCAGGGCCATACACGCCACCATGGGTGGTGTACATTTCCAGCCGCGCGAACTCGACGGCGCCGAAATCGTCATCATGGGTCTCTACGTCGCCACTTCCGGCCAGGTACCGCTGGTTGCCGAATTCGTCATAGGTGTACCAGGCAGCAAAGGCATCGCGACCGCCATCAGCGCCGGTGGTAAACGTGATGGAAACACCCTCGTTCGCCATCTGCGGGTTGGCGTACATGCCGTCGTTCAGCCTGAAGTGATGGTCATCACCCAATGCGGTCGCACTCACAGCTACCGCCATCATCGTCAGCAGTCTGATCCAGTGCGTGTTCATCGTTGTCCTCCTGCGGCACCAGCCGCGTTACTTGTGTTAAGGGGAGTTGCAGGGCCTGGACCTTCTAGTCCCGAGCCCTGCCCGCCTCATCCCCGCAAATTTCAAACTTGAAAAGTGCAGTCATTCCGGCTTCTGCTGAATTCACAGCCGACTCCGTTCTGGTCTTGCACAACCTGACCGGGTCAGGCCGGACATCAAGCTGCTTTGGCCTGCAGTTCCGCCTGGAGACAGGCGCGCTGGTCAAGTGGGCGGTGAGCTGCATCGCCCCAGCATCATTCGGAGTAAAGGTTGTGCTCTTCACCTCCGACTGTTGCTTCAGGTTGAACAACGGCTGTCCCTCACGCTGGTCTACCGTGACCATCGAATAACCGCAGTCCCAGGTCATCAACGTTGCGCCTGGCTTCGGATCATCCAGAGGCACGTCCATTAATGGCAGCGCCAGGATCGGCAATATGATTGAAAGTTGCATCGTCACCTCCTGAAAGCCCGGGGGTCCGCATCGGTCAGCGCACCCGCAGATGGTTGAGCGACCCTGGAAACCGGGTCACGCCTGACGAGAGCTGTCACTCGATGTCGCACCAGGTGATCTATATAGCTGACCACCAGAAGCAGCGAACCAAGCCCGGCCGTCATGCAAACCAGCACCAGGAATCCGAACAGTGTTTCGTACAGCGTTTCGAACAACATCGTTGCGTCTCCACTCGCTCTGGGCGAGTCCTTCCTCTCTGTCCAAAAAGTCTCCCGGCAAAAGAATTCCTCTCAGGCAACTTGCGTGTTGCGGTAAGCGGAAATCCACATGAGAGGAAAACTGGTTTCGCGCGACTGGACTAGTGGAAACAGGTAATTCCTGGCCGGTTCCTGGGTGTGAAAACCCGGGGCGGAAACCCGCAGGTCATGTACGTGTAAGTGGCAATGGATAAATGGCTTTTTGCGAAAATTGCTGTGCTATGCTGGTCGGACGCAATGAGGGTTGCGAGGGGGCATGCCCCCGGCCGGTCGCGAGCCGGCGCGACGGTGGTATGCCGTTGAATATGGCTAAGGGGCTATCAATTGATCCTGCCGATCTGGTAAGCAGGATTCGTGGTGGTGACCGCTCGGCCGAGACCGAGCTGGTGGAGTGCTGCCACAAGACTCTCCGATTCATCCTCCGCATGCGTTACGACGACGAGGAATTCGTCAACGACGTGCTCCAGGATACATTCATTGCGGTGATCGAGAATCTGCGATCCGATCGCATTGAATTCCCCGAACGACTCTCCGCCTACGTACGCAGGATTGCCCTGAATACGGCTTTTGACGTCCTTCGCAAGATCAGGCGGCAGATTCCCACGGACCCGGTGAACTTCGAGTCCCACACCTCCGATCACGACCTGCTGGCCGATCTGGAGAAGAACGAACTGGCATCAATGGCTCGCCAGGTTCTCGACGAACTCGAGCAGAAACGGGACCGCGACCTCTTGCTGCATTTCTATTACTACGATATCGACAAAAATGTGCTGTGTAAGCGCTTCGAGGTGAAGCCGGAGCACTTCGACCGCATCAACAGCCGCGCCCGCAAACGACTCAAAGCCCTGCTGGAAAAAAGGCTCCGCAGGAAGATTCCACTGAGCGTAGTGAACATGCTGCTGACGGCTTTCCTGACAAGGCAAGGAGGCCCAGCAAAATGACGGACACCTTCGTTCCCAACGCCGATCTGATTGATCGATATATGCAGCGACAGCTCGATGAACACCAGGAAGAACAGTTCGAAATGTGGCTGCTCGAACATCCCGATGCCCTACCCGACCTGGAGTCCCAGTTCGCCCTGCATCAAGGCATCAAGGAACTTGGACCTCTGTTCGAACCAGCCGAAAACCCGTCGCTGCTGTCCGGTTGGCGCGCCTGGCTGATGCGCCCGACCCTTGCGGCCGCCATGGCAGCCATAGCCCTGGCCGCCATCGTCATTCCCAGCGTGATCTCCATCCGCCTGGCGGATCAGAACTCCCTGCTTGAACAGTCCGTGACCCAGCTCAGCCGTCCCAGCGAAAACGTCTTCACCCTGCCCCTGGAACCCACCCGGGGACCCGGCGATGAGCCGAATGGGGCAATCGTCCTGGGCGACACGCCTAATCTCCTGGTGCTGGAAATCAGCCTCGGCCCGGCAGCCACAGGCGAGTACCAGGTGGAGCTGAGCAATGCGGATCAAACCTATGTGCTTGGTCCCAAAGAAGTAGATTCGGAAGGATATGCCCGAATCGCATTGAATACGGCCACATTGACTGTGGGCCGTCTGGATATTGAGGTTCGTCAGGGAGACCGCCTGGTCCAGGATTTCTGGTTACGCGTGGAGTAAAGAAATGGCCCATGGAGCCGCGAATCCCAATGCCCGTGCATTCGGTTCGGGCGCGGCTGATGTGGGAACGACGACCCGCCCAGTGATTATCATGTTGTGCCTTCTGGCCGTGGTCTGGCCGTACAAGGCAAACTCCACCGCCGCCACCGCAAAATCCCCGGAGCCCTATCAGATTCAAAGCTACGCCCTCGGCCCGGGAGAAACCCGGCGACATGCCATCGACCTGCCATCGGCCGGCGTTTGGCTGATAGAGATTTTCCAGACTTCCATCGACGTCAAATGTCGCCTGATTGGTGCGGACGGAGCTCCGGCTATGGATTCCGACGCCCCGGCCCATCGCGATTCCACCGAGATCTATGTCATACGCTCGAGCGGGCCGGAACATCACATTTTAGATATCGAGGGTGTCGAGCGGGGGAACTCCGGAGAATACGAGCTACTGTTGTCGACGCTTCCCGAGGATTCCACGGCACAGTCCACGACCGTGACCGCATTCCAGGCCATGTCGCGCGCGGCCCAGGGTAGAGCCCAGGGCACCCAGGAGGGCCGCCGGCTATCTGTAGTCGAATACCGGAAGGCAGCAGAACTCTGGGAGCAGTTGGATAACCCCTACCGGCAAGGCCAGACGCTGTTCTACCTGGGCGCATCTCACCACACCCTGGGTGATAAAGAACCCGCCCTGGCCAACCTGGAGGCAGCGGTGCGGACCCTGGCTGACGTTGATCCCAAGCTGGTCGGGTCAGTTTGGGTTTTCCAGGGAAGAGTGCTCATGGCTATGGGCAGAACCCCAGAGGCCATGCAGATTCTTCACAGCGCCATCGAACACGGAGAAGCCATCGGATTCAGTAACGCCGGTGCCATGAACAACCTGGGCCTCGCCTACCACGAAAACAGCGACTTCGACCGCGCCCGGACACTTTATGAAAAAGCCATGGCGGCGTATCGGGACCGAGGCATCGTCCACGAGCAGGCCAATCTACTCAACAATATGGGTGGCATTCATTACATGCAGGGAGAGCCGGGCAAGGCGCTTGAGTATTTCCAGGCCAGTCTGAAGATCCGGCGCGATACCCAAAACCTCGCCGGTGAGGCAGACGTACTGGGAAACATCGCCGCGCTCCGTCGAATCACAGGCCAGACCGAGGAGTTGCTGTCCGAGTCGTTCCGGGTTCTGGAGATTCGTAAAGCGCTGGAGGACGAAATCGGAATCGCCCGAGCAATGCACAACATCGGGCTGGCCTACGCTACGCTTGGGGTATTCAACAGGGCGGTAACGTTCCTGAATCGGGCCCGGGAACTCCGTGAGCAACTGGGGGAAGGCGACACACTGGTACACACCGTTCGCGAGATCGGCAGGATCCACGCCATCCAAGGCGAATTCGACCAGGCCCTGGCCAATTTTGGTGACGCCCTGACACTGGATCGGCGGTCCGGCAAAGTCGGTGGTGCGGCGGTGACCGAATTGGCCATGGCCGAGGCATTTACTCAAAAGGCAGGAACGCAATCTGCCAGTGAGCGCCAGGTAACCCTCACCCAAGCGAAAGCTTACGCCGGCTCCGCAATCCGGGTCTTCCGCGACACAGGCGAAAAACGTCGCTTGCTGCTTGGCTTGTTGGCTATGGGGGACATCCAGCTGGCCAATGGTGACACAGGCGATTTGACAGCAGTATTCGAAGAAGCCCAAACCCTTGCCCGAGCCGTAGATGACCCGCCCGGCGAACTCAGGGCACTCGTAGGCCTCGCGCGGATCAACAGGGAGGCGGGCAGACTGGATGCCTGTTTGTCCAGGCTGGACCAGGCCGTGTCCATTCTCGATACACAAAGATCGCGGATACTGAACCCAAACCTCAGAGCCACCTACCTGTCGACGATTCGAGGCCTTTTCGAACTGCGAATCGATACGCTGATGGAACAGTACACGTCCACAGGTGACGCCCACTATGCCCGGTTGGCGTTCAGCGCCAACGAGCAGTTCAAGAGCGCCTCTTTTGTAGACCTGGTTCGCGAATCAAGACGAGGCGCGATCGAAACCTCCCCTGACCCCTCGCTGACGCGCCAAAGATCCGACCTCCAAGACCAGGTCCAGGCGCTGATCGCGCTGAAACAGAAAACCTGGGCGGCACCGGACCTGGACGACAAGCTCCAGATCGCGCTGGCAAAGCTGGATCAGTTGGACGAGCAGGTGCGCGCTGCAAGGGGACGGGGTTCCGTAGCGACTTTCAGTCCCGTAGATGTAGCCGGGGTTCAGGAAATGCTGGATGGCCATAGTGTTGTGATGGAGTATGCCCTCGGCACGAAGCGCAGTTTCCTGTGGCTCATCACCCCGGACCGGTTTGAAGCCTTTGTACTCCCCTCCGAGGATGTCATCGACGAACTGAGCCAGGGGGCCTATGAAGAATTCAAGGTGCGACGCGCCGGTTCTTCCAACTCTAAGTTTGAGAAACAACTGGCCGAAGCGCTGTTCGGAAAACCCGACCTCGGCACACGCACCAACAGTCTCCTAATTGTTCCTGACGGCTCGCTGCATTACGTTCCGTTTGGCGCCCTGCCGCGGACTGGCACCGTGTCTGGCGAACGAATGGTCAACCGCTACGCCATCAGCGTGGCACCGTCCGTGACTGCGATTCTGGCCCAGCAGGACAGCGCCCGTACTGGCACCGAAACAGCGGGGATATTCCTGCTGGCGGACCCGGTTTTTACCCATGCCGATGATCGGATAGCGGTCGCTGAAACCGACTCCGCAGTCGCTGCTCAATCTCACTATCGCTCCCCTGGGTCCCTGAACCGGCTTCCGTACGCCCAGTCGGAGGTCCAGAGCATCGCGGATATCATTAAAGACGGACCCGTGGAATTACTCACCGGATTCGATGCCACCAAACCGCGCCTCCTTTCCAGCGACCTGTCCCGGTTTCAATACGTTCATTTCGCAACCCACGGCATTGTGGACAACCAGACTCCAGAACTATCCAGCCTGGCCCTGTCTCTGGTAACCCGGGACGCGCGCCCTGTCGACGGCTTTCTGTCAGTGGCGGAAATCATGGACCTGCGCCTGAACGCAGACCTGGTAGTCCTGAGCGCCTGCGATACCGCACTCGGAAAGCCCCTGCGCGGCGAAGGCCTGGTCGGGCTTACATACGCTTTCATGGTAGCCGGCAGCGACGCCGTGGTGGCCAGCCTCTGGCCCGTTGCCGACCGCCAGACGGCAACCCTGATGCAACATTTTTACGCTGAGCTATTTGAACGCGGCCGGCGTCCCACCGACGCGCTGCGGATGGCTCAGCTTCAGATGTCGGAAGACCCGCAATCCCGTGACCCGCATTACTGGGCGGGATTTCAGGTTTTTGGACTGAATTGAATGGATGATGTTTTTGCCACGAGCGAGGAGGTAGCAAATGGACATCGAAATCACACTTAGAAACGTGTCAGCTGAAGAATTTCCAACTTTAAGCACGGCATTCAATGGCCATACGCACGACCACGCGTACGAGCTGGAAAAGAGCGATGCTTTCAAAAAAGTCATAACCCGTGATCATCGTCCAGCGGCAAGCAGGTTCTGGACGATTCGAGAACGAGACGCCGGCTGTCCCAAAGACAAATTGGGCGTAAAGAAAGACCTCGAAATCAGAGATCACGGTCCTGGAAAGCTGATATGCAGTGGCAACGACCTTCCCGGTGCTTGGAAAGACCTTGAACTGGAGTTAAACAATGACGTTGCAGTCGGAGAAATCAAAGTAGGCAAAAAATCCTATGAAGTGGAATTGTCGCTTTGCCTCTTTTGCAGTTATCACGAGCTTGATGATGCCGGCCACCGGCACCCTGATGACGATCACTCCGGGACCTGGCACGCTCCAGATTGACAGGTTGTGACTGATAGCTGCGGTAGCCGGGCCAGTGCGCGACTACCCAATATCACATGGGCTCGCGCCCGCCGCTGTTCACGCAGCCCTCGAGGGTGCCAAACACCTGAAATGTCTCCGTGTCTTCATAGTATTGGGTGCGGGGCTTGTGGCAAATGGCATTAACGCTCTTTTTGACAGGTTCTAAAGCAGCCTTCACCGCGGCTTTTACATTGAGGCGGCCGTAACTGTAAATCTGGCTGAATCCTCGATGGTAGGAACTGCTGCCAATTTTGTCTGCAGTGTCCCGCAGTATCTGCCTGATATCCCGCGGTTTCAGGTTGGGGTTGGCCGAGAGCATCAGCGCTGCCGTTGCAGACACCATAGGCGCCGCCGCCGAAGTGCCAGTGATTGTGCCACTATTGGAGATTGAGGCTACGCCCTCGCCTTGCGCGCAGAGGTCAATCTTTTCACCGCTGTTCGAGAAGCCTTCGATTGACTCAGTTGGTGGAGTTGAATGATCAAGCTCGGTATTCGAAACAGCAATAGTTTTCGGGTGGGCCGCCCACGGTCGCTGCGTCTCAAAGTTCGGGTAGACGTTTTTCTCCCTGCCAGCCGAATAGACCACCAATATGCCGTGGTTCCACAGTTCAGTCAGCGCTTCCATCACAAAATACCCCTTTTTTCCATCGACTCCGTGAGAGCAGTTGATGATGTGGGCACCTGGTATTTCAGGCCAGTCGGCCGGGATGTCCGCTGGATCAAGAAGGCCACCTGCCCAGCGCAGCAGTTTCGCGTACATGGCCGTTTCAAGATCGGGTCTTGTGATTGCGATCTGCTGCGTGTTGGGCGCTATCCCCTTCGCTGGGCCCGTACCGTGTTTCGCAGCTATGATCCCGATGACGCCCATGCCGTGATCAAGATTTGGCTGGTTGCCATTGGTGATATCTAAATGCGCGCGTATACGCGGTGTGCCATTGGAAAGATTGCCTGAAAGTTTGTCGTGCGCTGGATCAAAGCCGCCATCTATAGTTGCAACGATGATCTCTGGGTTGCCAAATTCGATGTCAGGATTCAGATCTTTTAGAACTTGCCAACCACCTTCGACATCCTGAACATGGTAGCTTGGCGGTACGGAATCGTCGATAAATTCGGCTATAAGGTCGTGCTCACCAAATAACACGTCCCCATTGATCTGCCACTGGTCTAGTTTGTGATAGTGCTCTTCGATTAGAGAGTCCGGAAAACGAATCACTCGCGTATTGCCAAAGATCTTGAATTTGAGTTCGGCATACCCGTCAATCAGTTGCCTGATTTGCGCGCCGCTCATTCCCGGCGGAAACTTCACTGCGTACTGTGAATCCAATACTCGAATCTGGCCCGGAGTGAGGTTTAAGGGAACGCCAACTCGGCCATGGTTATAGCCTTTACCCGTCAATATCACACGAATATCTTCTTCGGCCTTTCTTCTGTCTCCGTCTACAATTTTGAAAACCCAAATGGCGCCTCGAGCCGACATGAAATTCTTGGGTCCGACGAGAGGGTCATCTTCGGCACCCAAGGTGTAGGTCTTCAGCCCTTTCGCCTTGATAGCGTCCACCATTTTTTTTGCAGTACGGGGATTGGGCCGGTTGTACTCAAAGCACACGGCAATCGTGTCCACTTCTTCCAGCGGCCGGAAAGGAATCCTGTTGTCCCCAATACGATAACTCGGCCAACCGGGTAGCCCCATATAGACATTTATCGTGTGACTATGTCCGGAAACTTCCACTTCACGCTCCGGGGTAGCCAGATTCCTACCGGCATCAACGCGAATTTTGTACCGGCCGGGTCTGACTGATTTGACCAACATAGGCTCGTATCTGAGGCGTATCGGTCTACTCCCCTTTTTTTGAATCTCAATTATCGAGTCATTGGGAATTGAATGGCCCGAAGGCGCATTAACGACAACGCGAACTTTAGTCACAGCAGCTTCCCCCTTTTCTAGTGATTAGATGACTGAATGCCTGGACCCAGTCCATGCAGCTTCAGAGAGCCCTGAACCTCACCACTCAGCTTGATTCTGGAATAGTGATTGATGACCGAGGTTGCCCATTCGCGAAGAGCTTCATTGGTCTTGGAGGTGTCGGAGGTGAGAATATCGAGCGCCAGTTCGATGTACTTTGCGCCGAGTTCACGATCCTTGGCGCTTTTCGAGAAAAAGTATCCGACGAGGGCTACCGCGACAGGCACAAAAACTGCCGCGACGATGCCTGAAATGACCTGGAGCTTCTCCCAGAACAAAGGGAGGCTGGCAGGGTCGTCGACCATACTCACTCCCCACCCGGCATAAACTTGCGCGTCGCCATTTTAGCAACCGGCGGTTGCGCCGAGCATCCGGAGATATCCATATCTTTGGTGGCCCTCGGTCACTACCTATTGATCGACCCAAACATACAAGCAAGGGTGACACATGAGCTTCATTGCTGAGCTCAAACGTCGCAATGTCTTTCGCATGGCGGCGCTCTACGTCGTGGCTGCCTGGTTGGTCATGCAGGTGGCGGAGGTGCTGCTCGGCCTGGGGGATCTGCCGGTCTGGATGGGGCGGGCGACGATCGCCATTCTGGCTGTGGGCTTTCCCATTGCGCTGATCTTGTCCTGGATTTTCGAGATCACACCCGAAGGTCTCAAGCTGGAAAAAGACGTCGTTCGGGGGGAATCCATCACGTCCGTCACGGGACGACGCATGGACTTCGTGGTGATCGGCATGCTGTCTGCAGCGGTAGTCCTATTCGCTGTCGACAAGTGGTGGGCATTCCGGGAACCGGCGCTGGCCATTCTGCCCTGTGCCAACCTGAGTAACGATCCGGATAACGGCGCCTTCGTTGCCGGACTGCACGACCAGATGGTGAGTGCGGCCTCGGCTGTGTCGGGCATGGTGGTGATCTCGCGCACCTCCGTTGAGCAGTTCCGCGATCACCAGGAAACCATGCCCGGAATCAGCCACGCCCTGGGCGTCAGTCACGTCTTGGAGTGCGGCATACAAAGAACTTCGAATCTGACCGGTGACCGGATCCTGGTGAACGTTCAATTGGTGGACGGACCAAAGGATCGTTTTGTCTGGTCGAAGTCTTTTGAACGGACCCTGACCGTGGAAAACATCTTCAGCGTCCAGCAGGCCATTGCGCGCAACGTTGCGGAAGCCATGCAGGTCGAGATCGCAGAAGGTGATGACCGGCTGCTGAGCCGGATTCCCACATTGAGCCTGGATGCGTACCGCGCTTACCAATCCGGGCGGCTGCTTGCCGGGACTCAATCACCGCATGGCGACAGGGAGCGGCAGCGGGCCATTGAGTTTCTGGACCAGGCGGTGGGGCTGGATCCAAACTTCGCGGACGCTTATGTCGAGCTGGCCTGGCAGTACGCCGGTCTGACCGAGCACGGCGACCTGCCCCGGGAAGATTGGATCCAATCGGCCACCCGCCTGGCAGAACGGGCACTGGATCTCGACCCGGAGCTCGCTGCGGGATACGAACTGCTGGGTCATATCCAATCTCTCGCCCGGGACTACCAGAAGGCCGAGCAAAGTCTGCGCCGCGCCATCGAACTGGCTCCCAACCGCCCCCGGGCGCGCTATCTCTACGGTCGCCTGCTGAGTGAGATCTTTGGGCGGCATAATGACGGCATCGCTCAGCTCCAAATGGCAGTCAGGCTGGAACCCACCAACGCCGAGAGTTTCGCACTGCTGGCAGAGGCTCACGGCGCAGTGGGCCAGACAGAAAAGGCACTCAAGATCCTCGACCAGGCACTGGCTATCAACGCCACCAACCAGCGGGTCATGCAGTCGCTGGCCGACGTGCACGGCCAGCTCCTGGGTCGGCTGGACGAAGCGATCAAGTGGTACACCAGGGCCCTGCAGGCCAACCCCCAATCGGTAGCGTGGCGCAGCTATCTCAGCAGTTACTACCTGATGCTGGAGGACCCGAAATCCGCAACCCGCCTGTGCGCCGAGATGCAGGCCCTGGCACCCGAAAACTTTCGCGCGCAGATCGCCTGCACAGACGTCCTGGTCTACCAGGAAAGGTTCGACGAAGCGCTGGAGCTGGCCCTTGATCTCTGGCTGCAGCGGCCCTACGGCCGGACGCGCCAGGTCCTGGGTGCCCTGTACATGCGCAACCGCCAGTTCGAGCAGGCTCTGGCGGTGTATCAACGGTATTTTGAGGAAGTCTGGCACGACTTCCCCAACCCGGAAGAACGCGTGACGGTCAACAACTACTACCTGGCCGTGCCCCTGGCCGCCATCAGGTTAGGACTGGGTGACCGGCAACGCGGCAATCAACTGGTAGAGGAGGCCCTGACCGTCATGCGGGACCTGCCGCCCCAATCGGTGCATGACGGCGGCGTGGGGTTTTATGTGTTCTATGCCCACGCTGTGCTGGGCGATAGCCCCAATGCGCTTAAGGCCCTGGATACCGCTATTCGCCGAGGCGTGCGCTACCAGTGGTGGGACATCCTGCTGCGCGACCCCGTCACCGAATACCTGCACGATGATCCTCAGTACCAATCCCTCATCGCCCAGATACGCCAGGACCTGGGTAGGCAGCGCCGCAGCGTCGGATCTATGCTGCAGAATGTTGTGATCCCCAAACTCCCGGCGGACGCAGGGTAACAAGTCTGGGAGTTGGTCGAATCATGAGATTGCCAGGAGAAAACCTCACGAAATTATCTGTATTCCTGCTGCTGTTTTTCATCCACACGTCGCTGTCGGCTCAGTACCTCCGTGACCGCACCAGGGTATCTCTGCAGGGACAGGGTTTCAGTGAATCACGGATTCTGGAACTGTATGACTCCGTCGACGTGCACCCCCTGCGTTTTGACAACGTGTTCTCCATTCCGGAGATTGACGTCGGTTTTGGGGCTCGCCAGTTTCCCCTGCTGTTTGATTTTGGAAACAGCGGCAATATCACTATTACCACGGCGCTGGAAGACGCGATTGAGTACCAGGTCACCGGCTCCATGAAAACCTATACCGCCGACGGGAGAGATCGAGGCCAGGGTTTCATCATCGTGATACCCCAACTGAAAATCCTGCACTCAACTTTCCAGAATGAAACCGGCAGCTTGATGGATTGGCGCATCTATGCCACTGAGCCATTTAACGGAATGGTCGGCTTGAAGTATTTCGATAACACCTGCATGACCGTCAGCTACCGGGACAAGTCGCTCGCGGTTTCACAAACCTCGATTACAGACAGGCTGACTGATGCAAATTCCCGGGCCATCGAACTCCTGGATATCAGTTCACACCCCTTCGGAATCCACTTCCGAGGCAAGCTGAATAGCGATAATGTCATCGTCTACTTCGACACCGGAAAGAGTGCTTCCTTTGTCAACAGTGATCTTCTGGCGTCAGCGAAAATTGAGACGGACAAGACCGGTTCGTATTACCAGGATGCAGTGCAGGTAGCCTTTGGCGATCTGGACTTTGAAATCTCCTATCCCCGCGTAAAGAGCATCAGGCGCGACATTGACGATGACATGCCGGTGGGGATGGAAGTCGGCAGTGATGTCCTCAAGCATTTCGCCTTCACCATCGACAGGACGAACAACAGGAACCAGTTGATCATTCACAAGTAGTGGCCCGGCCACATGTTCCTTGAGGTCCATCAGCCTTCAAAACCATCAACGAAAATCGCCTCCTCACGTTCGCCGGCTGGGCTGGTGTAAAGGCCGCCGCGCAGACTGAATTCACCGCCCGTGGCGTCAGTTGGGTCCGCCCCGGGCTGACCGATGGCCCCGGAAACCTGATAGTCCCCGCCGACAGTCTTGCCGCCACCTGCGATGGTGCTGCGCGTGATCTCGAAGTCGCCGCCGGATTGCGCTGCGGCGACACCGATGACGACAAGCAGGGCCGGGATCGCTCGCAGTGCCCTAGTTGCCACAGGTGGCTTCCCCGCAGCTGTACACCATCAATCGGTCCCGCAGGCGGTCGATGAAGCTGATGATCGGCCGGCCGTTGGGACGGACGGCGATGGAGGTCTGCACGCCGAGCGTGTCGCCGGCAAGATCGACGTTTACGTAGGTGCGGCCCGAGGTGAGCGAAAAATCGCAGCCCTCAGGCGCGCACTGGAACAGCCGGAGACCTCCGCCTGGCCTTCGGAAGTGACTGACCAGCCGTTCGCCGGTTGGAGCTACGGCCAGGTCGACATCCGACGCGAAGGCATCGGTGCTGTCGATGTCGAAGCGAGACCCATCGTTGCAGGACGGGTCGTTGCACTGGTAGATCGATGCACCGGAAGAGCTGACTCCGTAGGCAATGACCGGCAGTCCGTTGCGGTCAATGGCAACAGCGGTTTCATCAACGATGAAGCCGCCCAGCGATCCAAACTGCCGGCCGTCGATCTGCTCGAAGCTGCCAGAGGCACAGTTGTCATTGCTGCACAGGTACACCATGACGTCGGGATTCATGTAGCTGATGATGGGTCGCCCATCCTCACGGATGGCGATGTCCGGGTGGTGGACAGTCCCCGTGTCCAGCACGAAGTGCTCGCCAGGCGAAGCCGGGCTGCAGGATGAGTCTCCGCAGGCAAACACCGCCAGGTCCGAGCCGATTCCCACATAAGCAATAATCGGCAGGCCATCATCCCGGATGGCTATGGATGTCTGGCGGCCGTCGGAGGCAAGGGTCGGGCGTGGTGTTCGGGCGGACCCCTGGGCGCACCCGGGGTCGGCACAATCGTAGATCTTGAAGTTGCCATTGGTCGCGTCGTAATAGCTGACGATGGGCGTGCCGTTATTGCGGATGACGACGTCCGAGTCCTGGCCCACGTCGCCGCTGGTGTCGAGGGTGCGCGCGATGCCGGTCAGGCAGGCGCCGTCGAAGCAGTCATACAGCTTGAGATGACCGTTGGTGCTGTCGTAGTAGCTGATGACGGGGCGACCATCCGGCCTTACTGCAATCGCCGCGCTGCTCTCGTCTGGACCCACCGCATCGAGCGCGATGCTCAAACCGATGGGTAGTGGCTCACAATCCAGTTGGCCATCGGCTCCGATGCCGGCCAGGTAACTGCCGGCGGGACAGCTGCCGGTGACGCGCCGCTGCACCTCGCTGGCGTCGATCTCCAGCGCGCCTACCGAATCCTTCCCGACGCTCTGCGCGGTTATCGCGTAAGGGACAGGCGCGACCCGCTGCCGCGGACTGAGCGTCGTGTAACCAGGTTCGGACTCCGACCGCACCCGGATCTCGAGCCAGGTCGGCCCGGCCTCAAAGGGAACGGCGGTGAAGTCCAGGGCAAGCACAAAGCGCCCAATCTCGACCACCACATCGTCCAGGACCAGGACGTCGACGGCCCGGCCACCGGATTTCTGGACATAGAGCGCCACCTCGAAATCGAAGACACCTTCGGCAGGCGCACCGGCGCGGCGAAGCTCGCCCTGGTAGGTGAACTCGGTGTTCTGCGCATGGGCGACCGACAGGGCACACAGGAGCAGAAAGATCCAGATCGCTTGCATACGGTCTCCTCCGCTTGGGCTTGAAACATCGGGCAGGCATTACCTGCCACCCGTTCCAATGCCGCTAACACCGGAAGCGAACGCCGATCTGGAAACTACCCCCCAGGCGGGCCTCTTATGACCCGGACGGTTGATCCATGGGCTTGCCCGGCTCATCAACCCTGCGAGTGTCCTCGAGCAGCCGTTGCATGGCCTCGCGGTATTGCTTGAATGCCCGTCGGCCTTTATTCGTCAGGCGAATCATGGTTTGCGGTTTTTTTCCCTGGTACCCCTTGTTCAGCGATACGTAGCCGGCACCTTCCAGCTTGCTCAGGTGGGTCGACAGATTGCCCCAGGTCAGGCCGGTGCGGTTGACCAGGAAGGTGGCATCGGCCGCGTCCAGCACGTAGAGCTGGGTCACAACTTTCAGCCGGGCCGCCGCGTGCAGGACCGGGTCGATCTGGTCGACCGGGCCATTGCTCATGGTTTCAGTGTTCTCTGCCATTGTCGCGTCAGCCGTCTTCGGCCGGTATCGGTTGTGACGCGATGCGCACAAACTTCACCAGCCCGATCAGCGCAATGGCGATCGCCGCGGAACCAAACACCATGGGAAAGCCGTGATGGGACGCGTAGCCCTGCTGAAACAGCCACTCACCCACTGGCAGGCAGGCCGCCAGGGCCACGCCATAGACAAAGTACCTCGGCACGCTCATCGCGTAGGCGAGCAGGGAAAAGAGCACCATCACGATCAGGCTCAATGGAACAGAAAACAGCCAGGGCCCGGTCACACCCCGCTCAGCCAGGAAAAAGGCAACGGCGCCAGAAATGAATGCGGCGACATTGACCACCAGCATCGCCACGCCCAGTCGGCGCAGGTGGGACTTCCGGACAGCGCTCCACTGAGCTTGCCCCACGCGGGGGACAATCAGCCGACTGTGAACAAATCGAATGATCAGGTAAACGACCGCCAACACCGGAAGAAATACGGCCGAAGACCAGAAATCCCCAAGCGTTCCGCTCAACAGGGGAGCAATGGCAAACATGGCCACAAAGCTGGCGATCATCATGTCGCGCAGACCGGTATCGGTGACGGATCTAAAGGCGTTGCGCTCCTCCCGTTTTAAGTCGATGGCGTTCATGACAGTGCCTCCAACGTCAATTTAAAGTAACTTTGATTTACAAAGTAAATTGTAATGGAGAGTTAATTGGGCGTCAATGCTTCAGGCCCGATGTTCTCGGTAAATACTGACCAATGGAGGAGGATGGCCCCGGCTGCAGATTGGGCTGTTCCGGTTGCAGCCGCGCTCGGCCAGCACCCCTATTACCTGGGCAGGGTGCTGGCTGGTCTGGACAGATTCAGACCCTTGCTGACATCATGAGCCCGCTTCAATCAGATCACCGAGCAACTCGTAGTAACCGTGAGAGCCCGGGTTTTCCGCTTCAGATTTCAACACGATAACCATGTCCAGCGATGGGACGATGCAGATAATCTGTCCGCCCCA
>JASJDM010000084.1 GCA_030065125.1 Lysobacterales bacterium | reverse complement strand
AACTC
This sequence comes from Lysobacterales bacterium, assembly GCA_030065125.1. Lineage (GTDB taxonomy): Bacteria > Pseudomonadota > Gammaproteobacteria > Xanthomonadales > SZUA-38 > JASJDM01. Next base: position 25,203 of record JASJDM010000084.1, on the reverse strand, counting down.
TGGCAGGCATTCGTCCAGGTAACCGCGGCCGCCAACGCTTTGCTGCTGGGAGCGAAAGTTGTTGATACTTATCCATTGCTGCAACACTCCTAAGTTCCTGATCATTCAAAATGTCTTTGCAATGATCATCTTATTGGGAGTTGTCGCACTTCACTCTAGAATTCCCACTTTAAAAAACATGCGCTTTTCGGAATGTGTTTGAGAGCTTAGCAGCGCCATTTTGGGTCCAGAACCGGCCGCGCACGAATTCTTGATCAATCCTTTTGTCCTCCGAAAATGGCAATCTAAAGGATTGAAAGTCACTCTGGAGAGGGTGGATTACAACTAAATACACGGAGTTGGGCTGGTCCGACCCTGGGGTTGGTGAGTGTCGATTGTGCCATGAACCTTTCTTCGAGGGCCTCATCCGAAATGATGAGTTGGCCGCGATTGCGAAAACCACAAATGGCGCTGCCTGCACCGCGTCCGAAAAAACGTTTGGCTCACTCGGAGCCGAGAATGATACAGCCCGGGTGCAGACTCACCTTTGCCGACGACAGCTTCGGGCGCGAGGTAAGGTCAATGCCGATTCAGACTCCCAGGAGTCCGCGCTTACCAGGTCCAGAGCCTACCAGCAGGGCTCGCGGGCGCCAGGACGTGTCTTGCGTCCCGCACCACGAGGATATGCCCAACTCGGTCGCAGGTTTTCATCGCGCAAATGTATGATTCTGTCCCCGAGGGTCAGTGATTTGGCGATTACCGCATCAGCGGGCATGGTGTCGGTGCGGAATACCTCAAACGAAACGTCAGTGCCGACCGATAGCTGGGCAGTGACATGGTCTACGGCATTCGCTGGCCCGAGATGGACGTTGTAAGTCTCATCACCGCTTTGAATCAGAACATGGGAGCCAATTGGATACTTGCCGGTGGTGTTCTCGCAGGCGCCTGTCTGAACCTCGAGTATGGTTCCTGACATCCGCGTGACCTCTGGCTTAACGGCTTGCTGGGCTACGCCAGCTTGATCACCCATTCCCTTCTGTGCGTTTAGCGGCGAGGGAATCATGGCCATCAATACTGTAAATCCTACGACTACGATACCGATTCTGCGCATCACACTCTCCTTAAACGGGATGCCCAACTGCTACCCTAAGAGATTCCGTGAGCAACGACTATCGGAGAAGTTACCTAGCACTGAATCTGTGTGGTTCACGTACGAGAGGGATGGTGGAGAAGGATCAAGCCAATCAAACCCAGGCAAACCCAGGGTCGGACCAGCCGAGCGCGGTCGGTTTTGGACCCAAAATGGCGCTGTTAAGCCCTCAAACACATCCGAATAGCGCATGTTTTTTCAAGCCCTACGGCACCTTACGATGGTCCGACCCAGGGGAGGCTCATGTTTTTTCAAGCCCTACGGCACCTTACGATGGTCCGACCCAGGGGAGGCTCAGATGATCATTGCAAAGGCATTTTGAATGATCAGGACCTTAGGAGCGTTGCCGCAATGGATAAGTATCAACAACTTTCGCTCCCAGCAGCAAAGCGTTGGCGGCCGCGGTTACCTGGACGAATGCCTGCCAGAGTTCATCCATAGCGTGCCAAGGGTGACGCCGGTTGCACGGCAGGTCAACGGCGACTGGGACGGGCGGGCAAGCTCATATTTTTCCTGACAGCACCCCGCTGATTTCTTCCGCACCCTGTCGTGATCCCGCCGGCTCTTTCCGCCCGGCATAGGGCCGAATATCTTCGGCGATGTGGTAGAGGGCCGGAATCAGGAACAGCGTGATAACCGTAGCGAACAGGATGCCGAAGGCCAGGGAGGCCGCCATCGGAATCACGATCTGGGCCTGAAAGCTCTTTTCGAAAAACACGATGGGGACCAACCCCAGGAACGTGGTCAGCGAAGTCAGCAGTATGGCGCGGAAGCGGCTGACTGCCGCACTCACTACGGCGGCCACGGTTTCAACACCCTGGCGCCGCGACCGGTTGACGAAATCCACCAGAATGAGACTGTCGTTGACCACCACGCCAGCCAGCGCAATGATGCCGAACAGGGACAGCATGCTCACGGGAATACCCAGCATCAGGTGCCCCACAACCGCCCCGATCACGCCGAAAGGAATCACCGACATGATCAGCAGCGGTTGCAGGTAAGACTTGAGCGGGATGGCCATCAGGGCATAAATCAGGAAAACTGCCAGCAGGGCGCCCTTGGTGAGACGGCTAGCGACCCGGGCATTTTCCGCACTGCCACCGTCCAGGCGGTAGCTGACCGAGGGGTAACGCGACAGCAGGTCGGGCAGGAAATGTTCACGGATTTCGCTGTTGACCTTGCCCGGCTCTACTCGATCTTTGTCCACATCGGCAGTGACGCTCACGGAACGTTCGCGGTTGAAACGCCGGATCACGGTGGGGCTTTCGGAATACTCCAAGGTGGCCACGGAGGAAAACGGCACGGCGTCTCCCGCGCTGGTTCGCACCCGCATGCTTTCCAGGTGGCCCACCGAGCGGCGCTGTTCCTGCGGGTACCGCACCATCACCTTGACCTCATCGGCGCCGCGCTGAATGCGCTGCACCTCTTCGCCATAAAAACCCTGGCGCACCTGGCGGGCCAGGTCCTGGAGGGTCAGTCCAAGCACTTCGGCTTCGGGTTTCAGGTCCAGCTTGATCTCAGCAGCGCCGCCCTCGAAGGAGTTACGGATATCGTGAGTCCCGTCGAATTCCCGGATCCTGGCTTCCAGCTCCTGCCCGGCCCGGGCCAGGGCATCGGTATCTTTACCGACCAGCTGAAAGGCAATGGCGGGGCCGGTATTGGGTCCGGTGGCGCCGCCGAAAGTGAGCTGCTTGACGCCGGGGAGATCTCCGACGGCGTCCCGCCATCGGCTGATCACATCCTTGGCGGAAACAACCGCAACCTCGTCTTTAACCAGTTCCACGATTATCTGGCCGCTGGTGTCGCCGCTGGCAAAGGCGAAAATCGTGTCCACGACGGCGCCAGACTCCACCCCCTGTTTCCGGCTCACCTCGGCATCCAGGTCCCGGAGCTTCTGCTGCACGAAGTCCATGGCCCCGTGGGTATTTTCTGACGGGGTCCCCTCGTTCATCTCAACCGAAACCTGGATGAAATCGGCAACAAAATCTGGGAACAGGACCGTCCTCACCACTCCACTGGTGATCAGCCCAATGGACAGGATCAATGCGGCGGTGAAAATTGATACGGTGGTGTAGCGATTGGCCAGCGATGCCTTCAGCAGGGGGACGTAATGGTCATTCACCAAACCGCGCAGACCCTCGCTGAACCGGCGCTGGAGACCCACCATGAACCTGGCCAGTCGCTGCCGCCAGTTTTCGGGGTCCGGCATGTCCCGGTAGCGGGTCACGCGCATGTGCACCAGGTGGGCCGGCAGGATCAGCTTGGATTCCACCAGTGAAAACAAAAGACACAGAATCACCACCCAGCCGATGGGCTCGAAAAATTGGCCGGTGATGCCGCCAACCATCAGAATTGGCAAAAATGCCGCCACCGTGGTCAATACGCCAAAGGTAGCCGGCACCGCTACGTTCAGCGTGCCTTTGACCACGGCCTCCTGGCTGTGTCCCTCCGAGCGAATTGTCGTATAGGCGCTTTCGCCGATCACGATGGCATCGTCCACCACGATACCCAGCACCAGGATGAACCCAAAAAGGCTGAGCATATTCATGGTGACGCCCACCGACGGCAGCAGGAAAAATGCGCCCATGAACGCCACCGGCAAACCCACCATCACCCAGAAAGCGAGCTTGAATCGCAGGAATATGGTGAGCACCGCAAAGACCAGGACAGCCCCGGTAGCGAGGTTCTTGAGCATCATGTCCAAACGACCCTGGAGGTAGTGGGACACGTCTGCCCAATAGTCGACGCCGATGCCTATGGGCAGGGACTCCTTTTTTGTTTTGATGTAATCGCGCATGGCCCGGGAAATCTCGAGTTCGCTCTGATTCCCCACCGACAGCACCCGGATGGAAATGGCCTGTTTGCCGTTGTGCAGGGCGTAGCGGTCCACTTCGGCAAATGCGTCCCTGACTATGGCTACGTCGCTGAGCAGCACCCTAGTACCGTCCGGATTGGTGCGAATCACAATGTCGGCAAACTCGTCTCCACGGTAGGCCTGGCCCTTGGTGCGCAGCAGGATATCGCCCGAACGCGCCTGGATAGCGCCGCCGGGAAGATCGAGGGAATTGCGGCGCACCGCCCGAGCCACTTCATCAAATGTCAGGTCGTATTCCTCCAGGGAATACTCCGACAATTCTATGCCGATCTCGTAGGGACGCCCCCCCAGCACCTCGGCCCGGGTGATCTCGGGCAGGGCCACGATCTCGTCGCGTATCTGTCGCGCATATTCCTTCAGGGTGCGCTCGTCGACATCGCCGAAGACCGAAACCCACATCACCGGCTGCTCGAACTGGGCCCTGGAGATCACCGGGTTTTCCGTCAGCTCCGGAAAAGTGGAGATACTGTCGACCCGGATCTTGATGTTGTCCATGACCTCGGGAACGTCGTAATCGGGATTGACCTCCACGGAAATACTGCCCATGCCCTCGCGCGCCGTGCAGGTGATCTCTTCGATGCCTTCAAGGTCCTGAATCGCCTCCTCGACCTTGACGCACACGCCCTCCTCAACTTCCTCCGGGGCTGCGCCCAGGTAGGGTACGTTAATGGATACGAAATTGATGTCGACCCGGGGCTGGATCTCCTTTTTGATAGTGAGCGCGGTGACCAGCCCACCGATCAGCAACACGGCCATCAGCAGGTTCGCAGCGACATGGTTGTCCGCAAACCAGGCAATAAGCGCTTCGTAGGGGTTGTAGTCGGGTTTCATTGATCCTCACCGGCTTTGGCGAGCTTGTCGGACGAATCCGGCGGTGACCCGTCCCTGATTTCAGAGGTCGCCGAGGGACCGGCTGGTGAGTTGCCCAGCCGCAACCGGGTCCCCGGAATCGGCGCTTCGATGGCGGTGGTGATAACCCGTTCACCAGCCGCCAGACCGCTGGCAATGTACGCGTTGGACTCATCGGCCCGGATCACCTCTACCTGCCGGATTTCGAGCAGACTGCCTTTTCCGGCCACCAGGACCTCGCGCTCGTTACGCACCGTATGCCGGGGCAGCGTGACCACGTTTTCCGCTCGATTGCCGATGATTTCAGCCTTGACGAAGGTGCCTATGGGCAGGGTTGTCTCCTGGCCCTCTCCCAGCAGGCCATAAGGGTCCCTGACCTGGGCCACCGCGTGGATCACGCGGGTGCGCTCGTCCAACACCTGTTCGGTCCGGACGATCTCGGCCAGCCAGCTATGGGTGCGGCCGGCGGCCGCAGTGGACAGCCGCACCCGGAGGGGTTGGCTGCCCCTGTCCCGCAGCGTGGGAAGGTTGACGTAAGCCAGATCGGCGCTGCTGAGCGGCAGCCGGATTTCCGCGATGTCCACGGCGAAGGTCTTGCCCAGCTGGGTGCCCGGCGCGACGTACTGGCCAATGTCAGCTGCTTTTTGCCTGACTAGAAGATCATACGGGGCTCGGATCCAGGTTCGCTCCAGGTCGCGCTGGGCCTTCTCAAGGTCTGCTTCGGCGGCCTTGACGTTGGCTTCAGCTTCGGCCAGTTGCGGCTTGCGCAGGACCAGGTCCGAAGGGGTCTGCCCGCGCCGGCTTTCCAGTTTATTCCAGTCCTTGACGGCCTGCTCTGCCCGGGCACGCTCCGATGCCAGCTGGGCCCGGCGGCCGGCGAGGGCCGCCTCTGCGCGATTGACCGCCACCTTGTAGTCGCTGGGATCGATCCGCAGAAGCTCGTCGTCACGATTGAAAAAGCCGCCAGCGACAAATTCCGGGGACACCCAGACCAGTTTTCCGGATACCTCGGCAACCAGGGTGGTCTCGGTGCGCGGGAGCACGGTTCCGTGGGATTGCACCGTCAGATTCAGTGACCTGATTTCCACCGGCATCGTCTCGACGGACATGGCCACCTGTTGTTCCGGCTTTTTCTCCGGAGGCGAACTCAGGCTGCTCAAGATCACGAGGCCACCGATCGCGCCTCCGATGATCAATATCGGCGTCAAGATTTTTCTGAGCTTTCCAGACTTCATCCGGGACTCCTGTTGCATGTCTCGGGGGGCGTTGGAGTCATCACCAAAGAGAGAAGAGGAGCAGCCGCCTCGCTGCCGGGCGACGGAGTAATTATCTCAACTGGCGTCGAAACCGTCATAGGCCGAAAGAACCAGCCTTCCAACGTGGCATCGCCTGTCGGGCACCGGCATTCACCCGGTTGGCCGACGATCACCTGGACGCATTGAAACTATCACCGCCGGTCGAGCGGGGGAATTAGCAGTTTCCGAGTGCGTCCGGTCTAAGTGATTGATTAGATTGTGGCCAGAGGCAGACAAATCCGCCGGGAGCGGATTTTGACTCGCGCAGCGAGGCCGCTAAGCGGCGAGTCCCAGGGATGGGACGAGCAATCGAACTGCCGACACGCGGGTTCAGAAGGGATGACTTGAGCTGCGCGTCTGCGGGGGTACCCACGCGCCGGGCCGGGTCTGCCCGGGCCCGGGAATCCGACTATTGACTGCTTAGTGCCCCCTGCCACTCGCCCAAGACCCGCTGACGCTTCGCGCGATCAAGATAAACCATCAATGCGGGACTCATTCTGATCGGGACAATGCTCGGCACAAGTTCGTTCAGGTTGGCGGCGGTATATTCTCCAGTGACGTCGGCGTGCAGTGCATACAATCCCGCCTGGTTTGCCAGGGTCGATTGCCCCTGGGTCGACAGCAGAAAGTCGAGAAACTGGTTCGCCAACTCGGGTTCGCGACTGTTGCGCGGCAGCACCGCCGTCCGAATCATGGCAAGCGTATAGTCCTGCGGCAATATGACTCCGAGTTGGTCATCGTTTTCTGCGCGACGTAACGCATAAGAACCTAGCAAGTTGTAACCCAGCACAAATCGTCCGCTGGATATAAGGTCCAACATGGCCGCCGTGTTGGTGTACAACTTAACCGAGCTGTTGCCCAGGGCACCGACGAGCTGCCAGATGTCTCTGGATTGTTCGGCATCCTGGGTCAGGAACAGGAATCCCAGCCCGCTTCGCTCAATATCGTAGGTGGCAACCCGGCCATCAAGCAGTTCCGATTTTTCCCGGAGCAGTTCGCGCAGTTCATCGCGGGTAGTCGGAACGCCATCACCACTCAGCGCCTGCTTGTTGTAGACGATGACGGCGGGCTCAAAACTGAAGCCAAACACCTCGTTTCGCCACTGCGACCACTTGGGAAGGGCCCCGGTTCGATTCGAACGGTACTGCCTGATGTAACCGTCATTGGCGAGTTTGACCTGCAGATCCATTGCCGGACTGAGCAGCACGTCAGCCGTTGCCTCATTTCGCTCCATCCCATCAACAACCCGGGCGTAAATGTCCAGCGTGTCCAGTTCGTGATAGGCCACACCGGCGCCTGGATATTCACGCAGGTAATGCTCGATCAGCGGTTTGGCCGACGAGATATCCATGGAGGCGAAGACGGTCAGCATCTTGGAATCGCCGTCCGGATTGGTCGGTGGAAATTCGTAGAGGTCCGCGGATGTGGTCAATGGAACGGCGATGGAAACCGCGAGGGCAATCAGGATGATGCGGCAACCGTGGAGCATGGCCGATTCGCTCAGTTGATTACTCTTTCCCGCTAGGGCGCACCAGGACGCTCTCAGCGTAAAGGAGTTTGCCGGTAACTGCATGGAAGAATTGTACTACGACCTGAGGCCGCTCATAGGCAACCCAGCGCGTCGAGCCGTCCTCACCGGGGCTGTCAATGACATTGTTCACCTGGACGATGGTGTACACCGGTGTTCGTCGAAGTCGTGGCGGCGTCTCTTTGTGAAACCAGGTGCCCCATCGAATATCGGCGTTGAATGAGCCCTGGCGCATGACCCCGTTCGCGCCAACCAGGTGCGCCTGGTCGTTTTTGACCGTGCGGTTCAGGGCGCCTATGGGGCCAACCGCAAACTCCCAGATATTACTGGATAACTGAATCGAATAGGCGTTATGCAGGTCTCCCGTCAGTATGATGACGGTCTTTCCGCTTGCCTCCAGGAGATCGATCAGTCGAGACCGATCCTGCGGGTATCCACTCCACGATTGATCGTCAACATTGGGCGGAGCGCCCGAGACGTGCGGGATGGTGATGCTCACGGACGACAGCAGGATGATCAGCTCTGCAGAGCTTGCGTGGATTTGGCTTTCAAGCCATCGCCACTGCTCATCCCCAAGCATGCTGGTATCGCTGGACGCCAGTGTTGACCGGCGCCGGCTGCGCGTATCCAGCCCAATAACCTCCGCGTTGGCCACTTTCCAGCCAAAAAAGTATCTCAACCCGCCAATGGAGTAGGCTGACTCGCTGTCCAGCTTCGGCTTTGGGCTCAGCAACACAGTGTTGCGATCTATCACTTTTTCGACACGGTACACACCGGCGTTGGGGTCGACCGGGCCCGTGCTGTCGATTTGAGCATCTATCGCCGATCGATTGAGCGCGTCTGTATTTCGATGACCCGCATAGGGTCCTCCCCAGTGCACATGAAGGTTTTTTTCGCCGCCCGGATTGATATCTCGAAAATCCGTATCCGGATCGTACAAAGTGGCATTCCCGGCGCTAATACTCCCGCGACCGAAAACGACCGTCGAATCGTCCTGTTCCGGATTAGCCCAACCCAGGTAGTCGCGCCATGCCCGCAGCCCGGGATCCCGAAACAGTGCGTTCCGGGCACGGTGTCCCACAACCGTCGCGTCCTGAAAGTTGTTCAGTACTTCGTGATCGTCGAATACAAACATGGAAGGCACGGATGCGTGCCATTGACTGAGGTCGGCATCGTTTTGAAGATAATGTTTGTAATTTTCCCAGGCTCCGGGAAGCGCGGGGGCGTCAAGAACGGTTTTCGGGATCGTAGACCCTGGGTCGCCCGAATCCGTTAGCCACTCCTGTGTCGAATGCATTCGATCCTTTTCGTACAGCCAATCCCCAAGCGCGACGTGAAACGAAACGTCCCTTGCGGCCTGTGTCACCAGGGTTCGATGTTGCGCGCGCCCTTGACTGAGCGTGGCAGACTGTTTTGCGCAGGATGTCGCCGAAAATGCGAAATTGAACAGGCCGTTTGGATTGAGTTCTCCGAGATGCTGTTGCGCTGACGGTAGCGTGCTGAATGAAAAGATTTCACTCGTGATGTGGGGAAAGTCAGCAAGCACCAACTGGTAGTAGTAGCGCGTACCGGGTTTCAGGCTCGTGAGCATGACCTGTGCCGTGTTGTCTCGAGCCAGCGTCGTTATGACAACCCCGGATGTCTCGGTCATAAGGTCCGGGGCAGTGCCGTAGCGGACAAAAAAATTTGCAGGGCGAGACGTCCTGGCCCAGACCGCAATGCGATCTGGGCCGAGACGTCCGAGAATGGGTCCGTGGGAAATGTGGGGCTCAACCCGTGCCGAGACTTTCTCGGCATTCCTGCCAGCAGCGTCAAAGCCGATCAAGCACGTCAGAAAAACAATGGCGAGATTGATCAGCTTTGACTGATTGCTGAGGGTCATACGTTAGAAGTTGCCCTGAATTCCCAGGGATGTGGTGTAGCCGTAGACCTCGTACTGGCGGAGGAAGCGACTGCTGGCCCCACCGTAGACCACGCTGAACGGCTCGTCATTGCCATTGCTGTGTTCGAGATAGACTGTGAAGTTGTCAGTCAGGTCGTACTTGATGGTGAAGTCGAACTGCGTGTGGTTACGAGCATAGTTGTCCGCCGCGGAATCCGAGGGATCTTCCAGCAGATCCAGGTAAGCGTCCCGGTAGGCCACTGAAGCGCGGACACTCCAACGGCTTTTTTCATAACCCACCGACAGGTTGCCGACGGAGTCCGACTGCCGCGGCAGCGGGATCTGTTCACCGTTTCGAATAGCGCCCAGATCGGCTTCGCTATCAATAAAGGCGGCATTGGCACTGATCAGGAATCCGTCCCAGGGAGCGGGAAGGTGGTCGAAGGACTGCTGGTAGTAAAACTCCACACCCAGGATGTCAGCGCCGTCACCATTGATCGGCTTGATCACTTCATTGAACCCGGTGGATTCCGGAAATTCCGGATCGATGCCCAAAACGTCGGCGTCAACGATGAAATTGTCGAGGTCCTTGTAGAAGACCCCAACGCCGAGGGCTGCCCGCAGCCCTTCCGGATACCAGGCCAGGGAAAGATCGACCGAATGTGCTTCGACCGGGTCGAGGTCCGGGTTGCCCACCACCACGTCCCCGTCGTCATTGATCAGTCGGGCCGCGGATTGGTCGAACAGCGGCCTCACCAGCGATGCGGCGTAAGAGGCCCTGAAAACTACGTTTTCGGTCGCATCCCAGCGGAGGTTTACGCTGGGAAGAACGTCGGAGTAGGAATTTGAGACCTTGTCAGCGAGAGACGCTGTCTCGTTTTCGATATCAACCACCTTGCCCTGGGTTTCGAAATCCGTGTCCTCGTAACGAATACCGCCCATCAGGCGCACATTGTCCCTGAGGTCGATGGTGCCCATGAGGTACAGCGCGGCGACATCTTCACTGGACTCGTAGTCGCCCACATTGGAATCTTCATTGGTGCCGCCGGTGTCCAGTCCCGTCGCCCGCAGCGTCTCAAGGTTGGAGAAGAAATAGTTGGATAGTCCGGATGCGCTGATACGCGGTCCAAACACGCCAAGGTCAAAGTTTTGTTGCGGTCCCTCGATAAACTGTGTCAACAGCGGGGCGCCGCCGAGTGCGTCGAAATTGTCGAATACCTCACGGTCTTCATTGGCGGACTTGTCTCGCATGCGGATTGAGCCACCGAACTTGATAGAGGCGGGCTTTCCATCCAAATCGAGCAGCCGCTCAAAATTCAGCCGCAGGGCCGTTTCCTCGTCTTCGCTGTCCTGTTGCCTCAGTTCCAGGTCTTCCAGCGGAAATGCGTCGCCGCTGAAAAAGTCCGGTTCCGGATTGATGAACTGTGCCGATGTGGTGTCGGTGATGTAGCCCACGTCGATGCCGCCGGTGCGGAACGTCGCGTCAATCCGGTTTTTGACATCTGCCTCAGCCCGTGAGAAAGCCGCGCTGTAGTCAATGATCCAGTTTTCCGAGATATTCTCCCCGCCCAGCAGGAACGAGGATATGGTCTGGTCGATCTTTCGCGTTCGATACTCGCGATCCACCCGGGTGTCAGTGTACTGGGCTGTGCCTACGCCCAATGACCCGGGGACAAGATCGCCGCGGCCAAAGCCGACCTCATTGCGGCGGCGCGTCTCAACGTCATCAAAATCACTATGCAACAGTTTCAGGTAATAGCTGGCGTTGTCCGAAGGCCGATAGTCGAAGCTCAGCGTGGCTCCAAGCCGGTCTCGGCTGATTTCGTAAGCGCGTTGTTCAAGCTCGCCGAAGGCAAAAAAATCGCCTCCTGTGTCTGACGTCAGTTCCGGCGGACCGTCTGCCTCAATGTTGTCACTCTCGGCTTCACGCTCCGAATAGCTCAGCGATGCCGCGATCCCGAAATTGTCCGATCCGCCACCGACGTCGAACAGGTTGGTCCAGGTGACAGATCCCTTCGGGCTGTACTCCTCGGATTGTTCGTTGTAACGGCCCTCGCCGCGGTACTGGAGGGAATACCCGTCGCGATCGAACGCGGTCAAGCTGCGGATGTTGATGCTGCCACCGATGGAATCGCCGTCGATGTCAGGGGTGAGCGATTTTGTCACTTCCAGGGTCTCGAGGAGGTCCGCGGGAATCACATCCAGCGGCACCGAGCGTTCCGTGCCGACGGGAGAGGGCACTCGGGCCCCATTGATAGTCACGGCATTGAAATTGGGGTCGGCGCCACGCACGACGGGGAAACGGCCTTCGCCCTGATCCCGGGTGACAGAGAGCCCGGGTAGACGCTGCAGTGATTCCGCAACGTTCTGGTCAGGAAAGTTTCCGATCTGATCCGAAGCGACAATCGACTTCAATGAGTCGGAATCTCGCTCCAGGTCAATTGACGCGGCCTGACTGGCCTTCTGGCCAACGACCACGATCTCTTCGACGGTGACTTCAGACTCTTGTGCGACCAACTGTTGCATCGGCACTGCGATACCCAGTGCGGTGATTACTGCGAATGGAAGTGGTCTGAGTGTATTTGCGCGGTTCATTGATTTCCCTCGTGTCGTGTGATGATTCGACTTCGACACGATCAGGCTAGGGTGCGAAGCTTTCACCAGCCTTTCAAGTGCGTGACTAGTCAACGACAGCCCGGCGCCAGGCTCGTCTCAACAGCGGAATCGCCGCGATCAGCACCGTAAGGGACAGGATGATCAACGTCAGCGGCCGTTCCCACAGGAAGGTGAGTGAGTCGTCATAGAGCACCAGGCTGCGTCTCAGATTCGTTTCCAGTAATCCTCCGAGTGTGAACCCGACAATCATGGGCGCCATGGGGTAGCGGAACAGCCGAAGCACCACCGCGATGGCACCGATTCCGATCATCATGAACAGGTCGAAGGTGTTGAATGACACCAGGTACACGCCGGCCAGGCAGAAAAAGATGATCAGCGGCGCCAGCACATTGGATGGCAATGCCAGGACCCGGGAAATGTAGGGAATCAAGGGGAGGTTCAGTATCAGCAGCACGACGTTGCCGATGTACATGGAGACAATGACGCCCCAGAAAACATCCGGTCGTTCCACAAACAATGTCGGTCCGGGATTCACTCCGTAGGAAATCAGCGCACCCAGCATGACAGCGGTGGTGCCGGACCCGGGCACGCCGAGCGTAAGCAGCGGTACAAAAGATCCGGATGAAGCGGCGTTATTGGCACTTTCAGGAGCGGCAAGCCCCCGTAGTGACCCCTTGCCAAACTCCTTGCGCGCCTGTTCGCTGGCGACGCTACGCTCCATGGAATATCCCATGAATGACGCAATGGTTGCGCCGGCGCCGGGAAGCACGCCAACAAAAAATCCCAACAGGGAAGACCGCCCTACGGCGGGTGCGATGTCCTTGACCTCTTTGGGCTTCAAACGAAGCGACCCAAGGCTTGAGCGCCGTCCATCACCGCTCACGCTGTCTCCGGTGAGAATGGTCAACAACACTTCCGAGAGCGCAAACGCGGCCATGGCCAGCAACAGAAAACTGATGCCATCCAACAGATCCAGGCGACCATAGGTAAACCGCATGACGCCGTCGGTCCCATCGGTGCCCACGGTCGCCAGCATCAAGCCAAGCACCGCCATGAACCCCGCCTTGGCGGCATTGTCCTCTCCCGCAAAGGCGGTCACCGACACCAGGCCAAGCACCATCAAGGCAAAGTACTCCGGCGACTGAAACGACAAACTGATCACGGCCAGCGCCGGTGCCGCGAGGAGCAACAGAATGGCGGCGATGGTGCCACCTGCAAATGAGGCATAGGCCGCAACAGCCAGGGCCTTGCCGGGCATTCCTTTGCGCGCCAGTGGATAGCCGTCGAAGGTTGTAGCAACGGTCCCAGCCACACCTGGCGCGTTCAGCAATATGGCCGACGTGGAACCGCCAAAAACGGCGCCGTAGTAAACGCCTGCAAGCAGGATCAGCGCGCTTGCTGGATCAAACGCGTAGGTCACCGGAACCAGCAAAGCGATCGCAGACACCGGACCCAGGCCCGGAAGCATGCCGATGATGGTTCCCGCGAAACATCCCGCGCTGACCAGCAGCAGGTTTACCGGGCGAGCTGCCACCTCCAGTCCAGTGAGGATGCCTTCAAGCACGACGATTACCCCCAGAGTCCCAGTGACGGCAGCTTGATGTCCAGGCCCAGCTCCAGCAGCAGCCAAAACACCAGTGGCGGCACGAACGCCGCGGGAATCACGAATCGCCAACGTCGCTCACCCAGGAAGAGAATACCTGCGGCGAGGAATCCCGCGGTCGACAGCAGGAATCCGATGCGCGTGAGCAGGAATGAATACACAAGCGCGAGTCCAATTACCCCTGCGCAGGAGCCCCATCGGTAGCTGCGCGCAGTCTCTTGCGATTTGGAATCGGAACGCGAACGCAGTGCGCTGTACAGAATCGACAAAGAACAGGCAGCCCCGAAAAAGGTCAGAATGTAGGGGAACGTTCGGCTGGTGACGAGTTCTTCCTGCGCCCCGGCGAACAGTTCGATTGAGCCAGCCGATACCCCGTAGAATACGCAGAACGCAAGGCACAACAGTGCGACGAATATTTCGCCATTTGAGGAGTTCATTCCCGTACCTCCACCCCTGGACCGCGAGCGGCGCTGACTATCTGCATCATCTGGGCGCGGTTCGTTTCGAGGAACGTCACAAAATCTTCTCCGAATCTCAGGTGATTGGTCAGTGCCAGGCGCGATCTCTGGACCTCCCATTCCGGCCGCCCGACCAGGTCAGTGATCAGGCTGGCAATGCGATCCCGATCATCCAGCGTCATTTGCGGTGGTCCGAAGAACCCGCGCCAGTTGGCGAACAGCGCGTCCACACCCAGTTCACGAAACGTGGGCACATCGGGCAACTCCGCCAGGCGCCGCGGAGCTGTAATTGCGAGAATCGTCACCTGTCCCTGCGTATGGGCCGCAACCACTTCCGACACCCCGGTCGACAACGCTTGGGTTTCTCCTGACAGCAGGCTCGTCATGGCCTGACCACCGGCGTCATAGGCGACATAGGTCAAGGTGTCCGGATTCTGCCCGCTGGCAAGCATTATCTGTTGCACCACGAGATGGTCCATGCCTCCTCGGACCGATCCGCCCGCGACCATTGTTGAGCCGGGACGCGCGGCCGCGGCCTCAACAAATGCATGATATGAGCGGTAAGGCGAGTCGCCACGGACGACGAGCGCGCCATAGTCCGATACCACGCTTGCCACGGGCACCAGATCGCCGATACCTTGCGGCAAAAGACCGTTTAGAGATCGAACGACCAGCGCGGCCGAGCCCACCATGATGGTGTTTTTCTGACGTTCGCCAGTCTCAATCAGGTGCGCGATCGCAACGCCACCGCCACCACCTGATCGGTTCTCGTAGGACACACCCGTCACCAACCCGGATTGCCGAAGCCCTTCGCCAACTGCCCGGGCGGTTGTGTCCCATCCGCCCCCAGCGCCTCCAGGGATCAGAATGTGGATTCTTCCAAGGTCCAGGCCCGCCTCATCGTCATCCGGCTCGACACAACCGGAGGCACCGGTTGCCATGGCCAAAATCGACATGACCCGAAGCACTTTGGCAATCGCGGCAAGTGGTCCACCATTTGATCGGGATAACATCTGGCTTTGCCGTTCTCCGGTGAATCCCACGATCATCCCGTTTGTCCTGCCGCTGCGGCGGTCTACTGGTACCGCTCGGTTCAATCATGGTAGAAAAATAAAGCGACACCCGTTTTTTATCGCAAAAACCTGTCAGGAGCCTTTCACCGGACGAATATTCATGAGATTGCTGCTGGTCGAGGACGATCAACCGCTTGCATCCGCCCTGCGGCAGGCATTGGTCGGTGAAAACTATGCGATCGACGTGGTTGAGGACGGCGCGGCCGCCGACCATCTTCTGTCAACCCAGTCCTACGACCTGGTGATTCTGGATCTCGGTTTGCCGCGAGTTGACGGCCAGGACGTGCTGCGGAGGCTCCGCAGGCGTGGCGACAAGGTGCCGGTGATTATTCTCACCGCCCGAAGCGGCCTGGATCACAAGGTGACCGGTTTGGACCTGGGCGCTGACGACTACATGACCAAGCCATTCGAGCTCACCGAGCTCCTGGCCAGGGTTCGCGCCAATCTTCGTCGAGGTGTCAATCAGACCGAACCGACCATCAGCCACGGTCGAATTGAATATGACTCGATCGCCAAACGCGTATTCGTCGACAACAAAGAGCTGTCTCTCCGCGCCAAGGAACTGGGGCTGCTGGAGGTGCTGCTTCGCTCGGTGGGCCGCGTCCTCAGCAAGCAACAACTCGCCCAACATCTGTATAGTTTCGACGAATACAGCAGTGACAATGCCATTGAAATCTACATCCACCGGTTGCGCAAACAGCTTCCACAAGACTCCTTTCATCTGCGTACTGTCAGAGGAATCGGCTACCTGTTAGAGCCGCCTGAATGAACCAGTCGCTGCGTACGAGTTTCTCCGTTTGGTTGGGCGTCCCGCTATTGATTGCGGCGGGGATCCTGCTGTTGGAGAACTACCACAATGCCCACCGGTCGGCCAATGCCGCCCACGACAATTCCTTGTATGCCTCCGCGCTGGCCATTGCCGACCATGTGGTATTGGAGGGTTCCTCACTTGAAGTTGACCTGCCGTACATTGCTCTCGAAATGCTGTCGGCGACGGGTGAGGATCGCGTCTACTACAAGGTTGTCGGTGAGGACAGCACCTTTATTACCGGCTACAAAGACCTTCCCGAACCGGTGACAGGGGCGGCCGAACGATCCGAGCGTGAGACAACATTCTTCGATTCCCGGTTTCGCGGTCAAACCATTCGTATTGCCAAGCTGACGAGAAGCATTCACCGTCAGTCGCGAGATTTCGAGTTCTCGGTTTACGTGGCAGAAACGGTCGGTGAGCGAGAGCAACTGGCTCGCGAACTCACCACGTCTTTTGGTTCACGATTCCTGCTGCTGATTGTCATCGTGGTGGCAATCGCCTGGATTGGCGCCAGCCGAGCGCTTCGACCGCTAAAGCGGTTCGAGGAATCCCTGAGCCGCCGCTCTTATCATGATCTGCGACCGATTGATGTGGAGGTTCCGGCGGAAATCAACGTGCTGGTGGCCGCGATCAATCAGCTCATGGAACGATTGCAGCGTAGCTTTTCGGAAATCCGCGCATTCGTGGACGACGCGTCGCACCAGCTGCGAACGCCGCTGGCATCCCTGAAAACTCAACTTGAGGTCGCTGTCAATGAACCGAATCCTGAGACGCTGCGGTCCAGGCTTGACGAGTTGCTGGCGTCCACCAGTCGCACCGGACGTTTGGCAGAACAACTGCTGGTTCACGCACGAGCGGGCGGATCTCATGATTTTGAGCAGCTCGAGCTCAATCAATTGACCGAAACAGTAGTTCGCGGCTGGGTGGTCAGCGCACTGGAGTCGGGCATAGACCTGGGGTTTGACCGGTCCAAGGCTGCGCTGAGCGTCCGCGGCAACGCTGCGCTGCTGGAAGAGTTATTCAACAACCTTATTCAAAATGCAATCCAGTACAGCCCGAGCGGATCCCAGGTAACACTACGTGTGTCACAAACCGACGCTTGCGGAGTCGTCGAAGTTATTGATAACGGGCCTGGCATTCCCGAGGCGCTTCGGGAGGATGCGTTGCGGCGCTTCAGGCGACTCGGGCCAAAGCACCTCAGCGGCTGTGGACTCGGCCTTGCCATCGCAAAGGACATTGCTGAAGTTCACGGCGGTTCGCTGCTGTTGTGTGACGGTCCAGGCGGCATTGGTTTGCGGGTACGGTTGGAGTTGCCAAAAATCGACCCTGCCACAGGCGCTTAGCCGATTCATGAGGGCCGTAGCCTTAGCAGGTATTTATGAGTCGAGTGCCAAAAAAATTGGTGGCCAGTGGCAGACAAATCCGCCGGGAGCGGATTTTGACTTGCGCAACGAGGCCCCGCAGGGGTGTGTCCCATGGATGGGACGAGCAATCTGATGTAGTTCGAATCTCCCGGGATCGATGAGGTGATCAGGAGTACTGGATGGGGCTGAGGGGCTCGAAAGTAATGGTGGCCAGGGGCAGAATCGAACTGCCGACACGCGGATTTTCAGAACGACTGAAAATTCGTAAATGGTCTATTTTTCAATAGGGTACCGAGGCGCCCGTTGCATGATTTGCACTACGATTCACAACGATGCACAGCTGATCCACGCAAAGTTAACGCAAGAATATAGGATAAATATACCTGCAAATAATAAATAATGTTGGTATATTTATCCAGTGACTGCAGCGACAGCAACCAACAAGCAAGTTGAAGCGGCCCGTCGTGTCTTTCGACACGGCGGCGGTGTCCTGCGGACGGGCGAAGCCCTGGATCAGGGTATCCATCCTCGCACGCTATATGCCATGCGAGACGCGGGCATGCTGGAACGACTCGATCGGGGACTCTATCGTCTTACAGACCTGCCACCGCTGTCGGATCCGGACCTGGTGACCGTCGGCAACAAGATTCCTAAAGGAGTGATCTGTCTCATCTCAGCGCTGCATTTCCGCGATATCACCACC
Organism: Lysobacterales bacterium; assembly: GCA_030065125.1. Lineage (GTDB taxonomy): Bacteria > Pseudomonadota > Gammaproteobacteria > Xanthomonadales > SZUA-38 > JASJDM01. The sequence goes on along the minus strand of JASJDM010000084.1, from coordinate 7,017 downwards.
CAGATACCACACGCCGTATCGGTCGCGGTGAGCAGAGGGGCGGAACCACCGCGGCTGGAGCATCCACCGATTCAGCTCTATTGGTTTTCCGGCGAGGCGTTTTCCGCTGGAGTAGAGACGCACCGCATCGACAATACGCGGGTCCAGGTCTACAACGCCGAGAAAACCCTGGCGGACTGCTTCAAGTATCGCAACAAGATCGGCATGGACACGGTACTCGAGGCGCTAACCCTGTATCGCGACCAATGCAAACCGAAGCCCAGGAAGCTGATCGAGTATGCGAAAGTGTGCCGCGTCGAGAAGGTGATGCGTCCGTACCTGCAGGCGATTCTGTGACGAAACCTATAACCAGGAATGTTGCCGCCTAGGTACATCAGCGCCTCCTGAACGTCGCCAGAGAGACGGGCAGGCCGTTCAATGTGGCCTTCAGTATTTTGCGATGGAGCGTCTGCTGTATCGATTGAGCTGTTCTGCTCACGCGGGTTCGTTCGTTCTCAAGGGTGCCCTGCTGTTCAGGGTGTGGGATGTGCCTGATAGCCGCGCGACGCGCGATGTCGACTTGTTGGCGTTCATGAATAATTCCCCGGAGAACCTCGCAGCTGTCATTCGCGAAATCTGCACAATCGAAGGCGATGATGGCTTGGTGTTCGATCCGGACTCAGTCGGCGCAGATGCAATCAAGGAGGGTACTGACTACGAAGGCGTGCGTGTCCGGTTCAGGGAACTACTCGGAAGAGCCAGGATCACCATGCAGGTCGACGTCGGCTTCGGCGACAAGGTGTACCCGGCTGTTGTAGAAGCTGACTACCCGGTCATACTCGATCTGCCTGCGCCGTCGCTACGCATGTACCCACCAGTGACGGTCGTCGCCGAAAAAGTCGAGGCCATGATCCATCTCGGCAGCCTGAACAGTCGGATGAAGGATTTCTACGATGTCTGGCGACTCTCGCAGCAATTCGAATTCGATCCCGTGATTCTGAGTGAGGCAATCCGGCTCACCTTGAAGAATCGCAAGACCAAGCTGACAAGGTGCAACGAGTTGACCGCTGATCTGCTTGAAAATGATTCGTCTGAGAAGCAGTGGAGTGCATTCCTCTCTAAATCCGCTGTAACCGGTCCAGAATCCTTTCGGGGAGTACTTGAACAGATCGCGATCTTCCTCGATCCATTATTCGAGCGCATTTATCATGTCGAGTAACCTATCCTCGGGCCAGAAGTGCTTTCCGCGTACCGAAACCGGTCGCCGCGTAAGGCGGTGTGAAGCTCGGACCGGGTCCATCATCAAGACATTCGGGAATCTGTTGAAGAGATACGCTTCGAAATCTTGCCTGGCGACTCGCATTGAACCGAGCACAGACCGATCCGTCGCCGTATCGAAACGTATCGGCCCGAGCGCCAGCATAGTGCGGTCGATACTCGCCGGTTTACAGCCGAATGAAAATAGCGTGTCGGCAAGTAGTGGCTTGAATACTTCACTATACAAACGCTGGAATTGTGGCTTGCGCAAACCCGCAGCGACCAAAGTGGCGCGTGATGCGTCGTGACAGAACAGTACGCACTGCCTGCGGTTCAGTGTCAGGCGGTCAGCGTGCCAGCTTCCCAGTGGGCTGTCCTCAGACAACAATTCCTTCGAAACATTGGGCAGTCGATCAGCAAGCTTGCGAGTTGCATGGATGACCATCAGTTACAAAACCTCGGACAAAATGCTCGGAATGTCCGAGGTTTTGTAACACGATTCACGCAAAACCGAACGGCCGCCAATCGGCAAATCTGTAAGCTTTTGATTTGATTGGTGGCCAGGGGCAGAATCGAACTGCCGACACGCGGATTTTCAGTCCGCTGCTCTACCGACTGAGCTACCTGGCCATTCCAGATGCTGTCCCGGGGTGCGGTTGGCGCCGCGGGTGGTAGGAAGGGGCGCTATTAGACCTTTTGATGCGGGGGCAGTCAAGGGGGCAGGGCGTCAGGCTGTCCGCAGCAATTCCCGCTAGAATGGCGCTCACATCACCCAAAGGAATACTGGACCGATGAGACTGCTGGCTGGGCTGTTTTTTGTGTTGTTTCTGGCGCCCGCCTGGGCGGATCGAATTGCCATTATCGGCACGGGCGACGTCGCCGGTGCGCTGGGGCCGAGATTCGCGGAGCTGGGTCATACGGTGGTTTATGGCTCTCGGGAGCCGGCAGCGGAGCGGGTCAAGGCGCTGGTGGACGCCACTGGACATGGGGCCAGCGCGGATACCCAGGCCGGCGCGGCCGGGGCGGCGGATATCATCATTCTGGCGGTGCCTGCCGGCGTTGTGGTGTCCGTTGCGCAATCGCTAGGGGACCTGGCCGGAAAGATCCTGATTGATCCCACCAATTCGTTCAGGTTTACGGACCAGCCGTTGGTGGAACCCACGGCGGAAACGCCCATCGCTGTACAGCTGCAGGAGGCGGTGCCGGATGCCCACGTGGTGAAGGCGTTCAATATCGTCTGGTACAAGGTGATGATTGATCCTGCGCTGGCTGGGGGGGCCATGACCATTCCGCTGGTAGGCAATGATCCAGGAGCCAAGCAGAAAGTTGCCCGGCTGGTCCGGGAGCTGGGTTTTGAGTCATCCGATCTTGGTCCAATCCGTTACGCCCGGGAGGTTGAGGGGATGCTGATTCTCTGGTTCAACGCGCGGCTCAACGGGCGACCGTTTAACTTCTATTTCCGGCCGGAGCAGCGGCCTGGCTGACCGGTATGCTGGTCTGGCTGTTCGGTTCTCTGGCGGTCGTGGCCCTGGCCATCCTGGTGGCAGGTTTCGTGTTGGGGGCAAAACAGCGTGGCGAGACCTCCACCCGGGAGGGTCCCGAAGTCTACGCGGAGATGGTGCAGCGTAATTCCTCGCGGGAGTCCAGGCGGGAAGGACAATCCGTACTCAAGCAGAAGACCTGGGTGGGCGGTACCGGCAAGTCGGGGCAGGTGACGGTCACTTATACCAGCAAGGAAATTGCGGAGGCATGGCGGCAGAGTAATCTGAAGTCGGTGGCTCCGGGCCTGATGATTGCCGGTGGGCTGCTGGGGGTTTTTCTGTTCGGGGGACTGACGCTGGTCTCGCTGGGTGGGATTCTGGTGCTGGTGGGTGTGGGGCTGGTTTTGATGGGGGGTTATGGGTTCTGGCAGTTTTTGAGGGGCGCAAGTCGTTAAAGCCGGTAGCACGGGCTTCTTTTGTTGCTCCGTCATCCTGAACTCGATCCCGGATCAGGTCCGGGATGACAGTTTGAGGTGCCCTTCGGGCTGTTGTATCAATTCAGGATCCATCTGAATTTTCGAAGTTGTCTTTGTTGACGGCCACGCTGCCTTGTAGCAATGCCATCGTCAGTGACCCCTTCCGCCGCCTTAGTGTTTTAGCGAAGCCTGCGATCGAAGCACTGCCTGGATCAACGGCTTTGCCGACCCGGCTCTCAGATGGATCCCGCGGTGAAAGACGATGACTCCGGTTTACCCTAGTGCACCGTTTAGAGGTAGCTGCCCCGGGATTTCAGATGGATCCTGAATCGAGTTCAGGATGACGGAGGCATTTGTTCAGGATGACGACGGGGGGACATACCCCTCTGGCTTCTCCGACCCCTCGCCAAAAAAGTACTTCTCCATCTCCTGCTCCAGAAACTTCCGGTGCTCGGGATCGATGGGCGTCAGGCGGTTCTCGTTGATCAGCATGGTCTGGTGGGCCAGCCACTGTTTCCAGGCTTCGGCTGAGACCTGCTCAAAAATCTTTTCCCCCAGCGGGCCGGGGTAGGGCTGAAACTCCAGGCCCTCGGCTTCCTTGCCCAGCTTTATGCAATGAACGGTTTTTGCCATTGGATGTTTCCTGCGAAGTAAGCGTCTACAAATTTCCTGACCGGGCCCGGCAGGCCCAGTTCGCTGGCCGCCTGTGCATCACACCAGCGCAGCCCGCCGTTGTCCATCACGGCATTTGATGCGCGGCTGGATTCGAGCAGCACAGGAGTCAGATTCAGGCGAAAGTGGGTGAACGCATGGCGGATCAGCGGCGCCTCGGCGTCAACTCCCCCGGGGCACTCTTCCGAAACTGGCAGGCTCCACAGGCCACCCCAGATGCCCGCGGGCGGGCGTTTCTCCAGCAGCAATTGTCCGTCAGACGCCTGTATGACCAGGTAGGCGCTGCGTTCCGGAATCTCCTTCCTGGGTTTGCGACCGGGGAACCGGGTGGGGTCCCCCAGCCTGTGCGCTTCGCAGGTGCCTGACAGGGGGCAGTCGATGCAGCCCGGATTTCGTGCGGTACACACGGTGGCGCCCAGGTCCATGATGGCCTGGGTGTAGTCGGTGACCTGTTCGTCAGGGGTGTGTCGTTCCGCCACGGCCCACAGCTGCTTCTGCACTGCGCTGCGCCCGGGCCATCCCTCAATGGCATGGAAACGGGCCAGCACCCGCTTGGCGTTGCCGTCCAGGATGGGGTAGGGCAGGCCGTGGCTCTGGGCCAGGATAGCGCCAGCCGTGGAGCGGCCGATGCCAGGCAGGGCCACCAGGGAGTCAAAGTCCGCTGGCAGGTCCCCGTCGTGCTCACTGACGCAGAGCCGGGCGGCTTTGTGCAGGTTACGGGCCCGGGAGTAGTAACCCAATCCCTCCCACAGCGCCAGCACCCGGTCCTCCGGTGCCTCGGCCAGATCCGCCAGTGTCGGCAACGCCTGCATGAAACGTTCGAAGTAGGGGATGACGGTGGTCACCTGGGTCTGCTGCAGCATGATCTCCGAAATCCACACCCGGTAGGCGGAGCGGGGATGCTGCCACGGCAGATCGTGGCGGCCGTGCTGCTGGTGCCAGGCCAGCAGCCTGCGGGCCAGGCGAGTCACTTACACCGCATCGTTGGGCATCAGGGCATCAACAAACTCGGCGGCGTTGAAGTCCCGCAGGTCTTCGGCTTTTTCGCCAACGCCAATCAGCCGGATGGGCAGGCCCAGCTTGCGGGCCAGGGCGAAAAGCACGCCGCCCTTGGCTGATCCGTCCAGCTTGGTGATGACGATGCCGGTCAGGTTGACGGCCTGGTGAAACTGTTCAGCCTGGCTGATGGCGTTCTGGCCGGTGGCGCCGTCGATCACCAGCAGGACCTCGTGGGGTGCCGTGTCGTCCAGCTTGCCGATGACCCGCTTCACCTTCTTCAGCTCTTCCATCAGGTTGGACTGGGTGTGCAGGCGGCCTGCGGTGTCCGCCAGCAGAATGTCGCAGGCGCGGGACTGGGCGGATTGCACCGCGTCAAATATGACGGAAGCGGAGTCCGCCCCGATGTCCTGGGCAATGACCGGCGTGCTGGTGCGTTCACCCCAGGTTTTGAGCTGTTCCACGGCGGCGGCGCGGAAGGTGTCGCCGGCGGCCATCATGACGTTTTTGCCCTGACGCCCGAAGCGCAGGGCCAGCTTGCCCATGGTGGTGGTCTTGCCGGCGCCGTTGACGCCTACCACCAGGATGACGTGGGGCCTGTTTGCTTCGTTGACGGTGAGGTGCGACTGGCAGGGCTGCAGCAGTTCGGTCAACTGGCTGCGCAGCTTGGCCATGACGGCGTCTCCGTCCTGCAGCTCCTTGCGTTTCACCCCGGCGGTCAGTTCATCCAGGATCTGCATGGTGGTTTCGGCGCCCACGTCCGAGGTCAGCAGCAGGGTCTCCAGTTCCTCGAACAGCTCGTCATCCAGCTTGCGCTTGAAGGAGAACAGGGACTTGAGACGGTCGCCAAACCCGGCGCGGGGCTTGGCCAGGCGCTTTTTAAGGGGTTCCTGCGGGGCGGGGGCGGGGGCGGGTTCGGGCGCTTCAGCCGGTGGATGCACAGCAGCGGCATTTTCAATCGGATCGGGCTGTGCCGGGACAGGGGATTCCACCGGCGGCGGACTACCCGTCTCGGCAACCACCGCCTGGCTGTCTTCCGTGGCCGCCGGCTTTTCCCGAGCCTCTTCTTTCTTCTTTCTACCGAACTTGAACATATTTCCAACGCGTGCCCAATCAGCTTTGTAGGTTGGGGCGGCCACGATTCATTTCCAGCAGATTGTATCCGGCCAGGTAGGTAGAAGGCACATGTGGGATGGAGAACAGCTTGTGCTAGATTGGAGGCAATAAATTAGGAAAACCTAATATGAAATGGCTGACCCCTCTTCTGATGATGATCTGCTGGATGGACGCCGGCGCCGCCGAGGCTCCCACCGGGATGGATATCTACCGTCAGGCCTGCGTCATGTGTCACGGCGCGGCGGGTCAGCCTGATCCGGACAGTCCCGTGGTCAAGGCCTTTGATCCGGAGCCCGCGGACCTGTCCGATCCGCTGTTCAACAGTCGTGAACCGGCCGCTGACTGGTTTATGGTGGTCAAGCACGGTGGCTACGCCATGGGCCTTTCTGCCCAGATGCCGGCCCAGAAGGACACACTGAGCGACGCTGAGATCCAGCGCGTGGTGGATTACATCAAGACGTTCGCCGACACGGATCCATACCCGCCGGGCGAGTTGAACCTGATGCTGCCGATCCGCACCAAGAAGGCCTTTCCGGAAGACGAGGTCGTGTGGAAATCGCGTCTGACCGACCGGGACGGCGAGGACGAATTCCGCAACGTCATCGAATTCGAAAAGCGGGTCGGCAACCGGGGGCAGCTTGTGCTGGAGATGGTCCACTCTGACAATGGCACCGACAGCGATTTCCGCGAGGTTGAGGTCGGCTACAAGCATGCCTTTGCCTACAACAGGAACTCATTATGGTCGGCGGCAGCGGTGGTGGCTTTGCCCCTGGACGGTGGTGACAACGAGTTTGTGCCCTACCTGGCCTACGCCCGGATCATCAACGACGGTTTTACCTTTCAGGGCAGCGCCAAGGCCAAGATTCCGGTGTCGAACTCCGACGAGGGAGAGCTGGAGCTGGCCGGTGTCGTGCACTCGACCTGGAGCCCCTGGCCCCGGCGGGTTTTTCCAGCTATGGCATTGACCGCTACGATTCCGTTTGAGGACGGCGGCGGTGATAGCGTGAAGTTCACAGCGCTGCCTCAGGTCCGCATCGGAT
>JASJDM010000026.1 GCA_030065125.1 Lysobacterales bacterium | reverse complement strand
GCCAGAGTAAAGCCGGCTTTACTCTGGCCCTTTACTCTGACCCCGCCACTATTCCCCTGTGGTTGAACTACTCCGCGGCCGGCTTTGCCGACGCGCTGAACCAGCCCTTGACGACCGCCTTGCCGCGTTCTTTGACCGCAGCAAAATCCACACCGATGGCATAAAGCGACGGCACCAGCAGCAGGGTGACAAAAAACGCGATAGCCACGCCTGAAGCCAGAGCCAGCACGATGGGCTGCAGGAAGGCCGCCTGGATGGAGCGTTCCGCCATCATGGGCAACAGGCCGATGATGGTGGTCAGGGTGGTCAGCAGGATGGGCCTGAATCGGGCCACGCCGGCCTCGACAATGGCCTCCAGGGGTTTCATGCCCTTGTCCCGCAGCCGGTTGCAATAGTCCATCAGTACCAGGTTGTCGTTGACAACGACACCGGCCGCGGCCGCGATGCCGAAGTAACTGAACACCGACATGGTCATGCCCAGCAGGGTGTGGCCAAACACCGCGCCGACATAGGCAAACGGCATGGCAATCAGGATCAGTATGGGCTGCCAGTAGCTGCGGAAAGCCACCGCCAGCATGGCATACATGGCGAACAGCGCCATCAGGTACAGACCCGTGATGTCCTCGATGAAACGCTGCTCACCGGCGGCACGGCCCACGGCGCCGCGCAGGATTCCGGGGTAGCGGTCCTCCCAGGCCGGGAAAAAGTTCTCGTTCAGGTCCTGCATGATGTCGTCGCGGACGCTGTCCTTTAGATCCGCCATGACCCGGGCGGAACGGTTCCCGTTGAAGCGCTGGATCCGCTTGATCCCCGGGGTGTACTCCAGGTCAGCTACGGACAGCAGCGGCAGCTCGCGGCCGTCCGGCGTCCGTACCCGGAAATCCTTCAGGCTCTCGATGGAGCGCCGCGACTCCAGCGGGTAGCGCACCTTGACCCGGACGTCCTGGCCGTACCGGGGCAGCCGCTGCACTTCTTCACCGAAGTAGGCCTGGCGGACCTGCCGATTGACGTCGGCCAGGGTCAGCCCAAGCTTAGCGGTGCCGGGCTTCATGGTCAGGCGGATCTCTTCCGATGCCCCCTCCAGGTTGTTGCGCACGTCGTACAGCGCTTCGTAAGTGCGCAGTTGATTCTCGAGGTCGGCCGTGGCGGCACGCAGCACTTCCAGGTCCGGATGCCGGATAGCCATCTCGAATCCGGGTCCGCCGTTGTTATGGGTGTACTGGACTGACACTTCCTTGGCGTCGGGTACATCACCCATCAACTCCCGCAGGCGGACGGCAGCCTCCTTGGCTGACATATCCCGCACCTCCGGCGGCGCCAGCTTAACGATGGCGATGACGCTGTCTCGGCGTGAGCGTGTATACCAGTTCTCGATCAGCATGCCCTCGCCGTCGGTGCGCTGGTTCACCTCTTCTTCCAGCGCCTTCTCGCCCTTCTGCATCTGGGCCAGGATTTCCAGCGCCCGGCTGTAGGGTGCGCCATCGGGCAGCTCAACGTTGATGATGATTTCGTCGGATTCAATCTCGGGCATGAAGCCCTTTTTCACCCAGCCCGTGGCGAAGGTGCCGAAGCCGATGATCAACACTGCGGTAAAGATGCTCACGGTCAGATAACGGTGCCTGACAGCCCAGTCGCCGATTCGGCGGTAGTGATTGTGGGCGAAGTGGATAATGCTGTCGGCAATACTCTTCTGGAATCGTCCAAACCGGCCCATGTGGGTGCGGGGCTTCATGCTGGACAGGTGAGCCGGAAGAATAAACAGCGATTCGATCAGCGAGAACACCAGCGCCAGGATGACCACCCAGGTGATATGCCGGGTGAATTCGCTGTCAGCCGAGTCGATGAATATCCAGGGCAGGAAGGCCAGGATGGTGGTCAGCACCCCGAAGATCACCGGCTTGGCCACCAGCTGGGTTCCGAGTATAGACGCCCTGACCCCGGGCTCACCATTGTGGGCCTCGGTATGGATGCCCTCCCCGACCACGATGGCGTCATCCACCACGATGCCCAGCACCAGCAGGAACGCAAAGGTGGACAACATGTTCAGGGACACGTCCACGGCGGGCAGGAAGACAAACGCGCCGGTATAGGCCGTGGCAATTCCTACGGCCACCCAGAACGCAACCACCGGGCGAAGGGTCAGCATCAGCACCAGCAGCACCAGCAGCAGGCCCTGGCCCGCCGCGCTGCCGATGGTGGCCATGCGGCCTTTAAAATCCACCGCATTGTCGGTCCAAAGGGTCAGCTTGGCCCCGGACGGCAGGGTTTCCTGGCGTGTTTCGATCCAGTTTCGAATGGACTCGGAGGCGGTCACGATATCCATGTTGTCGGTGGTCATCACCTGGATCAGCACCGCGGGTTCGCCGTTGAGGGTAGCGAGGATTTCATTGTCCTCAAAGCCGTCGATTACGTTGGCCACGTCGCCGACCCGGATAGTGCCGCCGTCAGCGGTCTGGCGGACGATGATCCGCTCGAATTCGGACTCGGTATCGGCCTGGCTGCGCACCTTCAGCTGGTACGTTCCCACCTCGGTCCGAACAGCACCCGACGATTCGTTGATGGAGCTATTGCGGATGGCGGCCGCCACCTCGGCGAAGCTGAGGCCATAACGCTGCAACGCGTTTTCACTGACCTCGATGGAGACCTCTTCGTCGCGGGTGCCAAACAGCTGGACAATGGAGATTGCCGGCAGCTGGGCCGCTTCCCGGCGCAGGGTTTCGGCCAGCCGCTTCAGTTCCCGCTCGCCCAGGTCTCCGTGCACGGCCACCCGGATGTATTCGTTGCGGTTGATCCACTGCTGCACCCTGGGCGGCTCCATGTCCCGGGGGAATGACGAGATGGAGTCAACCCGTATCTTCACGTCGTTCATGAACTGGGTGAAATCCCGCGTGGTACTGGCCAGTACCGACACGCTGCCACCGCCCTCTCCCGAGGACGACCGGACCCAGTCGATGTTGTCCATGTCCCGCAGGGATTCCTCGATGCGGGACACGATCTGCTCTTCCACTTCCTGGGGGGAGGCGCCAGGCCAGGACACCGAGATCTCCAGGCCCGGGAAACGGACCTGGGGCTCCATCTCCCGCTCCATGCCGGTGAAGCCGATAAAGCCGGCGACAAATATGCCGACCATCATCAAGTTGGCGGCAACCCGATTCCGGGCCCACCAGTCGATCAGACTGTTCATGGAAAACTCCCGGTCAGTTAGCGGCCAGGGCCGTGATGGGCTGCACCAGCATGCCGTCCACGGCATTCGGCAGAGTGGACGTCACCACCCGTTCGCCAGCTGCCACGCCTTCACTGACCAGCACCCGGTCAGCCGAACTGGACAGGACTTCGACGGTGCGGATTTCCAGGCGGTTTTCCTCGTTGACCACGTAGACCTGGTCGGCGTTGCGCAGGGCTTCCCTGGGCATCACCAGGGCGTCCTGGGAACGAACCCCGGCAATATCCGCAGACACGAACAGACCCACTGCCAGGGGCATGCCGTTGCTGGCACCCTCACCGTAGGGATCGCTGATTTCCGCCACCGCGTGAATCAGGCGGGTCTGTTGATCGATCTCGGCATAGGTCCGGACGATCTGCCCCTGCCACACATGCTCGACATTACCGACCACGGCGCGCAGGTCGACAGTGGGTCCGGCCTGGATTTCGGTTTGCTCAAAACCGATAGGCAGATCCAGCTCCATCAGCTGCAGATCGGTCAGAGGCAGCCGCACCTCCACGGTATCCGTGGAGAACACGCGTCCCAGCCGCGAGCCGGCACTGACAAATTCACCGATGCCGACGCTGCGCTCACGGATTCGGCCGCGAAACGGCACCGTGATCTCGGTGCGCTCCAGATTCAGTCGGGCTTCGGCCAGTTGGGCCTCGGCCGAACGCAGCTGCGCCCGGGCCTCGATGACCTGGGGCCGGTTCACCTGCAGAGGTGTGGGTTCCTCGTCCCTGGCGGTGGATTCCCACTGCTTGCGCTTGATGCTGGCACGGGCGAGTTCCTGGGCCACCTTGAGCTCGGCTTCCGCCACCCGGGCTTCAGCCCGGATCAGCGCCAGCCGGTAGTCCGCATCATCGATACGCAGCAGCACCGAACCCGGTTCAAACCCGGCGCCCTCGGCGAACTGCCCGGAGACCGCTACCACGCGACCGGACACCTGGCTCACCAGGTCTATCTCGGTCTTGGGACGCACTTCACCCTGGGTCTGCACTGAGAGAGTGACGGTATCAGCCCGCACCTGATCCACGTGCAGTGAGACCAGCCGCTGAACTTCTTCTTTTTTCTCGGGCGCGGGCTTGGCGGCAATCATTGCCTGAACCACACCGACACCAGTCGCCAGCACCAGTACTGGCGCGATGAACTTTAGAATCTTTTTCACTTGTCTGTTCCTACCCGTGGTTGTCGCCGTTTCCCTTAAAACGGCCAGGCCCGGCAAAGGTTACGCACCCATGACCAACGGCCTATCTCACGGTCATCTGCTGTGGGCGTATGAGACCAGAATGCCGGGAATTGCACATGTGTCGAAGGTCAGAACAGGCACACCGAGTCGCCGCCGAACCTGCCGCCGGCATGGGAATTCGTTACGATGCGCCGGAGCCCGGAATCCTGGATTTGAATAGACATGGAACTGCATCAGCGTATCGAGCGTGCAGCAGCCCGGCTGGGAGACCAGATCCTGCATACCCCGCTTCTGCACTCGCGGGTGCTGAGTGGTGCCATCGAAGGACAGGTGTACCTGAAACTGGAAAGCGAGCAGCACACCGGTTCCTTCAAAGCCCGGGGCGCCCTGAACCGGCTGCTGTGCCTGGAGCCCGATGCCCGGGACCGGGGCGTGATCACGGCGTCCAGCGGTAACCACGCCCAGGGCTTCGCCCGGGCGCTGGAGATCGCGGGGTGCCAGGGGACGGTGTTCATGCCGGTCAATGCCTCTCCTGCCAAGATCGAAGCCGTTCGCCAGTACGCGGCCCACATCGAGTTCTTCGGACAGGGCTGCCTGGAAACGGAACTGCACGCCCGGCAGGTGGCCGAGGAGCGCGGGCTGACCTGGGTCTCTCCCTACAACGACTGGGAAGTCATGGCGGGCCAGGGCACCCTGGCCGTGGAAATCACCCGGGACCTGCCGCGGTTCGACTGCCTGCTGGGTTGCGTGGGCGGTGGCGGCATGATGGGCGGTGCGGCTTCCTGGGTGAAGCACCACGACCCCGGCATCCGCGTCATCGGCTGCCTGCCTGCCAATTCACCGGAGATGAAGCTGAGCGTCGAGGCCGGACAGATCATCACCATCGACGACCCCATGGACACGCTGTCAGACGGTTCGGCCGGCGGACTGGAACCCGGTGCCGTCACCTTCGACGTCTGCCGCCAGGTCGTCGACGACTACCTGCTGGCCAGCGAGGCCCAGATCGCCGACGGCATACGCTTCATGCTGGACCGCCACCAGAAGGTCATCGAAGGGGCCGCCGCGGTTCCCCTGGCCTGTCTGCTGAACAACCCTGACCGGTTTCGCGCGCAATCCGTGGTCATCATTATCTGCGGCGCCAATATCGCCATGGACAAGCTGCGGGCAGTCCTGTCCGGGGAGTACCCTGGGACGGAGCGCGCTACTCAGACGCCTGCAGAGTCCTGAGCAGGTCAGCCGGCGGCAGGTAGCCGCGAATGAGCCGGCCATCGGGCAGCAACAGGTTGGGCGTGGTGTTGGCCCCCAGGTCCCTGGCCAGGGCCACGTGCGCTTCCAGGCCGTGGTCGCAACCGGACGCCCCGGCCGGGAACTGTCCGGCCGTCATGGCCCTGGTCACGGCGTCAGCGGGATCCTCGGCACACAGCAGACCCGCGGTTTTCCTGAACGCCGGTGAACCCGTCCCCCCCGATGGCAGCATCACGTAATCAAAGGTGATGCCCAGGTCCAGGTATTCCTGCAGCCGCGTGTGCATGGTGCGGCAGTAGCCACAGTCGACATTGGTCACCACGGTGACCTGGTGTGCGGGTTCGGCGGCAGCGAAACGCACCTTGCTGGGAACCCTGGATCGGGACAACACATCGAGCCGGGCCTGGCCCAGTCGCTGCTCGGTCAGGTTACGGCTGTCACCCAGGGAGAACAGTGGCCCGCCCAGCAGGTACTGTCCGTCCTGGGTGAGATAAAACACCTGGGTTCCGGCCACCACCTCGACGACACCGGCGACCGGTGACGGGAACACCTCGAACTCGGTTCCCGGGGGAAACATGCCTGCCACAGCCTGCTGAACAGGCTCGGATGCATGGGTGGCGGATAGAGAAAAGACCAGGAAGATCCATACAGGCATAACGTGCCCTCGCAGCTGGCTACAAGGACACCATGTCTGATCAGGCGCCTGATGGCACCTCAAAAGTCCTAAAATTCAGCTGAATCAGGCGTACAGCCGCCGAACGGCGCGCATCCGGCCGAGCGGTCCTTCGTCAGGCAGGCACTGTGACACGTCATCATCCCCCACAGGACCCGGCGTGATCTCCCGGCAGTGAGCCAAATCCTGGGCCAGGTCGTTGGCGAGTTCGGGGGCCGCGCCCGGCCCCTTGGCAGGTCTGACCACTTCAGGGTGTGGCGCCACCGGAGACTGCATTGGGGGCTCAGCTCGTGCCAGCAGGTCCAGCACCCGCCGTTCCGATTCTTCGGCGGCACAGGCAAATCCCTCCGCCGTGGCCGTATCCAGGGCCTGCTCTGCCCAGTGCAGTGCATCATCCCGGGCGCCGGCCTTCTCGCTCAGCCGGCTCAGCAGGTCCATGGCGCCGGCTTCCACATACGGCGATTGCTGCTGCCGCGCCAGCGCCAGCACCTGGGCAACCTCGGCGTGGGCCTGGGCCCATTGCTGCTGGCTGAACAGGGCTTCCGCCAGCATCAGGCGGGCTTCGAGGAATCCGCGGTTTTCACCCGCGGCAATTTCAAAATAGCGGCGGGCACGCTCCGGCTGATCCAAAGTCGCCATGCCCATGGAGAATGCCCGGATGGCAGGCGACGCGTGAACCGCCTGGCTGCCGGTTTCGGAGGCAAAGTGTTCCACGCTGCCCCCAACCAGCAGCACGAGCAGCATGGCGGGCAGCCAGCGTAACGCGGTGCTGGCTTGGGGCGTCCACTGCCTGGCCGCCACCAGGCGATAGCCGCTGTTGGGTATGTTGACGATGTCCTGGTCAGGCTCCAGTAACCGTCGCAGTTCGCTGATCGTCTGGAACAGGGTCTGATCCTGGACCAGTCGGCCGTTCCAGGCCCGCGCTATCAGCTCATCCTTGCTGACCAGCTGGCCGCGGCGCTCAAGCAGCAAGCCCAGCACCAGGGCTGCCTTAGGCCGCAGAGCAACAGGTTTGCCCCGGCGGGTCAGCTGCAGTCGCGATTGGTCAAACCTGAATTGCCCAAAGCGGATTTGCGTCATGTTTGCTTCCTCCCGGCCTCTTGGACCGTATCGACCAGCCTGGGTTCGCCCGCTACACCTGGCGCAGGTACCACTGGTAGTCCAGTGCCGTCACCTCGTTGTGGAACCGCTGCTCTTCGGTGCGGCGCACCCCTTCGTAGGCCTGCTGGAACTGCTGGCCGAAGTAGTCCTCTATCAATTCGCTGGCGGCAAAGCGGTCCAGGGCTTCGTTCCAGCGAATCGGCAGGTTGACCTCCAGGTTCACTTCCTCGCCCTCCTCCACCATGGCCGGCGGCTCCGCTCCAGCTTTCAGTCCAGAGTCGATGCCCATGAGCACGGCGGCAGCCACCAGGTATGGATTGGCGTCCGCGCCCGCGGTGCGGTGCTCAATGCGGGTCGCCTCGGGGCCGGACAGGGGAATCCGCAGTGACACCTGGCGATGATTGGTGCCCCAGTTGGACATCACCGGTGCATAGAAATCCGGCCGCAGCCGCCGATAGGAATTGGCGTTGGGTGCAAAGACAGCCATGGCGTCACCCATGGACGCAATCAATCCGGCCACGGCGTGGCGCAGCCCGGGCGCGAAGGGTGGTGCGGCATTGCGACTTTCCCCGCCGCTGAAAAAATTCCGGCCGGACTCGTCTACCAGGCTCACGTGCAGGTGCAGCCCGTTGCCGGCGGACTCGGCAAAGGGTTTGGCCATGAAACAGGCCACCAGGCCGTGCTTCAGGGCCACGGCCTTGACCGCTCGCTTGAGCAGCATGGCGTGATCGGCCGCCCTCAGAGGGTCGTCCACGTGGTGCAGGTTGACTTCGAACTGGCCCGGTCCGAATTCCGAAATGGCTGTACTGACCGGCACGCCCTGGGCCTGGCATACCTGGTTCAGCTCGGCGGCGAATGCGTCCACCTGCCACAGATCGTCGGGATTGTAGGTCTGCTCACCTTTCTGCCCCTGGTTGGTGCCGGCAATGGCTGGCAGCCTCGGGGCCGGCTGGTCGCCGGCAGCGTCCAGCAGGTAAAACTCCAGCTCCATGGCCATCACCGGCGTCAGACCCTTCGCCCCCAGCCGTTGCTGCACCCGCCGCAGCAGGTGTCGGGAGTCGGCGAAGTAGTCCGAGCCATCGCGGTCGTACAGGCTGAACAGGGCCTGGGCGGAAGGCCGCGGCGCCCACGGAGAGGGTGCCAGCGTTCCGGCAATGACCCGGGCTTGAACATCCGGGTCACCGTCCGCGGTACCGTAGGGTACCCGGTCGCAGGTGTTGCCCAGGCTGTCGAACATGACCGTACCGCCGGGAATGTTGAATCCCGACTCAAACACATCTGCGAACTCCGCCGGCGGAATGCGTTTGCCACGCAAACACCCACCCATATCCAGGATCAGCAGTTCGATCAGCTCGGTATCGGGCTGGTCCTTCAGCAGGCGTTCAAGATCTTGGATAGCGGACACGGGGCCAGTCTTGACTGAATCTGCCGGCCAGGTCAAACCGCCGATGCCGACCGGGTCGCCTTGCTCAGACCTGTGGTTGCGCCAGTCGGGGCACCCGTCCGCCGAAGCCCGAGGCGTGATCGATCAGGCGACGGCGCAGCCAGCGGTTGCGGTTGATCAGACGCGTGCCGAACTGCCGCGCCGCAGGAAACGGCGGTACCCGCCAGCGATAGAGAAACCAGAGCTGATGGAGTGATTCGGCCATGATCTCCACGTCGCTGCGACGCCAGCGTTCGAACTGGCGCAGCGGTGTCGGGTGGTCCGGCTGCAGGCCACGCTGCCGCCCGCGCTCCAGCACCTCGGCCAGTGCCGCCGCGTCCAGCAGGCCCAGGTTGGCCCCCTGCCCGGCCAGGGGATGGACGGTGTGGGCGGCATCACCCAGCAGCACCACCCGGCCCGAGACAAACCGCTCCGCACTGCGGCGCAGCAGTGGAAAGGCGCCACGTTCCGAAACGATTCGGACATCACCCAGCCGGCCCTCGAAGGCGGTCTTCAGCGCCTCCTGCAATTCCTCCGCCGATTGGTCCAGCCCGTCCTCAGCTTCGGCAGTGGGCAGGGACCAGACGATGGAACAACGGTTGCCGGGCAGCGGCAAGAATGCCAGCGGGCCGTCGGGCAGGAATCGCTGCCAGGCCGTATTCTCGTGACTGCTGCCGGTTTCAACGGTCATCACCAGGCCATTCTGTCCGTAATCCCAGGTGGAACACTCGATGCCGGCGGACTCACGAATGGGAGACCGTGCCCCATCCGCAGCCAGCAGCAGGGCACAGTGGAACCGGTCGCCGTTCTCCAGGGTGACCCGCAGGCGGCGATCGCCGTCGTCCACCCGGCGCACCGCGACGCCGGTGCGTAAGTCGACGTTGGGAAATTCCGTCAGCCGCTGCCACAGTGCGGCCCGCAGGGTTTCGTTTTCCACCACGTTGCCCAGACGGGGCAGTCCGGCATCCTCGGCGGAAAACACCAGTTCGCTGCCGCTGCGCTCCCAAACCCGCATCTGATCCACCTTGCCCACCCTGGCCTCGGGCAGCAGCTGCCAGGCGCCCAGCCGTTCCATCATGTTGCGGACGGCAGGGTTCAAAGTGGACACGCGGATCAACGGCGCCTGGTCGGGGGCAACGGTTTGCGGCCGACTGCCGGACTCCACCAGGGTGACCTGCCAGTCTGCCTCGGCCAGGGCCAGGGCAGTCGCCGCTCCGGTCAGCCCACCACCAACCACAATGATGGCAGGATCAGCCATGGCCAGAATCCTTCGAATCATCACCCGAGATCTGGCCCAGGTTTTCGCCCAGGGCCAGCCTGGGCACGTGTCCGCCCAGACCCAGAGTCCGGCGCGCCAGGGCGTTCTTGAGAAACGGCAGCGTCTGCAGGGCCACCAGGCCGGCGCTGCGCAGGGCATTGAAACCCAGCAGGTCGGGTGCAAAGACCCGGATCATCCCGTCGGTGAACTGGACCATGCGCTGGTGATCCCGGGCACGCAACTGCTGGTAGCGCTCGAGCAGATCCGGGCTGCCGATGTCGCCGCCGGCCGCGTCGGCCACCAGCTCCGTCAGCAGCGCCACGTCCCTCAGGCCCAGGTTGAAACCCTGGGCGGCCACCGGGTAAATGGTGTGGGCGGCATTGCCGATGATCAGGCTGCGCTCACCCACCTGGCGGGCGGCGTAGAGCCGGGATATGGGGTAGCTGGCCCGGGCGCCGGCTTTCTGGAATCGTCCCAGCCGGTAGCCAAAGCGCTGCTGCAGACCCTGCAGGAAATCGGCGTCGCTGAGGTCCAGCACATCCTGGGCCTGGCTGGAGGGTGTGCACCAGACTATGCCGCAGCGCCCGTTCACGTGGGGCAGCACCGCCAGTGGGCCGCTGGTGGTCATTCGTTCATAGGCCACACCTGCATGATCGTGCCGGGGGGTCACGTTGGCAATCACAGCGGTATGTCCGTAGTCGTGGGTTTCCGCCGGCAGGCCCATCAGGGCACGAATGGTGGAATGGGTGCCGTCTGCACCCACCACCAGTGCCGAGCGAAGTACCAGGCTGCCGTCATCGGTGGCCAGGGCCACCGTGGCCCCACCACGGGTGGTATCCAGCGCCTTGACCTCCGCCGGGATGTAGAGATCCAGTCCGTCACGACGGGGCAATTCAGCCGCAACGGCACCGCCGATGACCCGGCCTTCCGCCACATAGCCCAGGGCTTCCAGACCGTATTCCGAGGCCTCGAATGTCACCGTGCCGAAGTGGCCTCGATTGGACACATGCACCTTGCGAATCGGCGTGACGCCGTCGTCCAGCCCCGGCCACAGACTGATGCCCTCGAAAATCCTGCGCGAGGCCAGGGACAGGGCCAGGGTGCGGTCGTCGTAGCTGGCCTTGCCCACGTCCCGCAGCGGCACGCGTTCTACCAGGGCGACCTTGAGTCCGATGGCGGTGAGGGCCAGGGCGAGGCTGCCCCCCACCAGGCCGCCGCCGACAATGGTCACGTCATAGCGCAGGTCGCTGGAGGCAGTCATGCCATCACGCTCTCAATCTCGTCCACGGTCTTGGCCACGCCGCTGGACAGCACCCGCGGACCATTGCGGGTGACCACCACGTCGTCCTCGATACGGATGCCAATGCCCCGAAAAGCTTTTGGCACCCGGGCGTCGGGCTGGATGTACACGCCCGGCTCCACCGTCAGCGCCATCCCAACTTCCAGCTCCCTGGGGTGGCCGTCGATCTGGTAATCCCCGACATCGTGGACATCCATGCCCAGCCAGTGGCTGGTCTTGTGCATGAAATATTTGCGGTACGCCTCGCCCTCCGGCTTCTTGCGGCCGCGTCCGGTGGTAATTCCCAGGGCAGCAAGTCCCTTGCGGATCACTTTGACCGCAGCGTCGTGGGGCGCCTGACAACTGTTGCCGGGCTGGACCGCGGCAATGGCCGCTTCCTGAGCTTCCAGCACCACCTGGTAGATGTCCCGCTGGGCCGTTGTGAATCGGCCGTTGACCGGGAAGGTGCGGGTGATGTCCGAGGCGTAGTGGTCATACTCGGCGCCCGCGTCAATCAGCACCAGGTCTCCGTCGTTGAGGGGCTCGCTGTTGCGTATGTAATGCAGCACACAGGCATTGGCCCCGCCACCCACGATCGGCTGGTAAGACGGCTGGGCCTGGTGCCGATGGAAACTGAACAGCAGCTCTGCCGTCAGCTCGTACTCGGTGACGCCCGGCCGGCAGGCACGCATGGCGCGCAGGTGACCTTCTCCAGCGATCTTTGCGCTCCTGGACATGCTGGCGATTTCGCTACGGCTTTTGTACAGCCGCATGTCGTGCAGGTGATGGTCCAGGGACACAAACTCTTCCGGCGGACGCGCCCCCTTGCCCACCTGCTGGCGTACCTTAGCCACCCACTCGAGTACGCGCTGGTCGAAGTCCTTTTCCCGACCGAGGCTGTAATACAGGCGTTCCCGGCCTTCCATCAGGTTTGGCAGGATGTCGTCTATGTCGCTGTAGGGAAATGAATCATCCATGCCGAATTCGCTACAGGCATCCTCCAGCCCCACCATGGGCCCATCCCAGGTCTCCCGCTCCGGGTCCTTTTCCCGGCAGAACAACACCGATTCACCCTGGGCGCGTCCCGGTATCAGCACCAGCACGGCGTCGGGCTCGGGAAAGCCGCACAGGTAATGGAAATCACTGCTCTGGCGATAGGGATACTCAACGTCGCTGTTGCGCTGGCGCACCGGCGCCGCAGGCACCACCACCATGGCGCCTTCGCCCACGGTGCGCATCAGCTGACGCCTGCGTCTGGCAAACTCTTTCTGGTTGATCATGTCAGTGGACGGTCTCGCCGAGGACAGGACCGTGCAGGGTGGCAAAAATAAACATGGCGCCAACCCGGGCGTACTCCACCAGTTCGGTATAAGCCACTTCGTCGTCTTCGCTGCCCTCGGTGCCGAAATCGGCCTGGGAGATCTCCGACAGGTCGTCCAGGTACTCCCCGGCATCACCGGCCAGGCCGGTGTCAGGGCCCACCCCGCACTGGCTCAACCCGGCGACAAACCCCTGGCACCACGTGGCCAGTGCCTCGGTGCGGTACTGCAGGGATTCATCGTCATCGGGCAGGAACAGCACGAACCCCAGCTGGGGGTCGCTCAATCCTTCCAGGGTCCAGGTGAACAGATGCCGCAGGGCGTCCTCCAGGTCTTCCGCCAGCACTCTCGGGGCAAACTCCGGGCCCAGGGCGGCGCTGACCCAGGCCGACCATTCAATGCCCGGATTGACGCTCAGTTGGGCGCTGAGGCGGCCCTGCAGCTCCGCCGGGGTCTCTGTCAGATCTTCCCGGTCCAGCAGGGCGCTGAGGGTGTCATAACTGGGGTGGGTTTCCATGGCGGAATTTTAACAGGATTCCTGCCTCCACGGTGGCGGACGCGGGGCCGTTCGGGACACCTGGGTAGTCAGCAAAATATCCTGAAAAATCCGCCGTATAGCCCTGATATTGTTGACCCCGCTTTAACTTCAAACTATGCTTGGCCCGATTATGGGGAAGATCGAAGCCACCGTGGAAGATCTGCTGGCACTGGAAGAGCGGGTTGAGGCCCTGCTCGGGGTGCTGGATCGCCTGCGCGAAGAGAACCGATCTCTGCGTGCCAGCCAGGAAGCCCTGGTCACCGAGCGCGCCAACCTGGTGGCCAAGAATGAGCAGGCGAGAAACCGCGTTGAAGCCATGATCACCCGCCTGAAATCCCTGGAGCAAAGCACTTGAGCCAGAAGGAAGCGGTCTCCGTCAATATCCTGGATCGTGAATACCGCATTGCCTGCGACCCGGGCGAGCGGCGGCAGCTGCTGGATGCCGCTGACTATCTGGATCAGCAGATGCGCAGCATGCGCGACAGCGGCAACCTGGTCGGGGTGGAGAAAGTCGCTGTCCTGGCGGCGCTGAACATCGCCAATGAGCTGCTGGACGCACGCCAGCGTGAAGCCAACATCTCTGAAAACGTGGCCGGCAAGATCCGTAACCTGAGAGACCGGCTGGACGACGCGCGCCTGGACTGAGCCGCCGGCCGGCCCAGGAACCTGCCCAATTGATGTTTCCTGCACAGCCCAATGGGCTACAATACCCTTACGTCATCCTCTGCGGTGTTCGACAGCGCCAATGCAAATGCCTTGACCCTGTTTTTTTTGACCTAGGGGTTACAGAACGGAATCCCGTGTGCATGTCCGCCAGGAGCGGAAAGCCTTAGGACCCGGGAGTCGCCCCACCTGAACCATTGGTTCAAGGTCGCCAACGCGCATCGGCACATGTGGAGGATGGCATTTTTTATGCCAGCCGTGGCCTGGAGGCGTGTCGTGATCACGAACCAGGGATGGCATTTTCTTGCCAACCGTGGCCGTGAATTCCATCCAGACCCTGCGCCAACAGATCAAGCAGCGACGCCGCTCACTCGATGAGGACCAGCACCTGCATTGGTCACAGGCTATATGCCGGCGTGTATTGCAAAGCTCCGATTACGCCATCGCTTCCCGTGTTGCCGCCTACCTTCCGTTCAGGGGAGAGGTAGATCCGCGCGCGGTTCTGCACGGCGCCCATTCGGACGACAAGAGCGTTTTCGTGCCGGTAGTCAATGACAACAACATCGCCTTCGTACCATGGGAGCCGGACTGCCCACTGGTGAAAAACCGATACGGTATCGATGAACCCGCGACCGAAGGGACCGCGCTTCCCGCCGGCGAACTGGACCTGGTGCTGTGTCCCCTGGTGGCCTTCGACCGCCAGTGCAACCGTATTGGCATGGGCGCCGGCTTCTATGACCGCGCTTTCCACTTTGTTCGCGGCACCGTCAAGGGTCCCCGGCTGCTGGGAGTGGCTTTCGGCTTCCAGGAAGTCGGCGACATTGATCCCCAGCCCTGGGACATCCCCCTGCACGCCGTCGTCACCGAGGCCGAGTGGATTCAAGCCGGGACCACGGACTGATCCGGTTCAGAACCGGCCGGGGCGCTGCTACACTGCCGCCTTCGATTCCCGGAGCGAATGCATGAACTACTGGCTGGTCAAGAGCGAACCCGATGCGTTCAGCATCGACGACCTGGCGGCGATGCCGCGCAAGACCGAACACTGGGACGGCGTGCGCAACTACCAGGCCCGTAACTTCATGCGGGACGGCATGAAAAAAGGTGACCAGGTATTCTTCTACCATTCCAACTGCAAGGTGCCCGGCATCGTCGGCATCGCCGAGGTGGTCAAAGAGGCTTATCCCGACCACACGGCATTTGATCCCGACGCCAAGTACTACGATCCCAAGAGTGACCCGGACAACCCCCGCTGGCTGATGGTAGACATCAAGCTCAAGCGTAAACTCAAGCGCACCATCAGCCTGCAGGAGCTCAAGGCCATGCCAGGCCTGGACGGCTTCGCCCTGACCCGCAAAGGCAACCGCCTGTCGGTAATGCCGGTGGAGAAGAAACACTGGGACCGCATAGTAAAGGCCGAATGATGGACCAGAATCAGCTTAAGCGGCTGGCCGGTGAAGCCGCCCTGACCCACGTCCGTGACGGCATGGTCCTGGGTGTCGGCACCGGCTCGACGGTCAACTGTTTCATCGACGCCCTGGCCGAATCCGGCCTGCAGCTGGAGGCCGCGGTGTCCAGCTCCGAGGCCACCACCGAGCGGCTGAAATCCATCGGCGTCACCGTCTCGGATCTGAATAACGCCGGGACCCTTGAGCTGTATGTCGACGGCGCCGACGAGGTGGACGCCCACAAACGCATGATCAAAGGCGGTGGCGGTGCGCTGACCCGGGAGAAGATTATCGCCGCAGCCAGCCGCCGTTTCATTTGTATCGTCGACCACACCAAAGTGGTGGACGTCCTCGGTCGCTTTCCCCTGCCGGTTGAAGTGATCCCCATGGCCCGCAGCTACGTAGCCCGCCAGCTGGTCAGTCTGGGTGGTCAGCCGGAGCTGCGGGAAGGCTTCGAGACGGACAACGGCAATCTGATCCTGGACGTCCACAATCTCAGCATTACCGACCCGGTGGCCCTGGAGCAGGAGATCAACGCCCTGGCTGGCGTGGTTACCGTTGGGTTGTTTGCCCGACGCGGTGCGGACCTGGTGATCGAAGCCCAGGGATCAGGCGTTCGCGACTGGTGAGGACTCTTCCTTGATCATGTTGAGCTGCCGCGCCACGCTGGCCAGCCCGCCACGCAGGGCAAATACCCGGTAGCCCAGGGAGGACAGGATAAACGCCGCCGAGGCGCTGCGCTCACCGGTCTCGCAGTACACCACGAAGCTGGTGGCTTCCGGCTTGCCGGCCACCTCCTCACGCAGTCGAAACAGCGGGGCATTGATGCTGTTGTTGAGGGAACTTCGCTGGTGTTCCTCTTTCATACGCACGTCCAGCAGCTCAGCGCCGAGCTCCAGCAGGGCCGAGGCCTGCCCGGGTGTGACCCACTCCACCACCGGGTGCCGCAGCAGTTCTCCGAAGTCCTCTTTGCCTAAACGCATCAGGCGACCAGCGGTATGCGATTTGACGGTAGCATTACGAGGCTCGTTGGACGTCAGTGCGTCCTCACCGAAGCTGTCACCCTTGGCCAGTGAAGCCACCAGCTTGCCGTGGCCGTCTTCGCTTTTGATGACGTGGAATTCGCCTTCCTTGATGACGTAGAAAAAGTCGCCCTCGTCCCCTTCGGTAATCACCGTGTCCCCGGGCGCCACTTCGATCTCGTCGAAACGGTCGAACATCCGTTCGATATTCCCCGCGGGAAGTTTAAGCAGGGCCTTGCTTTCCAGCATGCGAAACACCCACTGGGCGCACTCGGCGGTTCCATCCTGCATGGTGAACTGGGGGGACCGGCTGATCTGGTCCCATGTCACCACTTTCTCCAGGAAGTCCCGATCGAAAGTGACCAGCCGGACCCTCGTACTGGCGGCCCTGGCGGTGAAACGACGCGGCTGAAAGTCACCTACCGCATAGCGGGTGGTCTGGGAATCGCCATGAAACTCCCGTTCCCGCCCGTCCTGGTAAACCCCAACCACACGCCCCGACAGCAGGAACACAGTGCGGCCATCGTTGTCGCCCTGCTCAAACAGAATTTCATTGCGCGACAGGTCGCGCACTTCGCACTTCTCGGCAAGGAGTTCCAGGTGGGCATCCTGCAGGGTATCCAGCGGATACAGCTTGCCCAGGGTGGCGATATCGACGTTCACGCAGCAAATATGCCCGGCTGCCGGTCGGTTGGCAAATTTCTGGGCATTAAATTCAGCTACCACAGGCATTTGGAGCACCAATTTCCAGTGGACCCGGAGATGTTTTGAGCTTTGCTCGGGGAACGCTTGCTACGCAAGCTGGGGAACGCGACCTGCGGCCGCTGGGGAACGGCCGCATACGCGACCTGGGGAACGCGCTTCGCGCTGGGACGCTTCGGAAAGACTGATGGAATTCCACCAGCAATTCGTCTTCCGCGGGGATACATTGCCCTGGCTTGGCGAAGACCTGCAGCTGTTCCCAGCGCGCAAAGCGCGCGTTTCCCAGGTCGCGTATGCGGCCGTTTCCTAGCACCCGCAGGGTGCGTTCCCCAGCGCCCAACGGGCGCGTTCCCCATCGCCAAAAAAAACCCGCGACATGCGCGGGCTTTTCGATTCTGCCCGAAGGCAGTCTGATCAGATCAACGCTTCGAGTACTGCGTCGCCTTGCGAGCCTTATGCAGGCCCACTTTCTTGCGTTCGACTTCCCGGGCGTCGCGGGTGACGAAGCCCGCCTTACGCAGATCGGGGCGCAGGGTGTCGTCGTATTCCATCAGCGCGCGGGTCAGGCCCATGCGGATGGCGCCAGCCTGGCCGCTGCTGCCGCCGCCCGAGACGGTGCAGTAGATGTCAAAGCGCTCGCCCAGTCCGGTCACTTCCAGGGGCTGCTTCACAATCATGCGAGCGGTTTCGCGCCCGAAATAGTTATCCAGCGGCTGCTTGTTGACGGTGATGTCGCCCTTGCCGGGACGAATAAAAACGCGAGCGGCGGAAGACTTGCGTCGCCCGGTTCCGTAGTACTGTTCGATAGCCATGGTGATGTCTTATATGTCCAGAGTCTGGGGCTGCTGCGCCTGGTGCGGATGCTCAGCACCCTTGTATACCTTCAGCTTGCGGAACATGGCGCGGCCCAGGGGATTCCGGGGCAGCATACCCTTGACCGCGGTCTCGATGACGCGCTCCGGGTGACGCTCCAGCATAGTGCTCAGGTTCATTTCTTTGAGGTTGCCGATGTAGCCGGTGTGGCGGTAGTACATCTTGTCGTCCATCTTCTTGCCGGTCACGCCGATTTTTTCGGCATTGACCACGACAATGTAGTCGCCCGTGTCCACGTGCGGCGTGTACACCGGCTTGTGCTTGCCGCGCAGCCGGCGCGCCACCTCAGTGGCCAGGCGGCCCAGGGTCTTGCCCTCGGCGTCGACGATGTACCAGTCGCGCTCTACCTCGTGCGGCTTGGCGCTGAAAGTCTTCATTGGAATTCCTTTCTTCAGATCCGGCTGAGGTCTTGTGCGCCCGCTGGCGCTGCCTGTTCCGGAATCGGACAAAATAAGGGCGGGAATACTACTGGATGCGGGCGCGTTATGCAATACCCGCCACCGCATCTGAATCGGCGGGCAAATGCCCGCCAATTCAACCACTTACGCAGCAACCGAAGATTACCCGGCGTGGGATCCGCCGGACTGCGCACCCGGCTGGCTATTTAATCGAGTAAACCAGGTTGACCGTGGTGACAAAATCGCTGTTCTCGGCAGGATCGTCCACCTCGGTGTTGTGCCGCACTTCGTAGGCGAACTGGATGCCGAAGTTGTTGGCGATATCCGCGGTGATGGCCGTCACATTCTTGGCGAAGGTGTTGTCGGAGCCGGCTTCCACCAGCAAGTTGTTGGTCAGGGCCGCGGTCTCAGAAATATCCCAGCGGTAGGCCAGGGTGCCGCGCAGAATGGGGTCGGTTTCCGTTTCGCCCGAAGCGCGCAGCTCCGCCCGCCGGTAACCCAGGCCCACTTCGCCGGTCAGCACGTGGTTTTCCCGCTTCAGCAGCTGGCGGCCGTACCCCGCGGCCAGGGTGGCCTGGGAATCGAACTGGCTGAACTCGTCGTCTTCGTATCGCAGGCTGGCAAACCAGAAGCTGGTGTCGCTGATCTTGTAGTCGGTCTTACCGTAGATTTCCAGCCGGTCGGCGGTGTCGACGCCATCGTCCGACGCATTCAGGGTGTTGAGGCCCAGGGTATGGCGCCACTGCTCCAGGTTGTTGATCAGCTCCGCGCTGATACTGATGGTCTCGGTTTCCGAGTTACCGCGCTGGGCCACCACGCCAACGGCTCCTTTGCCGGACCAGCCGGATTCGTCCTCGGCCTGGGCACCGGTGGCCAACAGCAGGCCCAGCAGAGCAGCGGAAGAAACAGAAGAAATTTGTCGCATCATCGTGTCGTCTCCAAATGGGTGAAACCGCAGCTCACAACATGGGTGCGCGAGCCGCGTGAACAACCCCCCCGGAATCAGTCGCCGGGAATTCGGGCGAATTGTGGCAAACAACCCCCTGCGACGAACCCGATCGAGGA
The DNA here is from genome assembly GCA_030065125.1 of Lysobacterales bacterium. Classification (GTDB taxonomy): domain Bacteria; phylum Pseudomonadota; class Gammaproteobacteria; order Xanthomonadales; family SZUA-38; genus JASJDM01. The sequence continues at coordinate 64,190 of JASJDM010000026.1, read as the reverse complement.
CAGTTGTTCACACTTCCTGCCGCCCCTTGCAGTCCCCGCGGGCTGCCTTCATATTTGCCTGATGCGTGAACTGACACTAATGGATCGATTGCTGGACCAGCTGGACCAGGGCCTCAAGACGTCTTTTGCCAGTACCGGCACCAATGTCCCCAACCCGGCCGGAGACGACAGCGGCGCGGAACTGGACCCGGCAGAAGAGGCACACGCGGCCGGATTGATGCGCATCAACCATGCCGGCGAGGTGTGTGCCCAGGCGCTCTACAACGGCCAGGCACTGACCGCCCGGGATCCGGCCATCCGCGACCACATGCTGGCGGCTGCCGCGGAGGAAACCGACCACCTGGCGTGGTGTGAGCAGCGTCTCAGTGAGCTGGGCAGTTACCCCAGCCAACTCAACCCCCTGTGGTACGCGGGCTCTTTCGCCATTGGCGCCGTCGCCGGATTGTCGGGGGACCGTTGGAGCCTGGGCTTTGTCATGGAAACCGAGCGCCAGGTTGAGGCCCACCTGGAAGATCACCTGGAGCAGCTCCCCGACAGCGACAGTCGCAGCCGGGCCATCGTTCAGCAGATGGCCGACGACGAAGCGCGGCACGGCGAGGAAGCGCGGGAGGCCGGGGGCTCGGAGTTGCCGGAACCGGTACGCATGGCCATGCAGCAGACGGCCCGGATCATGAAGTGGCTGGCCTACCGGTTTTGACCGTCCCATAGGGCGCGAGGTGACCTCCTCCGGCCCATTCCGCCACTACCTCGCCAGCAGCCGAAGGCATTAATAAACAACAACTTACTTGCGCGCCCTCAGGATTTACGTTACAAACAACCGAGCTTAGCTGGACCATGGGGCTTTTTGGATGGACCTGCAGCCTGAAAACCGGGGCTTCTTCAAGTACGACGAAACCGCCATCGAGCGCTTTCTGCGCTGCTGTCACCGGCGCAAATTTCCCAACAAGACTCCCATCATCCGGCCCGGTGACCTGGCCGACACCCTGTACTACGTAGTGGAGGGGTCAGTCACGGTCAGCGTAGAGGACGAGGAAGGCCGCGAGTTGATCCTGGCCTACCTCAACCCCGGCAACTTCATCGGCGAAATGGGCCTTTACGTGGAACCGGAACGACGCGAGGTCATGGTCCGCACCCGCACGCCCTGCGAGCTGGCCCAGATCAGCTATGGACGTATGGGCCAGCTGTTCGAAACCGAACTCAAGGAAGAGTGCCCCCACATCCTTTACGCCATCGGCCGCCAGCTCACCGACCGTCTGCTGCACACCAGCCGCAAGGTCCGGCGCCTGGCATTCATGGACGTCCAGGGACGGGTGGCCCGGACCCTGATGGACCTTTGCAAGGAACCCGACGCGCTGACCCATCCAGATGGCATGCAGATCAAGATCTCACGTCAGGAGATCAGCCGCATCGTCGGCTGCTCCCGGGAAATGGCTGGGCGGGTCCTCAAGGGCCTGGAAGAAGAAGGCATGATCGATGTGGCCGGCAAGACCATAGTGGTGTTTGGCGCCAGGGACTCGACTCCGCCACCCGCGCTGGGCGCCTGATAGCCGAACTCAGGCCTTCGCGGTGCTGAAAAGCTCCGCCAGCTTCTGACCCGGGTCTTCCGCCCGCATGAAGGCTTCTCCGACCAGGAACCCGTAAACACCGGCCTGCTGAAGGCGGGCCACATCCGCCGCCGAGGCAATGCCGCTCTCGGTGATCAGGATACGGTCATCAGGGATCTGCCCCACCAGATCCAGGGTGGTGGCGATATCCGTTTCGAAGGTCCGCAGATTGCGGTTGTTGATGCCGATCAGGGGTGACGCTGTGTGCGCCAGAGCGCGATCCAACTCATCAGCGTCGTGGACTTCCACCAGCACATCCAGTCCCAGTTCCGCCGCCTGCTCCGACAGCTCCTGCAGGGCCGAATCTTCCAGCGCCGCCACGATCAGCAGGATGCAGTCGGCGCCCAGCACCCGGGCCTCGACCACCTGGTATGGATCCACCGTGAAATCCTTGCGCAATACCGGCAGCTCGACCGCCGCACGGGCGTCCTTCAGGTATGCGTCCGAACCCTGGAAAAAGGGCTCATCGGTCAACACCGACAGACAGGCAGCGCCCCCGGCCTGGTAGCTGCGGGCGATGGCGGGCGGATCGAAATCTTCCCGGATCACGCCCTTGCTGGGGGACGCCTTCTTGATTTCGGCGATCACCGCGGTTTGCTGCGCCGCCACCCGCCGCCGGATCGCCGCGGCGAACCCACGGCATGGCGCTGTGTCCCGGGCCATCTCGGTCAGTTGACCCAGCGACCGGTCCGCGCAGCGCTCGGTCACTTCGTCGCGCTTGCGGCGAAGGATCCGGGTCAATACGTCGGACGCGTCATTCACGGCGATCTGGGTCACAGGCTCTGGGTGTAGGCGGCCAGCTCCCGCAGGGTGGCCCAGGCCGATCCGGCACCCTGAATTTCCCGGGCCAGCGCAATGCCGCCAATCAGGTTTGTGGTGATTCCCGCCACGAAAATTGCGGCGCCGGCATTGAGGGCCACCAGGTCTGCCGCCGGGCCTTTGGATGAGGTCAGGGCCTCCTTGATCAAATCCAGACTGCCCTGGGCGGTGTAGGCGACGACCTGGTCCAGGCCGGAGGCTTCCACGTCATAGTCGGCCGGATTCAGGGTCCACTCCTCAACTTCGCCGTCCTTCAGTTCTGCCACGTGGGTGGGGGCTTCGGTACTGATCTCGTCCATGCCATCCTCGGAATGCACCACCATGACGTGGCGCGAGCCGAGCCGCCCCAGCACCTCGGCCACCGGCCGTACCCAACGATCCGAGTACACGCCCATGACCTGGTTGGGCGCTGATGCCGGGTTGGTCATGGGCCCCAGCAGGTTAAACAGGGTTCGGACCCCGAGTTCCTTGCGCGGGCCCACTGCGTGGCGGGTGGCGCCGTGGTGAGCCGGAGCGAACAGAAACCCTACGCCGAAGCGGCGGATACACTCGGCCACCTGATCGGGCGCCAGGTCCAGCCGCACGCCGGCAGCCTCCAGCACGTCAGCGCTGCCGGAGCTGCTGGAAACCGATCGGTTGCCGTGCTTGGCGACCCTGGCACCGGCCACCGCCGCCACAAAAGCACAGGCTGTTGAGACATTGAAGGTGCTGCGGCCGTCGCCCCCGGTACCGCAGGTGTCGATCAGGTGATCCTGGTGTACCTCCACCGGCACCGCCCGCTCCCGCATGACCGCAGCGGCCGCGGCGATTTCCTCAACGGTTTCTCCCTTCACCCGCAGCCCCATCAGGAAGCCCCCGATCTGGGCCGGAGTGGCCTCACCGTCCATGATGGTATTCATGGCCTGGCTGACCTGCTCGGGGCTGAGGTCCTGCCGCCGGGCCAGGGATTCGAGAATGTCACGCATATTCGGCTTCCTGTTGTGCCGGCGCCTCCAGGAAATTCCGGAGCAGGTCGTGGCCACAGCGGGTCAGGATGGACTCCGGGTGAAACTGGACCCCTTCTACCGCGTGGTCCCGGTGACGAAACCCCATGATCTCATCCTGACTGCCGTCTTCGTGCTGGGTCCAGGCCGTCAGTTCCAGGCAATCCGGCAGAGAATCACCAGCCACCACCAGGGAGTGGTAGCGGGTCGCTTCGAACGGGTTGGGCAGCCCCGCGAACACGCCCCGGTCATTGTGGTGGATCATGGACGTCTTGCCGTGCATGACCGCTCGGGACCGCACCACTTTGCCGCCGTAGACCTGGCCGATGGACTGGTGGCCCAGGCAAACGCCGAGAATAGGCACCCGGCCGGCAAAACGCCGCACCACGTCCATGGAGATGCCGGCCTGGTCCGGGGTGCAAGGCCCCGGAGAGATCACTATTTTGCCGGGCGCCATATGTTCAATTTCGTCCACCGTGATCTGGTCGTTGCGGTGCACTTCCACCTCGGCACCCAATTCGCCCAGGTATTGCACCAGGTTGTAGGTAAACGAATCATAGTTGTCGATCATCAACAGCATTGAGGCATTCTACTCGTGTTGGGGGTGATTCCGGCGACCGGCGCTACAGGCCCGACGCCGCCTGGGCCACGGCCCGGAACAGCGCCCTGCCCTTGCTCATGGTTTCTTCCCACTCTCGCTGCGGATCGGAGTCCGCCACGATGCCGGCACCAGCCTGCACGTGCAGCTGGCCGTTGTGGATTACGGCGGTACGAATGGCGATACAGGTGTCCACGTTGCCGTTCCAGCCAATGTAGCCCACCGCGCCGGCGTAGACGTTGCGCTTGATGGGCTCCAGCTCGTCGATGATCTCCATGGCCCGGATCTTGGGCGCGCCGCTCAGGGTGCCGGCCGGAAAAGTGGCCCGCAGGGCGTCGATGGCCGACACGTCCGGCCGCAGCCGGCCGCGCACTTCCGACACGATATGCATGACGTGGGAGTAGCGTTCGATGACCATCTGGTCGGTCAGTTTGACGCCGCCGGTTTCCGACACCCGGCCCACGTCGTTGCGGCCCAGGTCGATCAGCATCAGGTGTTCGGCCAGTTCCTTGGGGTCGGCCAGCAGTTCCTGTTCTAGCGCCGCGTCTTCATCGGGCGTGGCGCCACGGGGGCGCGTGCCGGCAATGGGCCGCACCATGACCTCGCCATCCTCCAGCCGCATCAGCACTTCCGGTGATGCGCCGGCCACGTGCAGGTCCCTGAGATCCAGGAAAAACATGTAGGGCGAGGGGTTCAGATATCGCAGCGCCCGGTAGATATCCACTGCGTGGGCCTTGAACGGCACCGACAGCCGCTGGGACAGCACCACCTGCATGATATCTCCGGCGCGAATGTACTCCTTGCAGCGTTCCACCGCGTCGGTGAATCCTTCCCGGGTGAAGCCGGAAATGAAGTCGCTTTCAGCCACGCTGGCGGGGTCGATGATTTCCGGGTAAGGCGCCCCGGACTGGCGCAGCCGGTGGCTGAGCTGATCCAGCCGCCGATTGGCCCGGTGCCAGGCCCCGCTTTCCGTTGGATCAACGCAGACAATCAGGTACAGCAGGCCCAGCTGGTTGTCGAACACCGCCACTTCGTCGCACAGCATCATGCAGAAGTCGGGCACTCCAAGCTGGTCCTCGTTGTTGGAGTCCGCCAGCCGGGGTTCCATGTAGCTGATGCACTCGTAGCCGAAGTAGCCCACCAGGCCACCGCAGAACGACGGCAGCTCCGGCAGCAGTGGCACCTTGAACGCCTGCTGGATGGATTCCAGTTCCGCCAGCGGATCGTCCACCCGGCGGCTGTCCACCACCTCGCCATACTCCTCGCGAATGAACTGGCTTCCCTGGGCCTTGTACACGGTCCTGGCGGGTAGCCCGATGATGGAATAGCGCGCCCACTGCTCGCCGCCCTGCACCGATTCGAACAGGAACGAAAACGGCCCGTCCACCAGCTTCAGGTAGACGCTCAGGGGCGTATCCAGGTCCGACAGCACTTCACGGTACACCGGGATCCGGTTGTAACCCTCGGCCGCCAGATTTTGGAACTGCGCTTGATCCATTTAAGGAAATAGTCCGCCACAAAAGCGGTGGATTGTATCGGGCCGGCAGATCCACTACCACAGTGACTCAGGCAGGCCCCTTGCCTTTTCACCCGGTTGGCCGATACGGTGGGTCTGGATGATCGCAGACTGAATCGGGTGCCGGAGCAGAATCAACAGCAGGAGATCGCGGACATCCTCAAGGCAATGGACCGGGGGGATGACGGCGCGCTCGACCAGCTGATGACCGCCATTTACCCCGAGCTCAAGCGGCTGGCGCACTTTCAGCTCAGCCACGAGCGATCCGGCCACACCCTGAACACCACGGCAGTGGTGCATGAAGCGTTTCTGCGACTGGCCAGCAGCGATGGGTCATGGTCGGACCGCAGCCATTTTCTGCGGGCGGCGGCCCGGGTCATGCGGCACCTGCTGGTAGACCACGCCCGCAGAAAGAATGCAGAAAAGCGCGGAGGCGGAGAAGCGCCGGTGACGCTGAAGGAAAGCAGCATGGCTGGTGATGAGGGGTCCGCGGCGGTTCTGGCAATGGATCGCGCTTTAAAGGACATCGCCCAACTCGATCCGCGCCTGGAGCGGATCATCGAATGTCGGTACTTCGCGGGAATGAGCGTAGCGGAAACCGCCGAAGCCCTGGACATGGCCGTCAGGACCGTGGAACGGGATTCCCAGCGGGCCCGGGCTTATATGAAAAGTGCCCTCGAAATCAATGAGCCGGATTGATCCTCAAAAAAGTCTGATTGACCGTATTTTTACCGCAGCTCTGGAGCTGTCGGGGCCCGAACGGGAAGCCTTCCTGGAGCAACAGTGTCAGGGCACCTCCGGGGTCCGCAGTGCGGTAGAGGGCCTGCTCAAGGCTGCCGAGGAGTCCGAGGATGGACTGGCCGATCCCTTCAATTCCATTCGCAACGACCTGTTTCGCTCCATGGCCAGCGACCAGGCCTCCGAAGAAGACCTGTCCGGGCAGAGGTTCAGCAGCTGGCTGCTGGTGGAGCCCATCGCCCGAGGCGGCCTGGCCACGGTGTACCTCGCCCGCCGGGATGACGGCGAGTTTGACCAGACCGTGGCCTTCAAGGTCCTGCGACGGGGCCTGGATACTGATGATCTGATCGCGCGGTTCCGCGCGGAGCGTCAGATCCTGTCGACCCTGGAACATCCGGCCATTGTTCAGATCCTGGACGGCGGCGCCCTGCCCGACGGTCGGCCTTACCTGGTGCTGGAATACGTTGACGGGAGCACCATCACCGACCATTGCAGGACCGGCGGCCTGGCGCTGGAGGCGTGCGTGGGTCTGGTCACCGAAGTCCTCGATGCGTTGCACCACGCCCACCAGCGACTGGTGGTGCACCGGGACATCAAGCCGTCCAACATCCTGGTTTCCAGGAAAGGTAAGGTAGCGCTGTTGGACTTCGGCATTGCCAAGCTGCTGGATGACAGCGTGATGGGCGGCTCCACCCCCCGCACGCGGACGGGTGTTGCCCTGCTGACACCGGGCTATGGCAGCCCCGAGCAAAAATCCGGGCAGGCCGTCACTACCGCATCCGACATTTACCAGGTTGGACTGGTGCTGTATGAAATGATCACCGGTCGTCGGCGTGAGCAGGAGCAGTCGGGTCCAGCCAGCCGGTACGTGGACGACTCGCGCCGCCGGGCCCGGGTTCGCGGTGATCTTGATGCCATCCTGGCCCAGGCGCTGCATGAAGACCCAAACGCGCGCTATGCATCGGCCAGCGCGATGCGGGATGATCTGCAGCGATTTCTCGCGGGTCAGCCGGTGGCGGCCCGGCCAGACACCCTGGGATACCGCCTCTCCAAGCTGATCCGCCGGCGGCCCTGGCTATTGCCTTCAACGGTGGCGGCACTGCTGGCGGTGGCGGCGTATGTTCTGACGCTCACCAGCTACAATTACCGCCTGCAGCAGGAGCAGATCAGGGCCACCGCAGCCCAGGACTTCATGGTCGAACTGTTGCGCAGTCCAGACCCCTTCGCCCCGGCGGATCCGAATCGTGGTCAGCAGATTACGGTGCTCGAGGCCATTGATCTGGGACTGGAGCGCGTGCACCGCCAACTGGCAGATCAGCCAGAGATCCGCGCAACGCTGTTGGCATCAATCGCAACCATCTACCAGAGCCTGGGGCAGCACGACCAGGCCATTGCGCTGCGTGAAGAGGCCCTGTTACTGGAGCAGACCATACACGGCGAGAAGTCGCCCCAGGTGCTCGAGAGCACGCGTTTTCTGGCCTCGGAGTTTGCCACCATTGGCCAGGTCGATCGGGCTGATGAGCTGTATCGACGGCAGCTGGCCCTGGCCAGCGAGATGTTTGCCGATGACGCACCTGCAATGGGAGTCGCAGAGGCCGCCATGGGCAACCATCTGAGCAACCTGGGGCGCCTGGACGAGGGGGCGGACCTGCTGGCGGCCGGCGTGGAAAAAATCCGGGATGGCGGGTCCGAATTTGCCCGGCCGTTTGTCGACGCGGTGGTCAACCTGGTGTCCACCCGCTTGATGCGGACGCCATCCCAGCAATTGGTGGCCATGCTGACCGAGGCTCGAGACCTTTCCGAACAGCTCTACGGGTCCAACAGCCTGAGCAGCGCCAACATCCGGTCCCAGCTGGCATCGACCCTGTCGGCGCTGAAGGATCACCAGGGCGCAGAGGAGAATTTTCAGGCCGCCATTGCAATCTACGATGAGACCCTGGGACGAGGGCACGAAGCGACCCTTGCCACCCTGAACAACTTTGCCCTGCACTACCAGCGCACCGGGCGCGCGGCGGACTCCGAGGGGCTGCTGCGCGACGTTCTGGGCCGCACAATTGCACTGCATGGAGAAGTCCACGAAGGTGTGGCAAGAAGCTACCAGAACCTGGCCACCGCCATGACCCGGCAGCGCCGATTCGACGAGGCAATTCCCCTGCACTGGAAAGCCCAGGACCTCTACAAGACGCTCCATGGGGATGACCACTACTATGTCGCGTTCCCACTGCTGTCCATCGCTTACGGCGAATTCCACCGGCAGCGACCTCATGCTGCTGAATCGGCGGCCGAGGAAGCGGTTCGCATCCTTCGGTTGAGCAACCTGGCCGGGTCCAGCATCGAGGGCATAGGCGTTTGCCTGCTGGCCAGGGCCAGGCAGTCCGCAGGCAACGACACCGCCGAAGCGTTGATGGACTCGGCCCACGCACTGATGCGGCCGGGCCCGGTCAATCCGGTCTACCTGGAGTTCTGCGGACTGTCGGTCGAATAGCACTTTTTTCCCGTCTCGTGGCGGCCAGGTCCGCCAACTGCGCTTTTTATCCCTGAGGCCTGATCGCATTGGCCTCGTTGGATAGCCACAGGAGGCGGTGGAACATGCAAGGACTCACAAGTTGCCGGTCTGCGGCATTGGGGCAGTTGTTGGCGCTGGGACTATTGGCCGCTGTGTTCCTGCCGGGGCAGTCTGTTGCAGGGGTCGCCAGCTGCGCCAACCCGGACCTTTCCAGCGATGTGAATGTCGATCGTCAGTTGTCCGGAACGATCTACGTGGCTGGCAACATCCGGGTCCAGGCCACCCTGACGGTGGCTGCCAATTCCCAAATCCTGATGTGCCCTGATGCGGTCATCGATGTCCAGGATGGTGCGGCTCTGGTCGCGATAGGCACAGCTGCCGAACCCATTGTCTTTGAGGCAGAATCGCCCGCCATGCCCTGGGGTCGGATCGTTTTTCGCTCAGCGGTACTGGCCAGCAGCACCCTGCGCTATGTCACTCTCAATGACGGCGGCGGCGATGACCCCGGCCTGGTCTATGCGCCCCTGGTCATCGACGACTCGACCGCGGGCACGGCATTTTCCGCGCCGGTCATCGATCATGTCACCATCAACCGCAGCGGCGCCGTAGGCATGGTGTTTCACTCTGACGAGATTCCGGCATCGGTGACCAACCTGACTATCAACGACTCCGCGGCCGTGGCCATGGTGGCCGATGCCCAGTCCATCGGCGCACTCAGCGGCAACAACAGCTTCACCAACAACAACCCGGACCGGATCCGGATTCTGGACGCCGGCAACGGCCGGATTTCGCGCAGCAGCGTCTGGCGGCATCACGGCGTTCCCTACGAGCTCATCGGCAGCAGCACTGCGGTCAACGCCGATCCCGGCACGGGCACCATCGCCGAGTGGGTTGTCGAGCCTGGCGTTCACATCCTGATACCCGAGGGAGGCACTATTGATATCAGCACCCGGGGCGCGATCAAGGCCCAGGGGACTGCCGACAACCCCATCATTCTGACGCGGATCGACGAGACCAGCGGCTACTGGAGACACCTGTTTGTCAACGGTACCGCTGACAGCAGTCTGGAGCACGTTCGCCTGTCCTGGGGCGGCGGCACCAGCGGCGATCCCGGCAATGCGGCCATGATCACCAAGACCCAGGCCGGGGCGCTGAGCATCGCCAACACCGAGATCACCAACAGCCAGTCCAGCGGCATCCAGGTCTCCGGCACCGGCGACTTTTACCTGCGCGACAGCCTGCTGGGCAATAACGGTGGATTTGGCGTGCTCGCCTCGTCATCCAGCCGGAAAACCCTGCGCAACAATAGGATTGTTGGTAACCAACTGGGGGGAATATCCCAGTCCAACAACGTCTGCGTCGACGCCATCGGGAATTTCTGGGGCGATTCCTCGGGGCCTGCCGACGCCACCGGGTTTCCCGATGTCTGTAATGACAACACGCTCAACGCCGGTACCGGCGACAGCGTGACGACCGGGGTGCGCTACCGACCCTGGCTGACCAGCGGCACTGATATCACCAACCGCTCACGCATCGAGTCCGAACCGCGATATATCATCGCCGACGGCGTCACCGAGGGCACCGTCACCGTGACCCTGCGCGATGCCCAGGGCCAGCCGCTGCCGGGTCGGACGGTCGAAATCCAGAGCAACCTTGGCGAACTGGTCCAGCCCGCCGGCGTGACCGACCTCGACGGTCGTGTCACCGCCACCATCACCTCCATGGAGACCGGCTTTGCCACGCTCAGCGCAACCAACCTGACCGACAATGACGTGGTTGCCGGCATTGGCGGCGTCACGTTCTGGCAGGGTCCCGGCGACACCGGCGGGCTGATCGATCCCAATGGCACACCCTACGCCAGCCCGCGACTTCACATTGAGCGTCCGCCGTTCCTGGTGGGTTTCCCCATGGACCTTTCAGTACCCATGCAGAACACCCAGGGTGTCCCATTGGACGTGGAGGTGGAATACGGCGTCAACCTGTTTCACCTGGGGCTCGGTTTCAGTCCGGTCGATACGGTCAGCAGGACACTCGCGCCCGGGGAGCAGTGGGACGCACCGGGGTTCTGGGTTCCCACCGAACAGGGCCACCACTGTGTGCAGGCCCGGATCACTTTCAGCAACGTCGAAGCCGGTATCAAGGGCGGTAACGGCTTCAGCCTGAGACGCAACACGGATCAGAACCCCTGTGAGGACCTGGACGCAACCCGGCTGGTCCCAACCAGGGGCGGATTGCTGGGTGTGCTCAAGCACTTCTGGAATGCCTACAGCGAGGCCAGGAAAGCGTCCCGCTGTCTCAGCGAAGGTCTGAACTTCAAGGGAGGGGCCAGCGCCCAGGATTACACCCTCACCTTCGTTCCGCCGGTGCTGACGCCGCCGGCATACACTGCCGGCGGCGAGATCACCCCCGATCTCGCGGTGTCCATGACCCGGATCTCAGCGCTGGCGGCAGAGCTCAGCGCCCTGGTCACCGCGCGGGCGGTGACCCGCCTGCGGCTGGAGCAGGCCTCCCGGGCGGGAGCCAGCAGCTTTGTCGACGTGCAGTACTTCAACTTCCGGCGCTACGCGCTGCAGGAGGGCATGAAGCGGCTGGAGTTTGCCGCGGCCCTGGACACCCACCTGCTCGAGCTGGCGGCCGCCGGCATTGAAGACCCCGTGTTCACCACGGTGGAGCAGGCGGAATACCTGGAACTGCTGCGAACCTCGGGTTTCGAACAGAGTACCGTGGACTACCTGCTCGACTCCGGCTGGAGCCAGGCCGAAGTGGATCTGCGCCTGCAGGAAGTCGTCCGCGCCTACGAAAGCCAACCGTTTTTACCCGCGAATTTCTACGACACCGTCCAGCAGGCCCGGGACCTGGCCCAGCGTGACGGTGATGACCTGGTCTCGCGCTACGGGGGCACCAGCAACAAGAGCCTCCTCACCAAGGGCAACGGCATGACCGTGCCCGACCTGGATCCCGTCACCTACAGCTTCCGGGTGGGCCACGACCGGCTCACCACCGAGACTGTTCAACTGGTGGTTCGTCCGCTGAGTGTTCCCATCGACTGGTCTTACGAACTCGAAGACCGAAGCCTGACCCTGGATCCGGGTGAAATCCAAACGACGACCCTGGCCGTCTACCCCTCTGGCACGCAGATGCCTGGGGACGGGGTTGCCCTGGCCGTGGAAGGATTCATCGATGATGAACTCATCGGCGGCGTATCGCTTGAGTACGCAGTACCCCAACTGCTGGAAACCGTTGACGGCGTGTTTCTGGACGGCTTTGAAAACCCCTGATCACCCCGACCGAAAAAAGGCGACCTGACTATGCTTTCTGACTTGATTCACAGAATCGTCCATCGCCTGGGCCGCCTAGCGGGTGGATTTTCACAGGGTCCGGGGATTCTGCTTGTGGCGCTGATGGCCTGGTCACCATTCGGGCTGGCCGTGGACTGCACGCCCAACGACATCAACCTGACGTCCCAGGCCGAGGTGGACGCATTTCAGACCAATCACGGGCCTGGCTGTGACCGGGTGGTGGGCAAGCTGACGGTCACCGGACCCGACATTGCCAATCTCGACGGGTTATCGGGTCTGGCTTCGGTTTTCTGGCTGGAACTAACCTCAAACCCTGTTCTGACCGATACGTCTGGACTCTCGGGATTAACCACCATCAGTGCGCTGGAGTTTTTTAGCAACAACCTGCTGGCCAACCTGGATGGTCTTTCGGGAATCACGGAGCTAAACTCCGGCGCCCTGACCCTCTTCAACAACCCCAACCTTTCCGACCTGAGCGGCCTGGCGGGACTGACCCGAATCGGAGCGTCCCTGGTTATCCGCGAGAATGCCGCGCTGCTGAACCTCGACGACCTTTCAAACCTCAACAGCGTTGCCAGCGCTATCAACATTACACGCAACGCGGCCCTGACGAATATCAATGGCCTGGCCGGCGTGACCGGCTTTGATGGACACATCGACATTCGCAGCAATGCCAACCTGGCCAGCCTGGGCGGGCTGGAAGGCATTGCCGGTCACATCAACGGCCTGGTCATACGGCGCAACGGTTCTCTAACGAATATCGACGCGCTGACCGGCGTCACGACCATCGGCAATACCTATTCCGAAATGCTGATCGACGACAATGCCAGTCTCACCGACCTGGATGGACTGGCCAACGTCATCAGCGTCAATGCCGGCGTCACGATCAGCGACAATGGCATGCTGGATGACTGCTCCGCACTCGCCGCCCTGCTCGACGACGTCGATGACGGCCTGGCCGGACCAGGCCCAGGCCCCGCCGGCATTCCCGATATCGCCGGCGATCTGACGCTGGAGAACAACCTCGCCGGGTGCAACTCAGTGTCCGAAATCACTGGCGGCGACGTCATTCCACCGCAAGTAACAGCTCCGGCCGACGTTGATTTCTCCGCCACTGGCACCCTAACGCCGGTCGAGCTGGGCAGCGCCGTCGTCACGGACAACAGCGGCGAAATCCTGACGGCCACCCCTGACAATGCCGGACCCTTTCCCGTCGGTGACTCGCTGGTGACCTGGAGCGCCATGGACAGCTCAGGCAACACCGGCACGGACACCCAGACGGTGACAGTGAATCCGCCGGATATCAGCGTGCCCGAGAGCGATCGGCCGGTCATCGACGGGTCCATCGGCTACGGCGAATGGGACGAGGCTGTCCATTTTGACCTGGTTAACGGCTTCATGGCCTTCGCCCACAGCGATCAGCGACTGTTTGTCCTGATTAATGTTCTTGCCGACGACACCGACGACCCCTTTTCAGCTGGCGGCGGCGACCAGTTCTGGCTGCAATTCGATATCAACGAAGACGGCCAGGCAACGCCCGACCTGGACCTGCGATTCCGCCTTGAACCCGTCACCGGTAATCTGCGCTGGCAGACTTTCTGCGACGGCTGTCCGCTGGGATTCAATGCGCTGGAAAGCATGACCTTTTCATCCCGGGGCGAAGGCTTCGGCTGCTTCATCGATGACGGCAGCGCCCAGCTGGTGCCGCTGCAGTGCCAGTCGCACCGGGTGTGGGAACTGGCCCTGGACCTGGGCGAACTGGACATGCGCAGCGACCGGAGCGTGGGTTTTGGCTACCTGGTGTCGTCCGGCGAACCGCTTTTGACGGAGAACATGCCGCCCAATCTCAACGACCTGGCCAGCTACGGCCAACTGACCCTGCTGGGCGACGTCGAAGGTCCGGGCGGGGCCGGTATTGCCGTGAATCCCGCCTTCGAGGTGACACAGGCTGCGCAAACCCCGCTCAACGAACTGGACCTGGTGGCGGACAAACGCACTGCGGTCCGCGCCTGGGACGGCAGCAGCGACAGCGACCAGCGGTATTTCATTTACGGCAGCCGAGCCGGCGTCGATCTGGCCGGCTCGCCGCTGCTGGCGCGGTCCAGGCCGAGGGGGCAGAGCGGATTGTCAAGCCGGCTGGTCGCCGAAAGGACGATGCTACCTGGCAGCTGGACCCAGGCCGGCACAGTCGATTTCGAGGTACTGATGCAGGATCTGGATGGCGACGTAACGGCAACGCTGAGCGATAGCCTGGACTTTGTTCCCACCCGCACGCCTGTTTTCTGGACGGTCCCGATTCGCATGGTTTATTCGGATCCTGCAACGCCGCCGTCAACGGTCACGTTGAACCAGGTCACACTGGCAGAGCAATGGCTGGCGCGGATGGCGCCAATCCAGGACATCGAGTTTTCGCGCCGATCGCTGCTGACGGTGACCGATGTGACCAGCAGTACCCGGCTGAAGGAGATTTTGAACGGCTACGATCAGCTGGTCATCCTGGCCTGGGCCCTGGGTCTGGCCAACAATGGTGAGCCGCCCTTCGACCTGCCAGAGCAGGTGACCGGGTTCACCGGGCAGGGCTTCACCACCGCAAACGGCCGATCGATTGGCGGCTCCTCGGATCGGATTGGCCGGGGCGGCCGCGGCCGGATTACCTGGGTGCGCGCCAGGGCCTCGAGAACCTCCATGACCTATGCCCATGAACTCAATCACAACCTGGACGGCGCCGACACGTCCACCTGGGGCCTGCACGTCCCCGACACCTGCAGTTCCAGCAGCGGAGGCGCCATCGACCCCGCCTGGCCCTACGCCAACAGCTTCCTGATCCAGCAGATCGGCGTTGCTCCCGACATGGTGAGATTCAATACGGTGTCCAATCAAACGCCAGACTTCATGTCGTACTGCACCCGTAACGGTGTCGTGCTGAGCTGGTGGTCTCCCTATCGCTGGCAAGCGTGGGTGGACGAGTTCAGGACCGATTTACCGGGCAAGGCCGCGGACGCCCTCCAACCCCATGGAGAATCACCCCAGGACAGCTTTTACCTGCAGGCCCGGGTTTATCCCGACGACACCGGTGAACTGACCCGGGTACTGCGGCAGCCCGGCATACCGGATCCCATCGGTGCCGGCGACCACCGCTTGCAGATCCTGGACTGCAGCGGCTCGGAGATTTATTCAACCGGGTTTTCCGTCAGCTTTGTCGGTGACGAAGGCGAGTCGGAGGATTTCGCCGGTTTTTCCGTGGTGGCACCAGCCCCGGCAGAGGCATGTCAGTTCGTCCTGCTGATGAACGATACGGTCCTGGACTCGCGTGTCATTTCTGTCCGGGCACCCACCGTATCCCTGGTCACGCCAAATGGCGGCGAGGTACTCAGCGGCGTGGAAACCGTACAGTGGACCGCCTCCGATGATGACATGGACGACCTGTCGTTCGCGCTGCTGTACTCCGCCGACGGCGGCATGACTTGGCAGCCGATTGCCCAAGGCTTGGATGGCGAGGCGATTGACGTGGACTTCGCCAACCTCCCTGGCAGCACTGATGCGCGCCTCCGGGTGCTGGCCACGGACGGTGCCAATACCGTTGAAGACGATTCCGACGCGCCGCTCACCGTGGTGGCATCGCCGCCTACCGTAGATATCCTGTCGCCGGCGGATGGCGCGTCGGTCAGTACCCGCTCGCCACTACAATTGACCGGCATTGCGCGGGACGTGGCAGGCCAGACGCTACCGTCGGACCAGCTGATGTGGTTCATTAACGGCAGCGACGCCGGAATCGGGGACCAGCTTTCCGTCTACCTGGAAGAGGGCAACCATGAAATCACTCTGAGCGTGGGTGATTCGGCGTCCACCTTCATCACGGTGACAGCGGGTGGCGCCGAAGCTATCGGCTTCGGTGGCGACATCGAGGTGGATGAAATCGAGGGCGAAGCCAGCCTGACGGTAATCCGCGGCGGTGAGGCGCAAGGGACAGCCACGGTGTTTTACGCCACCGTTGACGGTAGCGCCGTGTCCGGCGGGGATGCGGCCCTGGGGCTGGACGACTATGTTCCAGTTGCGCAAAGCGACATGCAGCGCCTGGAGTGGGGCGAGGGCGAGGTAGGAGAGCGCTTCGTCGCCATCGGCATCAACCGGGATACGGCTGCCGAGGGCCCGGAGCAATTCCAACTGCGGCTGACACCCGCAGGCAACGAGCCGATCAATACGCCCAGCGCCGCGGTGCGGATTCGTTCCGACGACCCGGCCCTGATTTTAAGGGATGGTTTCGAATGGGGACAGGGACACCGCACCGAGGACCGAACCTGATTGGCGTTGATGCGGGACATATCGACCGTGTCCTCCGTCGAGGAACTCCCGGCATCGTGACGCGAAGTACCCGCTCCTGAGTCCCCATCACAAAAGGGGAGGGTAAATCGGCGCTGTGAGCGATATGATCGATCCATGTCGAATTCCCGGCAGCGCGGCCGCCCCCGCCACGATGACATCCTGACGCCGGCGGAATGGCGCACCGTTCACGCGGTCCGGCATGGCCTGACCAATCGGCAGATTGCCGAGCGCCGCGGCATCAGCGAAGACGCGGTGAAGTATCACGTGGCCAACGCCATCGCCAAGCTGGAGCTGGACAACCGTAAAGCACTGCGCTGCTGGATCGGCGCACCGAAGGAGAGCCCAATGAACCAACCCGCCGACATCACTGAAGCATCAATTCCCGTCCGCGGGCTGGGCCAGGTGTCCCGCTCGGTGCGCGATATCAAGGAATCCGAGGCCTGGTACCGCGATGTTCTGCACCTGGATCACCTCTATACCTTCGACAAGCTGGCGTTTTTCGACTGCGGCGGCACCCGCCTGATGTTGAACCAGGGTGAAGCGGTCAATGACAGCGAGTCCATGCTTTACCTGCGGGTGGAGGACATCCGGGCCACCCACCAGGACCTGGAGCAGCGCGGGGTGGAATTTATCAACCCGCCCCACATGATTCACCAGCATGAGGACGGCACCGAGGAGTGGATGGCGTTTTTCAAGGATCCAGAGGGGCGACCACTGGCCATTATGTCCACGGCAGCGACCGGAAGCTGACCAGAATCTACAACTAACACCCTGTTTTTAGGTTATTTTTTATCGCCGTCAAACGCTTTTGACAAAGTGACCAACTTTTTCCCGCCCAGGGGGTAATTTCCAGTAGCAGCCCATCAATGACAGGCCAAAGACAATGAAGTCCATCAACTGCATCATGAGTATCACCGCTGGCGTCCTGGCCCTGGTTTACGATCTGTGGATGATCCAGGCCGGTCACCTGCCTGCCGTCACGCTGCTGGCCCTGGTGGGCTGGATGGCGCTGCTGCTGGCCGTGTGTGCCCGCCAGCAGAAGAGGCGGAATACCGCTTCAGTCAGCGCCTGAAAGCCGGGGCGCCCCCGACAAAGCGACCATCATCTCGACACCGCTGCCGTCAGCCCGGTTGCGCGCGGCAACCTGGCCGCCGTGGGCCTTGGCGATGAGACGCACGATGTGCAGCCCCAGCCCCAGGTGAACCTGCCCGGTCGAATTGGACCGGGTCGATACCAGCGACTCAAAAATCCTGCCCTGCAGTTTCTCCGGCAGCAGCGGACCGGTATTGCTGACGGTGATCCGGGCGCGACGCCCAACCCGCTCCAGTGACACGATGATGTCGCTGCCGCCGGGGGCAAAATCCCTGGCGTTGTCCGCCAGCTTGTCGATCATCTGGCCTATCAGGTCAGCTGAGCCGTAAAGAGGCAGGCGCTCCAACCCGCAATCCACCCGCCACTGGTGGTCCAGGTCCATGCCGCGGTAAGCCTCCACGCAAGCTTCAACGATCTCCCGCAGATCCAGCTCGGCGGCTTCGGTGGTCTCCAGGGCCTGCTCCAGGCGGTTGGCTTCGCTCATGGCCCGGAGAATTTTCTTCAGCCGTTCGGCACCGTCCTGGGCGCGGCCGGCATACAGAGCGGCATCATCCGACAGCTCCTGGTCACGCAGGTTTTCCAGGGACGAACTCACCACCGCCAGTGGAGTATTCAGCTCGTGAGACAGCTTGCTGGCCAGGGACTTCAGGTAGTCGTTGTAAGACCGGAGCTCGGTCAGGAGACTGGAAAAGCTTCGCGCCAGGTCGCCGACTTCGTCGGGTGTTCCGGCCCCGGGCAACTGCACGTCCGGCGGCGCGCCTGGCGCCATGGCATTTTCGGCGGCATTGCGCAGGCGGCGAACCCGCCAGGACAGCAGCGAGGCATAGCTCAGCAGCACGATGACCACCACTGCCACCACGCCCAGGGTCAGCCAGAGAATGCGGCCGGCGGTCTGGTTGGTCGCCACCAGCAGGGCGTCACCCAACTGCTCTACCACCAGGATGGTGGAACCGGCGGACGGCAGCGCCACCGAGGACAGCACGGAGCGGCCGCCGGTGGCGATCCATCTCACCCCGGTCTCACCCCGCCGGGCGGCCTGCAGCTCCGGGCCGGACAATCGCAGGTCACTGCCGGGATCCCGCGGACTGGCCGAGTCAAAAGCGTCCCTGGACAGGGCCCGATACAGCAGGCTCTGCCAGCCCCGCAACGCTTCTGATGTCACCGGGGCAACCTCCCCCGCGGACGCCAGTACCCAGCCCTGCTGATTCAGAACCCAGCCGCGGGCGCCATCCGGCAGCAGGCGGGCCAGCCGCCGGGACAGGTCCGGCGAGCGAAAAACCAGTGCCCGGGCGCCCAGATCGTCATCATCGAGGGTGCCCACCCGATGACCTTTGTTCCAGCCTTCCCCGGTGTCTTCCGCCGCAAGCGAAAGCTGAGAGCCGATAACGCTGCGGGGCATCCTCAGCTCCACCACGTAGCCGCGGCCGTCAGCGTTTTCCCGCCACGCCCCGTCAACCCGCGGCGGCGCCGCAGCCTGATCCCGGCTGGCCGGCATAATGTCCACGGCTCCGGGCGTACTGGCCAGAATGCGGTACTGTCGCAGGCCCCGGCCGTCCAGCAGACGCAGGATCAGGTGGTCGCCCGGCACCCAGTCCGTCGCACCCAGTGAGGCCCGGTTGCGGCTGGGGTCGGTGACCTGGAGCAGCAGGTACAGGTCGCGAGCATGGCTGGCCAGCAGCAACTCCATGGCCAGGGGACCGGAGCTGGCCTCGAAGCGGTGGGCCCAGCCCTGCCAGCTGGCCCAGTCTTCCGGGTATCCGTCCACGTTCAGCGGGCGGGACAGGGTGTTGACGTACAGGCCCTGGCGGGTGCCGTCAGCGTGGCTGTTCGAATCCGGGGACGATTCCGGGAATGCAAAGGCCCGCTCCAGGGCCACCGCTGACGCCACCAGAGCCTGCTGGCGGGCTTCCCGCAGCACCGACTCGATCTGCACCGCCACCTGCCAGGCAGCCACCGGCAGCGCCATCAGCGCGAGCACCAGGATCAGCAGCTGCCGTCGCAGGCTCATGGCAGGCCCCCGGCCAGGGGCGACGAGGTGTCAGTCCGGCTTCCAGCGATAACCCGCGCCGTGGACGGTTTCGATGTGCTCGAACTGCGGGTCAAGCTGGAGAAATTTCTTTCGGATTCTTTTGACATGAGAGGTAATGGTGGAACCGTCCACAACCACGTTGGCGTCGTCCATCAGTTGGTCCCGGGTCTTCACGTGGCCGGGATACCGCGCCAGGGTGTGGACCATCCAGAACTCGGTCACGGTCAACGGAACCGGCACGTCTTTCCACTGCACCGTCATGCTTTCCAGCTCCAGAGTCAAGTCGCCCTGCTTGACCGAGTTCGTATCGGGATCCGGGGAACGCAGGGCCTCGATGCGCCGGAACAGTGCCACCACTCGGGCCAGCAGGTGCTGCAGACTGATGTCCTTGGTCAGGTAATCGTCGGCGCCCAGACGCAGGCCCGAGATGACGTCCAGGTCGCTGTCGCGGGCGGTCAGGAAAATGATGGGCAATGACCGGGATCGACCGCGCAGTTCACGGCATAGGTCAAACCCGCCCTCGGGTTCATCGCCCAGGCCCACGTCGATAATGACCAGGTCGGGAAACCGGTTGGTAAAGGCCCGCAGTGCCGACGGGCGATCGGTGTAGCCGTCGGTCTGGTAACCGTATCTCTGAAACGCCGAAACGTAATTCTCCCGGATGGCCGGCTCATCCTCGACAACCGCTATTCTCCGTGCCACCTCGTGTCCTCCAGCAGCCTTGTGTCCTTCGCTGCAGTTAATGCTACCCAAGATCCGGGCGCTGAACAGGGAGCCCGGCGCCTTCGCCACATTTTTGACAGATATCGACAGCTGCCGTTCATGGTCCCGCCCCTGGTTACCCGCTGCTGGGCGCCAAATGGGCCCACGATCCTGGAAGTCCTCCCCCGGATCACACTCAGGGCCCGCTGGAAGCTGGGCCGCCCCAACTCCCGGCCAGGGATGGCCGGAATTTATCAAGACAACGGACAAGGAATAGAACGTGACCCGCCGAAAACGCCTGATGAGCCTGAACTACCGAGATCGAATCCTGCTGGGCCTGGTGGCCTACTTCGCCGTGGCCCTGGGGATCAGGGCGTGGGCGCTGGATGAGCCACCGGCACAGAACTGGGACCAGCTGACCGCCGGCACTTTGTTGATCCAGCAGCCCGGCAACGAGCCGATGCTGCCCGCCGCCCGCCTGCACACCGACGTATCGATCCGGGTCTCCGGCATGGTGGCTGAGGTCAATGTTTCCCAGCAGTTTCGCAATGACAGCAATGACTTCATCGAGGCCATCTATGCCTTCCCCCTGCCCGACAACGCTGCGGTGAACCGCATGACCCTGCGGACCGCCGACCGGCTGATCGAGGGTGAGATCCAGGAAAAGCAGCAGGCCAGGGCGACCTATCGCAAAGCCAGGGACGAGGGGCGCCGGGCCAGCCTGGTCAGCCAGCGCCGCCCCAACCTGTTTACCACCCGTATCGCCAACGTGGCACCGCTGGAGGAAGTGAGCGTCGATATCACCTATGTGCAGGAGCTCACCTACAGGTCCG
Source organism: Lysobacterales bacterium (assembly GCA_030065125.1). Classification (GTDB taxonomy): domain Bacteria; phylum Pseudomonadota; class Gammaproteobacteria; order Xanthomonadales; family SZUA-38; genus JASJDM01. The sequence continues at coordinate 43,148 of JASJDM010000026.1, read as the reverse complement.
GACAGTTCTCCCTGCGGTTTCCCATGACCATCACGCCGCGATACGGCGAATCGTTGAGTTCGGGACCGTCCGGGCCGGAAATGCTGCCGGCGCTCCCTGGCGAGGTACCCAACCCCGTGACATTGGAGCTGGAACTGGTGCCCGGGTTTGACCTGGTGCGCCTGGAGAGCCTGTACCACGACGTGGCCCTGTCGGACAGCGGCGGCGTTTTCCGGGTTGCCCTGGACGATCCGGTTCCAGCCAACCGTGACTTTGAGATGGTATGGGAGCCAGGCCTGGCCGACGTCCCCCGATCCGCGGTGTTCGCTGAATCGACTCCTGACGGCGAGTTTGCCCTGGTGATGGTCATGCCGCCGGCAACCCACCGTGCCCAACCCGGCCAGCGCGAGCTGATCCTGGTCATCGACACCTCAGGCTCCATGTATGGCGAATCCCTGGAGCAGGCCAAGGAGTCCCTGCTGATGGCCCTGGGCAGCCTGGACATCAACGACCGGTTTAACGTGATTGCCTTCGATTCGGAGGTTGAGCCCCTGTTTTCAACCGCGCGCCAGGCCAGTTCGGAAAACCTGGGCGAGGCTATCGGGTTTGTCGATGGCCTGCAGGCTGACGGCGGCACCCAGATCGGTCTCGCCCTGGGCCAGGCCCTGGCGGATTCGGCTCCCGCAGGCATGCTGCGCCAGGTGGTATTCATCACTGACGGCAGCGTCGATCACGAGACCGCGCTGTTCAAACGGATCCAAAGCGAACTTGGTGACAGCCGCCTGTTCACCGTTGGCATCGGCCCCGCGCCCAATGTGTTTTTCATGCGCAAGGCCGCCCAGTTCGGCCGGGGCAGCTTCACCCTGATCGGCAGTACCGACCAGGTGGCCGAAAAAATGGACCAGCTGCTGCAGCGGCTGGAGAACCCGGTGCTGACAGAGCTGTGCATGGACTGGAATCAGCCAGCCGATTCCTACCCCCGCCACCTGCCCGACCTGTACCTGGGAGAACCGCTGATCGTGTCCACCCGGCTGTCCGAGTTGAAGGGCGATCTGCAGGTCTGCGGTGAGACCAGCCAGGACAGCTGGCACGAGTGGGTCTCCCTGAAGAGACATGATCAGAGCGCCGGGATCGGCACCCTGTGGGCGCGACGGAAAATCGACAGCCTGATGGATGACCTGGCCCTGGGCGGCGATGCCGAAGCCATTCGCGAGGAGGTGCTGACGGTGGCGCTGGATCACAGCCTGGTCAGCCGCTATACCAGCTTCGTTGCGGTTGACCGCAGGCCGGTGCGGGCCCTGGCCGACCCGGCCAAATCGGTGCAGCTGCCCAACCTGGCGCCGGGCGGGCTGGACATGACGCTGCCGGTCACGGCCACCGACAGCCTGTCCCGCATTGTGTTCGGCCTGGCCCTGCTCATGTTGACCGGCGTGTTTTCCCTGCGCCTGCGCAGTGAGGTCTAGCAGAATGTCGAAAATGCCAGTACATCCCTGTACTGGACGCCAACTGCCGAAAATCTGCATTTTTCAACAGCCTGCTACCCCGCAGCGTTGGCTGTGGATTGTCATCCTCGGCATTGGCCTCAGCGTCGGCAGCTGGTACAGCCTGAGCGGGCTGTACATCCAGGGCAAGGCCCTGGTGGCCCAGGTCCTGCTGAGCCAGGCCTGGCAGGAGACCCTGGAAACCGGGCTGCCGGCCAGGCCCTGGTGGTGGGCGGATACCTGGCCTGTGGCCAGAATGTCCCTGCGCGGCCGGGAGCAGATCGTCCTGAGCCAGGCCAGCGGCCGCGCCCTGGCCTTCGGCCCTGCCCATCTGCCGTCGAGCACGCCGCCGGGAGAGCGGGGACACGTGGTCATCACCGGCCACCGGGACACCCATTTTCGGGGCATCGCCGGCCTTAGGCGGGGCGACCTGGTCACCCTGGAGCACCAGCGCGGCCGGGACCATTACCGGGTGTCCCATTCTGAGATCATGGATCTGCGGGAAGGGGCCCTCAGCTACCGTCCGGAGCTGGACCTGCTTACCCTGGTGACCTGCTATCCATTTGACGCGCTAAGCCCCGGGACACCCCTGCGCTATCTGGTGCATTTGAATCGTATGGAATCGTCAACAAAGCGGGATCAGATCCTGGCAATCCATTAAACTGGCGCCTTTATACCCATCAGGAATCCTTGATGAACAGAGTGAGCCCCCTTCGAGTCATCATCCTGCTGCTGGCTGCAGGTGCAATGACAGGCTGCGCCAGCGCCTACTACGGCACCATGGAGTCATTCGGCGTGCATAAGCGCGAGCTGCTGGTGGACCGGGTGGACAAGGCGCTTGAGACCCAGGAAGAAGCCAAGGAACAGTTTGCCGACGCCCTGGAACGGTTTTCGGCCGTGACGGAATTTGACGGCGGCGACCTGGAAGACCTGTACGACGACCTGAAAGACGAACTGGACGACAGCGAAGAGAAAGCCGAAGAAGTGGCCGGTCGGGTTGAGTCGGTGCGAGACGTGGCCGAAGCCCTGTTCGACGAGTGGGAAGACGAGCTGGACCAGTACTCCGACGGCAAGCTGCGGCGCCAGAGTGAGCAGTCCCTGAAAGAAACCCGCCGGCGCTATGCCCGGCTGATTCGAGCCATGGAATCAGCCGAGGCGCGCATCGATCCGGTGCTGGATACCTTTCGGGACCAGGTGCTTTACCTGAAGCACAATCTCAATGCCCGGGCCGTGGCTTCCCTGCGCACCCAGCTGGGCGGCATCGAGCAGGACGTCCAGGCCCTGATCAACGCCATGAACGACTCTATCGCCGAGGCCCGGACCTTTATCGAACAGATGGAAACCTGACGGTTTCAGCAGGAAAAAACGGGCCCATCCATGGGCCCAAACTTTCGCGGGAGTTCGCTTGCCAGGTCCTAGGCCCTGCCCCGATTCAGGTTGAGGCCCAGTCGGATGGTCACCGGTTTCCCCGACGCGGTGACCAGATCGATCTGCTGAAGCTCACCCGTTACCGGCAGAATGATGTCCTGGTGACCCGCCATGGACACCGTGACGAACGGCGTGCTCGAATCGAGATCCGGGGTCAGCTCCACGGACAGGGATTGCCCGTCTACCTTGCCAAAATCAAGCTCGGCGGGTTCCCGGTGGGAAACGCTGAGCAGCGGCTGGACGATGGTGTTGCCGTCTACCCTGGCGCTGGCTTGAACCAGCAGGCCGTCGTGTCTGGCTGCCTCTCCAGATCCGATTCCAGGCAATAAGGCGGTACCGATGGCTGCCGCAACCGCAGCCAGAAAAAGTGCGATCAGTTTCATTCTTCGCTCCCTCTACAAAGCGACGCCGTCTCTTTGGACGACAGAACACAGTCTATCGACGGCGGCAGGCGAAAACCGTGAGCGGGTGCACAGGTTTGGGAATCAAGGGCCGCGCCGGCACGGCGCTACCAGGGCGGTGGATGGATCGCCAGGCGGGACTCGTTTTTTTCGTCCGCGGTGGCGGCACGCATGGACTCATCAGCGACCACTGCCGTGCGGGCCAGGCGGTCGTGCCAGCCCCGGCGGTGCGGGTTCCAGATGACCGCCAGGAAACCGATCATCAGGGGCAGAGCGGACGCCGGGTAGGCCAGGAAGCGCACCAGGTACTGCCAGGTCCGCGGCCGTCCGCCGGTCCGGTAGTCCACGATGCGGGAGGAGCACAGCCACTTGCCCGGGGTTCGCCCGGCCAGCAGCCAGAACGCCAGCGGATAGGCTATTGCCACGCACACCACCAGCACTCCCGCCATCTGTCCGCCATGTTCGGTCTTGATGTCTTCCCCGACCAGGCCTGCGACCAGTGGAGCAACAAGGGCAGCGATGATGATCAGGTCAAAGCAGACAGCAGCCAGCCGGATCCAGAAACCGACAAATTCAACGGCGGTCGCGCCGGGCTGATCGCTTTCAGGCAACGGCAAGGCTGGCAATCTGCTGCCGCATGGCGGCGATGGTGGCAGCGTAGTCCTCGCTGCCGAAGATGGCCGACCCGGCCACGAAGGTGTCAGCCCCGGCCCCGGCAATCTCGGCGATATTGTCGACCTTGACGCCACCGTCGATTTCCAGCCGGATGTTGCGTCCGCTTTCGGCAATCATCGCCCGGGCGTCACGCAGCTTCTGCAGGGCGGCAGGAATGAACTTCTGGCCGCCAAAGCCGGGATTTACCGACATGATCAGCACCATGTCCACCTTGTCCATGACATATCTCAGAACATCCAGAGGCGTAGCCGGATTGAACACCAGGCCCGCCTGGCAACCGCACTCCCGGATCAGCGCCAGGCTGCGATCGATGTGCTCACTGGCTTCAGGATGAAACGTGATCATGCTGGCACCGGCTTCGGCGAAGTCACCAATGATGCGATCCACCGGCTTCACCATCAGGTGAACGTCGATGGGCGCCTCGATCCCATAATCCCGCAGCGCCTTACACACTCCGGGGCCGATGGTGAGGTTGGGTACGTAGTGATTGTCCATCACGTCGAAGTGCACCCAGTCCGCCCCGGCCTCCAGGACTTTTTCCACATCCTCGCCGAGTCGCGCGAAGTCCGCGGAAAGGATGGATGGGGCGATGATGTCCTGCATGGGGGGCTCCTGAGTGGGTTTGCGCGGCTATGGTACCCGATAACGCGAATTGTGGGGTCAGAGTAAAGGGACAGAGTAAATCCGGATTCCGGATTTACTCTGTCCCTTTACTCTGACCCCACCATTATCGGAATCCTCGTTCAGTACGAATCTGCTCATAGGCCGCCCGAATCTCCGCCGTCTTGTCCTTGGCGAGATCCAGCATCTCCTTGGGCAGGCCCTTGGATACCAGTTTGTCCGGGTGGTGTTGGCTGATCAGTCGTCGGTAGGCTTTTTTGATTTCGCCCTCGCCGGCTTTGCGGTCGACTCCCAGGACGCCGTAGGGGTCAGCCGACACGGGCTTTTGCGGCTGGCGCATGCCGCCCGGCCTGGCGCCGGAGCGCATGGCCAGGATGCGGTCGAGCTCCCACTGGGGCACCCCCAGGAAGCTGGCGCAGCGCTGCAGCACCGCCCGGCCCTGGGGCTTGAGGGAGCCGTCGGCAAACGCGGCATCCAGCTGGATCTCCAGGAACAGGCGGAACAGCTGGGGCTGGGCGCCACAGGCCTGGTGCAGGTGGCCCAGGGTCTCGGTCAGGTTGAAGCCGCCGCGTTTGCCGCGATTAAACAGCTTGATGGCTTCCTGGCGCTGGTCCCCCGTAAGCTGCATGCGGGTCATGATGGCCTCGGCCACGGCAATCTCCCGCTCCGACACCCTTCCATCCGACTTGGCAATGTGGCCCATCACCAGGAACACCGACTCGAAGAAGGCCCGCTGTGCCCGCTGCAGGTCGAACAGGCCGATACTGGGCAGGCCGGTATCCACCGCGTGACCCAGGGCCGCGCCCACGAAGGCGCCCACCGGACCGCCCATCATCAGCCCGACGGCGCCACCCACGACTTTTCCCCAGATTCGACTCACGGAAATCGGCTCAACAACTCTTCTTTCTCAGTGTTTTCAAATGATCCGGAAACGGGCGTTTCGCTTACGTGAATCCCACATTGTACCGGCCGTTGGGGGGGCATGTAGAATGATCTTGAGGTCCACTTGGAGAAGGCCAATGACCGCTCATGACACCGCCGTTTTATACCAATCCGACATCGACACCCTGGAACTGATCGGCCGGGGAAAAGTACGGGATATCTACGACGCCGGAGTCCACGACCTGCTGATCGTCACCTGCGACCGGCTGTCTGCATTCGACGTGGTATTACCCACCGCTATTCCCGGCAAGGGCGCCGTTTTGAACCAGATTTCCAACTTCTGGTTCAAGAAAACCGAGCACATTATCCAGAATCACCTGCTGGACATACCACTGGAAAACGTCATTGGCACCTACCCCCACATCGAGCCGCTGCGGCCGCGCTCGGCCGTGGTGCGCAAGGTCAAGCCCCTGCCCGTTGAGGCCATCGTGCGCGGCTACCTGGCCGGCTCAGGCTGGAAGGATTACCAGGAAACCGGCGCGATCTGCGGCCACAAACTGCCCATCCACATGGAGCAGGCGGGCAAGCTGCCCGAACCCCTGTTCACGCCGTCCACCAAGGCCGAATCCGGCGAGCACGACGTCAACATCACCATGGAAGCCTTCGCCGAGCAGGTGGGTGAAGCGTTTGCCGAAAAGGTGCGGCACATCAGTATCGAGCTGTACCAGTTTGCGGCCAAGCACGCCCGGGAGCGAGGGATCATCATCGCCGACACCAAGTTCGAATTCGGACTGGATGCCACCGGCGACCTGGTGCTCATCGACGAGGTGCTGACCCCGGACTCCAGCCGTTTCTGGCCGGTCGACCAGTACCATATCGGCACCAGCCCGCCGTCCTTCGACAAGCAGTTCGTCCGCGACTACCTGGAAACCCTGGACTGGGACAAAACCGCCCCCGGCCCCGAACTGCCCCAGGACATCGCCGACCAGACCGCCGACAAGTACAGGGAAGCCCTGCAGCGCCTGACTGCAAATTAGGACAACCGTGCGCCCGCAGGGCGCACTCAATAAACGTCATCCTGAACTCGATTCAGGATCCATCTGTAGTCCCGAAGTTGCCTTCGTTGACGACTGCTCAGCGCGGGAGCAAAGCCATCGTCAGTGACCCACTCAGCAGCCGACGTGCTGGATCGAAGCCCCCGATCAAACCACTGCTTGAACCCGAGGCATTACAGACCCCAATCTCAGATGGATCCTGAAACAAGTTCAGGATGACGGGAGCGAGCGATTCAGGATCCATCGTCAGTGCCGACGGTCCAGGTGTCTACGATTCAAGAGCGACCGTCGACACCCCTGATCAAACGAATGCCTCGATCGAAGCGGCTACTGAACCCGCTTTCAGGTAGTCACGTATTGCCTTCGACGGGTGCCAATGGAAAATGCGTGTATATTCTCCCCCTGGCCCGCTCACCAAGGCGCATCATGGACGAAGCCGAAGAATTCCAGCTATTCGTTCCCCGGAACCAGGCATGCCCGCGCTTTTCCGCGCCGGAGTGGCCTGGCAAGTCGGGTCCAGGTTCAGCCTACCGGCACGTGGAACGGTAGCAATCGACAATGCCAGTCAGATTCGAGCTGTTTGAAAAAGATCGCTTCGTAGAGTGCCACTGGATCGGAACGCTGACCCAACAGGACGTATTTGAGGCCTATGCAGCCTTTTTCAGGGGGCGGTCGTGGAGTCCGCTGTGGCCCGAGTCAGAACCCGTATGGCGGGAACTGGCCAACCTGAGTCTCCTGGAAGCGCCGATTTCGGAAGCGGGCTGGGCAATTGAACAAGCGAGTTTTTTCCAACGCGAGTATGAAAGAGCCGGCCTGAATCGGGCGCGAGTAGCAACACTGGCACCGACCGACCTGAGTTACGGAATGTCCCGCATATATGAGCAATCAACCAAGGGTGAATTGCCCGAGAAGCTCAGGGTATTTCGGACCCGTACCGATGCGCTCGAATGGTTGCTTCAGTCCGACTGACGGGTTTATTCAGGATGAAGGGAGAGACGATACCCGAGCGCCCAGGCTAAGGAACAAACGGCTTGTTTTTCGGCGGGCTGTTCCTGCCTGAACGAAAACATACTGCTGGCTCCGGCGTGCAGAACAGCTTCGGATCGTCCGCTCTTTCCTTACGCGCTATGACCACCACCCAGTAGTCAACGTGCTTGGAGTCTATCGCCCGCACATGGGCCACGCCCACTTCGTCCTGGGACTCAAAAAACTCGTCGTGCCCCAGCAGGTGCTCGCGGTGCACGGTGGAGCCCAGGAACTCCCGCCACACAGACTCGGGGTCTCTGATACCGCCCAGGATGCTTTCCACGGAGTTTCCCAGTGGCCCACGGTAGCTGTCCGGCAGCGGATAGCCGAATTCTCTAAGCAGGGCATTGGGTCCCAGACGTTCAGGGGTTCGATGGGAAAAGTAGCCACGCCGGGCCATGTCTTCCGCCCGTTCGCGAGCGAATTTGTGCAGGGTCCTGTCGCAGCGCAGGCCGGAGCGGCGCTGGTCGGGGTGGCTGACCAGTTCCACCAGCAACTGGCGTTCCGTTTCGGAGAGCTTACAGCTGCCTTCGGGTTCCGGGCCGCCGGTTGGGGCGGCAGCAAGGTTAAGAGAGATCAGAGCCGCCGCAATCAGCGGCAGGTTCCTGTCCCGGCCGGCGATGGGTCGTCGGCCGCCATTTGATCGCTCTCCCCTCAAGCTTCCTTCGGCCGCAGCAGCCACCTTGCCAGGGCCGGCAGCAGGACCACGGCGCCCACCATGTTCAGGAAAAACATGAAGGCCAGCAGTTTGCCCATGTCGGCCTGGAACTGGAGGGCGGAGAAGATCCAGGTGCCCACGCCAATGGCCAGGGTGAAGGCGGTGAAGATCACCGGCTTACCGGTCTGCTTCAGCGCGTGGTAATACGCCTCGCGCAGGGGCATGCCTTCCTTCAGGCATTGGGCCAGACGGCTGTAGATGTAGATGCCGTAGTCCACACCGATGCCGACGCCCAGGGCCACCACGGGCAGGGTATTGGTCTTGAGACCGATGCCGAGGAAGGCCATGAGGGCGTAGGCCAGTACCGACACCAGCGCCAGGGGCACAACAATACAGATGGTGCCGCGCAGGGAGCGGAAGGTGATGGAGCAGAGGATGATGATGGCCAGGTACACCAGTACCAGCATGGGGAACTGGGCCGCTTCCACCACCTCGTTCACCGCGGCCGCCACGCCGACGTTGCCGGTGCCCAGGCGGAAGTTGACCTCGCCGCGCTCCAGCTCTTCCTTGGGCTTGGGCTCGTACAGCAGGATGGTCTGGCCGGGGTTGCCGATGCCGGCGGAGACTTCGGATTCGCTGCCCACGTCATACTCGCGGCGGTACTCCTTGACCGTATCCACCACCCGCTTGATGGTGGTGGCCTTGTGGTCCTCGGTGAAGACGATAATGGGCATGGCGTCGCAGTTGGCGTTGAGCAGCCCAGTGTCCGTCTCCACATTTTGCAGGTTCTGGCGCATGACGAAGTTGTCCCTGGGCAGGATGCGCCAGCGGATATTGCCTTCGTTCCAGCCGGAGTTGATGATCTTGGCGACCCACGGCAGGGTCACCACCTGTTGCACGCCCTCGACGTTGTACATATGCCAGGCAAAGCGATCCATGTTCTCCATGGCCAGGAAGTCCTCGGTACAGGCCTGGTCCGAGGTCTCGGCGATGATGGAGATGGAATCTACGCCCAGGGAGAAACGGCTGCTGATGACATCAGCGTCCAGGTTGTAGCGGGAATCCGGACGCAGCTCCGGGACGCCCGCCTGGGAGTCACCGATCTGCATGTCCTGGCCCTTGAAGTAGCCGAAGGTAAACAGGGCAATGGAGACCACGATGGCCGAGGTCGCCACCGGCTTGTTGGTCAGCCCGGACAGGGCCCGCCAGGTGTCTTCCCGGGCTTCGATGCGCTTCAGGCTTTTCGCCCGATACCCCTCGATATCCTTGATCTTGGTCCTGGAGAGCAGGATCGGCATCAGGATCAGGTTGGTGAAGATGATCAGGGCGACACCGATGGCCGCCGTGGTGGCCAGCTCTCGGATGATCTGGATCTCAATGAAAAGGATGGTCAGAAACCCGATGGTGTCGGACAGCAGCGCGATACTGCCCGGCGCCAGCAGGTTGCGGAACGTTCTGCGCGCGGCCTCCAGGCTGGTGATATCCGGCACCGGCGCGCCGGCCACGGCCTCCTCACCGCCAAACAGCATCTCGTTGTTCCAGGAGTTGATCATCTGCACGCCGTGGCTGACACCGATGGCGAATACCAGGAATGGCGTCAGGATGTTCATCGGGTCGATGCCGTACCCCAGCAATCGGAGTGCGCCGAGCTGCCAGATCACCGCCACCAGTGAGCAAAGCAGCGGCAGGATGGTCAGGGCGACGGACCCGGTGTAGAGGTAAAGCAGCACCGCCGTGATCAGGATGGCGATGCCAAAGAACCAGATCACCGACTTGGCGCCCTCGGAGATATCACCCACAATCTTGGCAAAGCCGATGATATGGATCTTGATCTCGTCGTCCTGGAAATTGGTGCGAATCTCCTCCAGGTTCGCCGCCACCTGCTGGTAGTCCAGGGTCTCCCCGGTTACCGGGTCCTCCTCCAGCAGGTCGGCCCAGACCATGGCGCCACCAAAGTCTTCCGCCACCAGGCGGCCCACGATGCCGGCCTTGACGATATTGGAACGAACCTTGGCGAAGGCTTCTTCGCCGGGCGCGAAGTCCGATGGAATGACGTTGCCCCCGGCAAAGCCATCCTCGACCACCTCGGTGAAACGTACGTTGGGGGTGAAGATTGACCGGACGCTGGGGCGGTTGACACCCGGCACGAAAAACACCTCGTTGGTGACCGCTTCAAAGGTCTCGAAAAACTCGGGATCAAAAATGTCCCTGTCTTCGGCCATGACCGCCACCAGCAGGCGGTTGGCGCCGCCGTACTCTTTCTCGTAGTCCAGAAAGGTCTGCATGTACTCATGCTGCAGCGGCAGACCCTTCTTGAAGCCCGCGTCCACCTTGAGCTGGGATGCGTAAAACAGCATGACCGCCGTGATCACTGCGAAAAGGATCACCAGCGGCAGGCGCAGACCGAATACAAAGCTCTCGGCCAGGGCGGTAAAGCCTTTCTTGGCGTCAGTCATGTTTACTGGCCTCCTGCCGCGCTGTAGCGTTCAGCGCCTTCTTCGCCAACGATGACGAATCCATCTTCAACCACCGCAACGGCGGCAATGTCGTCACCGCCGGCGTGAGGCCTGGACTCGATAGGCGATCCCGGGGCCGACCGGACCAGGAACTCGGCGTTGGCGCCCACCAGCACCAGGCTGCCGTCAGCGCCGTTGGTGGCGCCGAACAGGGAATTCAGGGTGCCGGTTTCCAGCACGATCCAGCTTTCGCCTCCGTCCCGGGATTCAAAAGCATTGCCACGCAGGCCGTAGGACACCAGGGTGCCGTGGGCAGTGGCCAGGGCGCCGAACATGGAGCCTTCATAGGGCATCATGACCGGGATCCAGGACTCTCCAGAATCGCGGCTGACAAAAGCGTTGCCCATTTCGGCGGCGATGAACAGCGTGCCGTCGGCCAGCCGGGCCATGCCGTTGAGGTGATAATCAAAAAACTCGTCTTCGAAGTCTGAATAGTCCTGGTAGCCGCCATCATCATCAGCGGATTCCTCTTCCACGACCTCTGCTTCGTCCCCGGACGCCACCAGGGAATTGAAGTCCAGCTCTTCCCAGGTTTCTCCGCCGTCCCTGGTTCGCAGGTAGAAGGCGTAGGCGCCGATAGCAAAGCCGTTATCGGAGTCAACGAAAAAAACGTCCAGCAGCGGCCGGTTCAGGTCTGGATCGTTGACGTCTTCGGCCACGTACTGCCGGGCCCAGGTCACCCCACCATCGCTGCTGTGCAGGATGACCGCGTCGTGGCCGGCGGCCCACACCTCGGGTCCAATGGCCCAGACCGCGGTCAGGGAGGATCGGGTTGGGGTTTCTGACTGGCTCCAGCTCTCACCGTCGGTGGACACCAGGGCATGGCCGCGCTCGCCCACTGCCACATAGCCCCCTTCCACCGGCGTCATGTCCATCAGGATGGAATCGGCGGCCCGGGGCATGGGCTCCGACGCAAGGATGGACGAGTTTTCCCCCATTGCTGGTCGCGCCAGCAACATAACAAGCAACAAAGACGCCACGGACTTCATGCAAACTCCCTCATTCCCGCCTCCGCTGGTGCTTTTTGGGCGGATTTATTGTGTCGGCGCAACCAACGCGCCCGGGTTTCGATCAAAACAAAAAAGGGGCTGCCGCACAAGCGACAGCCCCTGGTATTACGCGACAGGCTTCAACCTGTCAGAGCCACATCAACGCCGCCCACGCTTACGCAGGGCCTGGGGCGTGTAGTCTGACGGACTTCCGGGCGTGTTGAACACGTTGACCTCATCCTTGTTGTCCAGGCCCACCGCGACGTAGCGGCCGGATTTCAGGTCGTGGTGAGATTCCGCCGTACTCCAATAGGTCGGCACATCGTAGTAGTTGATGGTGTGCGCTTCGGAGAACCGCCACAGTTCGTCCCGGTTGTCGTAGTGATCGATGATGGCAATCTGGTAGGTGTCCTCGTCCATGTAGTAGGTGCGACGCTTATTGATGTGGCGTAGACCATCCTTGAGCGTCGCTTCAACCTCCCACACCCGGTGCAGCTCATAGCGCATCAGGTCCGGGTTGAGGTGGCCCGGGCGGACCATGTCATCGTAGTCGACGTCAGAAGAGTGGATGCCATAAGAGTTGTATGGAATGTACAGCTCTTTCTTGCCCACCACTTTCCAGTCAAAGCGGTCCATGGCGCCGTTGAACATGTCAGTCATGTCGTTGGTACGCAGACCGTCGGACGCGGTGCCGGGGTTGTCATAAGCCACGTTTGGCGCACGACGAACGCGACGCTGACCCGGGTTGTAGATCCAGGCCTGACGCTTCTGCTGAACCTGGTTCAGGGTCTCGTGGACCAGCAGCACGTTGCCCGCCAGGCGGGCCGGGGCTTCCACCACCTGGTAGAAGTACAGCAGGATGTTGTTGATCTGATCCAGTGTACGGCCCTGCTCGTAGTACAGGCCCAGCAGCTCTTCCCGCAGCTTGACCACGGTGTAGGCGCCGTTTGCCGTCGGGGCAACCTGGTTGTTGTAGCGGAAGCCGCCGGTGCCCTTGTACTTGAGCTTGTGGTTCCACATTAGCTCGTAGGCGTTCTCCGGGAACGGGAACGGGAAACCTTCGGCCACGTTCAACACGCCTTCACCGTTCTCTGCCAGCTGCCCCGTGGCCGCGTTCTTCTTGGTCATTTCGTAGGTGCGTTCCGGGAAGGACGCTGAGCGCCGGGTCTGGTAGACGTGCATCTTGTAGCTGTCGGGATAGCGATTCAGCATGGCCAGCTGGCCTACGCTCAGCTTGTCCTTGTACTGGTCCGCGTTGGCAGCGGTGATGGTGAACAGGATTTCGTCGTCGGGAAACGGGTTCTTGTGATGGTCACCCGTCTGGTGACCCGCAGGAACCTCGGTAATTCCCCCGGTCCAGGCGGGGATAGTGCCATCGGCATTACCCGCCCTTTCGGAGCCCATGGGCGTCAGGTCTCCGTCCAGGCGATTGACCTGGTCGGGCTTGGCGCCCGCAAAAGCCACTCCGGTGGCCAGCAGCGCAATCAAAATTGTGTGTTTAGCAAGCCTCATACGGCCTATCCTCCGAATTAAAACGAGTAACGAACCGAGACACCAAGGAAGTCCCGATCACGAAGCAGGTTGAACTGACCGCCGCCCGAGAAACGGGTGTAGGCAATGTCCGCCCCCCATCGCTCCAGGTAGGACCCACCAACACCAAAGGTGAGGGACTTGCGGTCTTCAATGAAGCTGCCGCCGGGCCCGGGCGTTGTGCCGTTGACGTCGTGATTGAACGCGAGTCGCGGCGACAGGGTGAACGGTGTGCCAAATGCGTTGCTGTAATCCCAGCGCGTGACCATGCGATAGCCCCAGGAAGATTCCGTGGCAAAACCGTCATTCAATGTCAGTGGGTTACGCGAAGCGCCGCCGAAAATGTCGGGACCGCCACCGGTATCGGTGCCTGGGCCCTGGTAGCGCAGCTCGCTCTGGTCAGGCAGATCCCACACCTTGTTCAGGCCGAACTCGGCCAGGAACACGATCTGGTCAGCACCGAAGTTGGGGCCGAAGATCCGGGTCAGGGAGAACTGCAGCTGGCTCTGCTCATGGCGTTCCCAGCCTCGCACTTCCTCGCCGAAACCAACGGTTCCAAGCTGGCTGACAAACTGGTTGAACGGATTACCGATGGCTCCATTCAGCGGCGTCAGCGCGGTGAACAGCAGTTCCACATCGTCGACCTGCAGCGGGATGTTGTCGCGGTAGGAAATTTCACCCGCGAAGGCCCATCCGGCAATCTCCGTGTTCCAGCTGAAGCCATACATTTCGATGTCTTCCGGGTACTCGATAAAGTACTCGGCTGACTCGGCACTGGAGTTTCTCACGGATATCCCGGAGATCAGCGGCAGCCGGCTGTGGTAGTTCAGGTAGTACACGCCAAACTCGGTGTCATTCAGCTCCGAGGCAAAGTAGCGCAGCGCGAAACCGTATTGACCGGAATCATCCGGACTGCGATCCGCGGCACGCGGCACGGTGGCGCCGGGAAAACCCTCGTCCAACAGTCCGAAGTTCAGCATCACGAACTCCCCTCCGGGCACGGCAAAGTCGTTGCCGCCGAAGTAGGTGCCGGCCGGGTCCGGGTCGATCTGCTCGAACTCGAACATGTACAGCGCTTCCATGGACAGGTTCTCGGTCAGGTCCATTGACATCCATACCTGGTCGATGGGCAGGAAAGCCTCCTTCAATTCAGCGCCGGCAACCCGTAGCTTGGAGACGTCTACCGGGTTGATGACGTTGACGCCGCCCTGGATGAAGACGTTTTCGCCCCAGCTCACCACCTGGCGGCCCAGGCGTATGGTGCCCAGGCTGTCTCCGGCTTCGAAGTCAGCGTACACGTAGGCATCCAGCAGGCGGACATCCTCACCAACATAGTCCCGGGCATCGCCGAAACGGCCGGTCAGCGGCGCCAGGAAATCGTCGTTGTTCTCGAAATCGTGGAACGCCGTGGCCCGGAAAAACCCGCCAAAGTTGCGCCAGGAGAATCCCAGCTCGGACGTCACTTTGATGGCGTGGGAGATCAGGTCACCGTCATCGTAGTTCATGTTGCCGTCATCGGAGTTCACCGAGAAACGGCCCGGCGCCGTCACCCGGCTGGCAGGATCCAGCAGGATGACACCCGGGTTGATGTTGGCTTTGCCGATACAGCGATCGCAGGGCTCTTCCATCCGCCAGGAGGCACCGTATGAAATGGTGGTGTCCCAGCTGCCGGACAGTTCGCCGTTGCTGAACTCAATGGCCTGGGCGCCAGGCGCCAGGGCCAGCGCGGCAATCGCAGCCGCCAGAACTTTCTGTTTCATGTTGAGTTGGCTCAGTTTCGTGTTGTTCATGGTGTGCCTCCCCTTATTGATCCTGTACAAGAACTTCAGGGATGGTCACCTGGACCACCGTTCCGGCAGTGAGCGCAAAGCTGGCCGCTTCGCCCTGCATCTCCGCTGTGGCTTCCAGCGAAGCCGTGGGAATCAGCAGGGAGCCGTGATCACCCACAATAAAGCGGGTCGCACCGCGAACGCCGTTGGAATCCTGGGTGGTCTGGGAGATCGGTGCCAGGCCCATGACCGCAATCAGCGGTTCGGTACCGGACAGCGGAAACCCTGGGACAGAGTTGGGAATCACCTGGTCAGGTAAAGAAGCAGCACTGCCGACGACCTCCTGCACCAGGATTGGCTGCACCGCGGCGGCCAGTTCACCCCAGTTGATGGGGTCTGCCGGGTCGGTTACGGTCTGGGCCGCCAGCACAAACGTGTCAAAGTCGGCGCTGCCCTGTACAACACCCAGGGACTCCAGACCGGCGATGATACGAGGGCCGAAAGTGGGAGATCCCAGCAGCAGGCCGATGATGCCGCCGCCCGGAACCGACAGAACGCCGGAGCGTACGCCGCTGTCCACCGCAATGCCTTCCACCGCCAGGAACGAAGTTCCCACGATGGAGCCCAGGGACTGGCCGACAAAGCGGATCTGGGAACCGTCAAAGTCCGGCAGTCCGTCACCGGTGAAATCCATGGTGGGGATGGTGATGGCAAGGACGCTGAGGTCAGCGCTGGCCTGGCGGGTGTTGTCCCGGGAGGTCAGCAGGCTTGGCAGATTGATGGTGTAGGTGCCGGAGGCGTCAATCTGGCCGTCGGGCCCGGAGGCGCCGGTAGCATTGTCGCTCAGGTCCAGGTCAAAGGTCCGCTCGCCCGCGATGGCGCCAAACGGTGTGTTCTCGACATAGAACGCATCCAGCAGCGTCCCATCGGGAACGTAACCGTGCAGCGGCTGGTCGATGGAAACCACCGCGAATCCAGCCAGGGCCATGCTGTCGATCAGGGCCAGGGCATCGGTGCGGTTGCGGGTAATGCCGTGCTGAAAAATCACCACGGGCCAGCCGCTGTCCGGCCGGGTCATACCGCTGCCCGCATTGGGCACGCTTACCAGCAGGGGGATGGTCTGTACGCTCTTGGCCACCGGGATCGGATTCAGGTAGGTGACGTTGGTGGAGGTCGGATCAAAACCCAACTGGTCAAACGGCGGTACGTAGGCTCCTGGCGCCGCTTCCCAGTTGCCGGTCAGGGGACCGGTGGGATTTTCGGCCGTGGGGGCATCCAGGTAGTACGGCATATTCATGACGCCGATATAGATGTCTGCGATGCCGGGTCCACCGATGGCGGCCGTGGTCAGGCCGGTGGGGGCGATCTGGGAAAACTGCGGCGATATGGTTCCGCGCAGCGCGTTGGGCGTGACCGTAACCGATTGGGTGGTGGCCACGAAGCTCACCACGATGGACGAAGGGTCAACACCAGCCGAAGCGGCTGCGGCCTCCTGGGCACTGGTCAGCTGGCGCAGGCCCTCGAGACTCTGGGCGGTGGCGTTGTCCAGCAGCGGATCGGTGCTGTTGCCGCTGGCGTCCACCAGCGGAGTAGTCCGTTTGGCAATGAAGTACTGCTGGTCGGGGGCCGCATTGTTGCCCTGGGTATCGGCCACCCCGTTGGTGATGACGGCCAGGTAGGTGGTGATTTCCTTCAGCGGACGCAGCGGCACGATGACCACGTTCTGACCCTGGGCGGTGGCAAAGTAGTCCACTCCTGGAGTCAATTCCTCGACAATGCCGATCACGGCGCCGGCCGGCGAGTTCAACGCCACTTCAAAAAACCGGACGGAGCCGCCCGGTGTTACCGAGGCTGGATCCAGCTCCTGGGTAAAGTTGGCTACCCATGGAGTGGTCGTACCCCATCCGTCCAGGCTGTTGAGCGCCCGGAATAAGCCGGCGCTACTCGCTGTGGGGTCAAACGGAATATTGAGGGTTAAATCCGTGGTGTCGAGAAACAACAGATTGTTGGGGAGAGGAATAACGCCTTCAGCGGCATTGAAGATAGCGGTGTTGTCCTGGGTAACAGGCGTCCCGTTGCTGTTGGTAGCAGGGGGTGCGTCGGTCGCACGGGGCGCATTGTTGCCGCCTCCGCATGCACTCAGGAACAGTACCAGGGAGACCGCAACCAATGTCAGTCTATGCATTCTGGAATCCTTTAGAGTCGGGGAAATAGCCGGACTATGATATTTAGAGTCAGGACTCTAATGCAAGCGAAACAGGCCATTATTCAAACGTTTGTTTGCAAAAAAATGACAGAAAAATCATTGATTTATTACCCGTGGCAGGAAGCTCAATCCGCGTTTTCCACGGGTTGTTTTCGGAAGTACGAAGCCGAGAGACGGCGTTGGGGCGCTAAAAGTACAGTCCGTAGGCCAGGCTGGCGTGGCAAATCAGGGCGGGAACGGTCAGCTGGGTACGCAGAATCGGGTACCAGGGCGGGGCCGCCGGCGGCTCCGCCACCAGGCCGAACAGCCAGGCCGCCAGGTAGCTGGCCCCCAGGATCAACACTCCCCAGCGTGGGTCCACCAGCAGCGCACACAGGGCCAGCAGCACCGGCACCATGGACAGCAGGAATTCCCGGGTGGCGAATTTCTGCAGGTTCATGGCGGCGCCCCAGCGAATGCCGCCCAGAAACGCCAGTACCAGGCCGCTGTAGACCATGAAGCCCTGCAGGGCAAAACCCGGGAACAGCGGACCGCCCGCCACGAAGGACAGGGAGAATACCAGGAACGGTATAGCGCCCAGGTAGCCAATCCAGCGCGCGTTTTCAGGGACTGCCGGCATTACACGGCCCGTCAAACCGAAGGAGCGTTATTTTCACTATTCAACATCGCGGTTGGAAGTGTGGGGTCAGAGTAAAGGGACAGAGTAAATCGGGATTTACTCTGTCCCTTTACTCTGACCCCAGGGCTTCAGCCGGCGGGTTCGAATCTGAATTTCTGACCGCCAATGGAGGCTTGATACATCAGTCCGCCCTTGGCCCTGGTGTAAACCGCCACACCGTTGCGAAAGTTGGCGTTGGCCGACACGCCTTTGTCCAGGGCTACGGCGGAAGCCTGGCCGGAGAAACTGAAGTCTCCGGACTTGAACCAGTCCAGCGCATCCTGGGAGTTGAAGAAAATCACCTGACTGTAGGCCTGGCCGCCGAACTGGAAGCCAATACTGGCCTGGCTGAGATCACAATAGCCCACCAGCCTGCCCCGCTCGTAGACCTGGCCTTTGCCGTAGGCCCCACCCACCCCGGCCGCGCCGGCACCCACCGTCGGAAAAACCGCGTAGCCGATGGAGTTGCGAAACAGGTTGCCGATGCCGGGATCGACCTGCTCGAACTGGTAAATGGTTTCTTCAGTGGCGTCATCCAGGCGGTGGGATTTGTAGCCGTCACTGGGGGTTACGGCACAGGCCGTGAGCGCGAGAGCCATGCAGGCCAGGAGGATGTTTTTCATGGGTGGGTGCGTTGTCCAGCGAGAGTTTTTACTGGAACGATATGGTAACCGAAAGCGGGTTAAATATTCATAATTCTGCGCCCAAGGTGCGCAACAATTAAACGTCATCCAGAACTCGATTCAGGATGAGGATAAGAAATGGAGTACGTCGGTGCGTTGAACATCGGAGTGGTATGCCCTGGCGTCATTTGGCACAGGGATGTGCCAACGCCCGGAGGGCGTAAGCGAAGCAAAACCGCGTTTTGCGTAGCGCCCGCGAGCGGGTCAGGAGGACCCGTCTTGCGGAGGAACATCACTTCTTCGGCATGTACAGATCCGTAATCGTCCCCTCGTAAGCCTCCGCCGCAAAACAAACCGTTTCCGACAACGTCGGATGCGGGTGCACGGTAAGGCCGATATCGGCGGCGTCGCAGCCCAGTTCAATGGCCAGGGCCACCTCGGCGATGAGGTCGCCGGCATTGGGGCCGACGATGCCGCCGCCGATGACCTGCTCGGTGTCTTCGTCGAAGATCAGCTTGGTCAGCCCTTCGCTGCGCCCGTTGCCCAGGGCCCGACCGCTGGCGGCCCAGGGGAAGACGCCTTTGCCGAAGTTCAGTCCCTGCTGTTTGGCTTCGATCTCGGTCACACCGACCCAGGCCACCTCGGGATCCGTATAGGCTACTGACGGAATCACCCGGGCATCGAAGGCGCTCTTCTCGCCGGCGCAGACTTCTGCCGCCACCTTGCCTTCATGGGTTGCCTTATGGGCCAGCATGGGCTGGCCAACAACGTCGCCGATGGCAAAGATGTGGGGCACGTTGGTCCGCATCTGCTTGTCTACGGCGATGAAGCCGCGTTCGTCCACGTTGACGCCCGCCTTGTCCGCGCCGATCTTTTGCCCGTTGGGCGACCGGCCGACCGCCACCAGCACCCGGTCAAAGGTGTCATGGGCCGGTGCCTTGCCGCCCTCAAAATAGACCTTGAGCGCCCGCTTCTGAGCCTCGATGCCGGTCACCCGTGAACCCAGGAAAATATTGTCGTACTGCTTGCTGACAAATCGCTGGAACGGCTTGACCAGGTCGGGATCCGCGCCGGGCATCAGGTGGTCCAGCAATTCACAGACCGTGACCCGGGTACCCAGGGCTGAGTAGACGCTGGCCATTTCCATGCCGATGATGCCGCCGCCGATGATCAGCATCTTTTTGGGGATATCGGCCAGGTCCAGGGCGTCGGTGGAATCCATCAGCCGCGGGTCTTCCCAGGGCATGCCGGGTAGCTTGATGGCCTGGGATCCTGCCGCGATGATGCCCTGGTCGAACTGGATGCGGGTGGTCCCGTCGTCTCCGTTCACTTCCATCTGGTTGGGCGATATGAAGGAACCGGTCCCCTGCACCACCGTGACTTTCCGCTGCTTGGCCAGGCCGGCCAGCCCCCCGGTGAGTTTGCCCACCACGGAATCCTTGAAACCCCGCAGCTTGTCCAGGTCAATGCTGGGTTCTCCGAAGCTCACGCCGTGCTCTGCCATGGCCCGGGTTTCGGTGATCACCGCGGCCGTGTGCAGCAGCGCCTTGGAGGGGATGCAGCCCACGTTCAGGCAGACCCCGCCGAGAGACGGGTAGCGTTCTACCAGCACCGTGTTCAGCCCCAGGTCAGCGGCGCGAAATGCGGCGGTGTAGCCGCCGGGTCCGGATCCCAGCACCACCACCTGGGCCTGCAGGTCCGCCCCGTTCGCAGGGGACCCAGCAGCCGATGGCGAGGGTTGCGACGGTTCAGGTCTGGCTTGAGCCGGGGTGGACTCCGCATTCTCCAGTTCCACCACCGCTGAACCCTGGGACACGGCGTCCCCTACCTGCACCAGCACCTTGGTGACAGTCCCGGCCATGGGTGCCGGCACCTCCATGGTGGCCTTGTCGCTCTCCAGGGTGATCAGCGACTGCTCCGGCTGCACCGGGTCGCCGGGCTGCACCAGGACTTCAATCACCGGCACGTCGGAAAACTCCCCGATGTCCGGCACCTCTACGATGGATTTGTCGCTCATGAGTGTCTCTCGATTAAAGTCTTCACTGGTACTGCCGCAGCATCAGCTGGCCGTCGCGCTGGGTCATTTCCAGGTCCTTGAGGAAGTTCATGCCCAGCAGCACATCGGGCGCGGTCATGTTGGGCACGATCTTGGCGCTGACGTCGCGCACCTCGATCTGGCCCAGGCGGATGGACGTCACCCGGGTGCTGTACGCAGTGGCAATACCATTGGCGGTGGCAATCTGCATGGGACTGCCCCGGGGCAAACCCAGCCGCCGCGCCAGGGGTTCGGATATGGCCACCTGGGTGGCGCCGGTATCCAGCAGCACCACGGCCTCCTGGCCGTTGATCAGCGCCGAGGCCACGTAGTGATTCTGGCGATTGGCCGCCAGCGCCACCTCAACAAAACCCGCGCCGGTGCGCGAGCCCGGCGACGAGTTGGGATTCTGCTGGTGGTCCAGCACCCGGTCGAAGGCCAGGGTCAGCATACCCAGCAGGCCCAGAGCAGCCAGCCACAGCATGCCGCGCCCGATTTTGCGCGACTCCGTCACAGCAGCAGGCGGCGGATGTCCCCCAGCACATGGGCCAGGTAGCTGACGAACCGCGCCGCGCTGGCCCCGTCGATGACTCGGTGGTCGTAGGAAAGCGACAGCGGCAGCATCAGCCGCGGCTCGAATTCCTGGCCGTTCCAAACCGGCTTCATGGACGATCGGGAAACCCCCAGGATGGCGACCTCCGGTGCGTTGATGATGGGCGTAAACGACGTCCCGCCGATACCGCCCAGGCTGGAAATGGAAAAACAGCCCCCCTGCATGTCCGACGGGCTGAGCTTCCTGTCCCGGGCCTTGACGCTGGCTTCCACCACGTCACTGGCCAGCTCGTACAGGGACTTTTTGTCACAATCCCGAATCACCGGCACCACCAGGCCGTCGGGCGTGTCCACCGCAACACCCACGTGGAAATACTGTTTCAGCACCAGGCTTTCGCCGGTCTCATCCAGCGAGGCGTTGAACTGGGGATACTCCTTGAGGGCGGCTACCACCGCCTTGATCAGGAACGCCAGCGGGGTGAGCTTGAAACCTTTGGCCTTGGCCTCCTCGGAATGGGCCTTGCGGAAGCCCTCCATCTCGGTGATGTCCGCCTCGTCGTTTTGCGTGACGTGGGGAATCATTACCCAGTTGCGCGACAGGTTGGCGCCGGAGATTTTCTTGATCCGGGACAGCGGCTCCACCTCCACCGGCCCGAACTTCGAAAAATCCACCTTGGGCCAGTCCAGCAGGCTGAGACCGGTACCGGCCGCCGCGGATGGTGCGCCTGCCACCTTGCGGCTGACCACACCCTTCACGAACGCCTGCACGTCCTCCCTGGTGATCCGGCCCTTACGGCCACTGCCGCTGACCTCGGTCAGGTCCACACCCAGTTCCCGGGCAAACTTGCGCACCGAGGGACTGGCATGGGGCACCTGGTCCGGCCTGCGGGTGCTGGCGTCGAAGGATACCGGCGGCGGTGCCGGGGCCTTTTCCGCCGCGGGTGGCGCTGGGGGTGGCGCCAGGGGCGGCGCTGGCTCCGGCGCCGGGGCTGGCTTTTCGGCCTCGGTCACCTGTGGCGCTTCGGCCGCCGGGGCCGGCGACGCATTGAGCACGACAATGCGGTCACCTTCCGATACCTTGTCCCCAACGTTGACCACCACCTCCTGGACCACGCCGGTGTGGGAACTGGGAACCTCCATGGTGGCCTTGTCGCTCTCCAGGCTGATCAGCGACTGGTCCACGGCAACGCTGTCTCCAGCGGATACCAGCACCTCGATCACGTCCACCTGGTCAAAGTCGCCGATGTCCGGCACCAGCACATCAACAAAGGATGAATCGTCGGCGGAAGCTGCGTCCGTCTCAGGTTGTGGCGCCCTGGCCTGCTCGGGTTCGGTTGCAGCATCGGCCGATTCGTCCGCGGCGGCGTCCAGCATCAGCACCAGGTCACCTTCGGACACCCGGTCACCCACGGCAATTTTGACCTCCTTGACGGTTCCCGCCGCCGGGCTGGGCACCTCCATGGTGGCCTTATCGCTCTCCAGGCTGATGATGGACTGGTCCTGGGCGATATCGTCTCCCGGCGCCACCAGGATTTCGATCACCTCCACGTCCTCGAAGTCGCCGATGTCGGGTACTTTGACTTCCATGACCATCACACCGTCACCGGGTTGGGCTTGTCGGGGTTGATGCCGTATTTTTTGATGGCCGCGGTCAGGGTCTTCTTCGGAATCTGGCCCTGCTCGAACAAGGCATACAGCGTGTAGTACGCAACGTAGTTGCGATTCACCTCGAAGAACTCCCGCAGCTTGGGACGGGTGTCGGAGCGGCCGAAGCCGTCCGTGCCCAGCACCGTGTAGGGCTGGTCAATGAACTCGCGGACCTGGTCGGCATAGGCCCGGACGTAGTCGGTAGCGGCGATGACCGGCCCGTCCTGCCCACCCAGGCATTTCTGAACGTGACTGACCCGGGCCTTGCGCCCCGGATTCAGGCGATTCCAGCGCTGCACGTCACAGGCTTCACGCCCCAGCTCGTTGAAGCTGGTGGCGCTCCAGATATCACAGCTGACGTCAAAATCCTCAGCCAGCATGTCGGCAGCGGCGATGACTTCCCGCAGGATGGTGCCACTGCCCATGAGCTGGGCCTTGAGTTTTCCCTTGCCGCCCTTGCGCCACTGATACAGACCCTTGCGGATGCCCGCTTCAGCGCCCTTGGGCATGGCCGGGTGGCTGTAGTTTTCGTTCATCAGGGTAACGTAGTAGAAAACGTCTTCCTGCTCCTGGTACATGCGGCGCATGCCGTCCTGCAGGATGACCGCAACCTCGTAGGCGAAGGTCGGATCGTAAGACACGCAGTTGGGGATAGCACCAGCCAGCAGGTGGCTGTGACCGTCTTCGTGCTGCAGGCCTTCGCCGTTGAGAGTGGTCCGACCGGAGGTGCCGCCCAGCAGGAATCCCCGGGCCCGCATGTCCCCGGCTGCCCAGGCCAGGTCGCCGATGCGCTGGAATCCAAACATGGAGTAATAGATGAAAAACGGGATCATCTGGATACCCGAGCTGGCATAAGACGTGGCCGCGGCAATCCAGGACGACATGGCGCCGGCCTCGGTGATGCCTTCCTGCAGCACCTGGCCTTTCTTGTCTTCCCGGTAGTACAACAACTGGTCGGCATCCTGGGGCTGGTAAAGCTGACCCACCTGGGAATAGATACCGAGCTGCCGAAACAGGCCTTCCATGCCGAATGTTCGGGCTTCGTCCGCCACGATGGGCACCACCCTTGGGCCCAGCTGCTTATCCCGCAGGATGATTGAAAGGCCACGCACAAACGCCATGGTGGTGGAGATTTCCCGCTCTCCGGTGTCTCCCATGATGGCTTCGAACGCATCCAGGTCCATCACCGGCAGCGGCTCGGCCGGCTGCAGGCCGCGGGCCGGCAGTGATCCGCCAAGGGCCTTGCGCCGCTCACGGTAGTACTCCATCTCCGGGCTGTCTTCCGGCGGCTTGTAGTAAGGCACCTCTTCCAGCTGGCTGTCGTCGATGGGTATGTTGAAGCGGTCGCGAAAGACTTTGATGGACTCGGTATCCATCTTCTTCTGCTGGTGGGTGATGTTCTGGGCCTCGCCGGCCTCACCCATGCCGTAGCCTTTGACGGTCTTGGCCAGGATCACCGTGGGTTGCCCGGTGTGGGCCACCGCAGCCGCGTAGGCCGCGTACATCTTGTAAGGATCGTGCCCACCCCGGTTGAGCCGCCAGATGTCGTGGTCCGACATGTTGGCCACCATTTCCTTCAGTTCCGGATAGGCCCCGAAAAAATGCTCCCGGGTGTAGGCGCCGCCCTTGGCCTTGTAGTTCTGGTAGTCACCGTCCAGGGCTTCCTCCATGCGCTGGCGCAGCAGGCCCTCGGTGTCCTTGGCCAGCAGCGGATCCCAGTAGGAACCCCACAGCACCTTGATCACGTTCCAGCCGGCGCCGCGGAACACGCCTTCCAGTTCCTGGATGATCTTTCCGTTGCCGCGAACCGGGCCGTCAAGGCGCTGAAGGTTGCAGTTCACCACGAAGATCAGATTGTCCAGCCTCTCCCTGCCGGCCAGGGATATGGCGCCCAGGGATTCCGGCTCGTCCATTTCGCCGTCACCCATGAACGCCCACACGTGCCGCGGCTCGGTGTTGATCAGTTCGCGGTTGTGCAGGTATCGCAGAAAGCGTGCCTGGTAGATGGCCATGATGGGCCCCAGGCCCATGGACACCGTGGGGAACTGCCAGAAATTGGGCATCAGCCAGGGATGCGGATACGAGGACAGCCCCTCGCCATCCACTTCCCGGCGGAAATTGTCCAGCTGGTCTTCGGTCAGACGACCCTCCAGGAAGGCGCGGGCATAAATGCCCGGCGCGGAATGTCCCTGGATGTAGACCAGGTCCCCTCCGTGTTTTTCCGATGGCGCGTGCCAGAAGTGGTTGAATCCCACGTCGTACAGCGTGGCCGCCGAGGCAAAACTGGCAATATGGCCGCCCAGGCTGGAGTCCTTGCGGTTGGCCCGAACCACCATGGCCATGGCGTTCCAGCGGATCCAGCTCTTCAGCCGACGCTCAAACTCGCGGTTGCCGGAACTGCGCTGCTCCAGGTTGGGGGGGATGGTGTTGACGTAGGCCGTAGTGGCATCGTACGGGAGGTATCCCCCCGACCGGCGGGCCAGGTCGACCATCTGTTCCAGCAAATAGTGCGCCCGCTCCGGACCGTCCGCGTTGATGACGGCCGACAAAGCATCCAGCCACTCCTGGGTTTCCTGCGGATCAATATCCTGCAGGGACGAATCTGCAGAGGACATAAAGTCCCTCCCACTCTATTGGGTTCCGAATCATTTAGCCGTGCAGCGGAAAAGATCCGAGCCGGCAAGCCCCGAATCGGGCGAAAATGCCCGCACGACCCTGGATTTTATGAGTTTTGAAAGGGATTCGCATTATTTAGCTAGGCTAAATATTTTCCGGCACCCCTCAGCGGTGCCCGGATCCGTGAAATCAGTCCGCCAGGCCGGCCTGACGCCTGAGCCAATCGTTGACCACGCAGTCCAGCACCAGGTGTACGCGGTACTCATCGCTGAGGTTTTCCACGCGGTGAGGCAGGTTGACGTTGAGGTACCAGGTCTCCCCCGCCCGCAGCGGTATCAGCTGGTTTTCCAGCCAGAAGCGGATGTTCGGGTTGGTCTGCACCGGAACGTGCAGCCGGACCTCACCGTCCTCGAATGAGAGACTGTGATCGGTATGTTCTCTGATCATGGATCCGGGCCCCAGCCGCAACAGGCGAACCGAAAGCAATTCACAGCGAAACGACTCCATGACCCTGGCGAAATACGGGCAACTCCGATAAAGCGCCGTATTGGACCAGGCCTGGGTGCCGGGATTGGCCGTCAGTTGCTGGATCGGGTGGATTGCGCCGGCAGGGCCGCGCAGCGCGACGCCGGACCATTCACCTTCGTAGTTGTACTGCACGAAATGCATCACCCACCCATCGTCAGGCACGCGTTGGAGATCTCTTTTCAGGGCTGCAGGGTCGAAGCGGAGGGGCAGCCTGATCGCACCTGTATTTTCGCCTGGTCTGTTCATTGGCTCCTATGGTTGCCAGGTCAGATCCGGTGGCCGGTCAGTCATCCTGCCGCCGGGTCGGTTCCGAATGCTCCCGTTGTTTGCGCAGCGCCAGGCGAAAGCCGATGAAATCTCTCTCGGTTTCCCGGGGGAAGCGCTGCACGAAACCGGCGCCACAATATTCAGCCGGACTGACCCAACTGCAACCCCGCGCCACGGGGGACTGCAGTTCACCGTCGCTGGCCGTCCACTCCCAGAGATTGCCATACAGGTCATGAAACCCCCACGGGCTGGACTGGTAGCTGCCAACCGGTGCGGACCTGGCGTGGCCGTCATCGAAGCTGCGTTCGGCGTAGAGATAGTAATGCTCGCCAGTCAGCAGCAGGCTGCGGTCGGCAAAATTGGCATGCTGGGGCAACGAGCCGATATCACCACCGAAATAGAAGCGCCCGTTGCTGCCGGCGCGGCTCGCGTATTCCCACTCTTCGCTGGTCGGCAGGGCGTATTCCCAGCCTTGGGGCAGTCGCCCAAAAAAGCGCTCCTGCCGATTCAACTCGGTGATGAACAGCAGGATATCGTTGTAGCGAATCCCGTCCCGGGGATCATTGGGCCGCGAAGCCTGGCCCACCTTTGGCATCTTCGGCGTGACCAGGTCGAATTCGCGCCGGGTCACTTCATATTTGCCCAGCCAGAATCCGGAAAGACTGCCTTTGCCGTTGGCTCGCGGCCGCGGCGGACACCATAACATCACCGAACCCAGTGGGCTCACCCAAGGGTCGCCAGCAAGCTGACCTGCGGCAATCCCTGGAGAGGTGGGGCGGATAGTCCCCGGCATGGAGACTGGCCATGGCTCCGTCAACCACCCACCCGCAGCTATGGCGGCCGCGTGGATGGCCGTCGGCAGGTCCATTCCACCCTCTTCCAGCCCAGCTGCCAACCCTTCGGCCAGGCCCTGTTGAGCCTGGGCCAGGAATACCTTGTGCGGGACCGCCAACGCAGCCAGGCCAGACCGCCAATTGTCGGCAACAGCGCCCTCCAGCATCACAATGGACAGCGACGCGCCCGACTGGTCGGCGAACGCGCCCAGCAGGGGCTGAATCGACGCCCGGCCGGTTTCAGGATAGGTCACGGCCTTTGACCGGTTGATTGCCGGCAGCAGGTTCACGCCTCCATCCGCCACCCCCATTCGACCGCGAAAGTAAACCAGCGCAATGCCATGGGTCGGCACCCGCCGGGCGAAATCCTCGATGGTGAATCGCAGCTCGCCCTGTGGCACGTTTTCCTTGAGGGTCGTGGTAAACCCCAGGGCGGCCAGTTCCTCGGCCAGGGACTCGACCTGTGAGCGGGCCGCCGCTGGGTCTCCGGCGCCCCCGTAATCATGGTTAAACACCAGCAGGGCCGAGCCGTGAATACTGGCGGCCGAAGCGGACAGACTGATGGTCAACAGCAGGATCAGAAGAACAGTGCGCACCACGACGATTCAGACCAGCAGCTCTTGCAGTGGACCGTCCTGGTCAAAGTCGGCCAGCGAGGTGTCCGCGAGCCCGAAGCGATCCCGGGGCGCACCCGCGGCGTGGAGCAGCGTGGTATACAGGTTGGCCATGGTGCGGTGGCCTGACTTCCGGTACCAGGGGTATCGCAGGTAGCGGCCCCGCGTTTTCAGGCGCCCGCCGAGGTCGCCGATGAGGATGAAAGGCCACTCGAAGCAGCGAGGATGGTGCTTCTCCGCCATGTCGCTCATGTAAATCACCAGGGTGTTGTCCAGCATGGTGCCGTCCCCTTCGGGGACCGCGTGAAGCTGTTGCAGGAAGCCGGCCAGGGCCTGGGCGTTGTGATGATGAAGGGCGATATGCAGGGTTTTCCAGTCCTGTCCGCAAAAACCGGTGCCGTGGCCGACGCCATGCAGGTTGATGGCGCCGGGCGCAAAACCCAGCTCGGCACCGTCCACCTGGATACCTGTGAATCCGAGACCGCCGCCGGAGGATACCGTGACCACGTTGGTGAGACCGGCGATCAGCGCGCCGGCTGCGATGCTGAACTGGGCCTGCAGATGCTTGAAGCCCCCGGTACCTGGGGGCAGGCTCTCGGAAACGGGAATTCGCCGTTGCCCGGCAGCCGCCACCACCGCCGCGGCAAGACGGTCCTGGCGGTGGCCCATGGTTTCCAGCGCCTGCAGGTAATAGTCCAGCTTGGCCTTCTCCGCGGCATTGAGTTGTGTGCTGAGGCGCCGGACGTCCTGGGCGAGAAAATCCAGGATATTGGTTTTTGCATCGAATGCCGCCCGCGCCCCGGGATTGGCGATACTGGCGAACAGGCGCTGGTAGGCCAATAAAGGCTGACACTGGGTAGGCAGGTATTTCCCGGGGCCCCTGGCCGACACGTTGTAGATCACCGAGGCGTCGGGAATATCACAGATGCCCAGCCCGACGTGCTCGAAAATCCCTGGAAACGCCTTTGCCAGCGCAGCGTCAACGGTTTCGGCAAAGGCTCCCTTGCGCTGGGGATAACAGCCCAGCGCGCCAAAATCGGCCGAGTGCGGCGGTGGCCCGGTAACCCGCCCGGACAGACCGTGCACCATCGCCATCCTGTCTATATACGGCGTCAGCGGGTCGATGGCCCTGGGCAGCGTATGTCCCGCCAGCGCGCGATCCTCCAGCGCTGTCGGCTCGAGCGGCAGCGCGATGCCCTCGGGCTGAATCTCGTCAGGATAAAAACCATTGCCCTGCAGAAAGAATACGAATCGCATGGGGCGCCGTCCCGCCTCCGACTGCCGCGCGGCCGCACCCAGGCATCGCCCCAGCGGCGACAGCCCACCACCGAGGGCAGCCATCGTGGCCAGGAATGAACGCCGGGTCGTCATGAGGTTCTGTACAGGAAAGAGTCGGAGGTCAGCAGGCTTTTAACCAGCGACTTGAAGCTGCCTCCACTATCGCGGTAATCCCGCCAGGCCTGCTGCAGGGTGGCCGCATCGCCCAGGGTTTCGTTGCGGCCAAGAAAGTAGCGGAAAACGTGCCGCACGAATACCTGTTCGACCCGTTCGGACCGGGCCAGAGCCCTGACCATCGACATGGGATCCTGGACCTTGATACCGTCGAGCCGTGGGTCGCCCGTGCGGTCGATGATGCCGCTGGCGTCCACCGCCCTGCCAATCTCCCGCTCCCGGAAATAGCCGTAATGCGTGTACTGCTCGAACGGCAGGCCCAGCGGGTTCATCCTGACGTGACAGCGCCAGCAGGCGGGATCCCGGGTTACCGATTCCACGCGCTCGCGCAGGGTCTGCTCTTCGGTTTCGGGAATCCGGGCGTCTACCCCGACGGGAACGGCAGGCACCGAGCCCCCCAGCAACCGTGAACGAATCCACCACCCCCGCCGCACCGGGTCGTTGTCGAAGTTCCCCGACCAGGCTACAAGCCAGGCGGGATGGGTCAGCACGCCGGCGCGATGGCCGCGCGGCAGTGTGATGGGCTGGATGTCCGTCCACTTCCAGTCGGGCGACAGTCCATACACGGTCTCGACACCAATTTCCCTGCGAGCAGGAACCGCTGTTTTCCCATCCTCGTCCACATGCCAGTTGACGAAAGCCTGGTCGGTAGTCAGCAGACTGCGCAAGACCTGCCGGTCACTCGCCAGAATGTATCCAATCAGGGCCTCCAGGTCGTTTACCAGCATTGCCGCATCGTGGCTGCCGCGGGCCGGTGCATCCTTGAAGACGGTCAGGGCCCTGGCGTAGTCGAAATACTCGCGAAAGAACTGCAGCAACCTGGGGTTTTTCCGATCCGGCGCGCTGAGCAGCCGTTCAAGGTGTTCCGCGATCTGTGATTTTGTCGCCAGCTTGCCCTGCCCGGCCGCCTCCCAGATCACCGGCTCGAACTCGTCGCGCAGTGCGTAGGTGATCCCGCGGGCGATTTCGTGTTGGGACAGCCGCAGGCGACCCAGGGCATCCGGCTCGCCCGTGCCCAGTTCGCTGCGAAACAGCGTCTCGTGATGCAACAGCACAGCCATCAGCGTCGCGCTGGAACCCACCGGGTGCCCGCTGGTGGCAACGTTGCGCTGCCAAAGCGAGAGATACCGCTGGGCCTCTTCCTGCCCGGGAGCGCGACGTAGCGCCAGCTGAAACTGGCTGACAAGCGCCCGGTTCCTAAGGTCGCGGTCAGGAACTCGATCCGGCTGCAGCGCCTGGAAAACAGGGCCATACCGTTGATCGGCGGACTGCGCCGACACCAACCGCCCAGCGTTGTGCAACAACTGATCAGCGGCCGGTTCGTCGACAAAATACAGCGGGGCATAGTCCTGCAGTCCGGGTTTGCCGTGCAGGGTGAAGGGCTGGGACAGCGAACCGGTGTCGGCGTTTCGTCCGGCCTCAGCGCTGTATATTCCGGGCCGTATGCGCCACAAGCCCGCCGGGGCGGGGATTACCGGGCCGGCGGGCTCGTTGAACAGCGCGTCATGATCAACATGGTTGCCGTATTCCGGCAGCAGCCGGTTGCTGTCCATTGGCGTACCGGGACGCTGGGTTGCCAGCAAGCCGGCGCGGATCCAGGCAAGCACTGCCTGGCGCTCAGCGGCCTGGGGTTGCCTGGCGCCGGCCGGAGGCATGTCGTGAAAACGCAGCCGGTGATCAATCATGCGCCACTGCTCCAGCGCCTCGGGATCGACACGGGTCAGGTCAATGTCCTGCAGGTTCAGACCGCCGCCCTGTGCAACCGCACCGTGGCAGTCGCGGCAGTAAACCGAGAAAAATTCCCCGACAGTGGGGTCGGAGTCGCCAACGGGCGCGTGCGGGGATAGTGTCGTGCCGAGACCTTGAACAGCAAACAGGCAGGCCAGCATGAGCACCGAAAGTCCGGGACGGCGTCCGGCGCTCTTTCCAGCTGATCGATCGAGGAGTCTCACGACCTACACAGAATACACAGCTGGCCGACTGGGCCAATGATCAGACAAATGTTCCTCCCCATGTGAGGCAAGAAAAGGTTACCGCAAGGCTATAATTCCTGGACCATGGCCAACTGGAACTGACCCCTTGCAAAAATACCACATCAGCGACGCGCAAAAGGCCGCTTCACTGCAAGACGGTTATACGCGGCTGCCCAACGCACTACCCCCTGAACTGCTGCGTCGCTGGCGGGAACTTGCGGAAACGCTGGAAAGCCGTGCACTGCAGGCTCATGCCCGGACGGAGCGAATCCACGGCGCCTGTGTTATTGAGGACCCGGTCGGTCCGCGGTTGATGCGATTCGATGACATTCTCGGGGAAGACCCCGATGCCGTGCTGGAATTGCTGGCCTGCCCGGCGATGCTGGCGGTTGCACGGGACCTGTGCGGCCCCGGTGTGGTGCCGCTGCAGCTGGATATCCTCTACAAACACCAGCATCCGCATCCTGTCATTGCCTGGCACCAGGGTGCCACACACCCGCGCGGGTACCCTTACCTCAACGTTGGCGTCTACCTCGATGACGCGGCCGGCGACGACGGCTGTCTCAAGTACGTCCCGGGCAGCCAGCACGATCTGAAAGACATCTGTGCCTTGTCCGAGGCGCACGGCTGGGATGTACCGGGTGTAGTCGAACAGCCTGCCTGTGCCGGCGACATCCTGGTCCAGGACATGATGATCCTGCACGGCTCCGCGCCGAAACGCAGCCCAGGTGTCAGGCGCACGGTTTATATCGAGCTGCGCCCGGTAGCCGGGATTGCCGAGAGCCGCAGACAATCCCCCGAATGGTCTGAATTACGCCGGCGCTGGATGGCCCTGGTGGCAAGGCGAGCCCGGAATAACGGCCTCGACACTTCCTGGCTGGACGATCTCCCAGTGGACCTGGGATCCGACGCCGAAGAGGCGGCCACCATTGTCGCCCGCTGGGAACCCCCCATTCCTGCGTTCTACTGCAACAGGGCGGTCGAAACGGACGATTACCCGGTCCCCGCAGACATGCGCTAAGCCTCCGGGCCGGAGTTGTGTCACCAGGCGATTCCTGCCGGACAGGGTCGCGCTTCACTCGGATGCTGTGGCCGGGGAGGATCGCCACTGCATCTGATAATGGGTCTGGAGGTCCTCCACCATCACGAATCCCAGCTTTTCGTACCAGGACAGGGCAGAGTTGTAGTGCTCCACGTAGATGCGGACGGGCAAATGGGTGCGGGCGGCTTCTTCCAGAATGTCGGACATCAGGCGGGTGCCGATACCCTGGCGCCGATACCGGGGCAGCAGCGCGATATCGATCACGTGGATCTCGTTGCCGGGCCGGTCCACGTATAGTCGCCCAACCGGGACGTCGTCGAACAGGATGATCTGGTACCTGGCGTCAGGAAAGGTGGCCTGGTAATACTGGTGCTGGGCGTTGAACTGCATCTGCAGGAACTGGCTCTTCTCCGCCCCGTCCAGCATTGCTGCGGCCACATCGTCCCGTGTGCTGGCGTAGACCTCGAGCAAAAACTCTCCGTCGCCAGCGGCGATCGGACGAAACTGGATTTCGGTCGTTGCCGTCATCGCCAGCCGGGCGACGGTACACGCGCAGTCTCCCGGCGGATCAGTTTCGCGATGGAAAGGTCCCTTGGAGCGCGATGATGAAGTTGACGCAGGTGTAAGGCTGGAGATTATTCACTGCCTGGTTCGCACCCGTGTTCCCGGTGGCGTCAGGCAGCGACCTGGTGTCCGGTGTGTCGGTGCTGTAGAAGGCCCCGTTGGCCAGGGCATTGCCCGACACGTTCAAGTTATTGGCATCGTCGTCTACGGCATTGTTCAACAGCGGATGGGAGTGTGCGGGAAGTTGGTTGGTGTTCAAGGTATTGGTTTCAGTACCACTGCGCTGGCCCAGAGGCCTTGGGGTGAGCCCGGGTCCACTGCCGGCGTGCATGGCCACCCGGCCGCGCATTTCCGGAAGGCCAAAGCTCGTCCGGCCGTCTCCCCCATAGGTGGTCCCCAGGATCGAAAACAGGGCCGAATTGGAACTGATGGCCAGCAGCTGCCCATCACACAGTGCCCAGCTTCGGGGCGCAAAATTGCCACCGAACATAACGATTTCCCCAAGAAACGGTGATGCCATTGATTTTCTCCTGACAGCGAGGCCTTAGTTGCGCGAAGGAAAGATCCCCTGGGTTGCGATAATGAAGTTGACGCAGGTGTACGGCTGGAGATTATTCACTGCCTGGTTGGCACCCGTGTTCCCGGTGGCGGCGGGCAGCGACCTGGTGTCCGGCGTGTCGGTGCTGTAGAAGGCGCCGTTGGCCAGGGCATTACCCGATACGTTTAGATTGTTGGCATCGTCGTCGACGGCGTTATTCACCAGCGGATGGGAGTGGGACGGCAGCTGGTTGGTATTCAGGGTGTTGGTCTCGGAACCACTCCGCTCACCCAGGGTCCTGGGAGTGAGGCCGGGTCCGCTACCGGCGTGCATGGCGACCCGGCCACGCATTTCCGGCAGGGCAAACGTTGTTCGGCCATCACCACCATAGGTGGTTCCCAGCAGGGAGAACAACGCCTGGTTTTGGGAAATCGCCAACAGTTGGCCATCGCAAAAGGCCCACTGTCGCGGATTGAAGTTGCCCCCGAACATGACGATCTCGGCGAGGAAAGGCGAAGCCATTTGCAGTCCTCCTGCGGTCAGATAACGCTACGGATTAAGCTCATTCAATGTCGAAACTCTTCAGTTCCACCGGCACCATGCCATTGCCAGCAACCTGGAAAAGATCCAGCGCGAACTCTTCGGATCCGGCATCGATACTGACGGTGACCACAAGGTCCAGGCTGGCTCCCGTGGCCCCCATCAGGAAGGTGAATTCGGTCAGGGTGGTGGTCAGTGCCGCGCCATCGCCGGTGCCGTCGAAATTGGTGTCCAGGGCCAGGTTACCCAAGCCGTCAGGCGCGAACTGCAGGCCGTCGTTAAGCGCGCCGGCATCAATTCGCCATTGCACAGTGATGCGGTCCGTGGTTTCAAACGGCTGGGTATCGCGGGCGGCAAAACGACCGCTGAACAACAGGCCCGTCATGCCCATGATATCGATTCCGGTCCAGGTGATGGTGTCCGGGTTAACGATACAGGCATCCAGGTCTTCGCCCCGCCAGATAAAGCTGCCGTCGGCACCGGCGCTGAAATCCGCATCGAATCCGCTGCCCAGGGCCCCGGCACCGGTCATGGTCGTCCGGAAAAAGTAGTCGCCGACCGCACAGTTGGTGCCATCAGTGCTGTTGGCGTGGCCAACTGATACGGCGCGGGTGCCGCCAACGCCAAGGGTGGGACCGGTCGTCTCGAACGAATCGATCCAGAAAGTTTGTCCGAATGCGTCCTGTGAGCTGAAAACCAGCAGCAGCGATGCCAGCAGGCAAGTTCTCGTGATCATGACTGTTTCTCCCCCGGGGCGAATTGAATGGTCAATGAAGTCATCTTTGAATGGCATTTAATCAGAAGATGGTAAACCACCGGAGGCGGCACGCACAAACCCGGTGCAAGGAAAAATCCACTCCGGGCGTCGAAAAAGTCCGCGTAATGTCGACCTCAGGTGAAGCAGGACTCGTAAAACAGGCCATCCGGGTTTTCTCCAGGCCGGCTGCCGGCCGAGACCTGGACGGGATTCAAAAAAAGATTGGCCGGTTTCAATACCGGGTGGGAAACGGTATACAGGGCGCTGACCAGGGGCCGCCCGTGGGGCCCGCGAAACAGCAGCGAGAAGGGCTCCCGGCCTTCGGCTTCGACCCGCGATCTGTTGCCGGGATATCGCGTGACCTCCACCAGTTCGAGGCTGACCGGGCGGCTCTTATCGAGGCGGTCGAAATCGGGCTGCAGTGTCTGCGACACCACGCCGGTATTGAGATCGACGGAAAATCTGCTGCCCACATGGGCATCGAAGACGCTGGCGGTGAGGTGACCCAGCGCCCAGGCGGAATCCCGGACATCCTCCGGCGCATTGGATTCATCGGTTGATCGTCCCTCCGCCATGTAAAGACTCCTGTGAACGTGGCTCTGCCGGGTACCGCGTGACATTGTAGCGTTTAACGTGCCAATCTGCCCCGACGCGACGATCTGTAGAGGCGGCGACCCATCAACATGTCACACACTCAGGACAGCTTTACCCGGTTTCGCCAACGGGTGCTCGACGACCCGGACCTGCAGCAACGCCTGCGCGGCGCGTCCGAGCCCGCCAACTTTCCTGCCCGGGTGGTGGAAATGGGCGCGGAGCTGGGGTACGAATTCACCGTGGAAGAAGTGCAGGCTGCCCTGCGCGAGGCCCGCCAGCGATGGATCGAGCGATGGCTGTAGCCATGGACCTGGAAGGCTGGGTACCCATTCGGCTTTTCTGGCGGGAGGACCGCCCCTGGCTGGACTGGTGCCAGCTGGGCGACCGCCGTCTCACCGAGCCGTTTTTCGACCACGCCATCGAAAACTGTTTCCGGGATCCGTATTGCCTGCTGTTTCGACGGGAAACGCCGGTCGATGCACTGACTGAAACCGCGGTGCCGGCGGCAGAACCCAGCGGCTTCATTTTCCACATGTCGCGATGCGGATCCACGCTGCTGGCCCAGATGCTGGCCACCCTGCCCTACGGCAACGTCGTCTCCGAAGCCAGCCTGATCGATGCACTGTTGCGCGCACCCGTCCCGGAACAACAGCGGATCACCTGGCTGCGGGGCATCGTGATGGCGCTGGGACGTCCGCCCCGCACCTCGGGCCAGCCGTACTTCGTCAAGTTCGCGGGCTGGAACACGCTTTTTCTGCCGCTGATCCAGCGCGCATTTCCTACCGTACCCTGGGTGTTTCTCTACCGGGAGCCGGTCGAGGTACTGGTCTCGCTGGCTCGGAATCCGGGGCGATTGGTGCCCGGAGCGATGGATTCGGCCGTGCTGGGACTGGAACCTGCGACGGTGTCTGCCATTCCGATAGAGGAATACCACGCGCGGGTGCTGAAACGCATCTGCGATATGGCGATACAAAGCCGCCGGTCCGGATCTTCCCTGTTTATCAACTACCGCGAGCTGCCGGATTCAGCGTGGACGTTGCTGCCGGATTTCTACGGGTTTGCCTGTTCCGACGTCGAACTGGATGCAATGCGGGAGCGGGCACGGTTTGGCGGCAAGGACCCCGGGGCCCTGTTTCAGACCGATTCGCCTGAAAAACAGACTGTGGCAACGACAGCCCAGCGGGATGCCGCCGATCGCTGGCTTCACAGCTGCTTCGAGCAAATGGAACGGGTGTCGAGGCTTTAGCGAGGTGCCGTCAGGCGTTCAAAGCGGCAGGGTTTCAAACCGTCCACCAGGTTTTGCCGTCCATGGATCGCAGACGCATGTCAAAGGGCAGTCCGTTGACCTCAAACCCCAGCTCAACATAGGTGTGTCGCCCAATCCGGTAAACGTCCTTGACCGAGTAGTCAGGCCCGAAGTCAGGTTCAATGTCGACAGGTGCCGCCAACGACGGAGCAACTCCCGATCCCAGCAGCACCGCTGCACCCGCGATGCCACCGCCAAGCAAATTGCGCCGGGACATGCCTTGTTTCTTGCCTGCAATCATGATTACTCGCTACCCCACATCAACCGCGGATCACCGTAAACCCAGGCGTTACGGGCGTCAAGCAGCAACCGGTACCGCAACACCACTGCGAATTGACTCGAACCCTTCAGAGAACAGCTCATCCGCCACATCTGCACCAAGGTTCCATCACCCTGGCCGCCGTTCAGGCTGACGACCCGGATCCGGTAAGACACATTTCAGGGGAGCGCCGCCGGGCCGGCGAAGGCCTTATCTCAGTTCGAGGGCGGCCACTCCCTTACTTCTGCGCCTCCACCACGGCCACGGCCGTCATATTGACCACCCTCCGCACCGTAGCCGTCGGCGTTAACACGTGCGCCGGCTTGGCCAGGCCGTTGATCATGGGCCCCACCGACACCGCACCGGAGACTACCCGGGTCATTGAGTAGGCAATGTGGGCGGACGCCTGGTCGGGCATGACCAGCAGGTTGGCAGCGCCGTTGAAGCCGGAATCGGGAAAAACCAGGTCACGGATGTGTTCTTCCAGGGCGGTATCGGCTTTCATTTCGCCTTCCACCTCAAGATCCGGAGCCTGCTGGTGTATCAGCTCCAGGGCCTGGCGCATCTTGGCGGCGGATTCGTCGTTGTGGCTGCCAAAGTCCGAGTGGCAGACCAGGGCCACCCGGGGTGTCATGCCGAATTCGCGCACGCGTTCTGCGGCCAGGATGGTGGCCTCGGCGATTTCCTCCGCGCTGGGATGGGCGTTGACGTGGGTGTCGCAGACGAAAACGCGTTGCTTTTCGGTGGCCAGCACGGACACGGATGATGCAGCCGACACGCCGGGCTTCAGGCCCAGAACGTTGATCACCCGCTCCAGAATTTTCTCGTGATTTCCCACCACACCGGCAATCATGGCGTCTGCTTCGCCCCGCTCCACCATGATGGCAGCGATGATAGAGGCGCGGGTTCGTACCACGGTCTTGGCAATATCCGGCGTCACGCCTCTACGGCGCATCTTCTGGTGATACAGCTGCCAGTAATCCTTATAGCGTGGATCACTTTCTGGGTTGATGACTTTGACATCCTTTTCCGGGTCGAGCCGCAGCCCGAGTTTCTCGATGCGCATCTTCAGCACGCTGGGCCGGGCGACCAGGATGGGGCTGGCCAGGCCATCGTCGATGACGTTCTGCACCGCCCGCAGCACCACCTCCTCTTCGCCCTCGGCGTAGACCACCCGTTTTGGGTCGGACTTCGCGGCCTGGAACAGGGGCTTCATCAGCAGGCCGGTGCGGAACACGAACTGGTACAGCTTTTCCACGTAGGCGTCCATGTCCTCGATGGGCCGCCGCGCAACGCCGGTGTCCATGGCGGCCCTGGCAACCGCCGGCGCCACCTGGGCAATGAGTCGGGGATCGAACGGCTGGGGAATCAGGTAGTCCGGGCCAAACTGCGGTAAGTCGCCGCCGTAGGCCGCTGCGCTGACGTCGCTGGCTTCGATCCTGGCCAGTTCGGCTATGGCGTGAACGCAGGCCATCTTCATCTCTTCGTTGATGGTTGTGGCGCTGACGTCCAGGGCGCCGCGGAAGATGTATGGAAAGCAGAGGACGTTATTCACCTGATTGGGGAAATCCGACCGGCCCGTGGCGATGATGGCGTCTTCCCGCGCTTCGCGGGCTTCGGCCGGCATGATTTCCGGGATCGGATTGGCCAGGGCCAGGATCAGAGGGCTGGGTGCCATGGATTGCACCATATCCCGGGTCAGGATGCCGGGCGCGGATACGCCGAGAAACACGTCGGCGCCGTCGATGGCGTCGGCCAGGGTCCGCCATTGCGTATCCTGGGCGTAGCGGGACTTGGCGTCGCCGTCCCTGAGATCTTCGCGGCCACGGTAAACCACACCCTTGCGGTCCGTCACCGTAATGTTCTCACGCCTGACCCCCAGGCTCACCGCCAGGTCCAGGCAGGCCATGCCGGCGGCGCCGGCGCCGGAGGTGACAATGCGGATATCGCCGATGTCCTTGCCGACAATGTACAGGGCATTGACCAGGGCTGCGCCTGCAATGATGGCGGTGCCGTGCTGGTCGTCGTGAAACACCGGGATCTTGACCCGATCTTTCAGCGCCTGCTCTACGAAAAAACACTCCGGCGCCTTGATGTCCTCCAGGTTGATGCCGCCGAAGGTGGGCTCCAGGGCGGCGCAGATGTCCACCAGTTTTTCCGGGTCGGACTCGTTCACCTCGATATCAAAAACGTCGACCCCCGCGAACTTCTTGAACAGCACCCCCTTGCCCTCCATCACCGGCTTGGAGGCCAGAGGCCCGATGTTGCCCAGACCCAGTACCGCGGTGCCGTTGGAGATGACCGCCACCAGGTTGGCCCGGGCAGTGACATGCAGCGCCTCGTCCGGGTCCTCAACAATGGCCTCACAGGCGGCCGCCACGCCGGGTGAATAAGCCAGGGCCAGGTCAGACTGGGTGGTCAGCGCTTTGGTGGGCGCAATGGTGATCTTTCCAGGTGGATGCTGGCGATGGTAGTCCAGCGCCTTCTGCTTGATCTCTTCGGGCATGACGACCCCTCCCCTCGGTCAAAGGGGACAGTTTACTTAATTCGAGCGTGCTCGAATTAAGTAAACTGTCCCCATACCGCAATAGGAGACCCCACCCATGGGAAAGGTGTTTGAAGCCATCGATTCAAAAATCGAAAACTGGATTTCCCGCCAGCAGATGTTTTTTGTGGCCACGGCCCCCAGCGGTGACGAAGGCCTGATCAACTGCTCGCCCAAAGGCCTGGATACGCTGCGGGTACTGGGACCCCATGAAATCGCCTACCTGGACCTGGGCGGGAGCGGGGTGGAGACCATTGCCCACCTCAAACAGAACGGGCGCATGGTGTTGATGATGTGCGCCTTTGAAGGGCCACCCAAGATATTCCGTTTCTACGGCACGGGCACCGCGGTGGAGCCGGGTGACGATGGGTTCGACGACCTCCTGGCCCACTTTCCGGAATTTGCCATGCCGCGGGCCGTCGTACGCCTTTCCATCACCCGCATCGCCGATTCCTGTGGTTACGGCGTGCCCCGCTACCAGCACGAGGGCAAGCGCGACGCCATGGAAAACTGGGTGGCCAGCAAGACCGAGCAGGAAATGCTGGACTACCGCAAGAAAAACAACTCAACCAGCCTGGACGGACTCCCCGGCATCAAGGCCTGAGAAAGGGGGGACAGTTTACTTAATTCACGCGAGCGTGAATTAAGTAAACTGTCCCCGGATCGATCAGGCTGATTCCATGGCCGCTTCGTACTGACCCATGGCGGCCTGACCGTTGCAGCGGGCCCGGCGCAGCAGGATCTCCTGGGCCTCCTGAACATTGTCTGCCGGATTCTCGCCCCACTTTTTCAGCGCACTATGCTGCAGGGCACGGCCATAGGAGAACGACAGCGGCCAGGGATGCGGGCCGATCTGGTTCATGGCGTTGAGGTGGCGGGTGGCGTCCACCTCGGTCTGCCCGCCCGACAGGAACACCACGCCGGCCATGGCCGCGGGAACCGAGTTGTACAGGCACTGCAGGGTACCTTCGGCCACCTCCTGCAGGTTGGCCTTGTTCGGGCAGCGGTCACCCGATATCACCATGCTGGCCTTGAGCACCGCACCTTCCAACAGCACGTTCTGCTCGTAGAGGGCGGCAAACACGCTCCGCAGGGTCGCCTCGGTGACTTCAAAGCAGGTGTCCAGGTCGTGCTCGCCGTTCATCAACACCTCGGGCTCCACGATGGGCACCAGGTCAGCTTCCTGGCACAGGGCGGCGTACCGGGCCAGGGCGTGGGCGTTGGCCTCCACGCAGGCACTGCTGGGGGTGCCGTCGCCGATGGTAATCACCGCCCGCCACTTGGCAAATTCGGCGCCAAGTTCAGCGTACTCGGCCAGGCGCGGTCGCAGCCCGTCCAGGCCCTCGGTGACTTTCTCGCCGGGGTGGCCGGCCAGGCGGTGGGCGCCCTTGTCCACTTTGATTCCGGGCAGGATACCGGCCTCCTTCATCTGGTCCACGAAGCGCACGCCGTCACTGGTGGACTGGCGCAGGGTCTCGTCGAACAGGATGGCGCCGGAAATGAATTCTCCCAGCCCGGCGGTGCTCAGCAGCATTTCGCGGTAGGCCCGGCGGTTTTCCTCGGTGCTCTCCAGCTTAACCTGCTTGAACCGCTTCTTGATAGTGGGTGAGCTTTCGTCAATGGCCAGGATCCCGCGTCCCTCAGCCACCATGGCCTGGGCGGTCTGCGCCAGTTTCTCTACATTCATTTCAGTTGACTCCTGCCGTTTCAGCCAAATCCCAGTAATCCATCAGCCGTGGAACTTCATTCACAATGGCGTCCGCCCCCGCTTCACGCAACTCCGTGATGCTGCCGAAACCCCAGGTGACGCCGATGGATGCGACGCCATTGTTGCGTGCGCCGGTGATGTCGTGATGGCGATCCCCCAGCATGATGGTGTCGGCAGCGCGTCGGCCGATCTGCTCCAGGGCGTAGCGGATCAGTTCGGTCTTGTCCCCCCGGGTGCCGTCCAATTCACTGCCAATCACCTGGGTCAGCCAGGGATTCAATCCAAAGTGTTCAACAATGCGGCGGGCGAACACCCGCGGCTTGGAGGTCACTACGCTGCATTCAACCCCTCGGCTCGACAGCGTCTCCAGCAGTTCACCCATGCCAGGGATTATCTCGTTCTCCAGCAGCCCTCGACTGGAAAATCGCTCCCGGTAAAATCCCAGGGCCTGGCTGGCCAGGTTCCGATCGCCCAGGAACTGCTGAAAGCTCTCCTGCAATGGCGGTCCGATCCACGTGGTAAGGGTTTCTCGCTCAGGCGCCGTCAGACCCAGCCGTTCAAAAGCGTACTCGATGCAGTTGACGATACCGACCTGGGGATTCGTCAGGGTTCCATCCAGGTCAAAAAAAGCGCAGGGACGATTCCTGACCGGGCTCATCAAGACGGTATTAACCGGCGGCCCGCTCTTCCAGCATGGCCACCGCCGGCAGCTTTTTGCCTTCCAGGAACTCCAGGAACGCCCCGCCACCGGTGGAAATATAGGACACGTCAGCGGCAACGCCGTACTTATCGATGGCCGCGACGGTGTCGCCGCCGCCGGCGATGGAGAAGCCGGGGCTGCCGGCGATGGCCCGGGACACGGCCTCGGTTCCGGCGCCGAACTGGTCGAACTCGAACACGCCAACCGGACCGTTCCAGACGATGGTGCCGGCTCCGGCAATGGCCTGGGCGTAGCGCTCGGCGGTCCGCGGCCCGATGTCGAAAATCATGTCGTCGGCGGACACCTCTTCCACCGACTTCAACGTGGCTGGTGCCCCGGCATCAAAGGCCGGGCCCACGACCACGTCCACGGGCACCGGGATTTCGCCCCCTGCCGCCCTGGCCGCCTCCATCAGGCGACGGGCCTCGTCCATGAGGTCGGGTTCGTACAGGGACTTGCCCACCTCATGGCCGGCCGCGGCAATAAATGTGTTGGCGATGCCGCCGCCCACGATGAGGCTGTCCACCTTCCGGGTCAGGGTTTCCAGCACTGTCAGCTTGGTGGAGACCTTGGAACCCCCGACAATGGCGAGCATGGGCTTGTCGGGGTCCTGCAGGGCCTTGCCCAGGGCATCCAGCTCCGCCGACAGCAGCGGACCGGCACAGGCAGTGGGTGCAAACTGCCCCGCGCCGTGGGTGGACGCCTGGGCGCGGTGAGCCGTGCCAAACGCATCCATCACAAAGATGTCGCACAGAGCCGCCATGCGGCGAGCCAGGGCTTCATCATTTTTCTTCTCGCCGGCGTTGAAACGCACGTTCTCACACAAGACCAGCGATCCGGGTTCGACCTCAACCCCGTCCAGCCAGTCGCCTGCCAGGGGCACCTCCCGCCCCAGCAGGCGGCCCATGTGGGCCGCCACTGGTTTGAGAGAAAACTTTTCTTCGGGCTGACCCTCGGTGGGCCGTCCCAGGTGGGACATGACCATGACCCGAGCGCCTTGCTCCAGCGCCATCTGCACGGTGGGCAACGCCGCGCGTATGCGCTTGTCGTTGCCGACCTCGCCATCGGCGATGGGGACGTTGAGATCCTGGCGGATCAACACCCGCCGGCCTTCCAGGTCCAGGTCCTGCATGCGAAGAAAAGTCATGGCGTCACTCAGCCGGCTGCCATCATGGCGGTGGCGGTGTCCAGCATGCGGCAGGAGAAGCCCCACTCGTTGTCATACCAGGACAGGACCTTGACCAGGTTGCCGTCGATAACCTTGGTCAGGCCGGCGTCGAAGGTTGACGACATGGGCGAGTGGTTGAAGTCGATGGAGACCAGGGGCAGATCGTTGTAGCCCAGGATACCCTTGAGTTCGCCCTCGGAAGCGTCCTTCATGATCTGGTTGACTTCCTCGATGGTGGTGTAACGGCTGGCCACGAAGCTGAGGTCCACCAGGGAGACGTTGATGGTGGGAACTCGCACCGAGAAACCGTCCAGCTTGCCGTTCAGTTCCGGCAGCACCAGGCCCACGGCCGCGGCCGCACCGGTCTTGGTGGGGATCTGGGACATGGTGCCGGAGCGGGCGCGCCGCAGATC
>JASJDM010000025.1 GCA_030065125.1 Lysobacterales bacterium | reverse complement strand
AAAAAATTTCCCCGATGGCGTATTGATTGAGCTCGGCCCAACTTTTCGCAAACTGGCCGACGCATCATCGGCCGAAGGTACTGATATCGTAGCCGACTTCAGTGATGAGTTGGAAGCACTCCACAGAAAGGCGGCCGCGCGTGATGCTGTGAGCAGGAAGGACAACTTAGATTTGTGGGAGGCAAAAAATGCCGAACTTAACAAGGCTTCAGACGCGCTGAAAGAAAGGGCGGGTGAATTTAATCTGACGGCAGATGAGCTCAAGCCCATTCTTGAAGGATTCACACGGACTGGTCGCTACGATTTCAAAACTTTCCGCGAGACACTGGCAAAACGATATCCACTGGGGAAAGAAAGCTTTGAACCACTCAAGAAAACGCTTCGGGATCTGAAAAGGAACCTCGGCTCCGCGTGGAAGGACGTCGACGTCGGACCGATCCTGCATTGGAGGCCCGTAGTTGAAAAGCTTTTCGGTTCACTGGATGACGCGGGGAAGAGATCGCTTATCGATGATCTGACGGACGTAATTCATGAAATCCTGCCCGATATCAGGTTGAGCGGATACCAGAAGTATCGCGACAAGATCAAGAAGGCCGTGATCAAACACATCTTCGACAAGTTTGACTCCGCATGGGAACAGCTGGATCTGTACTTGAAGTTTCGCGAAGTCGTCAAGGAGCAGGACAGCGCATCTATCGGTGAGTATTTCGCGGAATTCCGTCGCAGGATCTTCAAATCCACCGGCAAACCACCGTCTATTCAAGGAGAACTCAGTGGTTCATTCGAGATCGAGGGCGCGAGCCGTAAGCTTGAATTCGATTCGCCTGACGCGCCGGTGAAGATGGCGGACGGCGCCATGAATGTGAAAAGCAAGGCGGATCCGCCCAGGCGCCCTCCAAGTGGTCTATATCTCGTCGAGGATAAGGCGGGAGAGTCGTTTGACCTAAAACAGGCCGAGATCTACTCCACGCTGGCAAAAGACGGAAAGCTCAAGACTTCGGATGGCCCATATCAGGGTGTCATTTACTTTTGCGAAGATCCTAGGCATGCGCAAAGCGTGGCTAATCGGCTTGCCGCTCATGAATACGATGAAGGTATATTTGTCGCTACCTTCGGTTCAGACGGCAAGCTCAAATTCGTTGC
This sequence comes from Lysobacterales bacterium, assembly GCA_030065125.1. Lineage (GTDB taxonomy): Bacteria > Pseudomonadota > Gammaproteobacteria > Xanthomonadales > SZUA-38 > JASJDM01. The sequence continues at coordinate 83,780 of JASJDM010000025.1, read as the reverse complement.
TGCCGCGAGCACTACGAAGAAGAAGTAGGTAAGAATATGATGAAAAAGCGACCCGACTTCCTTCGGTTTAATTGCCACAGCCTTTTTGGCGGGTTCCGTGATTACGCTGACACGCTGTTCGACTTGCTGTCCAACAGTCCGTTTCCCGACGTGGAGAGTTGGGAAAGCGCCACCGAGCAGGGCACTGGTAGCGATCTGACCGCTCATCTTAGCGGCCTCCGTAACGAACCCACAGAGCGGGGCCAACCCGTGTTTGTCCTGTTCAATTTCAGGCCCGGTTACCTTGGGACAGCCAAGCTATTTCCACCAGACGAAGACGGGGATGTCTTTTGCCGTGTAAACGTCGATCTTGTGGTTGACAGCGGCGACTCCCAGGCCGAACTCATTGAATTCCAGTCCAACTCAGTCGAGCTGTGCCGGGGTCTTCTCGGAACGGTTGGCGTCTACAGTGCTGAGCTCTACGCAGACGGCGGAGGCTGCAATTGCTTGCCCGAGGTGCCTCTGGTCGATGGCAACAGCCATCTGGCTGTGACGAATCAGCGGGAAGTTGAAAAGTATTATGCCGACCCCGCTGCGTTCTTCGGCGCCGGCTGGAACGTTGAAAAATTCGATGGCCAGCACCTGCTGACCCGAGACCTTGATGTCGTTGCCGGAGCCGACTATTTGAGCCGGATCATGCCGCACCAATGGGCAATGGCCCGGGCCGCCAAGGCCCGTCGGACGACTTACAGAAGACCGCGTGTGTTGCCGGAAGAGCAGGATCTCTATGTCGCCGGAAATGCACGCCTCCAGGGCGTCGGCTACCGCGACACCGACCAGACCGTGGAATTCGCCTGTGCTCTCAATCCGGGTGAGCACATTCACGGCTGGGAAATTTTTGCGCTGTTGAACGTGATCGAAAAGGGTGAGCTTTCTGATGGTTCCGCCGTCAAGACCGTGCAGGTGGTTTTTGACGAGTCCTGGTCCGCGGAGCAGGAAAAGCGGCCGCTCCTGGACATTGGCTGCCGGGTGTACTTCTACGGCGATACCGGCGAGCTCCAGGAGATTGTGGAGTAGGACATGGCTGTGCAAGAGCGAAAACTGGTGGTTGACCCACACTTGGGGTTCGCTGAGATCGACCGTGCCCTTGGGAAGCTGGGTTTCCGAACGGGCGATTCAGCCCTGGCTACGCCGCCGCTGATACCAGGTGAGCCGGAGTTGGCCGACTGGGTGGGCGACGGGGCAACGATTCACTACACCTTCAACCCGGTAGTCCGGTTCCGGCTGCTGTCGGTTGCCGGGGACGCCCAGCTCGCTGTTTCGGCCGATATACGGGCGAATCTGCCCTGCCTGAAATCGGACGATATCGAAACCCTGGTCGGGTCAGATGGCCAGCGGCAGGTTCTGCTGGGCCTGTACGCCGCGGCAGAGACCAACTGCCTTTCGGTGCTGCCGAAAGTGCAGGAGCTGAGAACGCACACCAGCCAAAGGGTGTCCGCTGCAGCTGCCAGGACCGCGGAAAAGCTCGGGCTGGCCTTTGTAGAAGCCGGCGCTGAACAGATTGCGGCCCGGCAGCGCCGCCACCCCGGTCGGTCGGCGCTGTTTGAGCAGCTTTCTTCAGCGGAAGAGCGTCGGGAAGTCCTGCTTTGGCTGCTGCACGACCAGGCCGATCCTGCCGGAGACGCAGTCAAAGTGCTGCGCTCCGGCCTGGCGGACGAAAACTGGCGGGTTCGCGTGACCGCCATGCTGGTAGCGGCGCGAATGGGCTGCAGCGATGCCTGGCTCGACGTCCGTCGCATGGAGCTGCCGGGCTCCAGCGAACGCGAGCTGGACCGCCACTGGCGGGATCTGCTGCGCGGGCTCCGCGCCGCCGTTCTAGACGAGCTGTCAGGTGCGCCCGTCAAGCCCTCGTCTTCCGATGCAGCGAAAAAACGCAATCATCTGCGGCGGATCGTCTCCGCCGATTCCACTGACCCTCATGACCCGGTGGCTACCTGGGTCCAGGACTGGCTGGCCCGGCCGGTTCAGAGGAAGGCTGGACCCGCCTGACGATTCAGCCTGCGGCGTTCTTGAAGCGCTCCGCGTGGATTTCATGCTTGCGCATCAGCTCAAAAAACGCCCGCCGCGCCTTGCCGCTCATTTTTGCCGCTCTGCTGATGTTGCCGCCGGCGCGCCTCAGTACGTTTTCGATGTAGCGGCGCTCAAACTCCGCTACGACCTCCCTCTTGGCTTCTTTAAGGGGCTGTCCGGTCACCGGGTTCCCGGCGGTCGGTACGGATTCGGACTGCTCGGATTCCGACTTCTGCCCCGGCAAACGCTCCAGCAGCGGAAGGTCTTCGGGCTGGGCGGGCATTTCGAGCTGGAGACAGGTCAGGTAGCGGATGCAGTTCTGCAGTTCGCGCACGTTACCCGGCCAGGCGTACTGGCGCATGAACGCCATCGCCGGCTTGGAGATCTCGGCCTTTGGAAGGCCGTATTCCCGGGCGGAATCTTCGAGAAAACGCTGAACCATCAGTTCGATGTCTTCTGGCCTGTCCCAAAGGGTAGGGACAGTGATTGGCACCACCCTGAGACGAAAATAGAGGTCGCTGCGAAAACGACCCTTTTCGATGGCGTCCAGCAGGTCGGAGTTTGTGGCTGCGATGATGCGGACATCGGCCCGGCGGATGTTCGCTTCACCCAGTCGTCGATATTCCCCGTCCTGAAGAAAACGTAAAAGTTTGATCTGGCAGGGAATGGACAGCGAATCCACTTCATCCAGAAAAAGCGTTCCGCCTTCTGCGAGCTGCACCAGACCGGTGGTGCTTGAGTTGGCGCTGGTGTAGGCACCGCCAACGTGTCCGAACAGAACATTTTCCAGGAGATCCCCGCCAAGGGTTCCACAGTTGACGGGAACAAATTCCCTGGTTGCTCTGTTGCTGTGCTCGTGTAGGTAACGGGCGTAGAGTTCTTTGCCGGTGCCGCTGGCTCCGCTGATCAGTACCTCAGCGTCGGTTTGGGCAAATTTGGCAAGCTTGGCAAGCAGCGCCTTCTGCGGCGCACTGCATCCGATAGGAGAATTGGTCGTCATGATTCTACTCCCCCGAGAGATCATGTCGCGATGTGAAAGATTTCCCGGGCGGTCATCCTGACTCAACCCAGGCCCTTAGACTATCCAATGTTATATCAAGGCAATGTTGCACACCAATGATAGACGGGAGGGGTGATTCGCGAGTGCCCCCAGCGCCAGGTGGTCGTGGTAAACACCATTGCGCCCGTCGATTTGGAATTCTTGTACCGCCCTTACTAAACTGAACCGTCCAGAGAGCGAGTACGGAGCACATGGACAAAGCGCCCGCCCGACCTCCCGATTTTCTGCTCGAAGATCTCAGCGTCTACATCGACGAGGGGCTTTTGGTGGGCGCGCGAGGGACGACCCGGCTGGCGCCCCGGGTCGCGGCCGTACTGGATGAGCTGGCCCGGGCTGACGGCGAGGTGCTGTCACGGGACCAGATCCTCTCGGCGGCGTGGAAGAACACCGTCGTTACCGACGACGCCTTGAATCGGTGCATATACCAGCTGCGCACGGAATTGCCGCCGCTGCTGGACATTCCCGCTGATCAGCCGGTGATCGAAACCCTGCCAAAACGCGGCTATCGGCTGCTGTTGGCGGTGTCCAGGCCGACGGGGGCTTCGCCGCCCGGCGAAGAGGCGCTGCGTGGCGGCCGGGCGCGGATGATCATCATCGGCGCGGCGCTGGTTCTGGTAGCAGTGAGCCTGGTCCTGTGGAATACGACGAATTGGCGATCCGATCCCGGCGCCATTCGCTCCGTTGCCGTGCTCCCGTTCTTGAACCTGACCGGTGACAACAGCCTTCAGTACCTGGCGGATGGCTTCAGCGAACAATTGTCCCATGCCCTGGCGGGTGTTGAGGGGTTGAGAGTTTCCGCCAGGACCTCGGCGTTTTACTTCAGAGACCAGGTGGTCACCGTTCCGGAAATTGCGCGGCGGCTGGACGTCGGGGTGATCATCGAAGGCAGCATCCGCCAGGAAGGGTCCAGGATGCGGGTCACGGTGCAGGTGATTCGCCAGGATGGATTTCATCTGTGGTCGGGAGAGTTTGATCGACCATTGGCCACGACCGTGACCACTCAATCGGAGATTTCCCAACTCGTTTTGCAGGCACTGGGGCTGGAGGCCCCCCCAGATCTGGAAGACCTGGCGCCCCCCTCGCAGAATTTTGCTGCCTATGATGCCTATCTCAGGGGCCGCTACGCACTGATCAGCAGAGACTACAATGAGGCCATCGGTCATTTTCAGGACGCCATCGATCGCGATGAGCAATACGCGCTGGCCTATTCCGGGATTGCCGATGCCCATAGCTTTATGCGATTCAACCAGCTCTTGAGTGCCGACGAGATTCGCGAGCCGGTCGAAGCGGCCATTGACCGGGCGCTGGCCATTGCCCCTGATCTTGCCGAAGGCCATGCGTCTCGGGGGTTGTATCTGTTTGCGTTGAACCGATATGCCGAGGCTGAGCCGCATCTGCGCCGAGCGTCCACCCTCAACCCGAACTACCTGAACGCGCGCAACTGGCTGGCACTGACCCTGGTTCATCAGAACCGGTTTGCCGAGGCCACAGAGGTGTACCGGCAGGCACAGACGCTGGACCCGCTGGACCACGGAGTGAACCGCAATCTTGGCGCCAACCTGCTTTTGACCGGGAATCCGGATGAAGGATTCGGATACCTTGAACGGGTACAGGAGTTGCGGCCGAATGAGCTTCTTACGTATCAGATGCTGGGCCACTGGTATCTGATGTATGGACAGCCCGAAACAGCGCGTGAGTGGGCTCGCCGAGGACTCGAGGTCCATCCCCGGGATCCCCGGCTGATCAGCCTGGAGGGACAGTCCTACGTGGTTGAAGGTCACTGGGAACTCGCCATGTCTCAGGCGCAGCAGGCCATGGAACTGAATCCCGACGACACCGTTAGTCTTGATCTGCTGCTGATTGCCAGCCATGGCCGGGGCGGGCCCGCCGAACTCGAAGCAGCCCTGGCGACTTACGGAATTCAGAATGCCGCTGTATTCGGCTGGTCACGCACTGTTTTGCGCTGGCAGATGATTGCAGCTCTGAGCCGTGGCAAAGTCAATCAAGTGCTTGAGCTGGCGAGGAATGCGCCAGAAAACGATATGGTCTGCGGCGTGTTCGGTGCCCCGGGGCCACTGATGTATCAGGCGCTGGCCATTCGCCAATCAGGTGACCTTGAGGCGGCCCGGAGCATTGCGGACCAATGTGTCGCCGACGCCGAACGGGTGATTGAAAACGGCGGCCGCTACTCGGCACTGCAGCTTCGCCTGGCTGCCAGCCAGCTGCTTGCGGGGCGCCACGCCGAGGCCGGCGTTGCCCTGGGCCACGCAATTGAACTGGGCTGGGCTGCCGGCCATCTACTGGAGCTGGATCCTTTATGGGAGGACGCGCTTCGGCTCGATGAATTTGCGTCGTTGATTGCGCCTAAAGGCTAATCGCCTGTTACTGGTAGGGGAAACAAACCGCGCCGCAGGTCACCGTAGCGTCCTCGCTGGTCGTCGCCTGGAGAACCCACGGTCCGGCATTGACCAGCTGGCACTTTCCGATCTCGTTGGTTCCGTCCACGTCGGTTTTCTCAACCAGTGACAGGACGCAGAATCGCTCGCTTAAGGCACCAATCACCTGGCTGACCGCACCCTGGCCATTGACGCTGCTGACAAAGGTCTGCACCGGTGGTCCAAACGCTCCAATGCCCACGCTGTCGGGCTCACAGGTGACCGTGCCGTCCTGGTTGATCTGGCTGATCATGCCGCCTGTGCAGCTTTGCTGGATTCGGCGCTGCACCTGTGACGAGTTGATCTGACTGGCGCCAATACTGGCAGCTTGAATCTTGGCCGAGGTGACGGCACCGCTGGCGATGCGGCTGCCGTTGATGGCATTCTCGGGTATCTTGGTGCTGACCACGCTTCCGGGCGCAATTTTCTGACTGGTCACTGACCCGTTGGCAACCGCCGATGCGCCCACAGTGTTCTCCGCCACGCCGGCGGCCGTAATAGAACTGACCTGAAACAGCATCCCCGTGACGGCGTTATCGGCGATTTGGGCGCTTCCAACGGTGCCGGATGCAATGGCGCTGGCCGTCACGCTGTCGGCAGCCAGGGTTGAACCCGTGACGGCATTGTCGCCAATCGTCACCGACCCGGCCGCCCCAATACCCAGGTCGGCGCGTCCCACGGAACGGTCCACGATGGATTCGCCGTCTACGGAATCCGGCGCGGCCCCCAGGGCAACAATGGCAGTCGGCGTCGACTCGAACCGCTGGCGGGGGAGCAGGGTAGTGAAGCCGGGCGCCCCCTGCGCCCGCACCCGCAGTTCCACCCATAAGCCATCCATCTCCGCCGGCAGCGACATCGCATCCAGGGGCAGGCTCACCAGTCCGCTCTCAACGGTTTGGGCCGGCAGGGTGAGGGCAGGGGACAATGAACTGCCGGTCTCGACGGCATCAAACAGCTCTAATTCAAAATCAAAGACGCCGTTGGCCGCTACCCCGGACTCCAGCAGTCGCCCCTGGTAGACGAACAACGCAGCCGCGTTAACCGGGTTGGAAGAAGCCAGGGCCAACCCGGCGATCCCGAATATCAGATGCCGCGATATGAACGTTCTCATCAGTCAAAACTCCGGGAAAAGCAGATCGCTTCACAAAACGCGTCGGCATCGAATCCGACAAAGGTGTTGGCTTTGAGCACCCACAGGCCTCCGGTCGACTCGATTTCGCAAAATGCGTCCTCCACGCCATTGTCCACGTCACGAACATCGATCTCCGAGAGGATGCAAAGGTGGGTATTGGACGGTGACATATTGACCGAATTGGTGCCGGCGCCGTTGATGCTGGATACGGAAAAGAGAAAAGGTCCGCCAAACCCGGTTATCCCCTCATCATCCGTTGGGCATTCAGCACCCGTTTCACCGACGATGCGACGAATGTACTCGCCGGCAGCACAGCCGGGTATTCGGCGCTGAACCTGGCTGTTGATTTGTGCGGTACCTACCGCGTTATCCGCAATTTCGCCAGACCCGATGGCGCCATTCGCCAGCTGCACTGAACCTACAGCGTCCAACGCAATTTTTTCGCGCGTCACAGAACCGCTACCCAGGTTCTCTGATTGCACCGAATCAGCCTGCAGTTCAGGGGTGCTGACCGCATTGGACGCCAGATGCTCAGCGGCAACCGCGCCGGATGCTATGCGACTGGTTGCCACAGCGCTGGGGGCAATGTGTTGAGTCTGTACCGCGGCCGCCAGGAAGTGCCGTTCACGGACCGCCCCCGGCGCCAGTCGCGAGGCGTTGACGCTTCCCGGCCCCAGTACCCGGCTGTTGGCCGCCCCGGGGGCCAGTTCCGCTCCGGTCACGTTCTGGCTTCGGATAGCAGAACTGGTGACCGACTGAACCGCGGTCATGGCAGTACTGGCTGCAAACGGCGCTGGCGTAAATCGCTGCCGTGGGGCGAGTACCTCGTAGGTGCCGCTGCCATTGGGTCGGACCGAGATCTCAAGCCAGACCGGGTCTTTGCGAATGACCTGGGGCCCAAGATCCACCGTCACGCTGAAGATGCCGCCCTCGATGGGTGTGCTGGTGAGTTCATCGATGGAGGAGATCGCGTTGGTTCCAGTGGCCGATTCATAGGCCTGAAACCTGAGGTCGACGGCACCATCCAGCGCCAATCCGTTGAGGGTCACATGGCCCTGATAGGTAAACCGCCAATCCTGGGCAAGCACCACCTGGGTGCAGCCCATGACCAGTATCACAACGATGGCAAAATGGATCCGCGTCATCACAGGTCTCCCACATAGGTCATACAGGTGGCTCGGCAGGTAGCTGCTCCGTCACGCCCGGGTGTGGCGAATGCCTCCAGAATCCAGTTCCCGCTCGCGTCAGGAAACAAGGCGCAGGCTACCGTTTCGTCGGCATTGTCGACTTCCCGGGCGCTGATGTAGGAGAGCTGACAAATCTCATTGGCGATGTTCCCCACCACCCGGGTTTGGCTCCCGTCACCCGTTGAAAAGGCAAACAGCGATTCCTGTGGGCTGCCGAATCCGGTAAGGCCGGCGTTGTCGACTTCACAGACAACGCCGCCCGATGTGGTCACCGCCCTGATTCCCTGGCCAGTGGGACAGGACCCGGTAATGCGCTGTTGCACCTGGTTGGCATTGATCTGCTGCAGGCCAACGGCGCCGTTGGCGAACTTGTCCGAGGAGATCTGTCCGGGCGCGATTTGAGTCGCTGTCACGGCGCCGGCGGCAATGTCCGTAGCGGTGACCGCGCCATTGCCGAGCTCAATGGTGCCAATGGCGCCCGGCGAAAGTTCACTGGTCCCCACGGCGTTGTTGGCCAGTTCGCGGGCCGTCACGGTGGCCGGAGCGATATCGCTGGAGCTCACGGCGGCGATTTTCAGGTCGGTGACCCCCACGGCAGCATCGGCCAACTGCATGGCACCCACCGCGCCGTCCGCCAGGTGCCGCTCCTGCACGCTGCCCAGCGCGATTTCCTGTACGCCAAAGGCTTCGTCAGCAATGTCAATTGAGGTCACCGAACCGTCGATGATGGCGTCGCTGGTGACGGTGTCGTTATCCAAGCCATATGCCAGGCCGGAAAAAGCTGTGGCAGGCACCTGCCAGCGCGGTGCCAGGGCGGTGAAATTCAGCTGGCCCGATTCCTTGACAGAGATATCCAGGAAGAGCTCACCGCCGGACACAATTCCGACGTCGAAATCTGGATTCAAAAGGAATACGCCGTCCGTAACGCTCTGTGCGACCAGGGCTTCTTCGGGTGCCAGCGGAAATCCACCGTCAGCCTGGCTGAATGGGACGACGCGAAAGTCGAAGGTCCCCGTCGCTGGCTGACCGGACGCGAAAAGCTCACCCTGGTAAACAAACCCGCCGTCCTGGGCCTGGACCGCACCGATAGGCGGCACCCCGGCCAAACAGGCACACAGCAGCCACGTTGGAGGCCGACCGTTGATTCTAGCCTTCATAGGAGTCACCGAATATGAGATCGGGGCGTTCCGGCTCGCTTGTCCAGAACCCGCCAGAAAGCTGAAATTCTCCGCCAACGCTGCGCTCGACCACGGATTGACCGATAGTCCCGGTGAGGACAATCCCTCCGCCGGAGGAAACGCCGCCGCCGCCGGCAACGACCGCCTTGCGGATTTCAAAATCGCCGCCGGAGATCCGGGCCGTACTGCTGCCACACACCAACGCTCCGACCGCCAGTAACGCACACCTCTTGAGATTCAACACGGACCATCTCCAACCAGTAACCCGATGCGAGTATCCACTTGAATCGGGCTTTTTGGCCTGAGCGCAGGCTGATTTTTAGCTGATATTTTTCTCCCTGCTCATGGCTGTCGCGGATCAGCGGCGTGATTCGGATGGCTGAAACGAGAAAGCCCGCGCCGATTCGGCGAAGGCTTTCCTTTAATCTGGCTGCCCGGGACAACCGTTCACAACTGACTTCGGCTGTCAATCGGCATCCCGCGAGGCAGTGCCATCTGACGCCGATTCCCTGCTGGTTGGGTCGATCGCTTAGTTTGAAGTCTCGAAGCCGTCCCTGAAAATACCTGGGCCCAGGGAGTAAAGCTCGATCCGATTGTTTACGTCCTGGTCCGCCGTGTAGACTATATCGCCGCGGGCACTCGCAATGAACCTGGACACCTGGCCACCGGGAACCAGAAAGTTGATCGGCACCAGTTCCTGTGCGGTGGAAGTCGGGGTGCCGGTGAGTTTGGTCATCCAAAGGCGATTCACCCCGTCGGGTGGTCCAATGCCGGAGCGGCCCTCTCCTATAAGCACCACCGACTGCTGGTCCGGCGATATTTCGTATTGCCGGTTGACCACGTTGCTCCAGATGATTTCGCCGTTGCCTGCCGGCCCGGCAATCTGCGCGCGATAGCCGTAATACTGGTTAATCCCAAATGAGGAAATAAACCCCCGGTAAACCACCCACTGGCTGTCGTTTGATACAAGAAGAGGGCCATTCACGTCATCGTCGTCTGTCAGCAGCGTATGGTTCAGTTTGTTTGGACTTCCTCCCGCGATCGGCACGCTGTAGAGTTCAATTTTTTCGACGGAATCCTGGTTGGCGCTGTATACAACCCGGCTCGAATCCGGGGTGACTATGAAGTCGCGGGTGTTGCCGCCATCTGCAATGCTCGGGGTGAGTTTTACGGCGAATCCACCGTCTATGGGGACGCTGAAAATTTCCATGATGACGCTGCTCAGGCCGCGCCTTCCCTGATAAACGACCCGAGTGCTGTCGCCAGCGATGCGGCTTTCGAAGACGGTGTCGGCGGCGTTGTTAAGCAGGATCGTGTCCCCTCCGCCGATTGGCACGCTGTAGAGATCGAACTCATCAGCGGACCTTTCAAGCCGAAAAAGCACCCAGTTTCCATCAGGGCTGATCTCATGCCCCTCCCGCCAGGCTCCTCCGGTCGGCGGTGGTGGATTCAGCGTGACGATCGGGCCGCCGCCAATCGGCACGCTGAAATGTCGAAATGCCATCGAATTCTGGTCTACGATCTCGTACACCACCAAACTGCTGTCGGGGCTGAAAGAGTAAAAGTCGGATAGGTCAATGGATGGATCCAGGAGCGGACCGCTGATGCGGACTGCAGTGCCTCCGGCGGTGGGCACGCTGAACAACTCGAGTTCGGTGATGTCCTGGTTCGCAAGGAATACGACATGATTCCCATCTGGGCTGACGCGGAACCCACCGATAGACGCCCCGGGGCGTAACGCGTCGTCCAACTGGATCGGCGGTCCGCCAGTAATGGGAACGCTTAGCAGGTCAACCTGCCCCTGGGACTGCGGTTCAAGAAACACCACTCGACTGCTGTCGGGGGTGATCTCGAAGAAAGTGATCTGCTCCGAGGCCGGAAGCGCCGCTGACAGGCGCACAGGCGCTAGGCCGCCCCGGGTTGGAACACTCCAGAGGTCAAACGCATTGTCCGTTTCGGCATCGTGGGTGTAGACCGTGTATTCCCCGTCGGGGCTGACCTTGAAATTAAAGACATTGCTGAAGCTCTGCCCGGCGCTGATCTTGATCGCTTCGTTCTGTGCCAAGGCGACGGTGATCGAGAAACCCGCAAAGGACACGGTCACGCAGGCAACAGCCAGGAACGTCCGGCTCAGCGCCCCAGGTATCGATAACCCGATTCGTCCCGACCGACCTTCGGTACCACTTTTTTTCACGTTTGCTTCTCTTGCCCACCCGATCTCTTATCATAATGTCTGATTCAGTTAAAACCGCACCAACGGACGGGCCCGACCGGGAAAACCAGGGTCACCCTGCGCCGAATCCATGATGCTGCCGGACAAAAACACCGCTGCAATGGCGAAACGGTTACGTGAAAGTCATGATCGGAGTCCCGGACCCATCTGAAACCGATGCAGGATTCGACAAAGATCTTGGCCTCGAAACTACACCTGGTTTCGAATAACTCCGTTTCCGAGTCAAATTTCACGTCCAGTTTGATCTCGCAAGCGGGAAGTGCGGCTGCTGGACGTCTGGGGTCGTCAATCACCGTAACGCGGTCGGAGAGCTACGCGTCGGAGGGAATCCTGAAAGTGTGAGCACCATGCTTGTGCCTGATCCAAATGTAGACCCCAAGAATCACTCCAAGAACATTGCTGCCGCCGGCCATGGCATCGAACCAGAGCGGGCTGTTTCCCTCAAGATGGAGAATGGTCGTTTCAATCCCCAACCAGACTACCAGCGGCACGGCATGCAGCACTGGGCTCGTCGGTGCGATCTGGGCCAGCACATACCCGGCGACAACGCAGGCAAAAACGGTCAAGCCTCCGCCCACGACAATCGCCGTCAGCGAGGATTCATGGGTGACCCGTCCAAACAGAGCGTCCTGGAATATCAGTGCACCGATGACGATGGTCGCGTAGCCCAGGATGGGAGCGCCAATGCTGCGGAGTACTTTGGTCATGGATCCACCTGCTGACTTCCAAAAAACAGAACGATGTTCTAATTTACACGAATGAGAGAACTATTGCATCCAACCAAGCAGGAGCGAAGCCGCGAGACTCAGGATCGGATCTTGAAGGCTACGGCCCGAATCCTTCGCCAGGAATCGTTTGACGACATCACGGTCCGGCGCATTGTCGAGGAGGCTGAAACGTCTATCGGCTCGTTCTACGCCCGCTTCCGCGACAAAGATGCCCTGCTGTCCATCCTGTATGCGCAGAGCGAAGAGCAACTCGAAAGTCGATTGCTTCGTCTCAGCAAGCGAGTTGGGCGGGCAAGCACTCTTGACGAGTTGACGGACCTGACGGCCGATCACTTTGTGGCCCTCTACGGGGAAAACCCAAACCTGAGTCGCGCCCTGTTCGAATACGCGACCCGCGATCCGGACTCGGTCGGATCCAAAGCGCTGTCCGCCCAGCGACTTCAGCAATACGGTTTCTTGATCGATGCACTGGCGTCCTTCAAGAATCGAATTACCCATGGGGATCCGACCAGGGCTGTTGAACTGGGCCTGTACTTTCTTACGGTAGCCTGCAGAAACCGTTTGTGTTACCCGTTTGGTCCACAGTCACGGACGCTCAAGATTTCAAAGACGGAACTGAAATCGGAGCTGTCGCGTTTGTTGCTTGGCTACCTGACTGCATAGGTCTGATGCTCGAAAGGCCGGCGCTGAAGGATCCATTGAGGCACCGAGACAAGAAAGCAGCTGCATATGGACAGCCGCTTTCTCGGTATCTCGCTCCCCGAGACGGACCGCTGAAGTTGCTGCACCGTCATGAACTGCAATAGTTCGTCACCGCCTGGAAGAAGCTTCCACGGAAATGTCGAAGGTCCTCGATTGCCGCCGCCGATCATGCAGCTTTGCGATACCGTCGCTTCCTCTGGCGTCCGGGGCCGGCTGATCGTGTTTTCGGCCCTTGCTTGTTTGTTGACCGGCTTCCCCGGCTAACAGGGTTTTGATTGTTGTGACTTCTGTTGCGCAAACCGTGTTTCTCGGTGCTCGGCTGAGGTCTGATTGAAGGGTCGGGCTCGAAACCCGGTTCTTCGACTTTGGGCAGCTTTTGCTGAAGCAGCTTTTCAATGCCTTCAAGAAGCTTCTTTTCTTCACCACAAACCAGCGACACAGCTTCACCGCTGGAACCGGCTCGGCCGGTCCGGCCGATGCGATGGATATAGTCCTCGGCAATATTGGGCAATTCGTAATTCACGACGTGGGGCAGGTCGGTGATATCGATGCCCCGAGCGGCGATGTCAGTGGCTACCAGTACCTGGACGTTACCCTGCTTGAATTCTGCCAGGGCACGGGTTCGAGCCGACTGTGTTTTGTTGCCATGGATGGCCAGCGCCGGGACGCGGGCCTTTTGCAGCTGCTGTGCCAGGCGGTTGGCCCGGTGCTTGGTTCGCGTGAAGACCAGCACCTGCTGCCAGTTGTGCTGTTTGATCAGGTGTGTCAGCAGGGCACGCTTATTCTGGCGATCCACGGGGATAACGCGCTGAGAAATCCTGCTGGCAGTTGCGTCACAGCGCGGTACTTCGATGACCTGGGGCTGGTTCAGGAGTTGATCGGCCAGCGACTTGATCTCGGTTGAAAAGGTGGCCGAGAACAACAGGTTTTGTCGGGTTTGGGGCAGTAGATTCAGGATTTTTCTGATGTCTCGAATAAAACCCATATCCAGCATCCGGTCAGCCTCGTCCAGCACCAGGATCTCGATGCGTGACAAGTCGACGGTGCCCTGCTGGTGGTGATCCAGCAGGCGGCCGGGTGTGGCCACCAGGATATCGACGCCGGTGCGCAATCGGCGCATCTGAGGACGTATATTCACACCTCCGAACACCGCCAGGGATTCCAGGTCGAGGTAGCGGCCATATTCGCGGACACCGTCCTCCACCTGGGCGGCCAGTTCCCGTGTGGGCGCAAGAATCAGAGCTCGGGGGTACTGCCGAGCGGTGGATTGCTCGTTGTGGGTAAGTCGATGAAGGATCGGGAGGACAAAGCCGGCTGTTTTGCCCGTACCCGTCTGCGCCCCGGCAAGCAGGTCGCCGCCGGAAAGCACAGCCGGTATGGCTTGTGATTGGATCGGTGTGGGCTGGTCGTAACCGCGCTCATCAACTGCGCGCAGAATCTTATCGGCGAGGCCGAAGGATGAAAAGGTCATGTTTATTCCTGATGATTTCGACCCGCCGGCGTCGCCGGTGCGTTCACGCACAGCGCCAGTCCGAGGCAAGTCTAGGATATATGGGAGGCCGGATTTGGCTGCGGTAGGAGACTGGAGGTTACCGCCGGCCGCATGGTAACAGAATCGGACGGACGATGTGCAACTAATCCCATCGGCTCGCATTCTCGGATGACATCAGGGGCGGCGCGGTTCGCAAGGAGTTGTGTCCATAACAAGGGTGTATAGTGACCCTTTAGCTCGAGACGTCGCGTGCCTCTGCCAAACCAGACCCAACTCTCCGATCTGCGCGGGACCGCGCAGGTAGCCGTTGATGCAGTCCAGGGTATTGCTGATCTGGTGGAAGATATGCATCGCACCATCCAGTTGTTGCCCGGTCCGTTGGGGCCGGCCAACACCCAGCGAACCCGCGGGATTACTGGATTGGTCTATCGCAGTGTGAGAGGGATTGCCGGTCTGGTGGGTAAGGGCATGGACCTGGGGCTTGCCCCCTTGGACGAATGGCTGCCAGACGGGCTCTCATCGCCAGGACAGGACGCATTTCGATCCGCAATCAACGGCATTTGCGGCGACTACCTGGCGCGAACGCAAAACCCTCTCGCGCTGGATATGACTTTGCGATTCCAGGGGCGCCCCGTCGATATTGAAAAACCCCTCGCTCTCGTGAATGGAGCACAAGTCCCCAAGAAAATCGTTGTTTTTGTCCACGGGCTTTGTCTCAACGACAGTCACTGGGAACGGGATGGCCACAATCACGGATCCCGGCTGTCCGAGGATCTTGGCTGCCTATCGCTTTACCTGCGCTACAACACTGGCTTGTCAATTGCTGAAAACGGGCGTGAGCTGGCGGGAGTGCTGGAGCGACTGTTTAGTGAGTGGAAATCGCCATCAACCGAGCTGGACATCGTCGGACACAGCATGGGTGGGTTGGTTGCCAGGAGTGCCTGCCACCAGGCTCAACAGCTTGGGCACGACTGGCCGCGCCGGCATAAGCGGCTGGTATTTCTGGGCACACCACATCAGGGAACGCCACTGGATCGCGCCGGCCATGGGCTCGATGCCCTCTTATCGGTGAGTCCCTACTTGGCCCCATTCATGCGACTGGGCTCTGCCCGCAGTCAGGGAATCATGGACCTTCGCCACGGAGTCGTTACCTCGTCTGGCCGGACTCACGTGCCCCTTCCCCGAAACGTCTGCTCTTATACGGTGGCAGCCCTCAAAGCCGCAGACTCCAGTACCCTCAGCAAGCGGTTCGTGGGGGATGGACTGGTTCCGTTGAACAGCGCGCTGGGGCGACATCGCGATGCCCGGCGAAGCCTGGTGATACCCAAGGAGCGACAGTTTATCTCCCACCAGACCGGACACCTGCAAATTTTGAGCAACGAAAAGGTCTACCAGCGGTTGAGTGTGTGGCTGGACCAACCGGCCTGAGTGGGTCTTTTTCGTGGATGGATTCAGCCAGTGGACCAGGCGATCCTCGGAGAGTATCGCCTGGTCACCTCGAACTGGAGCACGTACGCCCCTGCGCTCGGCTTACGGATACGGATAAGTCGGATATCGGTGCTCCGGAATCCGCACGTCGTAGTGGGTCTGCAGGAACATGACGATGTCGGTCAGTTGTTGCACCGTCATGAACTCGTTGTACACCTCCATCTTGGACTCATCGCCCACAGCGATGACCTCTTTCGCGTAGCCGGTTGCCAGCTTGTGAGAAGGATTGATGATAGAGGTAACCAGTTCGCCATAGGTTTTGACGCGGGTGACTTCGCCGCCCAGCTCAAAGTAGGGGGGATCCTGGCCGGGGATGATCGGCAACTCTTCCCCGCGCACCGTGTGACACTGGTTGCACTCCATGTCGATGAAGGCTTCAAGGCCCGCTTCCGCGTCGCCGTCGGGCAGTCGAAATCCCCTTGCCGACCGCGGGTCTCCGTTACAGCCGCTCAGGAGGACGAGACCCAATCCAATGACCAATAATCTGATCAGGTTTTTCATTTGCCGCGCTCCCGCCCCAGCACGCTGGAGCTTTCGGAACACTTCATCGATAGCACAGAAACAATGGATGCAACAGTAGGGAAAACCGTGACGCCCCAGTATTTGCTTGCAAAATGCTGCTTTCGACGTCAAAATGCCTTCATGGGCATTCAAATTACCATCAGGGATGTGCCGGAGGACGTGCGCGATGAGTTGGCCGCCCGGGCAGCGCGACAACACCAATCCATGCAGGAGTTCCTTCGGGCGGAGTTGCAGCGCATTGCGTCAAAACCGTCCTTGGAATCCTGGCTGGAAGTTGTGACTGAGAGGAAGCAGTGCGCAGGAACACGCGTTAGTGCTTCCAAGATTCTGCGAGCCCGGGATGCCGATAGACGGTGACTGCGGTCGTAGACGCCTCTGTTCTCACCGCTGCGCTCGTTGACAGCGGCCCCGAGGGCAGGTGGGCAGAAGCCGTCGTTGCGGCCGGCTCGCTTATCGCGCCAGAACTTGTTCTGGTTGAAACGGCAAATGTCCTTAGACGCCTCGAGGCGGCAAAGGACATCTCCGCGTTGGAGGCTACCAGCGCGCACCGCGATCTGCTGCGCCTTGATTTACAGCTCTTTCCCTACGCACCATTCGCGGATCGCGTATGGGAGTTGCGAATAAACCTGACGAGCTACGATGCGTGGTACGTTGCCGTGTCAGAAGCCTTCGCGTACCCACTGGCAACGCTGGATCGTAAGCTGACCCGGTCCAGTGGCGTATCATGTGAATTCCTGGTCCCCTGACTGCAGAGACCCGGATCGATAAGTCCGAAATAGTCTGCTGAAACAAAAAGCGGCCGTCTAAATCGACAGCCGCTTTTTGTTGAAATCTGGCTCCCCGAGACGGGCTCGAACCGCCGACCCGCTGGTGAACAGCCCGTTTATTGAAATTTAACCTGTTGTTTTTAAATCATTTTTGGCGAGATGTCCCGTTGCATTTTGCACAACTGTGCATAACCGTGCACACGCGCCTTGCGGAACGAAGAAGCCCGCCATTTGCTACTCTCCGGACAAGCTGCAGCGGCGATTATCATGCCTTTGTAGAGGAATCTGATAGTCTACGGTCAACTCTCGACATGCTTGGGCAAGGCTGGATGGATCTGTCGATCCCGTGAGTGCGGCGGCGGTAAAGAAACTCGAGCGATCGTCAGGCCGCGCACGCATATCGTTCAAAAACGGGCCGGATGGGACCGCTCTGGATGATCTCTACCAAAAGGGATGCACCAAGGTGCGTTTTCCTCGCCACGATGGCGCGCGGCCACAAGCCGTTCTTCTCAATACTTCAGGCGGTCTCACCGATGGAGACGAACTTGTTACTGAGATCGAATGGGGCATAGGTACCGGTGCGGTCATCACGTCGCAGGCAGCGGAGCGCATTTATCGATCGCGCGGCGGTGATGCCTGTATCAGAACCGAACTGGTCGTCGCACGAGACGCCACGGCCTTATGGGTGCCTCAGGAGACCATATTGTTCGACGGCGCACGATTGCAGCGAAAAACATTGGCAAAGTTGACTGGGTCGAGCCGCCTGCTGGCCATTGAGAGCCTGGTGTTTGGTCGAACGGCTATGGGCGAAGTGGTTCGAACCGGCTCGATCGATGATGGTTGGCGCGTGCAGATTGACGGCAAACTCGAATTTGCCGATCGCCTGAGAATAAACAGTGACAATGCGCCGTTCGATGCGGTGCTTTCCAGCTCGGCTGGAGCGAACGGTCACGTCGCAATGGCGACCATTGTCTTTGTGGATCGAGACTGCGGCCGGCACGTCCCGGCACTTCGCTCGGCGATGTCGCAATGCCGGATTGTCGGGGGCGTCAGCAACCTTGGGCCCTTGCTGCACCTGAGACTGCTGGCTGCGACTGGTCATGCTCTGCGAGACGGTCTGGTATCGGTATTCGATGTGCTGGTCCGCGAGCTGGATGAGACGTTGCCCCGTGTATGGCAAATCTAACAAGGACAAATTTCCATGCAATTGACGCCCAGGGAAAAGGACAAACTTTTGGTTTCAATGGCCGCAATGGTTGCGCGCCGGCGTCTGGAACGCGGCGTCAGGCTCAATCACCCGGAAGCTGTGGCGCTGATATCCGATTTTGTGGTGGAAGGAGCACGCGACGGTAAATCGGTTGCGGAGCTGATGGAGGATGGCGCGAAAGTCCTTACCCGCGATCAGGTCATGGACGGCATTGCAGAAATGATCCATGACGTGCAGGTAGAGGCTACATTTCCTGACGGCACCAAGCTCGTGACCGTTCATCAGCCAATACGCTAGGAGATCATCCAATGATTCCCGGAGAAATCCTGACTGCCGAAGGCACCATCGAAGTCAATTCCGGTGCGGAGGTCACGACGATAACGGTCGCCAATGCCGGTGACCGGCCAATCCAGGTTGGGTCGCACTACCACTTCTACGAAACCAATGCCGCGCTGCAGTTCGATCGTGACGCGGCGCGCGGCAAACGGCTCGATATTCCCGCCGGTACGGCGGTTCGCTTCGAGCCCGGGCAAAGTCGCGACGTCAGCCTTGTTCCATTTGGGGGCGGACGCGCCGTCTACGGCTTCAACCGGAAGATCATGGGGGCTCTCTGATGGCGACAATCTCACGAAAAGCCTACGCAGCGATGTATGGCCCGACTACCGGTGATCGTGTCCGGCTTGCCGACACCGACCTGATTGTGGAAGTGGAGTCGGACCGGACCCAGTATGGCGACGAGGTGAAATTTGGTGGCGGAAAGGTGATTCGCGACGGCATGGGCCAGTCGCAAACCTCGCGATCCCAAGGCGCAGTGGACACAGTGATCACCAACGCCCTCATTATTGACGTCGGCGGCATTTACAAGGCTGACGTTGGCATTCGAGACGGCAGAATCGCGAAAATCGGAAAAGCTGGCAATCCTGACACTCAACCGGCTGTAGACATCGTCGTGGGGCCGTCGACGGAAGCCATCGCCGGCGAAGGAAAGATCCTCACGGCGGGCGGGTTTGACGCGCACATTCACTTCATCTGTCCGCAGCAGATCGACGACGCATTGATGTCCGGCGTCACCACGATGCTGGGCGGTGGCACAGGGCCCGCGACCGGAACCAACGCCACGACCTGTACGCCTGGAGCCTGGCACATCGGGCGAATGCTGCAGTCCGCGGACGCGTTTCCGATGAATCTTGCATTCGCGGGCAAGGGCAATGCGTCTCTGCCTGCTGCACTGGAGGAGCAGGTTGTTGGCGGTGCCTGTTCGCTGAAGCTGCACGAAGACTGGGGTACCACGCCCGCCGCCATCGACTGCTGCCTGTCCGTCGCTGATGCCTTTGACGTGCAGACCATGATTCACACCGACACACTCAACGAAAGCGGATTTGTCGAGGACACGGTTGCCGCCTTCAAGGGGCGCACCATTCACGCTTTTCACACCGAGGGTGCCGGTGGTGGCCATGCCCCCGACATTATCAAGGTCTGCGGGCAGCCCAATGTTTTGCCATCGTCAACGAATCCGACGCGGCCCTACACGGTGAATACGGTCGATGAACACCTCGATATGCTCATGGTGTGTCACCACCTGGATCCTTCGATTGCCGAAGACATCGCTTTTGCCGAAAGCCGGATCCGCAAGGAAACCATTGCCGCCGAAGACATCCTTCACGACCTTGGCGCGTTTTCAATTATCGCGTCAGACAGCCAGGCGATGGGGCGCGTCGGCGAGGTGTTGATCCGGACCTGGCAGACGGCCGACAAGATGAAAAAGCAGCGGGGCCGGCTTGCTGAGGAATCCGGTGACAACGACAATCTCCGCGTTCGCAGGTACATCGCCAAATACACCATCAATCCGGCGATTGCCCACGGCGTTGCCGACTACATTGGCTCTGTTGAGGAAGGCAAGCTGGCCGACCTTGTGCTGTGGTCGCCCGCATTTTTTGGGGTCAAGCCGGACCTGGTTCTCAAGATGGGCAGCATCGCGGCCGCACCCATGGGTGATCCGAATGCGTCGATTCCAACGCCGCAGCCGGTGCATTATCGGCCGATGTTTGCAGGCTTTGGCGGGGCGGTCTCCAAAAGTGCGGTGAGTTTTGTGTCCCAGGCGTCCCAGGATGCAGGTATCCGGGAATCACTTGGACTTGCCAAGGAAACGCTGCCGGTTAGCAATACCCGTGGTGGAATCAGCAAGTCCAGCATGAAGCTGAACGACTATTGTCCGGCCATAGAGGTTGATTCGGAGACCTACGAAGTCCGCGCCGACGGTGAACTGCTGACCTGTGCACCGGCCACCGAACTGGCCCTGGCACAGCGCTACTTCCTTTTTTGAGATGACAAAATTGCTGGCACAGAGGGTGGTCCAGGCCCCGCCGTCGGCGGATGACGTAGTGGAACTCGACTACAACGAACGTCATCGGCGTCGAATCCAGATGCAAACTTTGACCGGACGTGAATTCCTGCTCGATTTACCGCGCGCAGTCGCGCTAGCCGACGGCGACGGCCTGGAACTCAGCGACGGCACGATGGTGATGGTTCGGGCACGGGCGGAACGCGTTGTCGATATACGCGCAAAAGACGCGAAAGGTCTGACAACGCTCGCATGGCATCTCGGCAACCGCCACCTGCCTGCCGAGATCCGACCGGATTCGATCCGAATTCTTTATGATCACGTCATCGTCGAAATGCTCAGGGGGCTGGGCGCAGATACTCGCGCTCTGGATGCGCCTTTTCACCCGGAACCTGGCGCATATTTCCATGACCACTGATGGAGAACTGTACCGACTGATGTCCTGGCTGTCTCCGGCTTACCCGGTTGGCGCGTATGCGTATTCCCATGGCCTGGAAAACGCTGTCGAAAACGGCCTGGTGGTTGATACGGCAACCGCGTGCGACTGGATTGCCACGGTGATATCCAGTGGGAACGGCCAGTCTGACCTGGTGTTTGTGTGTGCGGCCTGGGATCGTGCCGCTGACCCCCAGGGTCTTGTGGACCTCAATGAATTTGCGCTGGCATTCCAGCCCACGGCGGAACTTCGACTGGAAAGCAGCGCACAGGGCAAAGCGTTCACCAAGGTCAGCGCAGATGCCTGGTATTGCCGTGCAATTGACACCTTGGAGAAATTGCCCGGCGCCGAGATTGCCTATCCGGTCGCCGTGGGCGCACTGGCGGCAGGCCACGGTATTTGCAGGCAGACGACGATGCTGGCCTACGCACACGGATTTGCGTCAAATCTGGTTTCGGCTGCGGTTCGCCTGGTGCCGCTGGGTCAGACCGACGGTCAGCGTATTACCGCCAGCCTCATGCCCATCGCCGAAGCCGCCGTCGCGGAAGCCATGGACACACCCTTCGAAGACGTGGCGACCGCAACGCCAATGGTGGATATTGCGTCGATGAATCACGAATCACAGTACACGAGATTGTTTCGATCATGAGCAGAAATGGGGCGCTTCGGGTTGGGATCGGCGGACCGGTGGGATCGGGAAAAACAGCCCTGACCGCAGCGTTATGTAAAAGCATGCGCAGCGAATACTCCATCGCCGTCATTACCAACGACATCTACACCCGGGAAGACGCGGAGTTTCTCGTACGCGCGGAAGCTTTGCCCAATGAGCGCATCGTCGGTGTGGAAACCGGGGGTTGCCCCCATACCGCCATTCGGGAAGATGCGTCGATGAACCTTGCGGCAGTTGCCGACATGAGTGCCCGGTTTGATGATCTGGATCTGCTCATCATCGAGTCTGGCGGTGATAATCTTGCCGCGACCTTTTCGCCCGAGCTGGCAGACATCACGATTTACGTTATTGACGTTTCTGCCGGGGACAAAATCCCACGCAAGGGCGGACCCGGTATCACGAAATCCGATCTGCTGGTCATCAACAAGACTGACCTGGCGCCGCTGGTCGGTGCCGACCTTGGAGTGATGAATCGTGACGCCACCCGCATGCGTGGCAACAGACCGTTCGTTTTCGCAAACATGAAGCTGGGAGAGTCGCTCAATGAGATTCGCGCCTTCATCGAGAGGGTTGGCGGCTTGCAGTCCCGGGAGATCGGCGGGACCCAAGCCGATCT
Organism: Lysobacterales bacterium; assembly: GCA_030065125.1. Taxonomy (GTDB): domain Bacteria; phylum Pseudomonadota; class Gammaproteobacteria; order Xanthomonadales; family SZUA-38; genus JASJDM01. The sequence goes on along the minus strand of JASJDM010000025.1, from coordinate 61,537 downwards.
CTGACGTCAAGCCAACCCTGATGCGACAGCTGGTTTGCCCCCCTGGGCGTATGCTCCTGTCAGGACCCCAAAACGGTGACGTTATCCCGCACTGACCGGCCCGGATTTTAGGAACTCATTGGGGCCGTCAAGGGCGTCGGTTCGCAAAAGTCCGGCACTGGTAGTGCTGAAACAAAAAGCGGCCACAGCCTGACGCTGTAACCGCTTGATGTGATTGAAGAATTCTGGCTCCCCGGGACGGGCTCGAACCGCCGACCCGCTGGTTAACAGCCGAATTTTTGCATTATAAGTAATTGTTTTTAAATTATTTTTGGCGAGACGTCCCGTTGCATTTTGCACCACTGTGCATAACCGTGCACAACTGAGTTCGGCAAAAGTCCGTCATTGCCAAGTCAGCGTTACCGCGGAAACGTCTACGTGGCAATGCAAGACCTGACTCCCAATTTTCCTTTGCCTGGTGCTCCAATGTGTGCCTAAACGACGGCTGTTTGCATGTTTCAGCTCCGTCCTCAATACTGAATCGGTAGCGTTTTCGGCAAAATCCACACTTCCATTCCAATGGCACGAGTCGCTGGAATGGAATTGCCGTAGGGGAAGCAGTTCCATCACCATTTGGATCGACTTGATCCGCCTGGGGAATCCACTGCGTGGTCTGAAAGCATGCTCCATCGTCAGCGTTCTGTTCGACCGACGGCTTAGAAGATGGGACCTCACCATGAAGAAGTTTGTGTTTCTACTGGTTTTCCTGGGGCCGAATCTGGTCCAGGCCCAGCCCTGCATCGAATTCTTTCAGGACGAGAACTTCGGAGGCACCCGGTGGTCCTGGTTCTGCGGAGAACCCGAACCACCGTTTTCAGCGTGGAACGACGAAATCACCTCCATCAAGGTGCCACCAGGCTACCGTGTGAGCACCTTCAATAATTCCCAATTCGGAGGCACGCGCAAGGACTTTGTCGGCAACGTGCCCAACGTCGGCTCCGATTTCAACGACGTCATTTCGTCGTGGAAGCTGGAAGTCTTCGACTCCTCCCGCTGCGTGATTGGCTACGCCGGCGAGGGATATCAGGGGGAGGCCTTTGCCTTCTGTCCACCGGACTCGGGTTTGACGGCGCCTCCTTTCAGCCGCTGGAACGACAATATGCGGTCCATCGTCGTCCCGCCGAATTACCGGGTAAAGCTTTGCGTGGACGTGGCGCCGGGGCCCGTGGGCCGGGGCCTGTGCCGCACCTACTTCCGCAGTGTGCCCGTGATCGGCCCACAATTTTCCTATATCGAAACCGGACCCTTTGAGCCGGACAATTTCACTATGGTGATCATGTCCGATCCGCAGTACCACTATTGTGATTCGCCAGCGTGCCGAAGCATTCCGTCCGCGGCGCCGCCTTCGAACACCAACAACGACATCTCGAGAACCCTGCAGGCTAACCTGTGGCATGCGGAAACCATCAAGAAGATACGCGACCAGGCCGGAAACTCCCGCTTTGCGGGGGTCATTGTCAACGGCGATCTGACCCACGGATCTCCGGGCGGCCAAATTCGGGAAACCCAGCTCAATGATTACTACACCGACTACGAAAACAGGTTTCAGTTCAACACCTGGTCAGGACTCGGCAATCACGACTACGACAACCATGTTGGCTTGGGCGGCGGGGACCACGCCTGCAATCGCGGCTTGGATATTGAAGCCATAGGCGACTGCACCATCTGGATGATGCGGGATCTCGTCGGGCGGATTGTCACCATGGACACCACTGACACGGATTACACGATCAGCATCGAAGCACTGGGCTTTGAGCAGTACTATCGCGGCAGCTTTGCCTATTCCTGGGAAGTGGGGAATTACCACTTCGTGCAGCTGCACAACCATCCCGCATATGTACGCAACCAGTCGGCCTACCTTTCGGCTGAGATTCTCCGGGTGTTCATCGAGGTCAGAAAGTCATTGGCGTGGCTGGACAACAACCTGAGTGTTGCTGCATCGAAAGACGCCATTATCAACATGCATGTCATGTACACCGACAATGCTCAGCGTGGCCGTTTCAATGCGACCGTCACGCCAGACGACTGGACGGAGTTTCGAAAGATCCTGGGTCGCCACAATAACGTGAGGGCAATATTTGCCGGGCACATCCATGAGTGGGCTGGCCAGGACAAGTCGTTCATCTCCGGTTTTGGGCCCGGAGAAGGAATAACCTCCCTGATCGAAGACCCGAACAACCCCGGTCAGTTTATCCCCGGCAGAGTGGTACCCATTTTTTACGGCGGATCAGCGCAATACAGCAAGCTGCTCTGGGTCCGTTTCCGACCTGAGGAAATGACGGTCTGGACCATCGACACCCGGGGCGGCAACGCGCCCTGCGTGGAGGCCAATGGGCAGTTCACCTGTCCGGGAATCGTGGACACCAAGACCATTGAATGGGCGCCCCCGGCCCCGGTTGAACCGGTGGAGCTGGTGGTCGAAAGAGTGAGCACGGACCTGGCGGGGACAGGCACCGGCACGGTTTCGGTGACGCCTGATCCCGTGTCCAGCATCGGCGGAAATTTCTATACGCCGGGAACCGTCGTTGAATTGACGGCAGTCCCGACGGACCGCTCGGAATTTGTAAATTGGCTGGGTACGTCGGGCAGCTGTAACAGCAACCCCGTCTGCACGATCACGCTCGATGAAAAGAAAAACGTCCGCGCCATTTTTGCGCCCAGGCCGGTGCTGACTCTGGACACGCAAGGGCCCGGTAGCGTTGACCCATCCCCTGCCGGCGACAGCTGCGGTGGTGGCTGCAGCCTTTATGCCCAGGGGGATGCCGTTGGCCTGTTGCCCACCCCCCAGGCAAGGGCAGCATTCGACCGCTGGGAGGGCGACCCGGACTGCGGCGACAACAGCGTCACCATGAACGGCGACCGGACCTGCACGGCCGTTTTCGCGATTTCGAATTATCTGCTGAACGTCACCGCCGATGGCGGATCGGTGGAAAGCAACGAAACCCCAGGAATCATTGACTGCGGGATGGACTGCGAGGAACTGTATTCGGCAGCCGGCGGTGCCCAGAGCCTGGTGCTGACGGCCACAGCGGATCCGGGTTTCCAGTTCGTGCGCTGGTACGGCGACACGGACTGTTCCGACGAAGACGAGAACGACGGCTTGCCCGAACGAATCAGCATCACGGTGGGCACCAGCGACGTGACCTGCAGCGCCCGGTTCGTTGAAATCGGCACCGAGTTCGACCTGACGGTCGACAAACTCGGCGTGCCGGCCCGGGTGATGGGCACGGCCCAGCCCGCGTCCAGTTCCGACGGCCTTGACTGCGCCTTACCCTCCTGTTCCCAGTCCTATCCCGTGGGCACCCAGGTTCAGCTGGAGGCTATCCCCCTGCGCGGATCCATTTTCGAAGGCTGGGACGGCGATCCGGACTGCGTAGACGGGATGGTGACGCTAACCGACAACGTGCAGTGCAGCGCCCGGTTCACCGCCAAAGTGCTCCTGGTCGACGGCTCCGACAACGACACCCTGAGAAGCCAGTACGTGTCGGTGTTTAATTCGCTGCCCGATATCGACTACGACGAATGGTCCGTGCGCAGCCCAAGCTCCACCAGCAACCCCGATGGCCGGGCGGAACCCAATGCCGACGATCTGGCGGCTTACAGTCGGGTAATCTGGTACACCGCGGACGCGTTTGCCGACGGGGAAGTCTCCCTGAGCGCTGGTCCAAGCTCCGACGCGGAAGACGCACTGGCGGGTTTTCTCGATGGCGGTGGCTGCCTGCTGATCTCCAGCCCCCAGTACCTGACCGACCGGGGCGTCACCCAGTTTGCTGAAACCTACCTTGGCCTGAGCGAAGTCGTGAGCAACGGTGGTCAAACCCAGATCACGGGAGGCGGGCCGCTGCCCGGATTCAACACCCTGGGGCCGTTGTCACTCAACCACGACGACGAGGGTCTGAACGCGGCTCTTACCGAATCCGCGGTCCGGCGTTACGTGGAAGCCGGCAACGAGGTGATGCTGGAGTACACCGGTGGCGGAGTAGCCGCGGTGCTCCGAGACAACGGCATACATCGCACGGGTTACATGACCTTCCCCTTTCTTGCGCTGCCGGCAGGAACCAGTCGTATCGACGTGATGGGAGCCTTTATGGACTTCTGCCTGCAGGTGGAGCGCGACGACGTGTTCGAAGAGAACGACGACTTCAACGCTGCAACTCCACTTGAGGGTGAGGTGGCCCTGACGGAACTGCGGATCCTGCCGGGCAACTCCGATGTGTTCCGCTGGATCCCTGACTGGAGCGCCGACGCCCGAATCACGGTCTCGTTCCCCCGAGAGTCCGGGGACCTGACTCTGGAGGTGTTCGACCAGTCACAACAGCCTGTTGGAAGTGTGCAGGGCTCGCTGGACCTGGAGGAGCTGCTGCTGGCGGACGTTGCGCCAGGCCGGCTTCACTATATTCGGGTGTCGGGCGTCGGTGCGGCTTCGAATCGATACGCTTTGGCAATCGCGCCGGCCGGCCCCATGCCCGGTGATCGGGACGGCGACGATGTGGCGGACTCCGAAGACCTTTTTGAAGACGACCCCCTGGAAAGGTCCGACAATGACCTTGACGGAATCGGCGATAACGGCGACACGGACGACGACAACGACGGCATGTCTGACAGCTACGAAATGCTCCACAACCTCGATCAGTTCGACCCTGGAGACGCCATCGAGGACCCGGACATGGACGGCTTTACCAACGCCGAAGAAGCCGAGTGGAACTCGGACCCGCGGGATGAAAACTCCACGCCGCCCACTTTTACCGAGGCTGCATTTGTCTGTGACGGTACCGGCCCCTGCACCACCATCACAGACCTCCTGTTCGCCAGCGGGTTTGAACCGGAAGACCCTTGATGGTAAATGCCCGGACATGGGGCGCCGGTACGAAAAAGCCCTCGCCGATTAGGCGAGGGCTTTTTGAAATCTGGCTCCCCGGGACGGGCTCGAACCGCCGACCCGCTGGTTAACAGCCAGCTGCTCTACCAACTGAGCTACCGGGGAATTGAGGGCGCGTAGTTTCCGCAATTCTGTGCGGTGCGTCAAGGGCAAAATAGTCTGAATGCGGCACTCAGCCGGGACTTGGTTCGTGGGGTCCGGATGATTCAGCAGCCGACTGGCGCTCCAGTCGCTCCGCCAGCCAGACTTTGATGATGGACTGCCTGGTAACGCCGATTCGACGAGCCTCTCGGTCCAGCCTTTCGATCATCCAGATGGGAAAATCCACGTTGACCCTTCTCTGGGCTTGCTTGGGGCGGGTGGCGCTGTCCAGATCGAGGAATTCCGTGATGTCCTTGCCAGATTCGAACGCCTGGTCGAATTCTTTAGCCTTCATAAAGTGCTGCCTCCCTGGGCGTGGATCGCCGAGCTGAAATGATGCGGATCGCATCGCCTCGATAGGTAATCACCGCGGTCCAGAGCTTTGCTTCTATCTTGCCAATAACAATGTAGCGAGGTTCGTCTTCCGTTCGAGCGGCTACCTTGAGCATTCCGGGGTCATTCCACAGTGCCTGGGCCTGAAGGAAGTCAATGCCGTATTTGTCTCGATTGGATTCGCTCTTGTTCAGATCAAACTCAAACTGCATTTTTATTCAAAAATAATACCATTAATATCACTAAAAAATGATATTTTTAGCACAAAATTGGCCTTCCACCCGGGCGGGTGTCACTGGCTCGGGGTCGTCCCTGGTTGGACAGGATGATGGCCTTGGGCGGAACCTTGGGATTGTCGTGGCACAGGGCGAAGGTCAGGTTGCTTCCGGGCGAATAGCCGCTGGGCAGAAAGCTGATGGCGCGGCGGGCGCGGGATGTGGTGAGGCTGACGCCCGGTGGCATGGCGGTTCCGCGATGGACGATGCGGTCGCCAGGGTCCACTACGCGGTTGACGGTGGCGTCCACGAACACGATCCAGCCCACGGCCCAGTCGGTGGCGCCGCTGCAGGTCTGGCCATCGATGCTGGGGCAGAGCACGGCCCGCCGGCCCTCGGTGACGGCAGTAAGCCGGGCCAGGGAGAGATGGCCGAACAGGCGGTTGTGGGTCACTTTGAGCTGCTGGGCAGCCATAAAAGTCTGGAAGGACGGGATGCCGATGCTGATAACGATGACTACCACCGAAAGGGTGGTCATCAGCTCCAGCAGGGTGAATCCCTGGCATCGAGCGGCGTTCCTTCGCATGGCTCGGGCTCCGGCGGGTTGAGGTGGGTTTAATCTGACTCGAAATCGGGTCGGCTCATATCCGATTATTCCTTTGTACGTGTAGGGGCAGCCCTTCGGGACAGATGCGACGGATTCTCAACTCGTCGTCATCCTGAACTCGATCCCGGATCAGGTTCGGGATGACATATTGAATGTGCCCTTCGGGCTGTATTTTGAGATTAGGATCCATCTGAGATTGGGGTCAGTAAAGCTCTTGATCCAGGCAGTGGATTCATCGGGGGCTTCGATCCAACGCTTCGACGGCGTAGGGCGTCAATGACGATGGCCGCACTCCAGCTCGTCGCAGGCGGCAACGAACCCGGCTTCGAAACTTCAGATGGATCCTGAATCGAGTTCAGGATGACGAATGGTGTGGAATGACGAGTGGTGTGGAACGACGAATGGTGTGGGACCACGAATGGTGTGGGACCACGAATGTTGCGCAATGACGTTGTCGCTAGGACAGGTACTCCCGCAACCGCTCCAGCGCCTTCTCCAGGTTCTCACCGGAGGTCGCGTAGGACACCCGCAAGTGCCCCGGTGCTCCAAACGCACTGCCGGGCACCAGCGCCACGTTGGCCTTTTCCAGGATGTCGGCGGCCAGGTCCACGTCGTCGTGGAAGCCGCGCTCGCGGATGACCTGGATGAAGTCGGGCATCAGGTAGAAGGCGCCGTTGCCGGGCAGGCAGGTCACCCCGGGCAGGGCGTCCAGTGACTGGCTGAAGGCGTCGTGGCGCTGGCGGTAAACCCGGGTCATGTCTTCCACGCAGGACTGGTCGCCGGAGATGGCGGCTACGGCGGCGGCCTGGGAGATGGAGCAGGCGTTGGAGGTACTCTGGCCCTGGATCTTGCGCATGGCAGCGATGGCCGCCTCGGGACCGGCGGCGTAGCCGATGCGCCAGCCGGTCATTGCGTAGGCCTTGGAGACGCCGTTGATCACCAGGGTGCGGCCGTAGAGGTCCGGGCATACCTCCAGCAGGTGAACCAGGGGTTCTTCGCCCCAGTAAATAGATTCATAAATGTCGTCAGCCACCACCACAACCCCCGGATGCTGCCGCAGAACTTCTCCCAGGGCGGCCAGCTCGCCTGGGTTGTAGGCCTTGCCGGTGGGATTGGAGGGGGAGTTGAAAATGAACATGCGCGTCTGGTCGGTGATGGCCTCCGCAAGCTGCTCCGGCGTGATCTTGAAGTCCTGGTCCACGCCGCCGCTGATAATCACAGGCGTGGCGTCGGCCAGACCCACCATGTCCGGGTAGGACACCCAGTAGGGGGCAGGAATCACCGCCTCATTGCCTTCCTCCAGCAGTGCCAGGCAGGCATTGAAGATGGCCTGCTTGGCGCCGGAGGTCACCAGGATCTGGCCAGGCTGATAATCCAGACCGCTGTCCCGCTGCAGTTTGCCGATGATGGCTGCTTTCAACTCGCTGGTGCCGTCCACGGCGGTGTATTTGGTCTGGCCGGCCGCCATGGCTGCCCGGGCCGCGTCCTGGATATGTTCAGGGGTCGCAAAATCCGGCTCGCCGGCACTCAGGGACACCACGTCGACACCCGCCTCCCGCAGTTCGATGGCTTTTTTCGTCACGGTGATGGTGGCGGAGGGTTTGATGGACTGGACGCGCTGGCTGAGATGCATGACTGGGCCGTTTCAAATCACGTTTAGATCAGGCGGCTATCGTACAATGGTGAATTGGCCTAATCACGATGAATCTGTGAACGACATCACCGAACAGGATCAATTCCGGCTGGAGGCTCAGTTCAGCCCCTCCGGCGACCAGCCCGCTGCCATCCGCCAGCTGATTGCAGGCTTCCAGAACGGCCTGCAGCACCAGACCCTGCTGGGGGTCACCGGGTCCGGCAAGACCTTTACCATGGCCAACGTCATCGAGGCGGTACAGAAACCCACGCTGGTGATGGCGCCCAACAAGACCCTGGCGGCCCAGCTGTACGGGGAGTTCAAGGAATTCTTCCCCCACAACGCGGTGGAGTATTTCGTTTCCTACTACGACTACTACCAGCCCGAAGCCTATATGCCGTCCTCGGACACTTATATCGAGAAGGACGCGTCTATCAACGACCACATCGAGCAGATGCGGCTGTCGGCCACCAAGGCCCTGTTGGAGCGCAAGGACGCCCTGATCGTGGCGACGGTGTCGGCCATCTACGGCCTGGGGGACCCGGAACAGTACTTCTCCATGGTGCTGCACCTGAATCGCGGTATGCGGATTGACCAGCGTGCCGTGCTGCGGAGGCTGGCCGAGATGCAGTACACCCGCAACGACGTGGAGCTGCGCCGCGGCACCTTCCGTGCCCGGGGTGAAGTCATTGATATCTTCCCGGCCGACTCGGACCGGGAGGCCGTCCGGGTTGAGCTGTTTGACGATGAGGTGGAAAACCTGGCGGTGTTCGATCCGCTCACCGGAGAAGTGCTGCGCAAGCTGCCCCGGCTGACGGTCTACCCCAAGTCACACTACGTCACGACCCGCGGCACGGTGCTGGGCGCGGTGGACACCATCAAGGTGGAGCTGAAAGAACGGCTGGAGCAGCTGCGCTCGGTGGGCAAGCTGCTGGAGGCCCAGCGGCTGGAACAGCGCACAACCTTTGACCTGGAGATGATGGTGGAATTGGGCTACTGCCAGGGCATCGAGAATTACTCGCGGCATCTGACCGGGCGCGATCCCGGCGAGGCACCGCCCACGTTGTACGACTACCTGCCGCCGGATGCACTGCTGATCGTGGACGAGAGTCACGTGACCGTGCCCCAGATCGGCGGCATGTACCGGGGTGACCGGTCCCGCAAGGAGACCCTGGTGGAATATGGCTTCCGGTTGCCGTCCGCCCTGGACAACCGGCCGCTCCGTTTCGAGGAGTGGGAGGCGAGGGCACCGCGCACCGTGTTCGTATCGGCCACACCCCGGGACTACGAAATGGAGCGCTCCGGCGAGCCGGCGGAGCAGGTGGTTCGACCCACGGGACTGGTGGATCCGGAAGTGGAGATCCGTCCCGTGGACACCCAGGTGGACGACCTGCTGTCGGAGATCAACGACCGGGTGGCTCACGGCGACCGGGTGCTGGTCACAACGCTGACCAAGCGAATGGCTGAAAACCTGACGGATTACCTGGGTGATCACGGTGTCCGGGTCCGCTACCTGCACTCGGACATCGATACGGTGGAACGGGTGGAGATTATCCGTGATCTTCGGCTCGGCGAGTTCGACGTGCTGGTGGGCATCAACCTGCTGCGCGAAGGCCTGGACATGCCCGAGGTCTCCCTGGTGGCCATTCTCGACGCTGACAAGGAGGGGTTCCTGCGCTCGGAGGGTTCCCTGATCCAGACCATCGGCCGTGCCGCCCGAAACGCCAGGGGTAAAGCCATTCTCTACGCCGACAAGGAAACCGGCTCCATGCAGCGGGCCCTGGCGGAAACCGAGCGGCGCCGGGAGCGGCAGATCGCCTACAACGAAGAACACGGCATCGTGCCCCAGACGGTGTCCAAGCAGATCGCCGATATCATGGAAGGCGCCCGGTCCGAATCGCCCCGAGGCCGGTCCCGGTCGCCGGTGGCCCAGCGGCGGGTGGCGGAACCCTCGTCAGAATATGCCGCCATGTCGCCGGAAGAGGCGGCCAAGCGGATCAAGGCGCTGGAGGACACCATGTATGAGCACGCGTCCAACCTGGAATTCGAGGAGGCGGCCAGGATGCGCGACGAGATTGAGGCGATCAAGGCGTCCGGGTTGGGGGTATGAGTGCACCTCTTGCCCTGAAACACCGCGAGTGGTACTGTTCGCCGCCCCTGGTGTGGGCGATTAGCTCAGTTGGTTAGAGCGCCGTCTTGACATGGCGGAGGTCACAGGTTCGAATCCCGTATCGCCCACCATCCCTACGTTCTGGCGCGAAGCGCCCTCCTTAAAACGTCATCCCGGACCCCGATCCGGGATCCATCTGAATCCCCGAATTAGCCTCCGTCGACGGCCGCACGATCCCGGAGCGAAGCCATCGTCAATGACTCCCTCCGCCGCCACCGAATTCGATCGAAGCCCCCGGTCAAACCGCTGTCTTGATCGAAGGCATAACAGACCCGAATCTCAGATGGATCCTGAATCGAGTTCAGGATGACGGAATGTGGAACTCGATTCAGGATGACGGAAATATAGGGCCCCGACCAATTGAAGGCTTGATCGTATTGATCGCCGAAGTTTTTCTGGTCCATCCCCCGATTCAGTAGACTATGGCCATGACAGATTCGGGCCAAACGGCATCTCACGCACCCCCGCTGCTCTACACCGGGCCGGAAATCGCGGCCTATGGCTTCAGTGAAGGCCATCCCTTTGGACCCGACCGCCATGAAGTATTTGTTGCCGAACTCACCGACAGTGGCGTGCTTCCCAGGGTCCAGACCGCACAACCCCGCCAGGCGACCCGGGAAGAACTGCTGCTTTTTCACACGGAGGAGTACGTCACACTGGTCGAGGAACGCTGCCCGTCGGGGTCCGGCTACCTGGACGGTGGCGATACACCGGCACTGCCCTGGATCGACGGCGCCTGCCGGTTTGTGGTCGGTGCCGTGCTGGAGGCGGCGAAATCCATCGTCGCCGGTCCCGCCAGGCGCGCCTTCGTGCCCATAGCCGGGCTGCATCATGGCGCTCGAAACAGCGCCTCGGGGTTTTGTGTTTATAACGATATTGGTGTCGTCATCGAAGCGTGCAGGCGCAACCTGGGTGTCAGGAAAATTGCCTACGTGGACATAGACGCGCACCACGGCGACGGGGTGTTCTACGGTTTCGAGGAGGACCCGGACCTGCTGTTCGCAGATATCCACGAGGATGGGCGTTTTCTGTTTCCCGGCACCGGCTTTCGCGAAGAATCCGGTAAAGGGCAAGCGGCCGGAACGAAGCTGAATATTCCCGTGCTGCCGGGCGCCGACGATTCGGTTTTCAAGGCAGCATGGACTGAGATCGAGGAATACCTGGACGCGGGCAAGCCGGAAATGATCATTCTTCAGTGTGGTGCTGACAGCCTCTCCGGCGATCCCATCACCCACCTGGAGTACTCAGAAAACGCCCACGCCGCTGCCGCCCGGTCGGTTTGTGACATCGCGGACCGGTACTGCCAGGGGCGGGTTCTGGCCCTGGGCGGCGGTGGGTATAACCGGCGCAATCTTGCTCGGGCATGGACTCGGGTGGTGCAGGAGCTGGCCGCGTGACTGATTTTTCGGGGAGAGTCATTATTGTGACCGGCGCGGCTTCCGGAATGGGGCGGGCTATGGCGGGGCTGCTTTCACGGCAAGGTGCGGTGACGATTGCCGTGGACCGGAACCACGCGCCCCTTCGAGAGGCATGTGAGAACACCGGCGCTCTGGCCAGGGTTTGTGACATCAGTGACTCCCGGGCCGTGGACGAGCTGGTCAAGGGTGTCGTCCAGGAACAGCAAAGCCTGGACGGCGTGGTGAATTTCGCCGGCGTGCTGAAACGGACCGGAATCCTGGAATGCACCGACGAGGAGTTTGACGCCGTCATGGACGTCAACGTCAAGGGCTGTTTCTACCTGTGCCGGGCGGCGGCACGGGTGATGAAAGCCCAGGGCAGCGGCAGCATTGTCAATGTCAGCTCGATCTGGAGCGATGTGGGCGCCGCCGGGGTACTGGCCTATTGCGCTTCCAAGGGTGCCGTCAGCCAGATTACCCGGGCGGCGGCCCTGGACCTGGCGGGGTCGGGTGTCCGGGTCAACGAAATCCGGCCCGGAGAAACCGATACGCCGATGCTGGCGTCCGAGCGGGGCAGGGATCTGACGGCTGATGAGATCCGGCAAAAGCTGGAAGAAATCGCCGGGACCATTCCCGAGGGCCGTCTGGCCCGGCCCGAGGAAATTGCCCAGGCCGCGCTGTTCCTGCTGTCTGACGAGGCCAGCTACCTGCAGGGATCCAGCATCACCGTGGACGGAGCCTATACCGCATGTTAGACGAGTCCTTCTATCGTCCCTTCGGCAGAACCGGCCTGCGCGTGTCGCCGTTGGCGCTGGGTACGGATAACTTCGCCAATCCGACCCCGCCGGATGAATCGATCCAGATCATCGATTACGCCCTGGATGCCGGCATCAATCTCATCGATACCTCCAACAGCTACGCCGACGGGGAATCTGAACGCATTATCGGGGAGGCGCTGCGGGCCAATGGCCGCCGCGACGAGATCATCCTGGCCACCAAGGCCTATTATCCTGCTGGCGCCAGGGGGATCAATGATCAACGTACCTCGCGCAAGCACCTGGTCAAAGCCTGCGAAGATTCCCTGACGCGGCTGGGTACGGACTATATCGACCTGTACCAGACCCACCGGGTCTGTACCGAGACGGACCTGGAGGAGACCCTGGGTGCCCTGACCGATCTGCAGCGCCATGGCAAGATCCGCTACGCCGGTTCCACCACCTCGCCCGGCTGGAAGATTGCCCAGTCCTCCCTGCTGGCGGAGTACCGCGGCTTGATCCGGATGGTCTCCGAGCAGCTGCCCTACAACCTGCTGGACCGCCGCGTCGAAAACGAGATCCTGCCGGCCTGCCAGTGGGCCGGGCTGGCGGTACTGGTCTGGTCGCCGCTGGCCATGGGCATGCTGACCGGGCGCTACGACAACGCCGACCCTGAATCCTTCAACACGCCCCGCCACCAGCGAGGCGGCATCTATTCCGAGCGGATTACGGAAAAAGCGGTGGATGCGGGCAGAGCCTTTGCTGCCCTGGCCCGGGATCACGGCCTGACTCCCGCCCATGCCGCGATGCTCTGGGTCAAGGACCAGCCGGGTATCACCGCGCCGCTGATCGGGCCCCGCACCCTGGACCAGATCAAGGACCTGGCACCCCTGATGAGCCAGCAACTGCCGGCGGAACTGGCCACGGCCTGCGATGAACTCGTGCCGCCGGGCAGCGCCGTGGCGGATTTCCTCAATTCGGCGCCGTGGTCGAAGCAGAGGCTGATCTGAAGGGCGGGATCTGAAGGGCGGGGTCAGAGTAAAGGGACAGAGTAAGGCGTGCCTTACTCTGTCCCTTTACTCTGACCCCAGTGCTCTCTCTGACCCCAGTGCTCTGACCCCATTGCTCCGACGTCGGCGCGTTTTTCAGGATGACGCCGATGTCACTTAGCGCTACAATCTGCTTATGAACGTTTCTTTTCGAACTACTACGTAGATAAGCGAAGACTCGCTCGCGCATGATATTTGAAAGGGCGCCGAGCGCCCTTTTTTTTGTCCGCAACTTTTGTCTGATACAAAAACCGGTGACAGGAAAATGCCCTCGATCACACTGCCTGACGGCAGCCAAAGACAGTTTGACCATCCGGTGTCCATCGCTGACATCGCCGCCGACATCGGTCCGGGCCTGGCCAAGGCCGCCCTGGCCGGCAAAGTGGATGGGAAGCTGGTCGATACCTCCCATGTGATTGATTCTGATGCGGAAGTCGCCATCGTCACCGATCGCGACGAAGAAGGCCTGGAGGTCATTCGGCATTCCTGTGCCCACCTGATGGCCCAGGCGGTCAAGCGGTTGTTCCCCGAGGCCCAGGTCACGATCGGCCCGGTCATCGAGGACGGCTTTTACTACGATTTCCATTTTCCCAAGGGTTTCAAGCCGGAAGATCTGGAAAAAATCGAAGCGGAAATGGCCAAAGTCGTGAGCGAAGCCTTCCAGGTGGAGCGGACCGAGATGCCCCGGGACGAGGCCGTGGAATACTTCCGCGACATGGGCGAGGAGTACAAGGCCCGGATTATTGCGGATATTCCCTCGGATGAACCGATTTCCCTGTACCGTCAGGGTGACTTCATCGACCTGTGCCGGGGCCCGCACATCCCCAGCACGGACCGGATCAAGGCTTTCAAGCTGATGAAGATCGCCGGTGCTTACTGGCGCGGGGACTCGAACAACGAGATGCTGCAGCGGATCTACGGTACGGCCTGGGGTAACAAGAAAGACCTGAAGGCTTACCTGCACCGGTTGGAAGAGGCCGCCAAGCGGGACCACCGCAAGCTGGCCACACAGCTGGACCTGTTTCACCTGCAGGAGGCCGCGCCGGGCATGGTGTTCTGGCACGACCACGGCTACCGCATCTGGCTGGAGGTGGAGAACTACATCCGGGAGAAGCTCAAGGTCAACGGCTACCAGGAGATCAAGACGCCGATGATCGTGGATCGGGCCCTGTGGGAAAAATCCGGCCACTGGGACAAGTTCCGGGAGCACATGTTCACGACGGAGTCGGAAAACCGCGACTATGCGGTCAAACCCATGAACTGCCCGTGCCACGTGCAGATCTACAACAGCAATCTGCACAGCTATAAGGAACTGCCACTGCGTATGGCGGAGTTTGGCTCCTGCCACCGCAACGAGCCGTCCGGGGCGCTGCACGGTCTGATGCGGGTACGCAATTTCATCCAGGATGACGCCCATATCTTCTGCACCGAGGAGCAGATCAAGTCCGAGGTGGACCGGTTTCATGAGCTGGTGCGGGAGGTCTACGCGGATTTCGGCTTCCACGACATCATCGTCAAGCTGTCCACGCGACCGGAAAAACGCGTCGGCAGTGACGAGATCTGGGACAAATCCGAGGCTGCCCTGGCCGAGGTGCTGGACGAAAAAGGCGTGGATTGGGAACTGCAGCCCGGCGAGGGCGCGTTTTACGGCCCCAAGATCGAATACAGCCTGAAAGACAGCCTGGGACGGGTGTGGCAGTGCGGCACCATGCAGGTGGATTTCTCCATGCCCGGGCGGCTGGACGCCACGTACATCGACGACAACAGCGAAAAGCAGACGCCGGTCATGCTGCACCGGGCCATCCTGGGCTCACTGGAGCGGTTTATCGGAATCCTGATCGAGGAATATGCCGGCGCGCTGCCCGTCTGGCTGAGCCCGGTTCAGGCGGTGGTGATGAATATCACGGATCGCCAGGAGGCCTTCTGCCAGCAGGTCCAGCAAACCCTTTCACAACAAGGGTTTCGGGTGGATTCGGACTTGAGAAACGAGAAAATCGGCTATAAAATCCGCGAGCGCACGCTGCAGAAGGTTCCGTGCCTGCTGGTCGTTGGTGATCGGGAGGTAGAATCTGGCTCCGTCGCCGTCCGTCTCAGAGACGGTCAGGACCTCGGGGTCATGACGGTGGAATCCTTTGCAGCGTTGTTGCGTGGGGCCGTGGAAAAGCGGCTGACGAATTTGGAAAAACTGGAGGACTGAGGCATCGCCCAACAAAAGCAGACTCGACGAAATGACAAAATAACCGCGCCAGAAGTTCGCGTCATCGATGCGAATGGAGATCAGATTGGTATCAGGCCCATCGCGGAGGCGATGCAACTCGCTTCAGACCTGGGGCTGGACCTGGTGGAAGTTGTTCCTACCGCTGACCCGCCGGTTTGCCGGATCATGGATTACGGCAAGTTCAAGTTCGAGCAATCCAAGAAAGCCCAGGCGGCCCGCAAAAAGCAGAAACAGATTCACATCAAGGAAGTGAAGTTTCGGCCGGGCACCGAAGAGGCAGATTACCAGGTGAAAATGCGGAAACTCCGCGGATTCATCGAAGTGGGCGACAAGGTCAAGGTCAGTTTGCGCTTTCGCGGACGCGAAATGGCGCACCAGGATCTGGGTGCCAAGTTGCTGAAGCGGGTCGAGACCGACCTCGGAGAGGAGGTAGTCGTCGAACAAAGACCATCCATGGAAGGACGTGTGATGGTCATGATGTTGGCGCCTCCTAAGCATTGACCGCGATATCATCCATCCATGGATGAATCGCGGACGCGAATCGAAAACGCGGTTTCCGATTCGCTCACGGCCTTCGGCCGTTGGCACATCCATGTGCCAAAACGTAGATAGGCCTTAGGCCTGGCTCCGTTTGGGGCCGTAACTGTGCCTTCGATAATGAAAGGTGCTGATGAAAATGGCGGGTTGCCGCCTATAACTCGCGGGATTGGGTAGGAATGGAAAGTACCCCTGGCTTTGGTCAACGGGTCACCTGATCACGTCAAATAAGTAATGAAGGAAAGACAATGCCAAAGTTGAAAACCAACCGTGGCGCGGCCAAGCGTTTTCGTAAGACTGCCTCTGGCGGTTACAAGCGCGGGCATGCGTTCACCAGCCATATCCTTACCAAGATGAGTCAGAAGCGTAAGCGTAAGCTGCGTGGCACGACCCAGGTCAAAGATGCTGATGTGAAAGCCATCAAGCAGATGCTGCCGTATTCGTAAGGAGATAAACCATGGCTCGAGTTAAGAGAGGCGTCATTGCACGGCGCCGGCACAAGAAGGTCCTGAAACAGGCCAAGGGTTATTACAACGCGCGGCGCAAGGTGTTTCGCGTTGCCAAGCAGGCGGTCATCAAGGCCGGCCAGTACGCCTATCGCGATCGTCGCCAGCGCAAGCGCCAGTTCCGCTCCCTGTGGATCGTGCGCATCAACGCCGCTGCCCGGGAATGCGGTCTGTCCTACAGTCGATTTATGAACGGCCTTAAGCGGGCCAACATCGACCTGGACCGTAAGGTTCTTGCCGATATGGCAGTCCGCGATAAGGCCGCTTTTGCTGCTGTGGCTGAGAGAGCCAAGGCTGGACTAAGCGCCTAACCCGTTGGTGCCTTCCGGGCACCGGACACCAAAAACCAAGCGGGGGAAGTGACGGGATAGCCTGGCACTTCCCCTTTTTTATTGGAACCACTCGAAATGTCTGAGTTAAGTCAACTGGTTGACGATGCGCTGGCCCGGATTGCCGCCGCGGAGCAACCCCAGGCCCTGGAAGATCTCCGGGTCGAGCTGCTGGGAAAGAGCGGTACTATCACGGCGCAGCTCAGATCCCTGGGCAAGCTCGAACCTGAGCAGCGCAAGGCCCAGGGACAGGCCATCAACCAGGCCAAGGGTTCAATCCAGCAGGCGCTGAACGAACGTCGCGAGGCGCTGAAGAAGCAGGTACTGGACCAGCAGCTGGCGGCGGAGCAGGTGGACATCACGCTGCCGGGACGCGGCCAGGAGATTGGCAGCCTGCACCCCGTCACCCGGACCATGAACCGCATCGTGAAAATCCTTGCCCAAATGGGGTTTTCCGTCGCCGAGGGTCCGGAGATCGAGGACGACTATCACAACTTCGGCGCGCTGAACTTCCCGGACCATCACCCGGCCCGGGCCATGCATGACACCTTCTACTTCGGTGACGGCCGCCTGCTGCGGACCCACACCTCGCCGGTGCAGATCCGCGTGATGAACGAGACACAACCGCCGATCCGTATCATTGCGCCGGGTAAGGTGTACCGCAGCGACTCGGACCAGACCCACACGCCCATGTTCCATCAGGTGGAGGGCCTGCTGGTGGGGGAAAACGTGGCCATGACCGACCTAAAGGGCGTGCTGCACCAGTTCGTCAACGCATTTTTTGAGAAAGACCTTCCGATCCGGTTCCGCCCGTCCTACTTTCCCTTCACCGAACCTTCGGCTGAGGTGGATGTGCAATGGGACAAGGGGGACGGCTCCAAGCCGGGCTGGCTGGAAGTGCTGGGCTGCGGCATGGTGCACCCCAACGTGCTGGAGGCGGCCGGCGTGGATTCCGAACGCTACACCGGATACGCCTGGGGCATGGGCGTTGAACGGTTTGCCATGCTGCGCTACGGCGTAAAAGACCTGCGGCAGTTCTTCGAAAACGACGTGCGCTTCCTGCGGCAATTTTCATTCTGACAGGGCCTGGAACATGAGATTCAATACCAACTGGCTGAGAGACTGGGTGGATTCCGGCCTCGGCACCGATGAACTGGCCCATCGTCTGACCATGGCGGGCCTCGAAGTGGACGAGGTGGCACCGGCGGCGGAAGCGTTTGACGGCGTGGTGGTGGCCGAGGTCGTCAGCGCCGGGCCGCATCCCAACGCCGACCGGCTGAAGGTCTGCGAGGTGGATGCAGGCGGAGACCGGCGGCTGCAGATTGTTTGCGGGGCGCCCAACGCCCGGGTCGGTCTGAAGGCGCCACTGGCCATGGTTGGGGCAACGCTTCCCGGTGGCTTCAATATCAAGGCCGCGGAGCTGCGGGGGGTTCCTTCCCAGGGCATGCTGTGTTCCGCCAGGGAGCTGGGCCTGTCCGAGGATGCATCCGGCCTGATGGAACTGCCCTCCGATGCTTCAGCGGGTGCGGACCTGCGGGACTACCTGGCGCTCAACGATGACAGCATCGAGGTGGACCTGACGCCCAACCGCGGCGACTGCCTCAGTATCCGCGGTATCGCAAGGGACGTTGCCGCCATTACCGGGGGCGAGTTCAAGGACCATCCCGCGGTCACGGTGGATCCGCAGATCCAGGAAACGCTTGAGGTGAATCTCCACGGCAGCAGTGACTGTGCCCGGTATGTGGGGCGCGTCATCCAGGGCGTGGATCCAACGGCCGAGACGCCACTGTGGATGCAGGAAAAACTGCGTCGATGCGGCCTGCGGCCCATCAAGCCATCGGTAGACGTCACCAATTACGTGATGCTGGAACTGGGCCAGCCCATGCACGCATTCGACCGGGACAAGCTGACCGGTCCGATCAGCGTGCGCCGGGCCGTTCCGGGGGAAACGCTGACGCTGCTGGACGGAACCGAGGCCTCCCTGGACGAAGAGTTTCTGCTGATCACCGACAATGACCGCGCCGTGGCCCTGGGCGGGTTGATGGGTGGCGACGGCACCGCGGTCGGCGACGACACGCGCAACCTGTTCATGGAGGCGGCCTGGTTCAAACCGTCCACCATCATTGGCCGTGCCCGCCGCGTTGGCGTGCACTCGGACGCCGCCCACCGCTTCGAGCGGGGGGTCGACCCACAGCTGCAGGTCCGGGCCATGGAGCGCGCCACCGAACTCCTGCTGGAAATCGTCGGCGGCCAGGCTGGTCCCATTATCGAGGCGGTGGAGTCCGAGCACCTGCCCCAGGCGGCCAGCGTCACGCTGCGTGCCAGCAGGGTCAATCTGCTGATGGGTGTCCCGGTAGATCGGACCCAGGTGGAATCCATCCTGACCGGCCTGGGCATGAGTTCGGTGGCAACTGACGATGGCTGGGAGGTCACACCGCCGTCGACCCGGTTTGACATCGAGCGCGAAGTGGACCTGATCGAGGAGGTGGCCCGAATCTACGGCTACGATCAGCTGCCGGAAGCCAATCCCGGTGGTGACCTGCCGGTGGTGACGGAGCCGGAACAGCTGGTGCAGCTGGGCGACGCAGCGGCTCGCCTGGTGGACCTGGGATACTGCGAAGCCATCACCTACAGCTTTGTTTCGCCCGAGGTGCTGAAGCCTATGAAGGGCGGCGCGGCGGAGCAGGGGTTTCCCCTGGCCAATCCCCTGTCCGGCGATATGGCGGTGATGCGAACCAGCCTGATACCGGGCCTGCTGGGTGCCCTGGTCCAGAATCAGAATCGCCAGCAGGAAACGGTCCGCCTGTTCGAGACCGGCGTGGCGTTTCCCTACCAGGGAGGTGTGGTCAGCGAATCCATGCGGATCGCCGGGGTGGCCGCCGGCAGCCGGGTGTCAGAACAGTGGTCTGAGTCTCGAACCGCGCTGGACTTTTTTGATATCAAGGGCGACGTGGAGTCGCTGCTGGCGCTCACCGGGCTGGCTGACGAATTCAGCTTCGCCCGGTCTGAGCTGGCTTACCTCCACCCCGGTCAATCGGCCACCGTGGTCCGTGGCGAACAGGTGGTCGGCTGGGTCGGTGCCCTGCACCCGGCATGGGGAGAAACCGCCGATGTGCGTGGACCGGTGTTCGGGTTCGAGCTGAATTTTGCGGGACTTCAGCCATCTTTGCTGCCAAAAGCGGAGGATTTGTCGCGATTTCCTTCGATCAGGCGGGATCTTGCTTTTGATGTCCGGGAAGATGTCAGCTGGCAGCGGATGCAACAAATTATTGAAGAAACTGCGGGTAACTTATTGACAAGGCTGGTGGTTTTTGACGAATATAAGGGCCGGGGTATTCCCGAGGGCCAGAAAAGCCTGGCGTTTGGGATGGTGCTTCAGGATCAGAATCAGAATTTGACGAACGAAGCAGCCGACGGGGTTGTCGAAGCGGTCGTCAGCGAACTGACTGACCAGCTGAGTGCAAGTTTGCGAGGGTAAGACATGGCGTTGACCAAGGCTGACATGGCCGAAAGGCTGTTCGAGGAAGTCGGACTCAACAAGCGGGAGGCTAAGGAATTTGTTGACGCGTTCTTTGAGACGGTACGCAGTTCGCTTGAGGAAGGGGAGCAGGTCAAGCTTTCCGGCTTCGGTAACTTCGATCTGAGACAAAAGAACGAAAGGCCGGGACGTAATCCCAAGACCGGAGAGGAAATCCCCATCTCCGCCCGCACCGTGGTGACTTTTCGGCCCGGACAAAAATTGAAGTCGAGAGTAGAAGCCTATGCTGGACCCGGGCAGTAACAACGAGCTACCGGCGATACCGGCCAAACGTTACTTCACCATCGGCGAGGTCAGCGAGCTGTGCGGGGTCAAACCTCACGTGTTGCGCTATTGGGAGCAGGAATTTCCGCACCTGAAGCCCGTCAAGCGTCGCGGTAATCGACGCTACTACCAGCGGCATGACGTGATCATGATCCGCCAGATCCGCAGCCTGCTGTACGAGCAGGGCTTTACCATCACCGGGGCGCGCCAGCGTCTGGAAGGGGACCAGGCCAAGAGCGACGTCAGCCGCAGCCACCAGATCATCCGTCAGATTCGCGGGGAGCTGGAAGAAGTTCTCCAGATTCTCAAGCGCTGACCCGCCAGGGTTAGACCGGAACCTCGATTTTCCCTGTCCGGCGGACGGCTGGCGTCAGCCGCACAGCCACTGCAGCGCCGGTTCCGGTTCGTCAAAATGGTGCAGGACCGGGAATCCACTCAACACCAGGACACTTTCCAGGAAGCGTGACCCATCAGCCGTGTCGGGGTTGGGATCCACCCAGGCTATCCTGAACCTGCTGGTGACGCCCAGCTGGCGCAGGCGGGCCGCAGCGTTCTGATTGGACAACAGGTCCATGCGGTAGGCCGGATAGGCCTGGAGCAGGATTCGGTAGCAGTCGCTCTGGTCGCAAACCGACACCAGCTTCTGGGTGATCCAGCGGTGCGCCTTGCTCGAGTTGGGGTAACGATCATCCGGCGAGCCGATGCTCATCTGTATCAGCCCCCGCTCGCGGTCATGAGACCACTGACAGCTGATGGCTGGGCGAGTCGGATCCTGCGGGAGCCTTTGGGTGCCAATCATGTAAGGAAAAATTCCCTGTGGGGCGTAACCAGACCTTAGAGTGTCGGGATTTTTTCAGCAATACGATCTTTGTTAACAGATGTTAACGAATGGCTTAGCTGCGTGTTTCGCTGAATTCGAGCGCCGAACAGGCAGGCTTCACGCGGCCGGACTATAATTGGCGGTTCTGCCCTGAAAACACCAGCCAGAACAACAACAAATGAGTACTTCCGCCGAACATCTCGAAACCGCCACAACCGAAGCCCGCGCGTTCCCGCTGCGCTTTGTCACCGCCGCCTCGCTGTTTGACGGGCACGATGCCGCCATCAACATCATGCGACGCCTGATCCAGGCCCAGGGTGTCGAAGTCGTACACCTGGGCCACAACCGCAGCGTTGAGGACGTGGTGCGGGCGGCCATTCAGGAAGACGCTGACGGCATTGCCCTGAGTTCCTACCAGGGCGGCCACATGGAGTACTTCAAGTACATGGTGGACATGCTGGCGGATCTGGGCGCGGGACACATCAAGGTCTTCGGCGGTGGTGGTGGCACCATCACGCCGGAGGAAATCACCGAGCTCCACGAGTACGGCGTCGAGCGCATCTACCATCCCAACGACGGTCTGCAAATGGGACTGGTGGAGATGATCCAGGACCTGGTCAGCCGCACCCAGGAGCATCGGCGACACAGCATTCAGCCCGAGGCGGTCTCCCGGAACAATCCGGTGGCCATGGCGGCCATGCTGTCGGCCCTGGAGGACGAGCAGATCCCCGAGGAGACCCTGAGCCGGCTGCGCAAGGAATGGCAGGCGGCCGCGGGCAGAACCCCCGTGGTGGGCCTGACCGGCACCGGTGGTGCTGGAAAGTCCAGCCTGACCGACGAGATCATCAATCGCTTCATGCACGCGTTCCCGGACAAGTCCATTGCCATTCTGGCGGTTGATCCGACCCGGCGGCGCACCGGCGGCGCGCTGCTTGGCGACCGCATCCGAATGAATGCCCTGCGCAGCAAGCGGACGTTCATGCGCTCCATGGCCACCCGTCGCCAGCACCTGGCCACCAGCGCCATCCTCAGCGACGCCATTGCCTTCCTCAAGTCCCTGGGCTTCGACATGATCATCGTGGAGACGGCTGGAATCGGCCAGTCGGACTCTGAAATCGTCGACCTGGTGGATTTCCCGGTCTACGCCATGACCCCGGACTACGGCGCACCCACCCAGCTGGAAAAGATCGACATGCTGGACTTCGCCGAGCTGGTGATCCTGAACAAATTCGACCGCAAGGGTGCCGAAGACGCCCTGCGGGACGTGCGCAAGCAGTGGAAGCGCAATCACCTGAAATTCGACATGGCCGATGACGATGTGCCGGTTTACGCCACTATCGCCAGCCAGTTCAACGATCCCGGCGTCAGCTGGATGTTCGCCAACCTGTGTCGTCTGGTGGCGGAAAAATGTGGGTTGGACCCGGCCCAGTGGCAGGTGGACCTGGTTGGCGACTCCCGGGAGCCTCAGGCCCTGGCGCTGATTCCAGCCGAACGCATCCGCTACCTGGCGGAGATCTCGGAGCAGGGACGGAGCCTGAACGCCAGCGCCGACCGGCAGGCTGAAGCGGCCACCATGGCCCAGCATTTTTACGAAGCCTTGCGTGCCCTCAACGATCCCGATCTGCCGGAACCGCTGGCGCTGTACCGCGAGACCCGGTCTGATCAGGCGGATGCTTCCCTGGTACACCTGCGGGAACGCTACAACGAGAATCTCAAGACCCTCAGCGCTGACGCCACGGACCTGCTGCGTGAATGGCCCAAGCGCCGGGCTGCGGTCAGGGCACAACAGTATTCCTACCAGGTTCGCGGCAAAGAAATTACCGGCGCCAACTACGTTGAGTCCCTGAGCCGCAACCAGATACCCAAAATCTCTCCGCCCACCACCGATGACTGGGGTGAGCAGCTGCGCTTCCTGCTGCGGGAAAACCTGCCAGGCAGCTATCCCTATACCGGGGGCGTCTATCCCTACCGGCGTACCGGCGAGGACCCGACCCGGATGTTTGCCGGCGAAGGCACCCCGGAGCGCACCAACCGGCGCTTTCACTATGTGTCGCTGGATGCCAAGGCGGCTCGGCTGTCCACGGCCTTCGACTCGGTCACGCTGTACGGGGAGGACCCACACCTGCGGCCGGACATCTACGGCAAGATCGGCAACTCCGGCGTCTCCATCGCCACCCTGGACGACATGAAAAAGCTCTACTCGGGTTTTGACCTGTGCGACCCCAGTACTTCGGTGTCCATGACCATCAACGGTCCGGCGCCCATGATCCTGGCCTTTTTCATGAATACGGCCGTCGATCAGCAGGTAGAAAAACATCTGAAAGAGCAGGGCCAGTGGGAACAGGCCCAGGCGCGGATCCGGGAACTGCAGGTTGGTGACAATCGGCCCGAGTACTCCGGCGACCTGCCCGAGGGTAATGACGGTCTCGGGCTGGGCATGCTGGGCGTGACCGGCGACCAGCTGCTGGACCCGGACACCTACCAGCGGATCAAGACCGAAACCCTGAGCCGGGTTCGCGGCACGGTGCAGGCGGACATCCTGAAGGAAGACCAGGCCCAGAATACCTGCATCTTTTCCACCGAGTTTGCCATGCACATGATGGGCGACATCCAGCAGTACTTTGTCGACCACAACGTGCGCAATTTCTACTCGGTGTCCATTTCCGGTTACCACATCGCTGAAGCAGGGGCGAACCCGATCAGCCAGCTGGCATTCACCCTGTCCAACGGCTTCACCATCGTGGAGTACTACCTGGCCCGGGGCATGAACATCGACGACTTTGCCCCCAACCTGTCGTTTTTCTTTTCCAACGGCATGGACCCGGAGTACACCGTGATCGGCCGGGTGGCCCGGCGCATCTGGGCCCGGGCCATGCGCGAGCGCTACGGGGCCAATCGGCGCAGCCAGATGCTGAAGTACCACATCCAGACCTCGGGCCGGTCCCTGCACGCCCAGGAGATTCAGTTCAACGACGTCCGCACCACCCTGCAGGCGCTGTACGCGATCTTCGACAACACCAACAGCCTGCACACCAATGCCTATGACGAGGCCATTACCACGCCCACCGAGGAGTCCGTACGGAGGGCCGTGGCCATCCAGCTCATTATCAACAACGAGCTGGGCCTGAACTTCTGCGAAAACCCCTGGCAGGGCAGCTTCGTGGTGCAGGAGCTGACCGACCTGGTGGAAGAAGCGGTATACCGGGAGTTTGAGCGGATTTCAGACCGGGGTGGCGTGCTGGGCGCCATGGACACCATGTATCAGCGCTCCAAGATCCAGGAGGAAAGCCTGTACTACGAATCCAAAAAGCACGACGGCAGCCTGCCCATCATCGGCGTCAACACCTTCCGTCCCAAGCCCGGCGAGGAAGAAGATCCCGGTGCCATCGAGCTGATCCGCTCCACCGAACCTGAAAAGCAACAGCAGATCACCAATGTGGAGGCCTACCAGGAGCTGCATGCCAGCCAGACGGTTGAAGCCCTCAAGGCGCTGCAGTCCGTCGCCCGGACCCGGGGCAATACGTTCCAGGCGCTGATGGAAGCCGCCAGGTGCTGCTCCCTGGGCCAGATGACCCATGCCCTGTACCAGGTGGGTGGGGAGTACCGCCGCAATATGTAGGACGGCTATCCCGAGTCGAGAGTCGGAGCCGCCTGGTCTGGCCTGGCCAGGCCGGTGTCTCCCAGGGCGCGCTGGATCTCCCGCAGCAGAACCTCGATCCGGTCCCGATGGGTTCGGAACACCACGATGGCGACCCGGATGGCAAAAACGCCGTGCAGCAGGGTGCCGGTCAGTTTGACCTTCTGTTCCCGGTTGATGGCTGCCAGCAGCCGCTGGCTGTCGTCGTTGCGCTGGTCCGGGGATTGCCCGCGGTCCTTGACCGCGAAGGCCACCACCGACAGTTCGGCCCCGGCCAGCAGGTCCAGTGCAGGGTTATCGTCCACGGCCTGCTCAACCAGGCGGGCCAGGTCGAGTTTCTCGTCCAGGTAGTGCCGGAACACGCCGGCGCCGTGCATTTTCATCGGCAGCCAGACCCGCAGTCCGCGAAACGGCCGGGTCAGCTCCGGCGACAGCTCGCAGAAGTCCAGCAGGTCCGGGTCGTCCTGCATGGCCGGGAGGTAATCCGCGGTTGAGCTGTGGGCCCGGCGCAGGGTGTCCGGTGCCCGCACCAGCAGGGCACCGGTGCCGTAGGGCAGGAACAGCGTCTTGTGGGGATCCAGCGCTACCGAGTCCGCCCTCTCGATGCCGGCCATGGCCCGCTTGCCCCGCTCGGTCAGGCAGAAGAATCCGCCGTAGGCCGCGTCCACGTGAAACCACAGATTCTCCGACCGGGCGAGGTCTGCCAGTTCTTCCAGGGGATCCACCGCGCCGGTGTTGGTGGTGCCTGCGCTGGCTGTCACCAGGAACGGCGTCAGGCCCGTTTCCCGGTCCTGCTGGATGGCTCGGCGCAGCTTGTCAGGACAAAGCCGGAAGTTTCCGTCGCTGGGCAGCGTGCGCATGGCCCGGGTGGAGAAACCGGCGATCCGGGCGGATTTTTCCACGCAGTTATGGGCCTGGTCCGACAGGTAGATCACGCCGGAGGAAAAATCATCATCACCAAAGCGCGCTACCCGGGCGGCCACCAGCGCGCTGAGGTTGGCGAGGGATCCGCCGGTGGTCAGAAACCCTCCTGCGCCTTCGGGCAGCCCGAGGATCTGGCAGAACCACTGGATGACGTTGCGCTCAAGCTGGTTCAGGGCCGGGGAGACCGAGGTCACACCAAGGTAGCGATTGACGCTGTTGCTGATCAGGTCGGCGGCAGCGGCGTGAAACAACCCGCCGCCTGGAATATAACCCATGAAACCGGGAGAGATTGGATTCAGGTTTCGGGGCACCAGTTCCTGGAACAGGTGGTCCAGCAGTGCTTCCGGGTCCTCGGGTGATTCCGGCAATGGTTCCCTCAAACCGCGGATAAACTCCGGGCTGACCTCCAGGCTGCCGTCCAGAGGCTGGTCGGCAACGGTTGCCAGCAGCCCGGTGATGCGCACCATGGCGGCATTCACCAGGCTGGTCATTTCGGACTCGCTGAGCTCCAGCGGGCCCGGCCCGCCCGGGTTGTGATCGGCCTCAGTCAATCCGGTACATCATGAAGCTGTGGACTTTGGCGCTGGTGGCGCGGCCACTGTCATCCATACTGAAGGTGATGGTTTCCCGGGGCTCCCCCTTGTCCGTGAGCCGCCGGAACACGTGATTTCCCTCGGATTCGAACTGGGTGATGTTGTCGTCCAGTTCGTCCGAAGGAAGATTGATGGACACCAGTTGGTCGCCCCACTGCCGGACGGCCGACTCGCCGCCCCAGGGGCGGCCCTCGTAATTGCCCTCGTAAGCGGACAGGTCCGGGATGGTGTCGTCTACCGGCTCCGAGGCTTTGGCCAGAGCAGGCAGGAAAGTCTTCAGGATGCCCTGTGCCAGTCGTCCAGCGGGTCCGTCACCGGCGTTGGTGAGCACAATGGCGGCAGTCTTGTGCTCGGGCACCATGGTGAAGCTGGTAATGTAACCCGGGCAGCCGCCGCCGTGGCTGACCACGGTGGTGTCCTCCACCCGGCGCACGGCAAATCCCAGGCCCCAGGTGGTCTCCCAATCGGGATCGATCCAGTGCACCCGATGCATTTCCCGCAGTGTATTGGCATCCAGCACTTCCTTGCCGCCGTTGCCCAGCAGGCGGAACTGCCAGCTCGCGAAGCTGGCCAGGTCATTGACCGACGAGGTAAACCCCGCCGCGGCGCTTATCCCCCGGGTAAAGAAGGAGTTGACCGGGTCCCGGTCGCCGCTGCGGTGAATGCCGGTGTAGCCCACGGCCAGCTGTTCACCCTTGAGCTGTTCCGGGTAGTACGGCCGGGTGTCGTCGAGACCCAGTGGTTCCAGGATTTCATCCTGCACGTAGTCGTTATAGACGCGGCCGGATGCGGACTGGATGACCTCCCCAGCCAGGGACAGCGCCAGGTTGGAATACTGAAACAGGCTCTGGGCCGGATACAGGGTTTCCTGCTGCTCAAGCTGTTCGATCATCTGCTGCCGGGTGGGGAACGGGAAATCCGGCGCGTTCCAGTAAAGAAAATCAGATTCCCTGGGCAGGCCTGAGGAATGGGTCAGCAGGGACTCCACGGTGATGGCGGGACTGCCCGAGTGGGCCTGCTTGATGTCAAACCACTCCAGGTGCTGCTGCACCGGATCTCGCAGCGCCAGCTTGTTGGCGTCCCGTAGTTGCATAACGCCAATGGCGGTAAACAGCTTGCTGATGCTGCAGATACTGTACAGGGTGTCGGCATCTGCCGGCCGGCCGGTGTCCCGGTTGGAAACACCGTAGCCCTTGTGCCAGACCAGCTCCTGGTCATGGACGATACCCACCGAAATGCCAGGCACGCGATCGTACAGCCGGGTTCCCTCGATCCAGGCGTCAATGGCCGAGAGTGCGCCCCGGACCTCGGGGTGCGAATAATCCGGACCGGATTCCACCCCGGTCTCATTCTTGTGGCCGTCGGCTGCCGCGAGCTGCACCACCAGGAACGACAGGAAAAACAGGGTTTTTCTCACGGTGGATTCTCCTTCGTCCAAAAACGCGCCAGTTTAGCGGCTGGCCAGGCAAAGAAGAATGGCCTGAAGGTTATAGACTACGGGCAATTGCCTCCAGTCAGCGGCCTGGACAGTCGGGTGACGTTGTAACCACCGCTGTCGTATCCGGGCAGGTCGGACTGCCAGGTCATTCCGGCCTGGTCGGCGCTGACAAACGAAAAGCTGACGCGGCCCCAGTTGGTCCGCTGAAGTTGGCGGGCGTCGTACCCGGGTCCAAACCGCGGTCCGCTGAACTGTTCCATGGGTACCGAGAAGCCATCGGACTCAACGCGGTCAGCCTCGCCGTACAGCCAGGTCTGGCCGCCGTCAGGTGTGTAGGTGAACCAGGCCAAAAACACCCGGCCGTCGTTCTGCACCTCCAGCACGAATCCCTCGCCGGAGCGGTCCTCCGCATACCACAGGCCGCTGTGAACGGGGTCCAGGGTGGAACTGGCGCACTGAGCGTCTCCCAGCTTCGTCAGGCGCGCCGCAGGCAGGCGGACCTCGCCGGACTCCGCGCGGGCCCGGTAGGCCATCTGCCCCGCGTCCGCCTGGCTGAACAGGTAGCGCAGGCTGCCCCAGTCCTGCAGGGTGACGTCGGCGCTGCTGAAGGCATCGCCGAAACGCGCACCGCCGGTGATGAAGGCCTGGTCAAAAACCAGGGCGTTACCCAGCGTGTGCCCGATGCCGCCGATCCAGGCGGGTTGTCCCGAGGCGTCGTAGGTGAACCAGTACGCCACGGCCTGGCCGTCAGCCAGCACCTGCAGAAACCAGCCCTGGCCGCTGGAATCCGGATCGAACCAGGAACCGCTGATATCGCCGGTGACCCTCTGTTCCGGCGTGGTGCGGGGCCGAACCCGCTGGTCGAACGGGGCCGGCTGGAAGTCCGGGTCGTAGCGACAGGGGCCCTGGTAGCGCCCGGCGGCCTCGATGGACTGGCAGCGGGTCTGGATATCACCCGCACTGGGCTGCTGGTCGGTGTCGATCCAGTCCAGCAGGGCCTCCCAGCCGGCCACCACCTCGGCTTCGCTGTAGCCGCAGTGGCTGGGCTCTGCTTCCCGCACCACGGCGTAGCTGAAGCGGTCCGCCGGTGCCCGGCGGGCAAAGCTGTGGAGATGCTCCACCACGACCAGCCCGTCGCCGTCGGTATGGGTGGCCAGGACACGGGTCTGGCCGACCCGGCCGGTTGGGGTGTAGTTCAGGCGGAAATCCAGCCTGGCAAAGGGATCCGCGGTCACCCGCTCAATCCGGTCATTGATGTCGGGATCGCCGTAGTCCACGCCGAAATTTCCCAGGGCAGCCCGGCTATTGAGCTTGTCGGGGTCCCGCACCATGTCGCTGAGTACAAAAGTGGCATAGGCCATGTTGATGGGCAAAAACGCTTCGCTGATGCCCGACACCTGTCGAATTTTTTCGTAACGCTGGTTCTGCCCGCTGCTGCGCAGAGCGGCCGGCAGGCTGAAGCCGGTACACCGCTCAACGGCGGCTGCTACCAGGCCCGCGGTGATGTCACCAAGAACCCCGTCATACTGGTCCGGATCCAGGGCAAACGGCAGGCCTTCGGACCCGCCGGGCAGTTCGCCGCCGCTGACGCCGTCACAGGCCGCGTCGTAGATCAGGCGCAGGTCCAGAGCCTGGTTCCAGGCGTCGCTGCCGTGCAGCGGGGCGCACACCGGGTAGGCGCCCACGACGTTGCCGATGCCGCCTTGCTCCACCGCCTGGAGTGTTACCAGGCCGCCCAGGGATCCGCCGAACACAATGACCTGATCCGGCTCCCCCAATTGGGCAACAACCTGGCGGTACAGCTGCTGGTTGTCCTCGGTGGTCTGAAACAGGGCCCAGCCGTTCAGGCTGTAGCTGGACGCCGCCACGGCGAAACCCTGGGCCAGCACGAACTCAGACAGCACGCCGAGATCGGGATCGGGCTCCACCTGGTCGATATCGAAGCCATGGTTGTAGATCACCAGGCCGTCAGCGGGCTGCCAGGTGTCTGGCGCGAGGATGGTGTAGAAAGCGCCGCTCTCGGTCTGCCCCTCGAACCTTTGCTCGGCATGAAGGGTTGCCGCAATGAGGCAACACACGGCTGTCAGCATCAGCGCACGCATATTCCTAGCTTATCTCAGCCCACGGCCTGATGGCCGACCCCAACCGGAATTTTTGTGAGATAATGCCGCGCTAGAACAATCTAAGAGGGGGTCATCGATGGAATGTCCTAAGTGCAACAGCAGTATGGAAGAAGTTCGCTGGGGCGGCGCTGATCGCATTGTGAACCGCTGCACCAACTGCGGCGGCCTGTTTTTCCTACCCAAAGAGCTGTCCCGAATGCGCGAGAGCTTTACCGCGGAATACCTGGACCACGGTGATCCGAACGTCGGCCGGAAATTCAATGAGGTTGAGGACATCCAGTGTCCGGTATGCGGTGCCCGCATGGACAAGGTGTCCGATTCGAACCAGACCCATATCTGGTACGAATCCTGCCCGAACGGTCACGGAGTGTACTTTGACGCCGGCGAATTGTCCGACCTCAATCGCGAAACCCTGATGGACAAAGTCAAAGGCTGGGTGACCGGAACCCGCTGAGACAAGAGCAGAGGAGAGCATTGCCAATGGAATGTCCAAAGTGCCAAGGCAATATGGAAAGCGTCCGCTACGGGGCCAACGACCGTGTCATCAATCGCTGCGAAGAATGCGGCGGTTTGTGGTTCAAGCCCATTGACCTGACCCGGCTGCGGCGCACTTTCAAAGCCGAGTACCTGGACGTCGGCAGCGCCAAGGTTGGCAAGCAGCACAACAAGGTGGAAGACATCAACTGCCCGGTGTGCGGGATGGACTGCGACAAAGTGTCCGATGATGAGCAGAAACACATCTGGTACGAGCAGTGTCCCGAGGGTTGCGGTGTTTACTTCGACGCGGGTGAACTGACCGATTTGAGCCAGGAAACCCTGTCGGACAAGATCAAGGGTTGGATTACCGGTAGTAGGTAGGGGATTCGCTTATCCGAAAGACGGGACATCCAGGCCTTCGTTCACCCGCTACCGTCATCCTGAACTCGATTCAGGATCCATCTGAAACCCCGGAGTCTGGTGCTTTGGACGGGAGTGTGGTGCTGACCGGGGGCTTCGCTTTTTGTCTTGCGGAAATGGAACGAAGAGGCCATTTCTGTGCTGATGGGTCCCGGATCGGGGTCCATTTTCTCCCGTCGTCCTGAACTCGATTCAGGATCCATCTGAAAGTGAGGTCCGGACGCCCTTCGACGGACGAATGCGTTTGATCAGGGGCGCAGATGGTGGTAATTGGACTTGCTTGAGGGTGGGGCTTCGGGATTGACGATGGGTCCCGGATCGGGGTCCGGGATGACGGTGTAAGGAGTGATTACGGCCCTAGGGGCCTGTAATCACGCCTTCGGCTGAGATTTCTTACTTTTTACCCACTTCTCCATCGACTCCCACTCCTCCCAGTCCTTCCAGGCCCGGTAGTA
This sequence comes from Lysobacterales bacterium, assembly GCA_030065125.1. GTDB lineage: Bacteria > Pseudomonadota > Gammaproteobacteria > Xanthomonadales > SZUA-38 > JASJDM01. Next base: position 30,040 of record JASJDM010000025.1, on the reverse strand, counting down.
GGGCAGGTCACCGACGCCAAGACCCTGCTCAAAGGCGCGGATGTAGTTCATGGACTCGCGCAGGTGGGCCACGAAGGGGGCCTTGTAGTGGCCCAGGAATCCAACCAGCTCTTTGTACACCAGGGTTCGTTCGTTGACCCGGTTGGCCACCAGGCCGACCTTGGTCTTGCCATCGGCCACCTGCTTGAAGCCGAACAGGTGTTCCAGGAAGCGGTAGCCCGCGCGCATGTCGATGGGAGACGGCAGCATGGGCACCAGGATGGTCTCGGTTGATCGAACCAGGTTGGACAGCGGAGCGCCGCTGATGGCGGCCGGGGCGTCGACGATCAGAAAGTCGATGTCCCCCGGGGACTTCTTGCCCTTGCCCACCTTTTCAATGGTGGGATACTCCTCGGGTCGCATGTCCAGCCAGTCGTTGCTGGATTGCTGGGGATCCAGGTCCGCCAGCCCGACGCTGTAATCAATGCTGGCCAGCCATGACGCCAGCCCCGTGGCAACGGTTGTTTTTCCGCAGCCGCCCTTGGGGTTCAGAACGGTGATCTTTCTCATGGGCCCAATTTACCACTTTTTTGGGCCCCGGGAATCTCCCGGCTCGGGTCCGGTGCTAAGCCGCGTTCAGAGCTCGCGGACCAGCCTGAATCCCACCAGGCAGGAACCGCTCTCGGTACTGGCCGAGGTCCTGAACGCAGAGCGCGCCATGGTTGGGGGGTTTGCCCAGGAGCCGCCTCGAATCACGCGGCTGTCGCAGTTGCCCTGCAGCCTGGGACGGCCGTTTTCCGGCGTCTGCCGGTGATCCTTGCTGACACAGTCCTCGACCCACTCCATCACGTTGCCCGCCATATCGAAAGCGCCGAATGCGTTCGGTTTGAAGCTGGCTGCGGGGGCGGGGCCCCAGTGGCCGTCGCCGTATCCTTTGAATGATATGGGCCATTCGAGCTGCCGCAGGGTATCCCTGTCCCCGGTCAGGTTCTCAACACGGCTGTCCGGTGAGTCGTCCCCCCACCAGTAGCGCGTGTCGGATCCCGCCCGCAGAACGTATTCGAATTCTGACTCCGTGGGCAGCCGGTACAGGTGCCCGGTGAGCTTGGACATCCACGCGGCGTAGGCTACCGCGTCGTTGTAAGACACGTGAACCACCGGTTCCTTGCGCCTGGCCTTCTCGCCGGAAAAATTATGGCGCCAATGAATGCCCTTGCGCTTGTCCATGGCAGCGGCCCGGACATCAAAAATGGTTGATTCCCCATTTTTCTCCAGGTCCGATACATATCCCGTTGCCTCCACGAAGCGGCGGAATTCCTCCACCGTGACTTCGGTGCGGGAAATGGCAAACGGCCGGCTGAAGCGAATCACCTTCTGGGGACCTTCCCGCTCCAGGTGACCGTCTTCCCGGGACGGGGAACCCATTGTGAATTCACCGCGACCAATGATCACCATGTCCGGCCCGGTGCTGACGGGTGCACCGCTTGCCAGGCTGTCGACCAGGTCAGACTGGGGGACATAGGCCAGCAGAATCCGTTGCTCGTCGATCTGTTCCCGCAGGTCCGTCACCGGGCCCGGGTAGCCGCTGTCGATCAGGGCACTCAGCGACAGGTCGGCCTGGTCCAGTTGTTCAGACTGGATCAACTGTTCCACGTTCAGACGTTGGTCCTGCCATAGCCGGTTCTGGGCCGCGTCGATATCGGCTCTGAATTGTTCAACGATTTCGGAGCCGTCGTTGACACTGCGCGCCAGTTCCAACTGGATTCGAGCCTGTGCAAAGTCTCCGACGGCCAGGGCCTGCTGGCCTTCTTCCAGCAGGGTCTGCTCGATCTGCATGAGTCCGGTCAGGGCCGGCTCGTTGCTGTCGTCGATTTCGAGAATGCTGCGGAATACCGCCGTGGCGTTTTCCTGGCCGGCGCCGACCAGCTGTTCGCTTTGCATGTAGCCCGCGGCCTTTTCCGCCAGAGCATTCAGCTCGTCAACCCGGTCGAACTCGGCCTGCAGGTCGGCAATACCGGGATGGTCCGGACTGAAACCCCGCACCCGATCCAGATGGCGGAGTGCAGCGGTGCGGTCGCCGTCAGCATTGGCCTGGCGGGCCCGCCGGATCATCTGCCGGGCCACCTCGCGAATGCCGTCCAGCGCGGTCTGGCTGCTGGAGTCGATCTCCAGCGCCTGCTGGAAAAACTCCAGGGCACTGCCGTCTGCCGGATCCAGCAGATTGCCGGATTCCAGGGCGCGCTGGGCCAGGCCCAGTTTCCGGTCCAGCACGGCCGAGTCGTCCTGGCTGCGCAGCCCGGGCACCCAATCCTGGCTCGAGCTGACCGCCATGGAGTCACCCAGGCGACGTGGACGGCGGCTGGCTCCGCCCACGGGCGAGCTGTCGGCCAGGGCTTCGGTGGGTTGAACTTCCGGGCTGGGCTCGTTCTGGGCGTGCACGGACATGCCGGCCACCGCGACGAACGCGGTCAGGGAAGTCATCAGGACTGTTCTGATTGTCGTTGTCATTGGGTTCCCCCCGGAACTGTACCTGCGTGAGATAACCTGATTCGGCTGGATTGTTTTGTGACCGGCTTCACATTTCGCCGAGCAGAGCAAAAATCGACCGAAAAACCCGCTATTTTTCATGTTTTTAAGGCACATTAATCGAACCATCAAATTGTAAGGTAGTGTGAACTGGGGCCGGTTGCGTTGCTTGCTTGGGTTTTTCCGCGGCGGGGCGCAGAATGGCGAGACGCAAATCCGGAGCCGCCGGCTGGGGAAAGTGGAGGTGTGATTGAATGACGGTCCAATCCCGGGCCCTGGCGTGTCTGGCCATGCTCGTGACAACGCGGGTCATGTCGTTTGAGCAGTGGCGCATCGTCGAGGTGTATTCCAACGCCGACGGCGGCGTCCAGTTCATCGAACTGGCCACGGACAGTGACGACCAGCAGGAACTCCGCGGTCAGACTCTGACAGCCAGCTCTGACGGCAGCCAGATCACCTTCACCTTTCCCGCTGACACCGGGGTGCCTACCGCGGGCCGCCGACTGCTGCTGGCCACGCCGGGGTTCGGCGGAGTGGAGGGAAGCGTAACCCAGGACGCAGTCCTGCCGGCAGTACCGTTCTTCGATCCCGCCGCCCTCCAGATCAGCCTGGATTTCGCCGGACAGGATCTGCTGCTGTTTTCGGGTGCTGATATTCCAGTGGACGGCGTGTTTTCGCTGGATCGGGATCTGATCTCCCGCATCAACTCGCCCACCAACTTTGCCGGTGAGACTGGCCGGATACCGGAAGTTGCGGTATTCGCCAGCGGATTCGAGTCCCCCCCGGTAACGGCTGTACAGGCGCCATGAGCGAATCGCTGCCCAGCCTGGTCAACTACGGTCAGCCGACGCTGATGCGGGTCCAGGATCCGGTTTCCGATTCCGACATTGCTGCTGACGCTTTCCAGCAGCGCCTTCAGGTGTTGCGTCACTGCATGATTGCGTACCAGGGCATCGGCATCGCCGCGCCCCAGGTGGGCTGGAACGCCCGGGTATTCTGCATGGGCATCGAGGACAGCTCGGATCGCTATCCCGGTGCTGACCGGGTGCCGTTTGCCTTCTGGATCAATCCACGAATCACCGCGGCATCGGGCCGCAACTGGGCCTGGGAGGGTTGTCTTTCAGTCCCGGGCATGCGGGGCTGGATTGCGCGTCCGTCCACCATCGAGGTCAGCGGTCTCGACCACCGCGGTCAGACTGTCCAGTGTCGCCTGGATGGCTTCGCAGCCCGGGTGTTTCAGCATGAATACGACCACCTGGATGGCGTCCTTTTCCCTATGCGGGTTTCGCACAGCCGATTTCTGGTGCCGGAACTGGCCCTGGTCGAGCGCAGCAGTTGGAATGACGACTGGCCCTCGGTCGGGTCCCGAAAAACCGAGCCGGGGCAGTTATCGCCGCAAGAATGATCCGGGCGCTCGCGACAATGGCTGATACAGCCCGCTAGGGCTGCAGTCGCTCAACCTGCCAGCCCTGGTCCGACCGGCGGTAAAGGAAGCGATCGTGCAGGCGGTTGGGCCTGCCCTGCCAGAACTCGATGGCATGGGGTCGGATGCGGTACCCACCCCAGAATGATGGCAGCGGCACCTGTCCTTCCCGGAACCGGTGTTTCATCTGCTCGAAGGCCTGCTCCAGCAGCTTCCTGGAACTGATAGCGGAGCTCTGGCGGGATGCCCAGGCGGCCAGCTGGGAATCGTGGGGCCGGCTGACAAAGTAGCGCGTAGCTTCAGCCACGCTCAGTTTTTCGGCCATTCCGGAAAAAATCACCTGGCGCTCCAGCGGCAGCCAGGCAAACAGTGCGGATACCCTGGCGTTGTTTTCGATTTCCCTGGCCTTGCGGCTGCCCAGGTTGGTGTAAAATACCAGTCCCTGGGCATCCAGGTTTTTCAGCAGGACGGTGCGCTGGCTGGGCTGACCTTCAGCATCAACCGTTGCCACGGCCATGGCGGTTGGGTCTTCGCGCAGGTCAAGCTGCAGGGCCTGGTCGAGCCACAGCTTGAACTGGTCCATGGGGTCCGGGTCCAGGTCCTTCCGGGACAGACCGCCGCGCAGATAGTCGCGGCGAACCTCTTCAAGTTTCATGGTTGGCGCTCCTTGAAGCGTGCAAAGTACCGATAGCTGATGAATGCCGTGCCGGCGGCATCGTAGCGTTGTGCCAGCGCCAGGTACAGACCCCGGGACTGCAGCACCGACTCCACCAGATTCCTGGGCAGGACATGCATCTCCATCACCCGCGCGGCACCGTAGCGGATCGCTCGCAGCAGGTTCATCAGCCGGTTGCCCAGGGCGCGGCTGACCAACCCCTGCAGGTTGCGCGCATACGCCGAGGGTGTCTGGAATACCAGCACGCCACCGGGCGCAAGTACGCGGCAGAACTCTTCCAGGTAGCGAACCTGCTGCGCGGCGGGGATGTGCTGCAGGGTGATGTTGCTGTAGATGAAGTCGACGCTGGTGCTGTCGATGAACTGCAGGTCGTCACGGGGATTGTGCACGAACTCGATGTTACGCCACCGGGCATTGGCCGACCTGGCTTCCTGCAGCATGGACTGGGCCACGTCCACCGCCAGCACCTTGTCGAACTGCCCGGCAAGCGGCCGGCTGAGACGGCCGACGCCACAGCCGAAATCCAGCGCGGTGTGCTGCCGCTCCGGCAAACACTGGAGTTCATCGAGTTGCGACATGACCTGGGCAATTTCCCGCTGCCCGCTGTCGAAGAACAGCTCCCGGTCCCAGCCGTCGTTTTTGCCACCGGGACGGGTCAAAACCGCCCAGTACGGGTCGGTTTCTCCCAGGGTCTCCCATTGCTGCTGATGCCGTTTACTCATGACCGGAAAATGCTGATTAGGACAAACATTATGCCCGGCCTGTAACTCCTCGGGGTGTGGTTCGTAGCATGGATGATCAACCCGGAGACTCACGATGAAAAAACCGCTCGGCGTCCTGCTCCTGATACTGGCCGCGGCCCTGGCCGGCTGTGGCATTTCCGGCAACCTCCGCGGTGAGCCCGGCTACGCGCGCCTCGACAGCCCCATGGCTGACATGGACCCGGTCATGGCCATCAGCCTGGGGCCGCTGCCCCTGCGCCTGGCCCGCACCCTGACCCGGAATTCCGACCCGGACGCGGCCGCCGTGCTGGAGGGGCTCAAGGCGGTCAGAGTGTACATCTACGAAACCGGCGAGGGCTTTGACAGAGTCGGATTGAATCGTGTCGCCCGCCAGCTGGTCAACCAGGGATGGGAGCCGGTGGTGGCCGTGCGCGAGGACGGCGATCAGGCCCACGTGCTGGTCCGCACACGAGGAGCTGACCGGATAGAGGGCATGGTGGTGATAGCCGCGGATGGCGATGAACTGGTGATGGTCAACCTGATCGGCCTGATCAATCCGGCCATGTTCAACCACTACATGGACGAACTGGAGATCCCCGCGCCTGCGGTGGAGGTCCTGTAGTCGGGTTGTGGTGTCAAATCACCTTGGAGTGCCGCGCCTCACCCATGCCCAGGTAGCGGTCAAATGTCATGGCAATGGACCGCAGCAGCAACTGGCCCCGATCGGTGACGCTGATCCGGTCTGACTCGATTGTGACCAGTCCATCGGTCTCCAGGGACTTGAGTGCCTCCAGCTCAGCGCCGAAGTATTCGGCAAAGTTGACGTCCAGGTCGGCAAACCTGATCTCACCGAAACACATCAGGCGATTGATCACCTGGCGGCGCAGTACGTCATCGTCATCCAGTTCGACGCCACGCCACAGGGGCAGCCTGCCTGACTGGACGGTCTCCTCGTAGTCCCGCAGGGTCTTGATGTTCTGGGTGTAGGCAACCCCCAGGTCACTGATGGAGCTCATGCCCAGTCCCACCAGGTCCGCCCGGGCCCGGGTCGAGTAACCCTGGAAGTTGCGCTGCAGGCTGCCGTCTGCCCGGGCCTGCACCAGTTCGTCGCCGGGGAGCGCAAAATGGTCCATGCCGATGTAGACGTAGCCGGCGTCGGTCAGTCGCTCGATGGTGAGGCCCATCAGGGCAAGCCGGGTGTCCGGCGGCGGCACATCGTCCTGGTTGATCAGGCGCTGGGCCCGAAACATCTGGGGCAGGTGCGCGTAGCTGTAGACGGCCAGCCGCTCCGGCCGAATGGTCAAAACCTGGTCCAGGGTGGATGCAAAGCTTTCCACGGTCTGGTGGGGCAGTCCGTAGATCAGATCCAGGGAGATGGACCCAAACCCGGCGTTGCGTGCCGCGGTTACCAGCCTGTTGGTGTCCTCGAAGCTCTGGATCCGGTTGACCGCCTGCTGCACCCGTGGGTCGAAATCCTGCACACCCAGGCTGACCCGGTTGAACCCGAGTTCGGCCCAGCGAGAAGGGTCGTCGGGTGACACGGTCCGCGGATCGATCTCGATGGAGTATTCCCGGTTGCCATCCCGGGACAGCCCGAACTGGTGGTCCATGGCCGACAACAGGTCTTCGATCTGGGCCAGGCTGAAATAGGTGGGGGTGCCGCCGCCGAAGTGCAGCTGGGTGACATCCCTGCCGTCGTCCATGAGTCCTTCATACAGCCTGATTTCCTGTTTCAGGACTTCCAGGTAGCGCTCGGCCCGGGCGGGCTTCCGGGTGATAATCTTGGTGCAGGCGCAGTAGTAGCACAGGGAGTGGCAGAACGGCACGTGCACGTACAGCGACAATGGCCGCTCGCTGGCGTTGCTGCGTTTCAGCAGCGCCTCGTGTCGCTCGGCGCTTATGCCTTCGTGAAACTGAACGGCGGTGGGGTAGGAGGTATAACGCGGGCCGCGTCCTCCGTATTTCCTGATCAGTTCGAGATCAAAGGTTACCGCCATCCGTACCTCTCCTGATATGACCGGGCCATGCTAGCGTCGCGCCCGCCGGGGGCGAATAAGGAGTTATACCGAAGGTGGCACGCGCCGGCCAGGCATCTGGGTTAGCATGATGACAGCACACTCAGAGAGGATTGAATGAAATCTGGAATTGACCTGGCGGTGACCGGCGATCTTCGCCATGCCGACTACGAGGCTACCTACGGCGGAGCCAACAGCTTTCTTCGGCGCCGCTTCAGCAAATCGCTGGACGGCGTCGACCTGGCCGTTGTGGGGGTCCCGCTGGATCTGGCCACCACCAACCGACCCGGCGCGCGCCTGGGCCCCAACGCGGTTCGCAGTGCATCAGCCATCATGGCCTGGGAACGGCCCTATGGCGCCGCCTGCGACCCCAGGAAAGTCCTGGCGGCCATCGATTACGGTGACGTTGCCTTCGACTTCGGTAAACCGGCTGAGATTGCCGATCGGATCACCCGGGAGTTCCAAACAATCCTGGAGGCCGGTGTGGCCACCCTGGCACTGGGTGGCGACCACTACATCTCTTATCCCATTCTGCGGGCCGTAGCTGCGCGCCACGGGCCGGTTGCCCTGCTGCACTTCGATGCCCATACGGATACCTGGACCGATGACGCGGACCGGTTGATGGACCATGGCACCATGTTCAGAAAAGCTGCCGACGAGGGACTCGTGCTGCCCAATCGATCGGTGCAGGTCGGTATTCGGACCCACAACCCGGATCCGATGGATTTCAATATTCTGGATTGCCCCTGGATCCATGCCAACGGAGTCGAAGCGGCCGTCAGGCGCATCCGCGAGGTCGTGGCAGACCACCCGGTATACCTGACCTTCGATATCGATTGCCTGGATCCGGCATTTGCGCCGGGTACCGGCACGCCAGTCAGCGGCGGGCTGAGCAGCGCCCAGGCGCTGGGCATTCTGCAAGGTCTCGGCGGCCTGCGCTTTGTCGGGGGCGACGTGGTGGAAGTGGCGCCGGCTTATGACGTGGGTCAGATCACCGCCCTGGCGGCGGCCCATGTGGGCTACCAGTTCCTGGCCCTGTATTGCGCGTCTCCGGCGTTTACTCCTTCAGCTTGACGCTGAGACGGGAATCGCGAACTTCGATGAACTCGATGCCGGCTGCAAAGGCGTTCCAGAACCCCGGGTCGGCGCCGAATTCGCCAATGAGGTCGACGTTCTTGAGATTGCCCAGCCAGGCGTTGGGCAGCGGCACACCCATGACGCTGACCCCGCGCAGGATGGCCACCGGCCGGCCCTGACGAAACGCCAGTTCCACGCCGGCATTGACCCTCAGGGTTTTTCCGCCCAGCAGCGGGAAATCAGGGTCCAGCGGGATCAGCAGTTTGGCGCTGGCCAGGTCCTGGGACAGGTCAATGGCCAGTCGGTTCGCCCAGTCGGTGTTGGTGGCCAGCAGGGCATTGAGCTCCCGCTCGCTGAACTCCACCTGGCGGCGGGCGTTGTCCTCCGAGTAGGCTTCGGGTTCCAGTGCGTCCGGCGACGCCGACGGGACGGATCGGGTTTCCAGCTCGATACCCAGGGCTTCAACCTTGCGGTCGAGTACCTGCTGCTCCGGAGGCGTCAGTTCAACTGCCGTGAAGGGGCTGGGAAACAGGTATCGCCAGACAATGAAGCCGGTCAGGCCAGCCGTAACGACCATCACCGCCAGCACAATGCCCAGGACCTGGAGGCCCGAGAAGCGCTTTTGTTGTTTATCGTCGCTGGCTGATTGGGGTGGGTTGGATTCGCTCATAGGGCGAATCTAGGCCAAGCGCCGGCCCTTTGCCAGCCTGGTTTGCAACTTGAGACGATTCAGGAGCCGGCGGCGGCGGACTCGACCGGCTGGCCGTGATCGTTCAGCCACTGGTCCAGCTTCTGGTGCAGTTCCTCCACGGTCAGCGGCTTGGTCAGGTAGTCGTCCATGCCGGCCTTGAGGCAGCGTTCACGGTCCCCTTCCAGCGCGTCGGCGGTAAGGGCGATGATGGGAATCGGGTTGAGAATACCGTGCTCGGCTTCCCAGGATCGTATGGCTTCGGTGGCGGCAAAGCCGTCCATCACCGGCAATTGACAGTCCATCAACACCACGTCGACGCCGCCGCGCCGTACCTGGTGAACCGCCTCCAATCCGTCGACGGCTTCCAGCGCTTCGCAGTGCAGGGACTCCAGCATGCCTTTGGCCACCTCCAGATTGGTCGGGTTGTCCTCCACGATGAGCACCACCGCATCGATGGGCTGGACGGCAAACGGCTGGGCGCCCCCAGCGGGTTGGGTACGCTCCAGCGCGGGGTACAGCGGCAGCCTGAAGGAAAATCTGGAGCCAGCCCCCAGGGTGCTGTCCACCGACAGAGATCCACCCATGAGATCGACCAGTTGCTTGGATATGGTCAGCCCCAGACCGGCGCCGCCAAATTTGCGGGTACTGGAACCGTCTTCCTGGTCGAAGCTCTCGAAGATCCTGTTGATGCTCTTGTCGTTGATGCCGATGCCGGAATCCGCAACCTCGAACACCGTCCATACGGCGCCGTTTTCGTCGATCTGTTCCTGCTCCACCCTGATTGAAATCTGCCCGCTCTCGGTGAACTTCACGGCGTTGCTGACCAGGTTGTTCAGCACCTGGCCCACCCTGGCGGGGTCTCCCGAAACCCGTTCGGAACGCTTCGCCGAAATGTGTGTGGTCAGCCCCAGCCCTTTTTCAGCGGCCGCCTTGCGGTGTGACTCCGCGACCTGCTTAACCAGTTCGGGAATCGAAAAATCAGCCTGATCCAGGGTCAGTTTTCCAGCCTCGATCTTCGAGAAATCCAGGATGTCGTTGATGATGGCCAGCAGGGCCATGCCCGATTTGTGGATGGTATCGGCGTGACGTTGCTGCTGCTCGGTCAACTCGGTGTCGCGCAGCAGCTCAGCCATACCCAGAACGCCGTTCATGGGCGTGCGGATTTCGTGACTCATCCGCGTCAGGAATTCGGTTTTGGCCATACTGGCGGTCTGGGCGGCTTCCTTGGCCCGCTCGGATTCGTTGACGGCCTGGGTCAGTTTTTCGTTGCTTGACTTTAGTTCCGCGGCACGACCGGCTTCGGCCTCGCGCATATCGAACAGGCGGTTGCCCATGGCCTCGAGGGTGGAGGCCAGGTGCCCAATCTCGTCGTTGCTGTTTTTCCGCAAGGTTACCCGCAGCTCGCCCTCACCCATGCTGTGCGCGGCTGCGCTCATCCGGGCCACCGGGCGGATCAACTGGCCGTCGATGAGCACAAACAGGATGATCATGGTTCCGACCACTGCCACCACGAGCGAAGCCAGCAGGACGTTTCGAAGCTGCTGCCCCGCGGACGCAAACTCGCGCTCGGGTACACGCTGGACCGCGATCAGGTTCCGGTCCAGTGTCCTGGCTGACCATATGGACTTTGCCCCGTCCGGTTCATCGCGAAGAAGTGCGCCCTCGGGAGCACCCAGGATGCTGGTGAGAATTTCTGGGCTTACCGCCGGCGCGTCCCCCGCCAGCCAGTCCTGGCCGCGGGCGTCGACGAAGTGCAGTCCGGTGAATAACTGGCTTTCGTGGGCCCCCGCATGTTCAAGCAGGCCCGTCATGGCGATTTTCATCACCAGAAAGCCGTACAGCGCCTGGGTTCCGTCTCCCGATATGGCGCTGTCTTCGAAACGCAGGGCCCGGCCAACCTGGAGCACGGGTTGGGCGAAGTCCGGATTCAGCAGAAACTCCACGTAGGTGTCTGCTGCTTCCTGTGCCAGGGCCTGGAAGAAGGGGTTGCTACTTTCATCATCGGTGGCGTTGGCAATCGACCCTCGGGTGATCCGGGCATCTTCGTATCCGCCGGGCAGTATGACGCTGATTTCGACGTATTCCGGATAGGCTGCCTGGTAGCTGGAAAACAGGTCCATCAGGCCGCCGTGCAGCAGCGAGTGGCGAATCTCCTCGTCGCTGGTGGCGACGTACTTCCTGAGATAGCTGGAATTCGAAAACAGCTCCACGTTAGCCCGGGCGGTGGAAACCACGGCATCAAATTCACGCTCAACCTGATCCAATGCCGCCAGCGCCTGCCGCTGGGATGCGGTGTTGGACGCGTTGCCAAACTGGATCAACGCAAAGATTCCGAAGGCCAGGACAGGAACGACCACCAGGGGGATCGTCTGCAGGATGAGTTTGGGCCTTAGTTTCACTGCGGGTGCCCCGTGACTTCGGCGTAGATGCGCGACCGGGCACGCATGGCGCGTGAATTGAGCTCGGTTTCCATGACTCTCCGGTCGATGTCGTTGGCGGACGGGAAAATGATGGGATCGGCAAGGACGGATAGCGGCAGGTGACTGAGGGCTGATCGATTGGCAGGTGCGTATCCCAGTCCCTCTGCGTTACGGGCGGCCACCACGGGTGTATTGAGGAAATCAATAAACTGGTGAGCGAGGTCTTTGTTCTTTGACTCACTGAAGACCACCAGGTAGTCCACCCAAAACAGTGCCCCGTCCTCTGGCAGTACGTACTGGATTGATGGGTCAATCTCGTGCAGGGCCTTGAAGTCTCCGTTGTCCATCATGGCCAGGGCGACGTCACCGGTGACCAGTGTGCCGTTCTCATTCAAGTTCTGGTTGTCGTACTGATATACGCAGGGCTTTTGCCTCAGCAGCAAGTGATGAGCGGCGCGAAGTTCCAGGTGATCGGCTGAATCATATTGGAACCCTGCGGCCAGCAGCCCTACGCCAACCAGGTCCACATAGTCGTTTGTCATCATGATTTTCAGGGCGCAAACGGTTTGATCCGGTTGCACCACGTCCCGCCACGTTGCTGGTGGATTTCCAACCAGGTCCGGGCGGTAGCCAATGCCGGTAGTTCCCCAAAAGTAGGGCAGCGCAAATTCTTCCGAGGCGGCGTAAGCACGGCGCCAGCGCCTATCAACATGTTTGAGATTGGGCAGGCGACTGACGTCGAGGCGATCGATCCATCCGAGTCTGGCGTACAGTCGCAGCGATGCCCCGTCGACAATGCCCAGATCGAAGCCCTTGGCGTCGGTTTCGACCAGAATCCGATCACGGTCGTAATCGTTCGAGTAGGCAATGGTTTTCAGCTGTACTCCGGCGGTCTGTTCGAATTCCTTCTCCACGCCGGGGTCCAGGTAATCTGACCAGTTAAGGAAAACCAGGGACTTGCTCTCTGCCACGGCCCAGCATGGCGCTGCCGCCATGGCAGCGACGAACAGTAACAAGAGCCGCTTCCTGCAATAAAACCGCATTTCCTGGTTCAGGCTTTCCGTCGATGTAATGAACATCCGAGAGGCACGGCGTCACTCCACGCTTCTTCGGCGCGATCAAGTAAGTCCATACATTTAACGGCCAGCACGAGAAAAGCTTGAGTGGTTGGGTATATACTCCTGTCGGCTCTGAACCGGGAGAACAGCATGATTGGATACGTCACCTTGGGCACCAATGACATTGGTAGAGCGGCCTCGTTTTATGACGAGCTGCTGACTGTAATCGGCGCCGGCAGATTCATGGAGGCGGAAACCTTCATCGCCTGGGCGGTAGGCCCCGGCCAGCCGGCGCTGTCCGTGACCCGGCCGTACGACGGGAATCCGGCAACGGTGGGCAACGGTGTGATGGTGGCGCTGGCTGTGGACAGCAACGACAAGGTGGATATGCTGCACGCCAAGGCCATGGAACTGGGCGGCGTCGATGAAGGCGCACCGGGTGACCGGGGCAATGGGTTTTATGCCGGCTACTTTCGCGATCTGGATGGCAACAAGCTGAACGCGTTCTGCATGGCCAGTCCGGAATGATCCCGGAAACTGTTGAGCAAGTAACACTCTGACTTTTACCCAAACGCGAAAAGTGTTAGCGTCCGCACTTGACAACGCGTCCTTACGAAAAATTGAGGGGGGTCTGAAATGACCAAAGAACTCACAGCAAACCAAAAAGCATTTCAACAAGCCAAGAACGACCTGGTTCGGGCCGCCAAGCGCGCCACGGCACAACTGAACAAAGACCGGAATCGACTGCAGCGGGAAATCAAGCGTGCCAATACCAAGGCCGCCAAGGCCCGTGCCCAGATCAAGACCAAGACCGAAAGGCTGGCCAAGAACCTGAAGGCCAAAGCCGAAAAAGAGATCAAGTCACAGATTGATGCTCTCAAAAAGGTGGTGGCAGACGCCACTGCGGAAGCCAAGTCCATGCGCGCCGACCTGGCGGCAGTGCGGAACGACCTGGCCAGCGCCAAGGATCACCTGGGCCACGCCCTGCGGGTGGACAAGGCCATTGCACGGGTGGAGTCTGAAATCGAAAAACTGAAGGCCAGGGCTGCCAAGAAAAAGACCAAAAAGAGACCGGCCAAAAAGAAAGCCGCCAAGAAAAAAGTTGCCAAGAAAAAGGTAGCCAAGAAAAAGACAGCCAGGAAAGCACCGGCGAAAAAAGCTCCGGCACGCAAGAAAGCCGCTGCCAAGAAAAAAGTAGCCAAGAAAAAAGTCGCCAGGAAAAAGGTGGCCAAAAAGAAGGTAGCCAGGAAAAAAGTAGCCAAGAAGCGGTAATCCGCTTCCTACCAATCCGATTCAGAAGGGCGCCGTTCAGGCGCCCTTTTTTTCTGGCTCTGCGAGTTCTAGTTCTGCGAGCGTCGTTCGCGCTCGGCGGCCAGGTCGCGCACCAGGCGAAAGCCTACAAAGGTGAAGGCCTGGCCGATTTTCGCGGGCTCCGCCAGACCAAGCATGGTGGCGCCGCGCCCGTCCATCCAGCTGGTGCCCCGGACAATTCTTCGTTGACAGGCCTCGGCCTCCCGGGCGCTGAGCTTGCCAATCAAGCGACTCATGCGGGTAGCCTGATCCGGGCAGCTCGACGTCCATTCCCGGACGTTCCCTCGCAGATCAAACAGCCCCAAGCGGTTGGATTGGAATAGGGATACCGGGGCGGTGTACAGGAATCCGTCGTCGCAGGAAAGGGATTGCCTGATGTAACGCAGCGGGCCGGACTCGGTGCCCGCCACGTTGCCGGTCTGGCAGGCGATGTCGGCCTCGTGGCCCACCCAGGCCATGTGCTGCCACTCGCTGTCCGTGGGCAGGCGGTAGAGGTGGCCGCTGCGAGCTGACATCCATTCTGCATAGGCCACTGCGTCCCGCCAGCTCACGCAGATCACCGGGTGGTCCGGGTCCTGCTCAACCTTGCCTGTCTCCCGCCAGCTCAGGTTGCTGAACAGGGCGGTGGAGGAACTGGCATGTCGGCATGGCGTTTCCGGCCAGCTGCGTTCGCTGACAAATTCCGCGTACTGGGCGCGGGTGATTTCCGTCGGCGTTACGGCAAAGCCCGAGGCAATGGTCCGGGTGAGGCCGCCGGGTTTTGCCAGGCTGGGACTGACGAAAACGGTGTTCAGCCCGACACCACTGGCCAGCTGCTCGCCGGAGCCTGGAATCGACTTGAGCCGGGCCTGCAGTTCGGCAAGCCGCGCGTCGCCCAGCAATACCAGGGCAGGCTGGATTGCTTTCTCGCCGGTGGCTCGGTCCAGGCGGTCAATCTGGGCTGCAGCCGCCCGTTCGCTGGCCAGGATCACGGGTCCGGCGAGCTGGGGCAGGTCGTCCAGCGTCCAGCCGGAGCTCTGCATCAGCCGAACAATGTCACGGGCGTGGCCCAGGGCATCGGCGTAGCGCTCGCTGTTCAGTTCGGACACGATGAAATTTCGATACTGGTGGATGACCTCTGTGAGTCCCCGGCCTGCCTCGGGGTGGTCGGGATAGTGGCCCAGAATTTCGAGGAATCGGCTGGCGGCGTTGTCCTCGGCAGGCCGGGTCAGGCGATTTCGGAACATCCGGTCAAACCCTTCGGCCAGCAGCCGGTCGATTTCCTGCCGGCTCAGCGCTGGCGGTGGTGGTTCCGGCGGTTCGTCGGATGCGGTCAGGGCCGGAGACTGAAAGCCGTCGCCGCCAGGGGTCTCAACTGTTTTCAGCGCCGGTGGTACAGCCGGCGGCACGGGGTCCACGGTGCCGGTCAGCCGCCAATGCGCCAGGTAGGCTGCCGCCACCGCCGTTGCCGCCAGCGCGCCGCCCAGCATCACGGTGTTGCGCCAGCGCTCCCACTCGGCGGCGAGGGTCACCTGCCAGCGGACCAGCCAGCGTCCAAGGGCGCTGCCGGGAATCCGGGTCAGGGCATTCTTCAGTGCCGGTGCGCTGGCGAAGCGGTCTTCGGGCCGCTTCGCCAGGCAGCGATTGATCAGCGGCTGCCAGTGGCGCGTTTCCGGGGGCAGCAGGGGCACCGAGTCGCTGACGTGGGCGACCAGGATCGATACCTCGTCATCAGAGTCGAAGGGGACTTTTCCGGTCAGCAGTTCGTACAGGATAATACCAATGCCGTAGACGTCGGTGCGTTCGTCAACAGACCGGGCCTGGGACTGTTCCGGGCTCATGTACTTGGCACTGCCGACGATGTAACCCTCCTTGGTCCAGCGGCGGTTGCCCTGGGTCAGCGCAATCCCGAAATCCGCGATCTGGGCGTTGCCAAACCGGTCAAACAACACGTTTTCCGGTTTGATGTCCCGGTGGATGACCCCCTTGTCGTGGGCGTAAGCCAGGGCGTCACACAGGCGCCTGATCAGGGCAACGAGGTCGGCGTCGTGGGCATACTGGAAGGTCCGCAGGTCACCGTGATCCAGGAACGGCATGGAATAATAGAGCTGGCCGTCCGGGGTCTGTCCCACTTCGTGAATGCCCACGATGTTGGGGTGGTCCAGCTTGGCGATGGTTTCGGCCTCGTTGACGAAACGGTCTGCCATCTCGGGATCCTGCTGGGCATTGGTGCGCAGCACCTTGAGGGCGACGGGTCGTTTCAGGGAATCCTGTATGGCCAGGTAGACAATAGCCATACCGCCATCACCCACCCTACGAATGATCGTATGGTTAGGTATGTCGACATCTTCCCCCCGGGTTTCTTCATCAGCGGTGTAGGACATCGCTTACCCAGTGGTGGTATTCCCCGGGCTTCGATTCTAGAGACTGCGGCGCCTAAACACAAAACCGCGCCCTGGGCCGAGGCGATCAGTGTTAGAAGGAATCCAGGTAGTTCACCAGGTCTTGAGCGGTATGTGCAGGGTTGCGCGTGTGGCTGAAGACATGTTCGGTCTGGCGCTCGCGGTCCAGCCAGATGCCTTCGTTAGGCTCGCAGGCCGGACGGTTCATGGCCAGCCAGAGCGCGGTGTCCGCTCCCTGCTGGTGGCTGCGCAGGACCGATTTGAAAAGCTTGCGGAATCCCGGCAGAGACGTTTTTACGCCCTGGGTATCGACCCAGCCCGGATGCATCACGTAGAACCGCATGCCGCGATCGCCGTAGGCCTCGTTCCAGTAGCGGGTGAGTTCGACCTGTGCCCGCTTGTGCCGGGCGTAGGCCATGACGCCGTCGTAGCGTTCTGGTCCCGGATTAAGGCTGTCCACGGCAAGCGGCGCGTTATACATGCCGCCCGAGGACATGTTGATCACCGTGGCGTTGGGATCCAGCATGTCGTCCGCGACGAGGGTCTCGGTCAATCGGTAATGGTTCAGCAGATTGGTGGCGAACGAGGCTTCCATGCCTTCAGCGGTAGTGGCGTAGTCGTTCAGCAGCACACCCACGTTGTTAACCAGAACATCCACCGGGGTGCCAACAGACCCCAGCCACGCCGCCAGCTCGTCGATGCCGCTCATCAGTGAGAGGTCTGCCTGGGCGGCCTTGATGCGTTCCGGAAACTCGGACTCTGCGGTCAGCTGTTCCAGTTTGCCCGAACTGCGCGCCGCCGCGGTCACCTGGGCACCGCATGCAGCGGCCTGGTGCACGATGGCGCGCCCGATGCCTCCACTGGCGCCGGTGACCAGCCAGTGCTGACCGGAAAAGTCGAAGATCTGTTTGGGCCATTTCCGCGCGCGCTTGTCATACCCCAGCCGGCTGAAACTGCGGGCAAATCGCGTGAAAAAGTAGAGTCCCTGAATTGCTGGATTCATCACACCAGTCTATACCCGGGGCATCTAGGTGCCGTGAAGGGTCTTCACCCCAGAAAGGTGTGGATCAGCAGCAGGCTCATGCCGCCCACCGCGGTTGCGGCGGTCAGGCCCAAAAGGAAAGGCTTCAGGCCGAGATCCTTCAGAAAACTGAGGCGGGTAGTCAGCCCTACGGCCGCCATGGCCACGGTCAGCAGCCACTTGGCCGTCGAAGTGATCCCCGTGGTGGCCTGCTGCCAGTTCTCCGGCGCAATCACGCCCAGGGCCGGACCGCCGCTCTCTGGCCCGATGTCGCCGACGGTACGGATCGCACTCATCAGCGCGAAACCGATAATGAACAGCGGGATCAGCTGGTACCAGCGCTTCCGGTCTTCGCCGTCTCCGGCGCCGAACCGCAGTGCGATCAGCGGAATCAGGATGACCATGCACAGGTTCCGGACCAGCTTGGTGATGGTGGCCACGTCCAGCGCTTCCGGGGCATCAAACTGTTGCTGGAAGATGAGGCCGGCGCCGGCTACCTGGGCCGTTTCGTGTACCGAGGTTCCCAGGAAAAAACCTGCCAGCCGGGCGTCACCCTCGAAAATCCAGTGCGCCAGCCAGGGATAGGCAAACATGGCCACCAGGCCGAACACGGTGATGGTGGCAATGGCGTAGCTGATTTCCGCGTCTCTGGCCCGAATCAGTGGGGCGGTAGCCACGATGGCGGTGCAGCCACAAATGCTGGTGCCCACGGCGATCAGCCCGTTGAGGGGTCCCGGCAGGTGCATCAGGCGCCCGGCGACAGAAACCAGGGCCAGCGCCGCCACCACGCATCCGATGACCAGGGGCGCTGCCTGCAGACCGATGGTGCCGGCTGACGTGAGGCTCAGCCGAAAACCCAGCAGCACAATGCCGAGCTGCAGCACCCGGGTGGTACAGAACTTGAAACCGGCCCGCCAGGCCTCCGGCATCTCAATCACGTTGGCTGCAATAATGCCCAGGACAATGGCCAGCATGATCGGACTGATGGGGGACCTGGAAAGACCCAGAAGATCTGTCCCGATGTAGTCTGCAGCCAGCTTCCCGGCGATGCCGAGCACAACTGCCAGCACAATCCCCGCTACCAGTCCGGTGAGTGGTGCGTTGCCTGGAGCTGGCTCTGCGGCAGTCTGGCTCATGCGAGCTTCCTGGTCTCCCAATGCTGGATGGCGTTCGCGCGAGGGTGGCGGCAGCCATTACTGTAGAATATTAGAATATTATCATAAAAGTGACCCGGGCAGAGCCTCTCATGGGGCGGGGTCTCAGTGCAGGGAAGGGCGCCACTCCAGTGACAGCATGATGTCCGCCTCGTGCTCGGCCAGCTGCTGCAGGCGTGGGTAGACCAGATCCGGAGGGGCTTCTTTCAGGGCCAGGTCCACGAACTGGTGGCCGTGCTTTTTCTCGCATTTGTACAATTCGGTGTAAAAGCGCTTCAGCTCTGGATCGGTCAAGGCCTCGGCGACCAGGCCAAATCGTTCGGCGCCGCGACATTCCACCAGGGAGGACACCAGCATGCGGTCGATGAAGCGCTCCTCGCGGCCGTGGCGCATGACGCCCAGCAGCCCATTGACGTAGGGATCCTGGGTGTCATGGACCAGGGTGAGCCCCCGGCTTTCCATCAGGGCGTAAACCTGGTGAAAATGCTCCAGCTCTTCCCGGGCCACGTCAATCAGGGTTGGAATAATCCGGGTACGATTGGGGTACTTGACCACCAGGCTCATGGCCAGGGCCGAGGCTTTTCGTTCACAATTGGCGTGATCGCAGAGGAATTCGTCAAACTGGTCCATCACCACGTTCACCCAGTTGGGGTTGGTGTCGGCCAGGAGGTCTATGGAACGGCGGGTCACGGCTGAAAATCCGGTAGTCAAATATTGTGCGTGAAACTAGTCGTTACCTGGAAAAACATCAACTGTTTGCCTTCCAGATTGAAGTAGAACCTGCATCCGGGCTTGGGGTGGTGGTGGTGATTCCGTGCTTCAGCGAACCGGATCTTCTGACCACTCTGGACTCATTGGCAGCCTGTGACCGGCCGGGCTGCGAGGTCGAGGTGCTGGTGGTGGTCAACGGCTCCGAGCAAAGCAGCCAGGAGACCCATGACCTTAACCGGGCCACACTGGCACGGTTTGAACAGTGGGTGGCGGGCGTGGATACGCCCGGGGTTCGATTCTTCGCGGTTGATCATCCGCGACTGCCGGCCCGGCATGCCGGCGTTGGGCTGGCCCGGAAGATTGGCATGGACGAAGCCGTGAATCGACTGGCCCGGTCGGCCAGTGGCGAGGGTGTGGTCGCGTGCCTGGATGCGGATTGCCGGGTCGAGCCCAATTACCTGGTTGAGATCGAGCAGTACTTCCGAATTCATCCCGGGATACAGGCGGCCTCCATTCATTACGAACACCCGCTGGAGGGCCACGACAACAGTGCAGCAATTGCCCTGTACGAACTGCACCTGCGTTACTACGTGTGGGCCCAGCGCTATGCTGGCCTGCCTTACGCCCACCAGACGGTGGGTTCATCCATGGCTGTCCGCTCGGAAGCTTACTGCCGCCAGGGCGGCATGAATCGACGCAAGGCGGGCGAAGACTTCTACTTTCTGCAGAAATTTTCGGAGTCACTGGGCAGCATTACCCAAACCTGCGTCGTGCCGTCGCCGCGGGAGTCTTCCCGGGTCCCCTTCGGTACCGGCAAAGCCATGGCTGACGCACGCTGCAGGGATCAGCTGACCTACGATCCGCGTATCTTCGACCAGCTCAGGCAGCTGCTTGATCTGACCGATCAGCTGGCGAGGGCGACCCCAGGAGATTCATCGCTGACCGCGGGGTTGACCGACTGGCTGAAGGGCTTCCTGGAGCAGCAGGCATTTCCTGAAGCCCTGGCGGAAATCCAGGACAACACCACCGACCTGGCCAGTTTCCGAAAACGATTCCTGCGCTGGTTCAACGCGTTCCGAGCGCTCAAGTGCGTTCACTTCGCTGTGGACAACGGCTACCCACGGGTACCGGTTCCCGAAGCGGCGGCGGCCATGCTGGCCAGGCTGGAAATCGAGCTTACGCCGGAACAGGACAGCGCCAGGGGGCTGCTTGCGATATACCGTCAGCTGGACCGGGACGGCGTCGCCGGTGCTCGATAGTCCCGGTACAGCCGCTCGATCAGGGCCACAACGTTGGGGTAGCCCCGGGACCATTCGGCCTGGTCCATGGCCATTCCCTCCGGCGTCTGGTCGGCTGAGGGTATGGCCGCCGCGGATCGACCCAGGGCGAACCCCTCGGGTTGTGCCCACAGGCTGGACAGGGCGGCAAAGGTAAAATCCACGTAGCTGGGTGACTCTCCGCCCAGCAGAAACCCGGCGTCAGGACCAATGGTCTGATCCAGTTCCGCCAGCAGTTCACCAATGCGCTGGCGGCTCTTCTGATAGCTCGCCGGGGAGATCCGGAAGCCGCGTCGAACCATCAGCGCGGCCAGGGGAAACACCACGGGCAGCAGCCAGCGCTGCCACAGCGGCACGGCCGGATCATGCATGCCCCAGGCGTGGAGGGTCAGCTTTCGATTGGGCAGCAGGTGGGTGTAGATCCAGACCTGCAGGTCCACACCATAGTGGTCCAGCCTTTTTTCCAGGGCAACGGCTTCGGCGGTGGGCTCCAGGAATGCCGCATCGGCCTGGTGGCCGTACCGGCCCCAGAGATAGCGCAGGATGTGGGATGAATTGCCGATCCGTGAGGTGACGGCGCCGCTGCGAAACGTCATGCGCGGCACCGTTCGGCCCAGGAACACCGCGCCCAGGGTTCCGCCGGCCCGCCGCTCCGTGTAATCCAGCCCCAGCCGATCCAGGCACCAGCGTACTTTCTCCACGAAATGACTGGCGGAGATGGCCTCCAGACAGATCTCGGCCCCCCTGCTTTTTCGGCCCAGGCCCGCGGCAGTGACAGCCCACCGCCAGGCGAGGCCCAGCAGCAGCAGACCAGCGGCTGCGGGCAGCCCCAGGTTCCATCCGGCTACCGCCAGCGGAAGCAGCAGCAGGTATGCCGTGTTGAGTGTTTTCCCCATGCGAATCCCGTTGTGAGGCAGCAATTATGCCAGCTTGGGCGGGGCCGTTGTCATCTGGATGCGGGCTCAGGGGGTGACGATGTTGAACCAGAACTCGAACCGGTCCAGCAGCTGCAGGAATTCCATGAAACGTTCGGTGTTGCCGGACGCGGTCAGAGTACCCCCAGCCTGCAGCTCAGCGAATTCGGCCTGGCCCGTGGCCACCTGCATCAGCAGCATGGCCGGGATGACCAGACTGGCTTCGGCGGTATCGGAATGGACATCCAGCCGGTAGTTCAGCACGCCATTCTTGACCAGCAGGGTGGCCTTGCGGCCGTAGTCGGGGAATTCCAGGTTGAACACCATGTTGTGGTCGCCTGCCCTGGGGCCGTTCAGGCGGACCGCCAGGAAGTCCAGGAACTTGTCCATGGGAACGGCGCGGAGCAGGTCGGGGCTCAGGGTGCGTGGCGCCGGCAGCGGCAATACCCCGGTCGTCAATTCCTGGGCCCCGGTCAGGTAGAAATTCCGCCACGGTCCCGATTCGGCAGCATAGCCGAGCTGCCGGTAGGTATCGGACAGCAGTTTGCGCGCTTCCTGGTGCTCGGGCTGAGCAAACACCACATGGTTCAATACGGTGGCGACCCAGCGGTAATCGCCGTCATCATATGACTGCCTGGCTTTGGACAGGATGGCGTCGGCACCACCCATGTACTCGACGTATCGCACGGCGGCTTCCGCCGGCGGCAGTGGATTCAAATTGGCCGGGTTCGCATCGAACCATCCCAGGTAAAGTTGATACTGGGCCTTGACGTTGTGGCTGACGCTGCCGTAATAGCCGCGGTTGGCAAACTCAGAGGCCAGGGACCTGGGCAGCTGAACCATTTCAGCAATTTCCTTCATGGTGTAGCCCTGGTTGGCCAGGCGCAGGGTCTGATCGTGAATGTAGCGGTACAGGTCCCGCTGCTTTTCCATCAGGTCGACCACGGCCGCGTTGCCCCAGGTTGGCCAGTGGTGACTGCCGAAGGAGACCTCGGCCTCTTTACCGAACAGGCTCAAGGCCTGGTCGATGTATTTGCTCCACAGCAATCCGTCCCGCACCCGGGCCCCGCGCAGCGTGTACAGGTTGTGCAGGGTGTGGTTGATCTCCTCGGCCTGGCAGAAGGCCTTGAGGTCAGGCAGGTAAAACATGAACTCGGCCGGGGCCTCGGCGTCCGGAGTCAACTGGAACACCAGCCGGACATCGTCAATGGTGAGGGTCTCTCCGGTATGGGTGATCTCGTGGGTTGGTACGATCATACCGATGCTGCCGCTGGGCACGGACTGGCCCAGGCCTGTGCCAATATCGCCGGTCGGGTCCTTGGGCAACAGGGAGCCAAACATATAGGTCACCCGCCGTGTCATGACGTTACCGGCAATCACGTTTTCGCTGACCGCCGCCTCGGTGAAGCCGGCGGGCGCGATGATCTGTACCTTGCCGGCGGTCACGTCTGCTTCGTCTACTACACCCCGGACACCGCCGAAATGGTCCGCATGGCTGTGGGTGTACAGCACGGCCTTGATTGGCTTTTCGCCCAGTTGCTCCCGTACCAGCTGCATGGCAGCCGCCGCCGTTTCGCGGGTGGTCAGTGGGTCCACCACGATATATCCAGACGTGGTCTGGATGATGCTCATCACGGCGAGATCAAAACCGCGAACCTGGTAGATGCCATCGGTGACCTTGAACAGTCCGTGCATCCGGTTGAGCTGGCCCTGGCGCCACAGGCTGGGGTTGGCCGTGTCCGGAGCTTTGCCCTCCAGGAAGTCATAACGGTTCAGGCTCCAAACCACCTGGCCGCTGTCGTTTCGTATCAGTGGATCCTCCCTGGTCGCGATGAAGCCGCGGCGTGCGCTTTCCCAATCCCGCTTCTCCTCCAGGTTCAGGCTGTTGGCCACAGATTGGTTGAGGCTGCGGGTCAGCGAACTGGCTTGCTGGGCCGTTGCTGTGGTGGCACATCCAGACAGGGCGAATACGACAAGGGTCGCTCTCGTGAAATTCATGGGAAGGGTCTCCTGCTGTCCGGGCCGCGATGGTCCAGAAAAGTGAAACGAAAAGGGCGGTGGTCTGATGGACCACCGCCCCTGGTGTTGCTCACGACCCGCTGGTGGGGTCGTAGCGGCGGGCGCTTACCAGCGCCAGCTGGCCTGAACCGCCACCGAGCGGGGTCGTTCCACGAACCCGTAGTGGCTGTTTGAGCCGAACGTGCCGGACAGCGGCACCGGGTTGGTGTAGCGCACCACGTCTTCGTCGGTCAGGTTGCGGCCCAGCAGGGCCAGTTCCCAGCTGTCGTTGGCGTTGGCCAGGGCCAGGCGCACGTTGAGCTTGGCGTAGGAGTCCTGGATGGTGACCGGATCGTTGTTCTGGGCGGTGAAGAAGTCATCGGTAAAAGTGACGTCAAAATCAGCCCGGAAGTTGAGGTTGTCACCCACCCGGTTGTCGTAGCTGAAGCCCAGGGCACCCTGGTAGTCAGCCACGTACTGGTTGGTCTCACCGGTGCGGTCGCACAGCCGATCACCTTCGGGATCGGGCTCGCCGAAGTAGCACTGCCCGTTCTGGAAATCGACAAACTCGAAATCGGTAATGGCCAGGTTTCCGAACATGCTCCAGTTGTCAGACAGCTGCCAGCGTCCGTCCAGCTCCAGGCCCTGGATCTCTGCTTCGGCCGCGTTACCCACGTTGAAGCCAAGGATGCCGTCGAAGATGGAAATCTGCAGGTTGTCATACTCGGTGTAGAACAGGGCCACGTTGAGCTCTGCGGCACCGTCAGCGAGTCCGAACTTTCCGCCAACCTCGAAAGATGTCGCCTCTTCGTCCTCAAACTCAAAACTGCCGTCCGGCAACGTGCCCGGGGCAATCACACCGGGGACGCCGAATGCGGAAGCACCGGGCAGGGTGTTGGAGCGGGTATCGAATCCGCCGGCCTTGAAGCCGGTGGAGAACGAGGCATACAGCATGTCGTTGTCGCCCACGTCCCACTGACCCGTCAGCGCCACGTCAAACGAGCTGTCGTTGCGGGAGCCGGAGATATCGTGCCCGATGACCTGGATGCCAAACAACCCGGCATAAACCGCAGCCGCGGTGCCCCAGCGAAGCGGGTCGGTAGCGGGAGTGATCTCCGGGCCCTGGAACTCGTTCAGGGTGACCCGGCGAAACGCTTCCTTGTCTTCATCGGTATAGCGGCCGCCGAAGATAAAGCGGAAATCTTCTGAAACGTTCCATGTGGCCTGGCCGAAGACTGAAAACGAGTCGGTCTCCTGGTTGAACGAGCGGGCTGCGCCCGTGCCGTTAAACAGGCCTGCGATGGCCGGGTTACCCAGCAGGCTGCCCACCACGGGGCCGAGGATGCTGTTGGCCGGTACACCGGTCTCGTCAGGGGAATCATGCTCGTTGGTCTGGAAGAACGCACCCAGGATCCAGTCCACTTTTTCGCCACCCGGCGAGGTCAGGCGCAGTTCCTGACTGAACTGGTCGTATTCTTCCGCCAGAGGTGCGTCGATCACAATGGCGCTGCCGAAGTCGCAGTCACACAGTTCCTCGAACTCGTAATCCAGGTAGGCGGTGATGGAGGTGAGGGTAAAGTCGCCCCACTCGTAGTCGAGGGTCAGGGTGAAGTTGTTGGATTCGTTGTTGGAAAAGTCGCCGTTGGAACTTCTCCGGTAGTCCTGTTCGACCTCCGCAACGCTGGGGTCCTGGCCAAAGGCCAACACCAGCAACTGGGAGTACGGCACGCCGATCGGGTTGGTGGGGATCGGCGCCGCGAATCCGTAAACGTCGTCGATAATTTCGACCTGCCGGCCGACGATGTCGAACTCGTTGCGCTCGTACTTGGCAGTCACCTCCAGATTTTCGCTGGCTTCCCATACCAGGGTGC
Source organism: Lysobacterales bacterium (assembly GCA_030065125.1). GTDB lineage: Bacteria > Pseudomonadota > Gammaproteobacteria > Xanthomonadales > SZUA-38 > JASJDM01. The sequence goes on along the minus strand of JASJDM010000025.1, from coordinate 4,815 downwards.
CGCGGACGGTCAGTTCGTCCCGGTCGGTTTCTTCTTCACCGAGGAAGATATTCTCGATGTAGCCGTCCATGTCGCGCTTGCGAATGGCGATGCGACCGGCGGTGCTGTCCCCCAGGGGACCGGAAGCAACCAGGGTCAGCTCGGTTTCTTCATGGTCCGGCTCGTACAGGGCAGAGACGTAGCCTTCCTTTTCCGAGGTAGGCTTGGCCGTGGAGATGCTGATGGCCCCTGCGATACTGTTCTTGCCGAACAGGATACTTTGCGGCCCACGCAGCACCTCGACCCGCTCCATGTCGAAGATCGGAGCCCGGTAGAGCTGGCCGCGACCGTAGTGAACGCCATCGACGAAAGAAGCGGCGGATTGCTCAAAACCCGGGTTGATGCCGGAGCCGATGCCGCGGATGTAGATATTGTTGCCGATGCCCGTTTCCGACATGACCAGATTGGGCACGTAGTCCTGGAGGTCTTCGATTCGATCGATACCGGCTTCCTCCATCTTTGCGCCGGTAACCACGTTGACTGATATTGGAACGTCCTGAAGGCTCTGCTCACGCTTGGTGGCGGTCACGACAATTTCTTCAAGATTCTGGCCGAAGGCCGGCAGCATGATCAGAGAGCCGGTGGCGATGGCAATCGCCCGAGTCAGTTTGTTACGGGGTGCACTGTAAAGTTTCATAGTCCCTCCAGGATTTTTTTTCACGGCGACCCTCCCGCCGTGGGATTGGCCCGCACATTCTATACCGAAAAGTTGATGAAATATCAGCATCTTTGGAGGAATATTGCGTGGAAAACATGCGTTGGCAGGTTCAACTGTCATCAAGTACATTAATGCAATGCAGCCGGCCGGCACGGACACCATCAAGCTGAAGCGTCAACTGTCCCGGGGATTGCGGGTTCCCGCCATCGCGGCGCCCATGTTCCTGATCTCCGGCCCCGATCTGGTGCTGGCGGCCTGCCGTGCCGGCGTCATCGGAGCATTCCCCGCCCCCAACTGCCGCAGCATCGAACAGCTGGACCAGTGGCTGAGCCGGATTGTTGAACAGCGCCAGGAGGGGGACGCGCCCTGGGCCTTCAATATCATCGCCCACCGCTCTTACGAACGATTGGAACCGGAACTGGAGATGATCGAGAAACACCAGCCCCCGCTGGTGATTACCGCCCTGGGCAGTCCCAGGGCCGTGGTGGACATCGTCCACGGCTACGGTGGAGCCGTCATTGCCGACGTCAACTCCCTCAAATTCGCCAGGAAGGCGGCTGCCATGGGCGTGGACGGCCTGGCGCTGGTCTGCGCTGGTGCCGGCGGCCATACCGGGCAGTTGACGCCACTGGCCTTCGTGCCCGAGGTTCGTCGGTTTTTCGACGGACTGGTGATCGTGGGCGGTGGCATCACCAGCGGCGGCGCGCTGCTGGCACTGGAGGCGCTGGGGGCCGACTATGGCTACGTGGGGACGGCTTTCATCGCGGCACGGGAGTCCCTGGCGTCGGATGGCTATCGCCAGATGCTGGTGGATTGTGACGCTGACGACCTGTGCATTTCTTCGGCGGTAACCGGTGTTCCAGCCTCCTGGATGCGCCCCAGCCTGGAACAGGCCGGCATCGATGCAGGCAGCCGGCGGGAAAGCCCAAATTTCGTCAATATCGATGGCGACATCAAGCGCTGGCGGGATATCTGGTCGGCCGGCCAGGGGGTGGGGGGAATCCTGGCGGAGGAGCCTGCCGCGGCCATCGTGGAACGGCTGGAAACTGAATACCTTGCGGCACGGGAACGGATACTGAAGACATGAAACTTGCCTCGCCTGAAAAGATCGCGCGCTACCGGGAGCTGGGACACTGGCAGGACAAATCCCTGTACCAGATGTTTGCCGACGTTGCCGCGGCAGCCCCGGACCAGGAAGCCCTGGTGGACCCAATCAACCGTGCCGAGGTGGACGGCGCAGAGATGCAGCGGCTGAGCTGGGCCGAATGTCGGCTGCGGGCCGACGCCATGGCGGCCGGCCTGCTGCAGCATGGGGTTCGGCCCGGCGACATCGTGTTGGTACAGGCGCCCAACATCAGCGAGCTGGTGCTGTTCTACCTGGCCTGTGCCCGCATCGGTGCCGTGGTCAGCCCGGCGCCGGTGCAGTATGGCGCCCATGAACTGAACGGCATCATCGACAGTCTCGGGCCCCGGGCCTGCTGCGGCGTGGCACTGGCTGACGGCAATCCAGTGGCGGCCCTGTCAGTGGCGGCCGAGCGAGGCATTGACGGTTTCACCCTGGGTCAGTTGAACGCCGACCCCCATAGCGAAGAGCTGGCCGGCACGGCTCATCCAGATGCAGATGACTGTTTCACCATCTGCTGGACGTCGGGCACAACCGGGACGCCCAAGGGTGTGCCCCGGTCCCACAACCACTGGTTTGCCCAGGGTCCCGCCATGTACCACGGACTGGGCATGGGTACCGGGGACCGCATGCTGAGTCCGTTTCCGTTCATCAACATGGCCGCCATTGGCGGCAGCCTGATGGGATGGCTGATGGGGGGCGGAACGCTGATCCTGCATCACCCGTTCGACCTGGCCGTATTCCTGCGCCAGGTGGCCCAGGAAAAGCCCAACGTGACGCTGCTGCCGCCGGCGGTGCTGAACCTGCTGCTCAAGGATCCCAAGCTGAGTGCCATGGTGGACTTTTCGGGGCTGTCTGCGGTGGGTTCCGGCTCGGCGCCCCTGTCCCCATGGATGGTGCGGGAATGGCAGGAGCGCGGGGTGCCCGTGGTCAATATATTTGGCTCCAACGAGGGGGCGGCCCTGCTGACGTCGCCCACCGACGTGCCGGACCCGGAAATTCGCGCCACGTCCTTTCCGCGGTTTGGCCAGGTTGAAGGCCAATGGACCAACCCCATCAGCCAGGTCATGGAAACCCGGCTGGTGGCGCCAGCTACGGGCGAGACCGTGACTGGGCCGGGAGAGGTCGGGGAGCTCTATATCCGTGGGCCCAACGTCTTCGAGGGCTACTGGCGGATGACGGAAGAGGAGAGCCGCGAGCTTGGGTTGTTCGACCCCGATGGCTACTTCCGCACCGGTGACCTGTTCGAGATTGCGGCGGACGACCCCAGCCTGATGCGGTTTGTGGCCCGGGCCAAGGACATCATCATTCGCGGCGGCATGAACGTGTCCATGGAAGAAGTGGACGGCCTGCTGGCCGATCACCCGGACCTGGTCGAAGCAGCAACCTTTCCGGTGGCGGACGAAATCCTTGGAGAACGCATCGGGGTGGCGGTGGTCCCGCGGCCGGGGCAGACGCCCGATCTGGACGCCATTACGGATCATCTCAAGACCAAGGGGCTGGCGGTCTTCAAACTGCCCGAAGTCATGGTGGTGAAGTCCACATTGCCCCGCAACGCCATGAACAAGGTGCTGCGGCATCTCCTGGCTGAAGAAACAGACTGAGCCGGCCGATAAAGGAGATAAGCCCTTGACCGCCCCGGCGGTGCTGGCTATTAATGAAAACACGCGGACCTGAGGAGACCAGATGGGCCGGCCGGTAACGGAACGATCTTTATACCGCTATTTCCACGACGAGCTGGGTCGCGCCGCCCATCGCAACGGCCACCAGCCCCTTGACGCCACGCTCTGGTACCTCACCGATCTACTCACGCGCTTTTCGCGCAGCGATCAATTTTTCGACAACCGCTCCAGCCGCTCCGGCCTGAAACCCCTGGCCCTGCTGTACGGTGATGCCATGCACGCCCCCAGCGAAGCCGAGCGCAACCGTATTCTCCAGCGTCTGGGGGACGTGGCGCTGTTCGTGGCAGGACTGTACCGGCAAAGCCTGGATCGCCGTGCGGTCCGGACCGAGTATGTGGTCACCATGGGCGGCGGCGCCTACGCATTCCTGGCGGAAAATGCTTCCACCGACCTGGGCATATTCGATGAGCTGGCCCAGCATTTCGTGCGCTTCGTCAACATCCTGACCGACCTGGTCCACGCCAACCGGGAACGGTTCGACGCGTCGGACATTCTGCGCCTGTATGCGCTGTGGAACGAGACTGGCAACCCCCAGGCTGAAAAGCAGCTGCGGTCCCTGGGCATCAGCCTCGACGGCGCGCAGCAGCTGCACTGATGCTGGACGATCTGCAGCAGCGGCTGGAGCAGGCGTATGACATCAACGTGCCACATCGCGCTGAGCACTTCCTGATTACCGACCCCCGGCTGGTTACGCTGCTTGGAGCCGATCCCCGGCATTCCTCTGAGCAACTTCTGGTGTCCCAGGACCAGGAAGGGCTGGCCATGTCTCTGTTCCTGGACGAGACCCTGGTCAGCGGCGCTGAGCTGAAGCTGGACGACTACGTCAAGGTCATTGAAGGTGTCAGTCATTTCCTTTACCTGGCATGGCGAGCCGGCCACGACCGCAGCGTGACCCAGCTGGAATTGGAGCTGCAGGCCGAGGTGGACAAGTTTTTCGCCCTGGTGCAGGAAGGCCGTTCGGGGCCCAAGCGCCTCCATCGACGGCTGTTCACCGGGGTGCGCTACCGGCAGGGCCTCAGCTCGGAACAGCTCGACCGTTATCGCACCGCCAATCGCCTGGCGGCAAGGGTCTGTGCCGACTGGATCCGGCGTTTCGGCGACCGGCCGGATCACCCGGCCTGGCTGGCCGAAGCCCGCCGCTTCTACCGGGTGGACCAGGCGGCGAAGATGCGTTGGGGGAATTGAAGGCTCGCGTTGCTCGCCGGGGAACGCTGGGGTCACCCATTAGCCAGCCGTAGTCAATGGCACGAGTTCGCCCCTCCGATATCTCGGTCAGTTGAGTTTAATGCCAACCGAACCTTGGTGTCGCACCC